>CAVREL010000112.1:0-61388 GCA_963720105.1 uncultured Acidobacteriota bacterium | reverse complement strand
GCCAAGCCATTTCGGCGGCGTCAAACTCTCACCGTGGTGCTCGCTCTCGCGACCGTGCGAATGCCAGTGCAGGTGCATCTTCGAGTCGTGCTCGTGAACGTGCGCGTGACTGCCGGTCACCTGCGGATGCGCGGGCGAAAACTTCTCGCTGATCCACGCCATCGCGCCCGTCAAGTTCAGTACACCGAGAAGAATCAGCATAAGCCGACGGAAAACTCCATCGTGAGCCCCAAGCGTGTGGGAATAGCGAGGTCAAAGAGGATGATGCCCGCGCCGACCACCAGAATCGTCACCGTGTGCCCCACCCCCCAGAGAACGCCGATCAGCCCGGCCTTCACGATCGACCGCTCGCGGCTGACGATCGTCAAGAACCTCGCGATCACGTGGTCTGGATCGGTGGCGTGGCGCATGCCCAGGACAAATCCGATTGCGAGAATGGCGAGGCCCTCTGTTCCCCGTCGAATACAAAAAATATCCAGCCAGCACAACCCCTGGCGAAGTAACATCCGAAACGCAACTCCTGCCGACCCGGCCCGCGCCCTTTGCGCGCCAGTTGCTGACCGAGGACATGCTCTCGAACCGCACGCCAGCGATTCATGATTGGGCGCTGGAGAAGTTCCGGACGTTCCACAGCGCCGACCAGTTTGTGCCGTTCCGCGTCAACCAGGAGACAGTGATTTTTCCAGGATTCGACGGAGGGGCGGAATGGGGCGGCTCGGCATTCGACCCCGAAACCGGACTCTTATACGTGAACGCGAATGATGTCGCGTGGACTTCCAGCCTGGCCGAAAATTCCGGCGGAACATCGGGACTTCAGCTTTACCGGACGCAGTGCGCCAACTGTCATGGAGACAATCTGCAAGGCGCACCTCCGCAGTTCCCGTCGCTCGCCGGCCTCGAAGGAAAACGCAGCGCACAGCAAATCGTCGCCGTGATCCGGCAAGGCGCGGGCCGCATGCCGTCCTTCCCCAGCCTCACCACGGAAGCCGCAACATCCATCGCCGAGTACATATTGAAGGGCGAAAGCAAAGAACTCGCACCGGTCGGGACTTCGCAGCCGAAGTATCGCTTCACGGGGTATCACAAGTTCCTCGATCCGGACGGCTATCCAGCAGTCGCGCCTCCCTGGGGAACTCTGAACGCCATCAATCTGAACACCGGTGGGTACGCGTGGAAGATTCCGCTGGGAGAATATCCGGACCTGGGCCTGAAGAACACCGGAACGGAAAATTACGGCGGCCCGATCGTCACCGCTGGTGGTTTGGTTTTCATCGCGGCAACGAACTTTGACCGCAAGTTCCACGCCTTCGACAAGGCCACCGGTAAATTGCTGTGGGAGTCGACGCTGCCGCTATCTGGAAACGCTACACCCATCACCTATGAGCTTGGCGGCAAGCAATACGTGGTCATTTACGCGACCAATGGCAAAGCGGGCAGGGGCGCGCCGTCGGGCGGAATTTATGTGGCCTTCGCGCTGCTCGCCAAATAAGTACAATGTGGGTCGACTATGTTCACCGCAACTGCCGGCCTGATTCTCCCCAGCACCACCACCGGATCGTTTCCACGCCCCCGCTGGTTCGACGTCAGCATGTGGGGCAAGCCTCTCGACACCTGCATGCTGGACGTTCGCTTCCGCGAGAAATTTCAGGACGCCATGGCCGTGTTGATCGGCGACCAGGAACGCGCCGGCCTCGACATCCTCACCCACGGCGACATTCATGTCGACGAAGATATGGCGGGACGGGCGTGGCATCACTATCCGCTCCAGCGCTGGGCCGGATTTGACGGCGATCACTTTCAGCCTGAAGAGACTACAGCTCCCTGGCTGCATTATCCGCCGGGCACGCTGCTGAATGAGATCTACACTGGATGGCGCTGGCCACACGTGGTCGACAAAATCGAGCACCGGCCGCTCGACTATCCAAAGTTGTGGCGCCTCGCGCAGGCCAAAACGCGTAAGCCTGTCAAGTTCGGAACCTGCTGCTCCCAGGTGATGGCCTTGTTCCTGGATATTCACACGCCGAAATACACCGACAAGCGGCAAGTGATCTGGGACATGGCCGAAGCGATGAACAAGGAGCTTCTTGCCTTGCGCGACGCCGGCTGCCGCTGCATCCAGATAGAAGAACCGACCTTCCATTTCATGGCCAACACCTACGGCAAGGATCACGACGAAGTGAGGTTCATGGTGGACGCCTTCAACCGCGAGGTGCAGGGCCTCGACGATGTGGAATTATGGATCCACACCTGCTGGGGCAATCCCAACATGCAGCGGGTGATGGAGGACACCAGCTACGCCAATTCCATCGAAATCTACCTGGAGCGATGCCGCGGCGACGTCTGGACATTGGAGATGAAAGACCGCGGCCAAAGGGATCTGGAACTGTTCGAGCCGTTCAAGCACAACCTGAAAAAGAAGATCTGCATCGGCGTCGTCAGCCATCGTACCTTGCAAGCGGACCGCCCGGAGGAAGTCGCCCAGGAAATCCGCAAGGCTTTGAAATTCATCCCGGTGGAGAATCTCATCGTTTCGAGCGATTGCGGCTTCGGCCGACAGGGCTGCGAATCGCGAGATCGCCTTTTACAAGGCGAGCGCCATCGCGCAGGGAGCGAACATCGTGCGGCGCGAGCTGGGCTTGCCGGTGACCTACGTGCCCGCCGCGGATCCTACTCTACAAATCGACGTTGTTCCCGGCCGCTCAACGTGAATAGCCCTGGGCCGCCATTCTCTTCCCGCCCTCGCGGTGCGCCTCGTCCGACAGCGCATGGACTCCCGATGCGTCGATCCACCGGTTGTAGAAATTAAACAGGGCACATACGGTGATCGCGTAGTAGATCGCGTCGTCCCCCCATCCGGCGTCGTACAGCGGCTTCATATCTTCCGCCTTAATCGACGGCGAATCGCGGTTGAGCTTCGAGACGAATCGCAGTAGGGCCTTTTCACGTTCCGGCAATGCCGAGGACTCCAGATCGCTGAGGACACTCTGCACCAGTTCCTCGCTGCCCAGCAGTTCAGCCGCGACCGCGGCGTGGGACTTGATTCAAAACGGGCACTGATTCTCGGTGGACGTGTACGCCGCGATCAGCTCGCGCAGACCGGGCGTCAAGGGCGCATCGCCGCGCATAATCTCCTGCGTGAAGCGCGCCAGGTGAGCGGTCGCCTCGGGGCGAAACGCAAACAGGTGCCAGATCTGCGGATATTCCTTCCCCGAGTCCTTCATCATGCGGATCATTTCGGCATGAGCCCCCAGCTGCGGATTCGCCTCGACCCCGGGCAGAAACATCGGTCTCATAGCCATTCTTTTAGAGAATAACCCGCCAGCCCGCTTGTGGGGCCGGCTATTCAGCCGGCAGCCGTCCCTTCGGGCGGCTCCTTTAGTGCTTCCACGCCTGACTCTTCACCGTCTCACTCCCCTCCATCAATCCGATCGTCCGGTTGCCGACAACATTCGACCAGCTCTGCGTCTCCCCCGACGGCCAGCGCACTTTCAAAACATCCACTTTGTCCGATTTCCCCAGCCCAAAATAGAGCGTCAACGAATTCTGCGAAAAGTAGCTGCCCCCGCTCACCACCTCGCCGATCTGCCTGCGCCCGCCTGCTTCAATCGTGCACCGCGCCCCGATCGCGCTCCGGTTCGACCGAGTCCCTGTCAGTGTGATCGCGATCGCGTTCTGCCGCGGACCTGTGTTCTTCAACAGGGTTGGCCGGTCGTTCATATTAACGATCACGATCTCTGGCCGGCCATCGCCATCCAAATCGCCGACGGCAAGTCCCCGCGACGGCCTGCGCGGAACCAGACCTGGCCCAGCCGCATCCGTAATGTCGGCGAACCGTCCATTGCCCAGATTCTGGTACAACAAAGTTCTCTGCCGGTAAGTCTCCCCCAAGGCGGACCGGTCGATCTCCGGATAAACGTGCCCGTTGGCCATAATAAGGTCCGTCCATCCGTCATCATTAACGTCCAGAAACGCGATTCCCCAGCCCAGTAGCAGATTCCGCCCCAGTCCGGCCCTCTCCGAAACGTCTTCAAAAAAACGCCCGTCCTCGTTTCTATAAAGCGACGGCCGGTCGCCCGAAAAATTCGTTTTGGCGATATCCAGAAACCCGTTGCCGTCGTAATCCGCCACGGCGATCCCCATGCCGGCCTGCAACTGGCCGTCGGCATTATAGGCGACGCCGGCCGCATCGCCTCGCTCCTCAAACGTTCCGTCATGCTTGTTGCGATAGAGCAGGCTGGGTGTCTGGTCGCAGGCGACGTAGATGTCCGGCCAGCCGTCGTTGTCGAAATCCGCCGTCACCACCCCTAGGCCATAGCGCCCTCCCGGCGCCAGAATGCCCGCTTTTTCCGAAACATCGGTAAACGTTCCGTCTCCATTGTTGTGATAGAGAATGTTGTGCGCCGTCGGCAGCCCGTGCGGACCGCACCACACCACCATCCCCTTCCAGTCGCAATTTTTCGGCGATTTTCGACAGAGTCCAGGTCGACGTAGTTGGCGACAAAAATATCCAGCCGGCCATCGCGGTCGTAATCGAGAAACGCGCAACCCGATCCCCAGCGCATTCCCGTCACCGGCAGCCCCGCCTTCTCCGTGATGTCCTGAAATTTGCCGTTTCCCAGGTTCCTGTACAGCGTGTTGTTACCGTAATAAGTGACGAAAAGATCGGGATGCCCGTCGTTGTCGAAATCGCCGACGCAAGCCGCCTGCGCCCACCCGGTTCGTGTCAAACCGGCTTGCTGGCCCACGTCTGTAAAGTGCCCGCTGCCGTCGTTTTTATAAAGCTGCGACCGCGACGGTGGGCCGTTAGCGATAAAAATATCGTTCGCGCCGTCACCGTCGAAATCGAAAATCGCCGCGCCTGTTCCGGTACTCTCAAGGATCGAGTCTTTCTTCTCCTTGCCGCCGAACGTGTTGGGAATCGTGAGCCCCGCTTGCGGCGCAATGTCGACAAAATGGACCACCGGAGCGTCTGCGCCCACCGCGACCATCGCCGCCACTAGAAAGAGCCGCATGACCTAATTAGTGTAGTGCGCCTGGTGGCGCGAGCTTTAGCTTGCAGCGACGACTTCAGTCGGCGGCTAAAGCCACCGCTGCAAGCTAAAGCTCGCGCCACCCAACCTCACTACCGGATCCCCATCTCCCGCATCGCCTGCTCCGCCTGCCTCGCCACCGCCGGGTCATTCCCATTCGCCGCCTCGCGAAAATGCCTCATCGCCCCGTCCTTATCGCCCTCGGCTAAAAGCACCGTCCCCAACCGGAACTGCACCCGCGCCAGATCCGGTTTCAACTTCACCGCCGCTTCGTATTCCCGAGCCGCATCGCGCCATTCTTTCTTTCGAGCATGAAGACCACCCAGCAGTTCATGCGCCTCCACCAGATCCGCATCGGCCACCACCGCCTTTTCCGACTGCTGCTGCGCATCCTCGAAGCGATCGGCCCGCACCAGCGCCAGCGCGTAATTATAACGATACTGCCCCGACGGCCGCAGCTTGATGGCGCGCTCGAAATCGAACCATGCGCCGGCGAAATTTCCCTTCTCCGCCAGAATCCGCCCACCGAGATCCCAAGCCGCGTCATCGAACGGATCGGTCCTCAGCGCGTCTTTCAGCGCCGCCTCCGAATGCGAAGCCTCGGCCAGTCTCCGCGACTGATCCGGCAACCACGGATCCAGCGTAATCGCTTTCTGGATCCTCTCGGCCGACGCCGTCAGCACTCCGTATCGAAACCACGATTCCGGATCGTTCGGCGCGACTTGCACCGCCCGCGCCAAGATTTGTTCCGCGTTTGCAGAGTCGACCGCAGCCAGCGCCCGCATCGCCCGCGACGACGCAGGTTCTTTTTCCAGCGCCTGCCGATACGCGGCAGCGGCCTCCCGAGGCTTTCCCGCACTCTTCCAGCCATCGCCCAGGACCATGGAAAACTCCGCTTCCTTGGGCTTGATTTCATCGATCAGCCGCACCAGGCCCGGCAGCCCCGCGGCGACGTTATTTTCCAAACCCACCTGCGCCACCGCGCGATACAAATTATTCATCGGAGTCTCCGGCAACGGCGAAGGATAGTACGGCACCACCTCGCCGCGATACTCTTCCGCCGGGCGCTCCGCAAATTCGTCCAGCGCGTTGGCAGGCGCGCGTCTCTGGATCAGATGGTCGGTCATGGTCACATGCGGAGCGTCATCCACGCGCCGCCTCGGCATGTGACAGCTTACGCAGTCCGCCTTCGCCGCGATCTCCGCCAAATGAGCCGACGTATGGCATCGCATACAAACGCTGGAATAATGGCGCGCCGCCTCTTCTCCGCGCGGAATGCGGTGCGGATCGTGGCAGGTTGCGCATTCGAGCTTGCCCGTGCTCTCGAGAAAACAGCGCGACTGCTTCAGCCGGTAAACCGAGCTAACCGCTTCGAATTTCCCGTCATGCCCGGTGCCCGGCGCATGATCGAAGGAAATCGCGAAGTCTTCGAGCGGCTGTCCCGGGAAGATATGAGAATGTGCCCCGGTCGAAGCGCTGCAGCACCGCCGGAATCCGCCCGCTGGTGGTTTCCAGTGGCATTGCATGCACACCTCCATCCGCCTTTCCGGGATTCAGCCGCGCCGGATTCACGATGCTCGCCCGGCCGCCGGTGCGGACGTGCTCGGCGCCCGGACCGTGGCATCGCTGGCAATCGATTCCGTCGGGCAGTTCGCCCGACGAACACCGGCTCGCTGCCCGGCGACTTGTTCCCGGCGGCGATCTGCGGGTAACCGTTGTGGCAGAACATGCACTTGTAGGAGACGAACCGGCGCGTCTGCGGATGTGCGGTGTCGGAGCCGGGAACCATGGCCCACGCGCCGCCCTTGTCCGGATACCAGCCCAGCGGCAACTCGATCAGCATTCCGCGCGCGGTCCGGTGCAGGTAAGAGCGGGCATGATTTCCCGAACCCATCACATAGTCGATCTTCATTTCTTCGACATTGATCTCCTTGCCGGCGGCGTCCAGTTGCCAGCGGCGCTGGAAGTACTCGTCCGTTCCGGATCGTCATCGCGTAATGGCTGTCGGAAAGCGCGTGGTAATACTCCGGAGCCTTTGCATAGTCCTCAATCGTGTTCGCCGATGGCGGGGACGAAGAAAGATCGGGCCATTCCGGTGCGCGCGTAATCGGCGGCGATTTCCCGGTGGCAAGTCGCGCAGACGCTGCGAATCCGCAAATCCATTTCCTGGAAGACGCCTGGGCTGCCAACGTGTGCAAAACCAGCGGGACGACCATCGAAATGCGAGCATCGACGCCATTACGACTCTGATTCTACGCCCCTTCCGAACTCTGCAAAAAACTGCCGGAAGCGGGCGCTTACGTCCTTCAACTCCGAGAGTTCGCAGGCTCCTGCGTTTACAACTGAAACAGCAGACGCAAGCGTTTACGGTTTAACGCCAAAACCTGTTGCTGTCCGCGGTGGATGATGATAACATTCCATCCTAGTCCTCCTGCCGAGAGGGCAGGAAGTCCTGCCCAGGCGCCGGCATAGGAGGGGAAGGTTATGTGTCGCTACCTCACAGGGGCTCCGGATTGCCCTGTTCGCTTCTCGTTGGTGCGTGCGCATTGTTTGCGCAACGCGATCTTGCAACTCTCGCCGGCACGATCACCGACCCGTCGGGCGGTGTCGTTGCCAACGCGAAAGTCACCATCACCGAAGTCGCCACGGGCGAAGTGTACGCATCCTCACCAACAACGTGGGTGAGTTTGTCCGGCCGGCGTTGAAGGCGTCCACATATAACATCAGCGTCAGCGCCGCCGGCTTCAAGACGTCCGAGCAGAAAGACGTAATCCTGAAAGTCGGCGAGCGCACCGGCGTCACTATCACCCTCACGGTCGGCGATATCACGCAGACCGTCGATGTGGCCGCCTCGGCGACCATCCTGCAGACCGAAAGCACGCAGGTCGGCGCGGCGCTGGACACGAAGACGGTGACGGACGTTCCGTTGGGCGGGCAGCGCAATCTGACCTATCTGGCGCGTCTGTCGCCGGGCGTTGTGCCGGCCGAACCGGGCGCGCGCGATTCCGCCAACGGCGGTTTCTCCGCCAACGGCGTCCGCTCGAACGGGCAGAATAACTTCCTGCTGAACGGAGTCGACAACAACATCAACACCATCGACTTCCTGAATCAGACCTCTTATGCCATCGGACCGGCTATCGACGCCGTCAGCGAAATCAGCATTCAGACCAACGGGTACAACGCCGAATACGGCCGCGCGGCCGGCGGCGTGATCAACGTCACCCTCAAGTCCGGAACCAACGCGCTCCACGGCAGCCTGTTCGAATACCTGCAGAACCGCGATCTGGACGCCAACACCTGGACCAACAATCGCGCAGGTCAGCCTCAGCGCGGACCGTTCGTGCAGAATCAGTTCGGCGCCACCGCCGGCGGCCCCATCATCAAGAACAAGCTGTTTCATCTTCGGCGATTACCAGGGAACGCGCATCGCCGATTCCGGCGGTTCGGTGCCCAACCTCGGCTACTCGGGATACACCACGGTTCCCACCGCGGCGATGAAGACTGGCAATTTCTCCAGCCTCCTGGGACCGTCAGCTATACCGGGACCGACGTCAACGGCGCTCCGATCAACATCCAAAAAGGCACGATCTACGATCCGGCATCGACCACCTACCAGACGCAATGCGGCTGGCTTCCAGATCCCGGTATCGCGCGACTCCAGTTCCCCGGCAACATCATTCCCCTCACCCGCATGGATCCGGCTTGGTCCAAGATCATTCAGCTCTATCCCAATCCCAATCAGCCGGTGATCACGGGCAATGCGCCGACCAACGATTATTACTACAACACCACGGGCTGCGCTGGTCACCGATCAGGGCGACGGTCGCGTCGATTACGTCCTGAGCGACAAGGACGGCCTGTTCGGATCGTTGAGCTGGTCGAATACGTCCAAGACCGACGGCGCTCCGCTCCCAGGTGCCCTCGACGATACCGGATTTAACGGCGCCGGCGAAGTCGACATTCGCGCCCATCTGCGTGCGGGCAACCACCATACGAGAATGCTCAGCAGTGGCCTGGCCGATGCGCGCCGCGTCCCGGCCCAGCGGATGCGCGCGCAGCACACTGAGCACGCGGTCGGCCGCTTCGGGTGCGACGAAGAAGACAGCTTTGCCTTCATTGGCGACATACACCGGGTCGAGCCCCAGCAGTTCGCAGGCCGATTGCACCTCGGCGCGCACCGGCAGGGCGCATTCATAGATGGCGACGCCGATGCCCGATGCCGCAGCGATCTCGTTAAGTGTCGAAGCCAGCCCGCCGCGCGTCGGGTCGCGCATGGCGTGCACCGCCGGTCCGGCGGCATCCAGCACCCCAGCAATCATGCCGTTGAGCGCCGCGCAGTCGGAGCGGATCTGGCTCTCGAACTCGAGCCCCTCGCGCACGCTCATGATCGCCATGCCGTGATCGCCGATGGTGCCCGAAACAAGAATCGCGTCTCCGGGCCGCGCGCGCTGCGGACCCACGTTGATGCCCTCGCGCAACAGGCCCACGCCGGCGGTATTGATATAGCAGCCGTCGCCATGCCCGCGCTCAACCACTTTCGTATCGCCCGTAACGATCTTCACGCCGGCCGCCGCCGCCGCGTCGGCCATAGCCTGCACGATGGCCGCAAGCTGGTTGAGCGGAAAGCCTTCTTCGAGGATGAAGCTGGCGCTCAGGAATTTGGGATCCGCGCCGGAAACGGCAAGATCGTTCACCGTGCCGTTCACTGCCAGCGCGCCTATGGAGCCTCCGGGGAAGAACAGCGGCTGGACGACGAAGGAGTCAGTGCTCATGGCGAGCCGGCCTGCGGCCAGATCGAACACCGCCGCATCGCTCAGGTTTTCCAATGCCGGGTTGCGGAACGCGGGAAGAAAAAGATGCTCGACGAGCTCGTTGCTGAGCTTGCCGCCTCCGCCATGCCCCATCACGATGGTCGGATAGCCTTCCAGAGGCAGCGGGCACGACCAGTTCGAAAAATCCGGCCCGGCAGGTTGATCTGTTTGGGACAATTCCATGCTCCTCGAGATTTACGACTACAAGCCTAGACCACTGATGCCCTTCACTTGCGCCTTGGCCCGGAGCCCCAGCCACAGGCTGATGACCGCACCCGCAACGAGCAGACCACTACCTGCGGAGATCAAAAAAAACTCGGCCCCTCCCTCGACTTCCCCGGTGGCCTTCCAGAGGGGAGGCCAAGCCAAGTAAGGAAGAAGAAGAGGGTCGAACAGCGAGTAGAGGAACCGCTCCCCATCGACTCCCTCGAAAATCACTCAGGATGCCGATTCATGCATGAGCGGATTCGTGGTCGTGACACGGAGGTCATAACCAAACTTGCGAAGTTGCTTGGCCAGGGATTGAGCCCGATAGATGAGTAGCTTCGGTTGGTACGAGATGCCCTGCTCGATGTAACGGACTCCTTCGTGGAGGATCTTCCAGACGAGGCGACAGAGTCGATGGGCGATGGCCCAGATTGCAGATTGATACCCCAGCCGGGGCAACAAACGCCGGAAAACCGCCTGAAAATGGGTGCCCTTGCTTCGGGCTGCGGCGTGGGCGACTTGATTGAGTATTCGCCGCATGTACTTGTTGCCTTTCGCGGAGCGACTGCTGCGGTTCTCCCCGGCGCTCTCTTCTTTCCCGGGACAGGTTCCAACCCAGGAAGTAAATTCCGCCGCAGATGGAAAGGTTTCGGCTGTTACCCCTACCTCAGCGATGATTTGCTGTGCGGAGTCGATGCCGAAACCGGGTACTTCGGCCAGGCGGACGACCGCATCCTGATGTGGTCTCATGGCTTGGGCGATCATCGTGTTGAGTACGGCGATCTGATCATTGATCTGGCGTAGCCGTTCAAGCTGCAAGCCGAGCATTTGCCGATGCACAGGATGAGATTCACCCGTCAGAGCTTCGATCAGTTGTTCCTCGCTGCACTTCAGCCGTTCGTCACCCAACGACGCAAGGTTCTTCGGATCGGTCTCGTTTAACGCCAGGGCATGCAGAATGCGAAGGCCGCTCGCCCCGAAAAGATCGGCCACCACGACCGACAGCTTGATGCGCATCTCTTCCAAGAGGCACTCGATCTGGCTATGCAGGCGCACCCGGTCCCGTATCAACTGCAGTTTCATTCGGGCCAGGTTGCGCCACATGCGCTGTTCTCCTCCGGGCACGAAACTCAGGATCAACTCCTCGGCGATGAACCGTCGCGCCAACCGCTCCGCATCCTTGAAGTCATGCTTTCGCCCTCGCGGAGCGCGGTTCGAAAATGCTTGCGCCAGGTGCAAACTCATGTGCGGCTCTAGTTCCAGCCACACCGATCGCCAGTATTGCGCGGTCGATTCCATTACCGCCTCCACCACACCGCGTTCCCGCAGCCATGTCGCCAGATGGTGCAACTCCGTGGGCATGGTGGAAAATCGCCGCCGCTCTGGCTTCTGCCCAGGTGCGGCTCCATCCAGCACCACTACCATCAAAACCTTCTTGTGAACGTCGATCCCTGCAATCTTGTCTGACATCGCTTCCTCCGGGCGTGGAGCGGCAGGAAGCGTGAACGAAGACATGACACACCCTCACGTGCTACCAGTCCATTCCGAGATGGCCGGCGTCACACAAATTGGTCCATAACACGCAACCCAGACCAAACTCTTCCACGGCCTCAACTAATCCAGAGTCGGCTCGGCCTTTGCCGTCCAGCGCCCGTTCGATGGTAACGCTTCGGCTCTAGCCGATTTTCATCCATATAGGTGGGTCGAAGACCCATGCATAACTCTTCCCCAATGGTGCTCTGAATCAATGCATGATTCTCATGCAAACCAGCAATGCGATGCCGCACACCAGAGTCACCGCAAGAGAAACGACCACAGCCCAGACAATACGTGCTACGCAATAGCTTTCTCGATCCATGTAGCTGAACATTGCTCCAGCCACACCGAACTGGAGAAGAACGCATGAGAGAAGGCCGATTTTCGCCTGATGCTGTGCGACAGCGATGACGTGTTCGCGCCCCGGGAGACCCCACAGGTCTCCGACTACCACTCCGTTCGCTACATACATCATGTAGCCAAATGCTGCTCCCGATCCAGCGACGACCGCGAGTGTCAGCCGAAGCCATTTGGGAAACCGGATTTGGTGAGTATGTGCCATTGCAAAGAATCTTGGAAGTACGGCCAGCGAGGTTCCTGCCGTAATTACGCGGCTCAATCCGAGCAAGTTCCCGAGTTGTGGACAATCCTTCCCTGATATGGTGTGACCTGTCAACATCTGCAAATCGCTGGGGTTGTTTTTGTCGTTGTACTTCGAGGACAAGGTCAGCAGCAGCCGTGGCAGGTAATGGCGACGATTGATCAAGCTGATATTCGCGGGTCGGAACCGCATGGTCATGATCCGTCGGGAGCTGCCTCTGACTTTGAACGCGAGTCCGGCTGAGCCTGTCGCAAAGGGACGCCGAGGATTCTCCTTCGTGCTTGCTCCGGCTGCGGCTGACCCTATCCTCGAATTGGATTGCGCTGTGCATCGATGCACTGTTTTTGCTTTTTCCTTATTTGGAAGGTTTTTGCTTTTGCTTTTCGGGTCCCGTCAAGCTGCCAGTTGTCGCGTGCAGGCTGATTCCGCCTTGATACCGATGGCCCAGATGAACCCCATCAGTTCGCGTCCAATCGCGGTCATGGTCTTTCTCCGGTCTTTGCCTGCTGCCATCAGCTTCATGTAGCGCTTGTGCAGGCGATTCTGCGCCTTCCATGCAATCTCGGTGATCTCTGCTGAGACCCCCTCCTGTCGTCTGCGTAGCTTGGCCCCTAGCCATGGCCGGTGTCGATAGCTCCAGGCCGATTCGACCACGATCCGCCTGAGGTGTGCGTTGCCGGTTTTGGTGATGCCGCCTTTTCGAATACGCTTGCCACTGGAGTCTTCGCTCGGAAATACGCCGCAATACCCCATCAACTTCCGCGCACTCTGGAAGCGGGAAGTGATGTTACCCAACTCGGCAGCAATCGTGACCGCCGAAATATGTGCCACGCCGCGCAATGCTTGCAGGCCCCGGATCACTTCCTGCACGGGCGCAGGTGCCAGCTTCACCGCGTCCACGATCATCTGTTCCAGGCGCTTGATTCGTTCTGACATATGGTGCACTTCGTTCAGACAGTCCAAAAACGTAGCTTCCTGTGCCGGCTGCGGGTAATGAACCTGCTGGATCCACTCCCAGTAACGTTCCGTCCACGCCTTCACTCCCAGCGGGGCGCGACGTCCGGTGCGTAAAAGAAACTTGGTCAGCCGGTGCCGAGCACGCAACTGATCCTGCTTGGCTGCCTCCCGCTGACGAACAAGATCACGCAAGGCTTCTGAGCCTTCATCCGGAACCCACACCGCCGTCAGATCGTCGGAGCGGTGACTGCGTGCCAACTTCAATGCATCGCGACGGTCAGTCTTCACGCGGTCTCCGCGCTTTTGCGGAACTAGCGTCGGCGCCACCACAGCGCACTCGACGCCCAGCTGCGCCAGTTGCCAGTACAGCACGAAACCTGTCGGACCGGCTTCATAGCAGGCCCGCAGTTGTTCAGCCGGACCAAGCTTCTTGATGAACTTCCGGATCGAGTCTTCGCGGTTGGCGATCGTGCCCAGGCTCCGAACCTCGCCATCCGGCTCAGCGACCGCAACCGCTATCGTTTCGGCGTGGACATCCAAACCCAAAAATCGTAACTTCTCTCTCATGACCGGTTCCCTCCGCATGTGGCTCTGGACTGTAGTTCGTCAAACAAACTCAGCCTAACCCACGACCAGCGCATCGAACCGGTCACACCATAATGACTTTGACGTTTGTTCCCCTGGGGCTCGACGGGGCCGATTTCAGCGCGGGCCGCCTGCTAAACAGGATAGGCAAGAGCCGGTGGTCACCCACGCCGAACAAATGTAAGCGTACAGCGATTGCCGAGACCCTATTGTCTGATCCCAAGCGTTATGGATTCTGAGCTAGGATTGGCCGAGGATTGGCCGCTACCGCTTTCGCCAAGTCGGAAGGGACGATTCGGCGGTTCGTCTTCAAGGCAGGGCGGACCCCCCGTAAGTTAAATTTGGTGGAAGTGAATGTGAGGACGCTCAATGGAATCATTTCCTTGACGTCGTGCGAGCATATTGCAAGGCAGGTCACCTATGATTGGTACAAAAGCGGCGCTCGTGATTCTAATCGTCAACTTGCTCGCCACGGGCATTTTCGGCGCAATCACTGGCGTTATCACGAGCTTGATTCTGCGGCAAAGATGGCGCATCAAGAATGGATTCACTGATGCGACTGTCGCCACTCTTACAGCGTTTTTCTCCGCGTCCATTCTTACGTTAATTGATGAAGCTCGAGGAACTCTCCAATCCCGTCTGTTGTTAGATGTCATGATTGCGGTCGCGGCCGTAGTTTTGACGCATGTTGTTCAATTTCGTCAATCGGCCCGCTAAACGCGTTGCGCAATTGGCTGGAGGAAACCCTCGTTGCGGTCGAGTGGTGGACAATACGTACATAACCCCGAGGTAATTTCCGAGTTGGCGGTGATACAGGAGCTATCGACGAAACGGATGGAGTATCCCGCTCGATCGTACACACCAGAGCAGAAATGGTGCCAATGTCACGGCGATCAACGCGAATAGGCTGCCATCGTAGGTGGCAGCCATCAAGGTATAGATCGGAATCAAAGAAAGCGCTGCCACCATGACCGGAACCCAAATTCCGCCGCCACTTGCGAATCCACTTCCAGATGGCGTTGCACCGAGCAACATGAACATTCCACCCGTCAGCCACACACCAACCAGCATCGCCATACCGGTCCGTTTGAAGTCGAACCTCTCTGCAAACCTGCGAGCCACGAGGTACGCACACAGGAGAGTTGCTGGCATGAGAAATGTGATGGCCGTGATTTGCGGTCTGTCGAATGTGCGACTGTAAATCGCATGGATCACCACATCGGGCAACCAGAAGCAAACTGCTCCGATGACCGCGAATGTCACGGCGATTTGCGGCTTCTTAATTGGCGATCTCATACATTACTTCTCGAACCTATTATGCGCCGATCTGGGTCTTGAGACTCGACCACGATGATCTTCGACGGCCATCGGGGCGAATGGTGGCCAACTCGGACATGACGCCGAGGTTATTTCCGAGTCGGCGGTTATCCGACCGCGATCCACTCGGTGAATGGAATTTGGATATGCTCTGATTATGGAGAACGTTGAGAGCACCTGTCAGTGTGCGTGTGGAGCACGAGACTTTCAGGTCAGGCTAAAACGGGATGAACAGGTTGGATTGTTGACCTGCGCTGCCGGGCATCATTCGCTTCTACTCGATAGCAGGGACTATTGGGCGGACGTGTTGCAGGATGGAAGGCCGAAAATCACCCGGTGCCGCTGCGGCAGCAACATGTTCCGAGTGAAACTCAGATATGAATTCCGGCAGGGCGGCGACGTTCGCACTGTTCACGTCAACCCTATCTGCGCCGTTTGTGGTCGAGGGCGCACGCCGACCGAGATCGAGATAGATTACAGTCCCACAGATCAACTTGTAGCGAAACCGCTCGATCCGATTGAACAACCATGGCGACAACCCGAGCGGCGTCAGATAACGGCGTTTTGGAAACCTACCGACGCTGAGCGTTTTGCGTCCTACCTTACACAGTCGCTTCATGCTCGCGTTTTCGCTCAACAGATCCCTTACCAGTTTGTTGAAGTGACACTTGCTGATATCGACTTTTATCCGGAGTTGAGGTACGACCTGCTGTTTACGAACGTAGATGGCGTAATCGCACCGCTAGGCCGCGAACCCGAGAAAAGCACCCCGTTTCTGCGTCTGAACGGCCCTATCCATATGCATTACTCGTTTCCGAAAACCCCTCAATCCGCCGGAAACATCCGCCTGCTTCACTACATCCGGTACTCGGATGAAGTTGTAAGGGAACACCGCTTGGTCCAGCAGCCAAATCAATTTCTGACATTTGGACGAGAAGCCTTCGATTGGCTCAAAGGAAACTTCGTCTCCCTGCGAGGAAAGAACACAGCCGACAATCCCGAGGAGTACATGGAATACATGCGTTTGAAGCAAGGCGGCGCCTGATATAGCCATGCTTCTCGCGGTGGCTGAATATGTGAGCCCCGGAGATACCTCCCGAGTTGTGGACCACTCGTCCCTATGCCGTTTCTTTGCCCCCGCCGTTTGTCAATCCGCCGAAAATCACATCAGCCCCTTAAATCATTGAAGAATCAGGTGAAATTCAATCTCCGCCGTTTTGCATGTTTTATTCCCCGAAAAGCGCATTATTGAAATTGATTGACCTTGCTTTCCGATTTTCTGTTTTCAGCTTCTCTGCTGCCGGCGAGCCGCTCCTAACTCCTTGTCTGAGAGAACTCTGCGGCGTAGCTCTTTCCGGCCAGAAACCTGCACCGAAATTGCTGCTCTAAGCTGCTGAAAACAGGTAACTTCCATACAGAGTCCGGGGAGGGGGGTCGCCCCCCGTGAAGACCGTGCCGGCCGGCGCCCCTCGCCGGAAAGGAGACTATGTTCAAAGAGTGCCGTCACATCATGCCCAGCGGAGCCAAGTGCAAATCGCCCGCCCTTAAAGATCAATCTTTCTGCTATTACCACCGGCGCCTTCATAGCCTGGGCCCGGCCAAAGGCCGTCCAAAAAAGTCCCTCCCCGTCCCCTCGCTTGAGGACCCGCGGGGCATTCAGATTGCCCTCACCCACGCCCTGGGAGCCATCGGTTCGTCTCCCCTCGACAACAAGAGCGCCGGTCTCTATCTCTACGGCCTCCAGATCGCCACCCAACTCACCGACCGTGCTTCCGTTCCCGAGCCCCGCGACGTCGTTCGTTCCCTCTCCACCGATGCCGGCAGCGATGAAATCCTCGCCCCCGAATCTGTCCAATGTGAGCCCGGCGCCGAATGCGATTCCTGCCCCAAGCGCGACGATTGCGTTCTCCCTGCCCGCATCGCCTACCTCGATGCCAGGCAGTCCTCCGCCCAGGCACTGAAGGACCTTCGAGAACGTGAGCAGCGTGACATCGAAAAAGGGCAGAAAAGTCCTGTTGCCGCCCTCATCGATCAATGGACAAACGAAATCCAGTGGGAAGACCCCTCCTGCCCCGAGGAGGAGACTTGACCCGAATTCTGAATAGATAAATTGGGCGCGCCCTCAGGCTGCTCCGTTTCTGCAGCTTGTTTCATAAATGGCTTTGAAAGGGCACGGCTTCAGCCGTGCCGCACCGGGCCCTCTTAATCTACGCGGCTTTAGCCGCCGAGGGATGGTTTGCATTCTGTCTTGTTCGGTTTTCGAAACACGCTCAGAGATAGGTTTCGTCCACGTAGCACCATTTCCAGTCTTCGCCGCGCTCCGCCGATTGGATGATCGGATGCTGCGTGGCATGGAAATGAGCCCGCGCATGGCGGTTCTTCGATGAGTCGCAACAGCCCACATGACCGCACTCCAGGCACATGCGCAGGTGCACCCACGTATCGCCGGTTTTCAGGCAGTCCTCGCATCCCTTGGTATTGGGCTTCACCTTCTTCACATGATCCTTAACGTGCGCGCATGCCGCCATTGAATGGCCTCCATGAAAAATAGGATTGTGGGCGCCCCCCGGAGCCTGCCCCGAGCAAGGGATGATCACGGCTCGTCGGTCGCGCCAGATACGAGATGCTTCCGCGTTCAGTTCCTCGCCAACCCATACCCTTCCGTGCCCCGTCTTCGCGCCTTCTTTCTGGCGCGAAGGCGGGAAACCACGGACCCAAATGGTTGCAGCTTCTGGAGAGCTTGTCGAAGGGTCCCCGATTTTGTAACCTGGGTTGCTGCCAGCCTCCTACACCACCCTATATTGTTCCGCCAATTTCCTGAACTCATCTACCTGCGCCGCGGCCCACTCCTCATCGCGGCCTAGTTCGCGCGCCAGCAGGCGCGCCGCTGCCGGCGCCATCGCCATCGCCGACCGCGCATTTAGAAACAGCGCCCGCGTCCTTCGTGCCAGCGCATCTTCGACGCTGCGCGCCATCTCCGCCCGCGCGGCCCACACAATCTCCGCGCCCGTATAGGGTAGTTCTCCATCCAGCCTCTCACCCAATGCCGGATCCGCGCGGATCAGCTCGCGAATGGCATCCGCATCAATCCCATAAACCGCCAGGTGTTCTGATTCATTGCGCCACTCATCTATATTCGCGCGGTTCCGTCCGTTTCCCCTCTCCAGATAGCCGTGAATGTGCAGGTCGCGCGTCCGGCACGGCTCATCGCGCAACCGGCCGAGGGTGATGCAATGATCCACGCAGTCCTCGGCCATGTGCCGGTAGGTCGTCCACTTTCCGCCGGTGATGGTGAGCAGCCCCGAAGCATCGACATGGATGATATGATCGCGCGACAGCGCCGAGGTCTTCCCGTCGCCCTTTACCAGCGGCCGCAGGCCCACGTACACGCTCAGCACATCGGCGCGCGTCGGCGGGCGCGTCAAATAGCGCCCTGCCGTCTCCAGGATGAATTCGATCTCCTCCTCCAGCGGGCGCGGCTCCAGGCAGGGAGCGTCGAGCGGCGTATCGGTGGTTCCGGCCACGGCGTGTCCATGCCACGGGATCACAAACAGCACGCGTCCATCGCTGGTGCGCGGAACCATCAGCGCCGTATCGCCTTTGAGGAACGAGCGATCGAACACCAGATGGATTCCCTGGCTGGTGACGACCAGCGGATCGGCGTCCCTATCGGCCATCCGCCGGATCGAATCGGTGAATACGCCCGTGGCATTCACCACGATCCGCGCGCTCAGGGCAAACTCCTCACCGGTCTCCGCATCGCGCGCTCTCAGCCCGTTCACATAGCCTTCTTCGTCGCGCAACAGGCCCGTTGCCGGACAGTAGTTGACCACGGTGCCGCCCTGGTCCGCAGCCGTCATCGCCAGGTGAACCAGCAGGCGCGCATCGTCGAATTGGCCATCGTAATACACCACGCCGCCGCGCAGCTCTTCCGGCTCCAGGGCCGGCAGATGCTCCAGCGTCTCTTCCTTGCTCAGCACCTTCGACGCCCCGAACCCGTATTTGCCGGCCAGCAGGTCATACAGCTTGAGTCCGATTCCGTAAAACGGCGCTTCCCACCACGAGTAATTCGGCACCACGAACGCCAGGTCATGCACCAGGTGCGGCGCGTTCTGCCGCAGAAGCCCGCGTTCCTTCAGCGCCGACATCACCAGCGGCACGTTTCCCTGTTCGAGATACCGCACGCCCCCGTGCACCAGCTTGGTGCTGCGGCTGCTGGTCCCCTTGCCGAAGTCGTAGGCCTCCACGAGCACCACATCCAGCCCGCGCGAAGCCGCATCCACCGCGACCCCCACCCCCGTCGCCCCTCCGCCGATCACCGCGATGTCCCAGGGCTCCCTGCGCTGTCGAATGTTGCCCAGCATCGCTTCGCGCCGCATCGATCTCTCCACTAACCACTAACCACTAACCACTAACCACTAACCACTATTCCACCCAACCGCGGCTCCGCTCCACCGCCCGCCGCCACAACTGCCTTCGCCTCGCCGCTTCATCCGCCGCCATGGTGGGCTCGAAACGAACATCGCCCTTCCGCTTGGAGCGCAAATCGTCCGGACCGGCCCAGAAGCCCACCGCCAGCCCCGCCAGGTATGCCGCTCCGAGCGCGGTCGTCTCCGTCACCACTGGCCGAACTACCGGTACACCGAGCAAATCCGCCTGGAACTGCATCAGCAGGTTGTTCACCGCCGCGCCGCCATCCACACGCAGCGCGCCCAGCGGCGCATTGATTTCGCTGTGCACCGCCTCCAGTACATCGGCCACCTGGAACGCGATGCTCTCCAGCGCCGCGCGCGCAATGTGCCCCGGCCTGGTATCGCGCCGCAGCCCGATGATCAGTGCGCCCGCGTGCGGATCCCAGTGCGGCGCACCCAGGCCCACGAACGCCGGCACAAACACCACCCCGCCCGAATCGTCCACGCCCGCCGCCAGCGTCTCCACCTCGGCCGACGATCCGATCATGCGCATGTTGTCGCGCAGCCACTGCACCACCGCCCCGCCGATAAAGATGCTACCCTCCAACGCGTACTCCAGCCGCCGCCCCGCGCTCGCCGCCAGGGTGGTAATCAGCCGGTGCTTCGAGCGCACAAATTGCGCGCCGATGTTTTGCAGCAGGAAGCAACCCGTGCCGTAGGTATTCTTCGCTTCCCCCGCGTTCCAGCACAACTGGCCGAACAATGCCGCCTGCTGATCGCCGGCAATTCCGGCAATGGCCACTCCGCCCAGTCCCAGCGTCGTCGTCACCTCGCCCACCCGTTCGCAGGACCACGCCACCCTCGGCAGCAGGCTGTCGGGAATATCGAAGATCCGCAGCAGCTCCGGGTCCCAATCACCCTGCACGATGTTGAACAGCATGGTCCGAGACGCGTTGGTCATGTCGGTGACGTGGTATTTGCCGCTGGTCAGCCGCCAGATCAGCCAGCTATCCATCGTGCCGAATGCCAGCTCGCCGCGCTCGGCGCGGGCGCGCGCGCCGGGCACGTGATCCAGGATCCACCTGAGCTTGGTCGCCGAAAAATAGGGGTCGATCAAGAGGCCGGTGCGATCGCCGATGGCTTCCCCGGCGCCGCTCTGTTCGAGTTCACTGCACATCGCCGCCGTCCGCCGGTCCTGCCACACGATGGCGGGATAAATCGGGTTTCCGGTAGCCCGCTCCCATACCACCACCGTCTCGCGCTGGTTGGTGATGCCCACCGCCGCCACGTCTCTCGGTCGCGCGTCGGCCTTGCCCAGCACCTCGATCGCGCACGACATCTGGCTGGTCAGGATTTCGTTGGGGTCGTGTTCCACCCACCCCGGCTGGGGATAAAACTGCTGGAATTCATGCTGGGACACGGCGGCAATTGTGCCCGCCTCATCGAAAAGAATTGCGCGGGAACTCGTGGTTCCCTGGTCTAGGGCCAGGATGTAGCTCATGCGTGCGGCTCTGCTTTCGGAAATCAGTGTACTGTAAGCGGCACGGACCCAGACCGCGTACTACACACCCAGTTCACTTCATTTCTGAACCATAGGCAGCATCTGGGCGCACTTTGGCGTCACATCTGCAGACTGGGACGACGGTCACTAACTCATCTCTGCGTATCCCCCGCAAAGGATTGCACTTGGCTCCATGGCTACTCCTCCTCACGACACCCTCGACATCGCTCAGGCGGCCCGCAAGCTGCTTCGATTCCCGTCCCTCCGCCCCGGGCAGGAAGACGCAATTCGTTCCCTGCTCGAGGGCCGCGACACGCTGATCGTTCAGCCCACGGGCTCGGGCAAGTCCGCCGTCTACCACATCGCCGGCGCTCTCCGCCAAGGTGCCACTCTGGTGGTCTCGCCGTTGATCGCTCTGCAGAAAGACCAGGCGGACGCGATCGAAGCCAGCCGGCTCGAAGACGCCGCGGTCGTCAACTCCACCCTTTCGGCCGGCGAATTTCGCCAGGCGCTGGAACGCATCCAGAGCGGCAAGGCGGAGTATATCTTCCTCGCGCCCGAGCAATTCAGCAAGGAAGAAACCATCGAACGACTGCGATCGGCGCGCATTTCCCTCATCGCCATCGACGAAGCGCATTCCATCAGCCAATGGGGGCACGACTTCCGCCCCGGCTACCTGGGGCTGGCCCACGTCATCGAAGCACTGCACCACCCACCCACCCTGGCCACGACGGCAACGGCCTCCAACGAGGTCCGCCACGAGATCATCGAGCGCCTCGGCCTGCGTAATCCGCGCGTCATTGTGCGCGGGTTTGACCGGCCCAACATTTCGCTCCGGGTCGATACCTTCTCGCGAAAGGAAGACAAACGCGACGCCGTTCTCCGCCGGGTTGATTACGCCGACAAGCCCGGCATCATCTATGTGGCCACGCATCGCAATGCCGAGTCCATCGCCAAAGACCTGCAACTGTGCGGCGTCGACGCGGTCTTCTATCACGGCGGCCTCAAACCAAAGCAACGCGAAGAGATTCAAAACCGCTTCATGAACGGCGATGTCCCCGTGATCGTGGCCACCAATGCCTTCGGCATGGGCGTGGACAAGCCCGACATCCGCTTTGTCTACCACGCCGATGTCAGCGAATCCCTCGACGGTTATTACCAGGAGATCGGCCGCGCCGGCCGTGACGGCGAACCTGCCGAGGCCGTGCTCTTCTATCGCCCCCAGGACATCAACGCGCAGCAGTACAAGACCGGCGGCGGCAACGTGGATACACGCGCCCTGGAATCGGTGGCCCAGGCCCTGGCCAGCCGCCGGCGAGGAGCCGATCGCGGCGACCTGGCGCGCGAAATGTCCCTCTCCCCCCGCAAGCTCACCAACATCGTTCACAAGCTCGAAGAGGTGGGAGCCGCAACCCGGCTCGAATCAGGAAAGATCAAGGCCCAACGCGGGCAATCCATCGGCGATATCACCGAGGCGGCCGCCGCCCAGCAGCAGCAGGAAAAGGATCTCCGCAAGCACCGCCTGGAAATGATGCAAGCCTATGCCGAGTGCCGTACCTGCCGCCGTGAATTCCTGCTCCACTACTTCGGCGAAGACTATCGGGGTCCCTGCGGCAATTGCGACCGCTGCGAAATGGCCGGCATCCGCCCCGCCAAGGTGGCGTGAGAGCAGGTTTTTCGCGGCAACAAGATACAAATCTCCGTGCCCCATCTTCGCGCCTTCTTTCTGGCGCGAAGGTGGGAGACCACGAAGCCGGCCGGTAGTGAGCGTCAAGGATCGTGACGGTTTTTCGACCAGCCCGCGGAGCGGGCGTTAGACGGTAGCCCCAGGCGCAAGCCTGGGGAGAGCTGGCCATCACGAACCCCAGCCCCCGAAGGGGGCGTAAGAATCGGCGGCTACCCTTCGCCGAAACAATCGTCACTTCTTACAACGCCGCTCCGCTCCTCACTCCACCTGCCCGACAAACACCCCGAACGCGCCGAGTTCGATATGATCCAGCGACGCAGGATCCTTTCCCGCCGGGGACTTCATCAGCGTCTTAATCGGCCCCGCCTTCAGGCTCCCCCCGCTCAGGTTCACCGTCTGCGGATCGGCCGAGAAATTCACGCTCACCACCACCGTGGGCGACCCTGCTTCCTGCCGCATCCAGCTCAGCACGTGCGGATTACTCTCGTCCAGCATCACGTTCGCTCCGTGCTCCATCGCCGGGTTGCTCTTCTTCAACTGGATCAATCCCCGGTACCACGCCAGCAGCGAATCGGGATCTCCCTCCGCCGCCTTGGCATTCACCGTCTTGTAGGTCGGCGGAACCGGCAGCCAGGGCGTCGTTGAGGTGGTAAACCCGGCTTCCGGGCCGTCGTCCCACTGCATCGGCGTGCGCTCCCCGTCCCGTCCCTTGTCCCGCGGCCAGCCGGTCAGGCCCACCGGGTCCTTCACGTCCTCCTTGCGTTCCGGCGGGGTGGTCTTCATCCCGATCTCGTCGCCGTAGTAGAACAACGAAGTCCCCCGGCTCGCAAAGAGAATCGTCGCAATCACACGCTCGATGTCCTCGTTGTGCAGGCTATCGCCATAGCGCGCATCCAGCCGCGGATTGTCGTGGTTATCGAAAACCAGCAGCGGCACGTTGCCGTTGATCTTCGTCTCCACATCGTTCAGCTTCTGGCGGAACTGGCCTATGTCCAGTTGGTTGATAAAACCCACCTGCGTGTCCATCGGCAACTGAAACTCCGGGTGCTCCGGCGTCCCGTACTGCTTGGCCAGCTCGGCGATGTTGGGCAGATAGGTTTCCCCGATAAACACCCGCGTTCCCGGAAACGTGTCGGGCTTGTACTGGTCCGCGACCGCCCGCATCTCCTGCATCACGTCGTGCACCTGGGGAAGGTTATTGGTCATGGTATCGTTCAGCGCGATATCGCCGTACGCGTTTTTGTAGGGCTGCCCGTTCTTGTCCTTCAGGACTTCATCATCGCGCCACTGCGGATCCTCGAACAGCGTGGTGATCGCGTCGAACCGGAACCCGGCCACCCCCCGGTCCAGCCAGAACCGGATGATGTCCTTGAACGCCTCATGCACCTTGGGATTGTTCCAGTTCAGATCCGGCTGCTGGATATAGAACTTGTGGTACCAGTACTGGCGCGTCTTCGGGTCCCACTCCCACGCCGAGTGCCCGAAATCCGACTGCCAATTGTTGGGCGGCTCGCCCGGGCTCGTTGCAGTTTCCCCTTTTCCGTCCTGCCACACGTACCAGTCGCGGTAGGGATTGTTGCGCGACGACCGCGACTCCTCGAACCACTTGTGCTTGTCTGACGTGTGGTTCATCACCATGTCCATGATGATGCGGATGTCGCGCTTCTTCGCTTCCGCAACCAGGCGGTCGAAATCCTCCAGCGTGCCGTACTGCGGATCGATGCCCTTGTAATCGGAGATGTCGTAGCCGAAGTCCACCTGCGGCGATGGATAGATGGGCGAAAGCCAGATCGCGTCCACACCCAGCTCTTTCAGATAATCGAGGTGCTGGGTGATCCCGTTCAGATCGCCGACACCGTCCCCGTTGGAGTCCTGGTAACTGCGCGGATAGATTTCCAGGATGACGGCGTTCTTCCACCAGTCCTTCTGATTCTCGGAATTCGATTGGGCAGACTGCCCTCGAACGGCCGGCGCAGATACCCCCAGAATGAGGGCCAGGGCGCAGGCCGCCATGCTTTTGGTCCAGTGCATCGCGGTCTCCTTTGTTCGTTTCTCCGTCGCTCGTGCAATCGGCAACGGTATCGGTTGCAAAACTAACATATCGGGCCGGGAGGGGGGGCAGTGCGCCGTTTACTTTAACCCTGCGACTACCGCGCCAAAGGGTGCAACTTCTATCGATCGCACATCGTCCAGTTTGGTCGGCTCCGACGCGTACAGGCTCTCGAAGGTCGAGGCTTGAATCTCCCGGCCGGTCCAGTCGAGATCGATCGTCCTCGGTTTTGCGCTCATGTTCAGTACAACCAACACCGTGGTATTGCCAGACCGCCGCAAGAACGCGTAGACATTCGGATCCTTCTCGTCGATATCCTCCTGCGTCCCTTCCCGCAGCGCCTTATTTGTCTTACGCAGCGCCAGCAGCTTCTTATATGTGTTGAAGATTGAATTCGGATCCTGGCTCTCGACGTCAGCGTTGTAGGTCTTCGCGCTGGGCGGTACCCCCAGCCACGGCTTGCCCGTCGTGAATCCCGCATTGGCGGTCGCATCCCACTGCATCGGCGTGCGCTCGCCGTCGCGGCCCTTCTCTTTCGGCCAGCCCAGCTTGCCGATCGGGTCATGCACATCCTCGATACGCGCCGGATCGGTGGTGCGCATGCCCAACTCCTCGCCGTAGTACATCTGCGGCGTACCCCGCGTGCACAGTTCCAGCACCGCCATCAACTTGGCAATCAGGTCATTGTGCGCACCGCCGTCGCCATAACGGTCCCACTGGCGCGGCTGGTCATGATTGGAGAAGAAATACTCCGGCTGCCCGTGCGCGCTGTTGTTCTCGATCTCGTCGAACAGCTTGCGGAACCGCGGCGCCGACAGCTCGTTCACATCCGCGATTTGAAAATCCATCGGCAACTGCACTTCGTCGCCATTGCCGTACATCTTCGCCAGCGCTTCCACGTTGGGCTCATCGGCCTCCGTCACCAGCACCGGGGCGCCCGGATATTTGCTCACCACCCGCCGTACTTCCTTCAGCACGTCGTGCACTTCGGGTAAATCGTCGGTGTACTTGTGCTTGATGTTGCGGTCGCCATACACGTTGAAGCCCGGCAGATAAGGATCGTCGCGCATTTCCGGATCCTCGAAAAGCCGCGACACCGCGTCAATCCGGAACCCCGCCACCCCCTTCTTCATCCAGAAGTCCAGCACGCCCATCATGGCTGTCTGCACTTCCGGATTCCGCCAGTTCAGGTCCGGCTGCTGCACGTAGAAGTAGTGGTAGTAGTACTGCCGCGTGGCCTCGTCCCACTGCCACGCCGAGTGCCCAAACCAAGACTGCCAGTTGTTCGGCGGCTGTCCCTTATCGGTAACAGTTTCGCCCTTGCCGTCGCGCCACACATACCAGTCCCGCTTCGGATTACTGCGCGACGACCGCGACTCCTTGAACCAGGGATGCTGATCCGAGGTGTGGTTGATCACGTAATCCATGATCACCCGGATGTTGCGCTTGCGCGCCTCGCCCACAAGGTTGTCAAAATCCGTCATGGTGCCGTACTTGGGATCGATGGCCGTGTAGTCCGCGATATCGTACCCGTTGTCCACTCCGGGCGACGGATAGATGGGGGTAATCCAAATGGCGTCGATACCCAGGTCGTGCAGATAATCGAGCCGCGACGTAATTCCCTTCAGATCGCCGACCCCATCCCCATCCGAATCCTGGAAACTCTGCGGATAAATCTCGTAAATCACCGCATGGCGCCACCATTCGTCCTTGGTTGCAGTCTGTGCCGCGCACACCGCCGCCCAGAGGCACAGTGATACCGCACATCCTGCTATGACTCTCCTGGTCCAGTGCATTGCGTTCCTCTCGTTCCATCGCTCGTGAAAACGGCCATGGTATGTCGAAAGTCAAACTAACACATTGCCCCGGAGGAGTTCAGTTTTCAGTTTTCAGTTTCAGTTCTCAGTCGTCGGTTTTCAGTCCCGGCTCGTCCTAACGCCTCATCGCCTCAACCGGTCGCACCAATGTGCTTTGAAAGGGCACGGATTTATCCGTAATCCCCACAAATGCTCGCGTAAATGTGCTTTGAAAGGGCACGGATTTATCCGTGCCGCAGAAGTGCCGAGGAATTGCGGGCTTTAGAGGCTGCGGAAAAACAGTTAAGGGACGAGCAATCGAGGTAAAAAACATCCCTCAGGGGCTAAAGCCCAATACATTTTGTTCGGCTTATCGGCGCGACTGAAGTCGTGCCCTTTCAAAACAGCCCAACACACGGAGTTTTTCCGCAGCCTCTTTAGCCCCTGAGGGATGTTCTTTTGCAACCGGCTCTAATCCCTAATCCCTAATGCCTAATCCCTTCGTCCCTCAGTCCCTGATCTTCCCCGGCGTCTCCGGCGACGTCTTCTTCGCCCGCCCGAAATCCAGCGAGAACTCGGGGGCATCGTGCGGTCCCCGGATCAGGATCGGGACCTCCGTGCCCGCCCCGTCTTTCTTGAAGAAGCGGTCGGCCGGCTTCAGCAGCCACCCCTTCCATCCGCCTACCATCTGCGATACCGTGGCGTGCATGCGCGCTGTCCCTTCAAAGCGCATGAAGCCCTCCAGCGCATAGTGGCCCTCGAGCTGAATGTCGGCGCCCGGCACCTGGTAGTGGATCTCGGGCAGCGTGATCACCCCATTAGCCATGTGGAAGTCGCCTTCCATCTCCGAGTTCACGCTTTTCGCGTCGGTGTTCTTCACGTCCTGGGGCCGCCCCTGTCCGCGGAGGCTCAAGTCTTCGATCTTGCTCTGAACCCTCGGATCCGTGAACACCGCTTCGCTCAGCTTGAACGCTCCATCCAGCCGCATCCGCTCATGCGCCGCGCTGGTTCCCGGAGGAATATGTAACGACGCCTTTGCCTCCAGAACTCCGGTCAGCACCGGGGTCGCCGACTTGTTAGCCAGCCGCAGGAAGTCTTCGATGCGTCCGTGGTCCACATCCACTTTCAAATCGATATCGTGCCCGTAGTCGGCCAAGGGCGGCAGGTTCGCGCTGGTCACCGGTCCGGCGGCATCCGGCCGCCGAACGCGTACCACCTTTCCTCGGGTGGTGAAATGCGAGTGCCCCAGCGTGGCATCCACGGGATCGAGCCACGTATCACCGTCTGTCCCGTCCACCTTGGCGTGGAAACGCGTATGCAACGGCACGGCGTTGCCGAACCGCGGCAAGCGAAAATCCGGCACATCCACCTCGCCGTCCACCACGATGTCGCGCAGCGTACCCTCGAAATTCCCGGTCGACGCCAGAATGCCGGCGATTCCTTCAAAGGTCGCCAGGTCGGCATGGTCGAACGTGTACGTGCCGCTCACCGCCGTTTCGCCCGGATCGGTGGGCAGCCACGGGCCCAGCTTTCCCGAGGTGTGGATCACGCCCTTGGGCTTGGGATTGGTCAGCTCCGCTTCAAATTCCATCGGTTTCTCGGCGCTGACGTCCCTTAGTACCAGGTGGGCGATTTCAAATCCCAGCGGGAGCTTGTCCGGCTTGTTGGTTTCCAGAATTAATTGCGCTTGCTCGCAGTCGATTCGCCCCACCACCAGGTTTGACAGCATTCCGCCGGACTGATTGGCGTTGGCCTGCGCCGCATTCGATTCTTCCTGAGTAGCTCCATTGCCCGGCGAGGGTTCCGGCCCGGCTTGCGAACCCTTCGCCTTCGTCATGGCCGACTCAAACCCGGTCGATCTGTCCCGCTCCGACCGCGGCGGCACGTCGATCTTCAGCCCTTCCAGCCTTACCCGGGCAATCTTCACCGGCTTGCCCCGCTCGTACCGCACCGGAACATGGAACCGGAACTCATCCAGTGAAATCAGCGGAATCGACTGCACCGCGATCTCCAGCGGCCGGTCGCCGCCCGTATGCTGCGGCGGCCAGATGCGCAATCCCTTACCCGTAGCCCAGATGCCCCATTCGCCATTCAGCCCGTTCCCCAGGGCTACGTGAAAGCTGTCCAACTCCACCCGGCTGTGGAACCGCTCCTCGAGGCCCGCCACCAGCCGCGCGCGGAGAATCGGCTGCAGATGCGTGGCCATCACCGCCAGAGCCACGGTTACAGCCACCAGGACGACCACGCACACGATCCCAAACGCGGTGAGCCACCGGTGTCTCTGCCAGAAAGATGCCCGTCTCTCTTCCATGAGTCCCTATTGGTTCGATGCCGATCGAGTCGCATCCGGCGATTCTCGCCGGGCTGGGCGCACCCGCGGGGGAAACAAATCCCTCTTCGGAGCAACACAAGTGCTAGAATGCCGCTACTCTCCAAAGGAGGCCGGATGTTCAACTCCAACGTCCTGGACGTCGCTGTCGGGCTGGTGTTTATCTTCCTGCTCTTGAGCCTGATCTGTTCCGCGGCCAACGAGATCCTCGAAGGATTTCTGAAGCAGCGCGCTGGGAATCTCGAGAGGGGCATCCAGGAAATGGTCGGGCAGGGCAACGAGGGTTTTGTTGCCAAGCTGTATAACCACGGGTTGATCAATTCGCTCTACCGGGGTGAGTACAAGCCGGCCCCGTGGTGGCAATTCTGGAGAAAAGCCAATCTGCCGTCGTATATTCCGTCCAGGAATTTTGCCCTGGCCCTTTTGGACCTGGCCCGCAGCGGCGAGAAACTCCCGCCCAACGTCGCCGACGCGTTCGGGGCTTTCGAAAAGAGCGCGGGAAACAACGCCGCCATGCTGCAGCACAACGTGGAGGACTGGTTCAACAGCTCCATGGATCGTGTGTCGGGGTGGTACAAGCGCTATAGCCAGCGCCTCGTGCTGGTAATGGGGCTGGCGGCCGCGGTGCTGGTGAACGCCGACTGCATCCAGATCGCCAAGCGGCTGATGACCGATGCCAGCCTGAGGAATTCGGTTTCGACCTTGGCTGACTCCGCCACCACGAAACCCGACCCGACGTCCTCGGCGCTCGATCGCATCAAGGGCGATCTCCAGACCCTCGACAACATCGGCCTTCCCCTGGGATGGTACCGCTCCGATCACCAGAAAATTCACTTTGGGCAGGAAATCTCGGCGCACTGGCTGGGCTGGCTGCTGACCGCACTGGCGGTTTCGCTGGGGGCGCCGTTCTGGTTCGATGTGCTGAACAAGATCATCGTAGTCCGGTCGACGGTGAAGCCGGCGGAGAAGAGTGGCCCGGAAGCTTCAAAGGACGCTTCTTCAAGTTCTGCGCCGCTGGCGGTTGTGGCTCCGGCAACCGCTCCGGTTGTGGCGGCGCCGGCCCCGCCGGCTGATCCAAATACGGGCAATGCTCCTCCCGCAGCGGACGATGGAGCGGTAGTGGCGGGCGGTTAACGAGCCGGAGGCCCGGCATCGCCCGCATTGGTTTCAGGCCAGCCTTTGTCCAGCCAATTCGAGCCGGCGAGCGGTTACGAAAAGCCGGGCTGCATAGATCAGCTCGGATTCCAGCTTCGCGGGGAACAGATTGACGTTGATGGCATGGGCGTCATTCCACTGGTTCACAATCGCCAGGGCAGCCCCGCCCGTGAAATCGGTTCCCGATTGCAGCAGTCTCACCAGGCTGTCGACGCCATCGATCGAGTGCTCGATCTCGCTCACCGTAATGCCATGCCGCATTGAAGAGAAGATGCGCGCCAGCACGGTCGCGTATCCCCGGAACGTGTCGCTGGAAACAATCGAGGGGAATCTCTGCAGCCAGGCCGTCGAAAACAATTGCCGGCCCCAGGGGGTTGAAGGTTCTCGGGACGCGATCCGAATGAGCTCGCCGTCATCAAGCCGGAGCGTGTTTGCCATTGGGGTGGACCATCCTTTCCGATGGGGTTGCCGGTAAACGCGGCTACGAGTTGTAGAATCTCGAGCCGCGCCGCCGCGCGATTTCGTCGTCAATTTCGAACTCCAGCTGCTTCTGTTCTGTTCCGCTCAATGGGCCGGTGAATTGCGAGACCGCATCCATCATCCGGCTCACGTTTTCGCTGTGACTCCGCTGCGGATCGAACTGGCTGAACGCCTGGTCGAGATACTCGGGTCGAAAATCCTGCATCGCGTTCCTCCGAAAGCTGCTGGCTTTCAGCAGAGGACGACGCGGCCGCCAACCGGATATTCCCATCGCGAGCCGGAAATTTGCGCCGCGCCCGGAACCAGTCGCCGTTCCGCCGGGACTAGCGGATGACGAAGGCGGTGACGCGAAGTTGAAACAACCCCAGGCCGCGCTTCCGGGCGGTTTCGTCATTGGTCTCGAATTCCAACTTGATTTGCTCTTCGCCGCCGCGGGGAACCGCGAGCCGCGAAGCATCATCTGTCATCCGGTTAGGGTTCTCGTTCCGAATGCGCTGCGCATCCCACTGGCCGAACGCCTGGTCGAAATCTTCGGGCCGAAAGTCCATCATGGTGTGCCTCCGGAAAGCTGGCTGCTTTCAACGGAGGACGACGCGCGCCTGAGCCGGATATACCCACCGCATAGATAAGGCCGCCCGATGGAACGAGATGTTCTGCGCGAACTCGCGGAGAACTACCCGATTCTGACGCCGATGACGAATCACTGGCTGGAATCAGCTCGACTTCTCACGAAGATTCGAGTTGACACGGGCTTTGAAGCGCAAGCTGCGCGATCTGCACTTCGATGTACTGATCGCTTTGACCGCTCGTTCTCACGACGCGCGGCTGATCACGTCGAATCGCGGGGATTTCGGCCTGATTCGCGAGTACCGGGAATTCAAGCTGGAAGTGTGGTGATTGGTAGTAACCACGGCTTCAAAGCCGAGCGCTGAGGCGCCGCTTCGCAAGGCGCTACAATCGCTATCGGCGTGCGACCAGGCGCACCTCGAGGTCCATACCAACCGCCGCGGCGTAGCGCATCAACGTTCGCATGTTCACATTCTCCGGTCTGCGCTCGGTGCGGCTGAGTTGCGGCGCGCTGGTGCCGATCTTCCGGGCGACTTCGGCTTGGGTCAGGCCTTTGCGCTTGCGCTGGGTCGCCAGCTCCAGGCCTATCTTCAGCACCCGGGTCTCCTCTTCATAGGCCCGCCGGACCGCGGGCTTGCGGAGTTCCTTCTTCACATAACGATCCCATGCGGTGGTCATTTGCGTTTCTCTCCCTTTTTCTGTCGCGCGCCGCCGGTGGCCCGCTTCGCCGCCAGACGAGCTTCATGCCTCGCCATTCGTCCTCGCGCAATTCGTTTGTCCGGTTCCTCTATCGCCGGGGTGCTCTTCGTAAACCCGTGCAGCAGGACCGCCGTCCGTTCCTCGTCGAAGAAGTAGAGTACCCGATAACGAGCCTTTCCCATGCGCAGCCGGATTTCGCGGAGCCGTCCCTCGATTTGCGAGGTGTAAGGATAGTCCAGAGCAGGTCCGCCCAGCTTCAGAAGGTCGATGCGGGCGATGACCTTGCCTCGAACCTCTTCCGGCAGCCCATCGAGCCATCTTCTGACAGGTAGCGTTCCGTCATCGTCCTGATAGAAATCGACATTCCATCCCGCATCAGGATTCTTGCTCACAGGTGCAGCTTATCATATTTGATAAGTGGCCGGAATGGCTGTACGCCGGAGAGCGCAGTTTCCCAGGTCTTAGAAGCGAGACCCTGGGGCACCCGACTAGAATTTGTTATGTATCTTTTCAGGCCGGACTGGGCGCTATAGCTTGGTCAGGGGCGGTTTCTGCGCGAAAATCGAATATTTCGGGGAACTTCCCCTTGAGCATATCAAGCCTGTTGCTCGCATATTGCGCTTTTTTTGTTCGCTTAAGAGCCCACGTCCTACCGCCGTCGAAAAACAGAGCGCCATCTTCGCACTGAAAGTCTGAGGACGAATACACTCGACCCCTCGGCCCTTTTATTTTGGCAGCATCGATACGTTCTTCCATCTCATCCCGACTCAAGCGACCCTCGGCCGAGGTGAGGCGTCTTTCCGACAAAGCACCTTGGATCCTCTCGAGCGATACGCCTTGTTTCATGAGAAGCTTGATTGCCTCAGGAACGACCGTTTCATAACCCAGTCCGGAAATCGTTTGACCGCCTACCGTAATTTCGAATTTCTGGTCGCTCGGCAGCCTCTCTCCCCTCGGCCGCACGCTCCGTTGTTCCGCATTTTTCGTCGCAATCTTGATCGTATATTCCTCAGCCTCTGGGATGGGGATTACCAGTTCCGCATGAACAAGAAGCTGTTCGTTGTGGCGGTAAGGAGTCATTTTGACGCAGCGAATGTCAAGATTGTAGTCACGCAGCCAGAGGGCGGCCGTAGTCAGTTCCTTTGAGAAACCAGAGGACACGAGAATGATCTTTACATCGCGATCGCGATTGAACCTTTCTTCTGGTTTCAATGAACCATTCTCATCGTCTTCATCCATTATGAAATTCGCGAGATTCTCCTTCGCAAGGCTTGGATTACCAGGGTTGCGCTTGATATATCCTTCGTAGGTCTCCATGGCCTGTGCGAAGGTCATTGCGGAAATCATCGCCGCGTAGCGCAATGCTTGAAGGTCCATGTGCTGGCCAGTCTGCTCCCTCTTGAGCTCAACCACAACCAGATTGCCCTGTTTGTCGACGCACAAGAGGTCAATCCGTCTTTGGCTGTCCTGCCAGTTCCCAAACTCTTCATCAATAACCATGCAGTCCGGAGCAATTTCGTCGATGTGGTCCTTCAAGAGGCGCTGCAGATCCTGCCGCTCCTTGATGTTTTCATTTCCAAACGATGTCGGATCAATCCTGCGGAAGTCACTATCCGTCATTTCGAAAAGCGCCATGGCCAGTCACCGCTTTCCTCTGGGTTTTCCGGAGAGGTCTCATGATACCACCGGCGCAAAAGAAAAACGGGCCGCCCAGAACGATCTGAGCGGCCCGCTGCTTTTGCGTATTCGTGTTCGATAGATCAGTCGCCGGCCACCAGGTCGGCTTCTTCCTGCTTGGCAGGCTTGGCGGGTTTCGCGGGAGCGATCGAATCCAGCCGCACCAGCCCCTCAACCGGCTTCTCACCCAGCACCTGCTCACGGTAGAGCTTAGCCATGCGCGCGTTTTCCGCATCGGCCTTTACCTTATCGGCGGTCGTCTGATTGCGCGCCCGCAGCCGCTCCTCGCGGGCGTTCTTGGCGATGCCCAGGTTGTCGAGCGTGTGGTTGGCTTCGGAGTTCACGTGCTCCATGTTGAGGTTGAGCGTGTGCCCGACTTCGGTCATGCCCACCTTCTTGCCGCCGGCGAAGATCTCATGGCGCCCATGCTCCTCGTACCACTTAGTGAGCGTGGCCGTCATGTGCATCTTCTCGATGATGTTCCGCCAGCCCACGCCGGTGTTATACGCGCAGAAGCTGATTTCGCCTTCCTGCGTGGCATAGGGAATGATGCACTGCTCGGTGCGGCGGAAGTCGTAGTTGAACAGGTCCTGGAACCACATGCCGGCGATGAACAGGAAGTTCCAGCGATCCTGGCGGCGCTTCTGGATATCATCCATCGTCCGGTCGCCCTTCACGCTGCCGTAGTTCTTGCCGGTGGCGTTGAAGGTCTTGTCCATCTTCTTCAGCATGTCCGTGATCTTGAAATGCGTCGGTGCCTGGAACGGATCGTAGTTGCGCAGCAGCGCCAGTCCAAAGCCGATCACTGAAAGCCACTTGCCGCGGGCGGCGTCATTCACCTTGGCGAGGTCCTTGGCCACCTGGTCCATGTGCAGGAACGCGGTCACCGGAGCGGCTTCCTTGGTTTCCTTGTCAATCATCAGGGCCATGCCGATGCCGCAATTCGGGTGGCATCCGCAGCTCAACTGCCCCCACTCGGCGCTCGGCCCGTGCACCAGGTCGGCCCAGTCGGAGAAGGTGCTCATAAAGCTGATGGGGAACCAGTCGCGCTCCGGCTCGCCGAAGCCGCACTGCTTCTTGACGTCGTGCGCCATGTGCGAGAGCGTGTAGCGCTGGGCCACGCGCCGCTCGTCGGTGATCTCCTCGTCGCGGCCTGTGAAGCTGACCGGCTGGAACGAGAGGAAGCTGATCTTCTTGGGATTGTCGAGCGCGAACTGGATGATGCGCCCCACCTGCTCATTGTTGATGCCGTTCACGATGGTCGTCACCGGGACGATCTCCACGCCGGCTTCATGCAGGTTGTTGATGGCCTGCAGCTTTACGTCGAACAGGTTGCCCACCTTGCGGTGCGAGTTAGCCGCGTTGCCGATGCCGTCGAACTGGAGGTACACATACCGCAAACCAGCTTCCGCCGCCGCCCGGCACAGTTCCTTGCTCTTTGCGAACTCGATGCCGTTCGACGCCGCCTGCACCGAGTTGTAGCCCACCTTGCGCGAATACGCGATCGCGTCCAGGAAGTACGGCGAAAGCGTCGGCTCGCCGCCCGAGAACTGCACGCTCATCTGCCGCCTGGGCTTGATGGTGATGGCGTTGTCTAGCATCTGCTTGATCTCGTCCCACGTCAACTCGTGGACGAAGCCCACCTGGTTGGCGTCCATGAAGCACGGATCGCACATCATGTTGCAGCGGTTGGTCAGGTCGATGGTCAGCACCGAACCGCGCCCGTGGGTCACGGTCGACGTGCCGTGGTGGTGCAGCTTGTCGTTGCCGGCGCCGTGCGCGCGGATGTCGCGCCCCGGGAAGCTCTCTTCCAGATGCTTGAAAAACGCCGCATCGATCGACATCACGTCTTCGAAGTGGCCGTGCTTGGGGCAGTCCTTCACCATCAGGATCTGGCCGTCGCGCTCGATGATCTGCGCCTTGATCTCGCCCACTTTCTCGTTGAGCAGAACTTCGTGGGGCAGCTTGCCGTCCAGAATCTGCTTGCGGATCTCGGGTACGCACTTGGGGCACAGCGAATCGGTGGTACGCGGCCAGCCCAGCGGCGGCTTCTCCTTCTCATAGGACTTGAGAAGCGGCTTGTCGCTCCACTTGGGGGTGAACGACGGGTTCGGGCTGATGCGGTTGAGTCGCTCGTACACGGCCCACGCGCCCTGGGCCGCGTAGACAGCCACTTTCTCGGCGTACTTCATCGCTTTGGCCATATTTGGTTCCAATCTCCTTAGCAAAAGATGTTCCGTACCGGTTGGGTGTTTCATCGCCCGGCCCGCCTCGGATCGGCATTTCAGCCGCCCGGGCGTGAAAAGTCATGGTCAGACTAATCGCCGCACCCCGTCCACCCCCAAGCCGGCTGCAGCGAATGGGGAAATGAGCCCCTGAACGGTGCCGTGGCGCAGCGAACGGGAAACTCAGAACTGCAGGACGGGCCCCGGAACACTAAAGGACTGAAAATGCAGGGGCGGATCAGATCAGGCGGGCAATGGAGCCGACGGTCAGACTTGAACTGACGACCTGCTGATTACGAATCAGCTGCTCTACCAACTGAGCTACGTCGGCGTTCCTCATCAGATTGTATCGTCGTGGGTCTTTTCGGTAAAGTTGACCCTTAGGCCGATCGTACCTTTGGCGCGACTCGCTCCGCTGCCCGGCCCGAGGACACAAAACCCATGATGGCGCAGACCTTGCAGCTTGCGTTCCGAATCGCCTTTGTGTGGGCGGGTGGATTCCTGTTGGCTGTAGCCGTGCGCGCCATGCTGCCCGACCAGTCGGGCCTCACCTTCACCGGAAAACAGGCCACCGTCTTCCTGCCCTACAGCCGCATCGGCTTCTGGACCTGCCTGCTGGCCGCCCTCACCGTCACCGGCCTGGTGGTATTCCGCGCCATGTTCTCCGATTTCTCCAGTACCACCGTGCGCTAGCTGAGTGGAATTCCGGCTATACTTCTCGCCATGCAGGACGACCCCGTTCGCTACTGGCAGGACCTCACCGGGAACTACCGCCAGATGAGCGACCGCGAGTTGCTCGAGCTAGCCGCGAACCCCGAAGAGCTAACCGAAGTTGCTCAGCAGGTCCTGCGCGACGAGATGAGGCTGCGCCGGTTGGAGAAGGGGCGACCCGCGCCCGCCATGGCTTCCACGCCAGACTTCAATCCGAGCGCACATTCTGACAATGTTGGCGGTCCGTTCCTCGACACTTACGCGCCGCCGCCGGAGGATTTAGAGGAAGGCGCTCCGGCCGAATACACATGGAAGACGCTGCTGTGCGATTGCGAGTCGAACGATCATGCGTGGCAGCTCTTCGAGGCTCTGAAGCGCCATGGAATCGAAAGCTGGGTGAGGCAAGTCTCCCCGTACAGCACGGATATTCGGGGCCCGCAGGTCTATGTGGCCGCCGATCAACTCGATCAGGCACAGGTCGTCGCCGCAAAGCCGATTCCCCAAGACATCATTGACGATTGGAACACGGTGGTTCCTGAATTCGAACTGCCGATCTGCCCGCAATGCGGTTCGAAAGAGGAGGTCGTGCTCGAATGCACCGAGCCATCCAACTCCTGGCACTGCGAAGCCTGCGGCGCCGAATGGACCGATGCGGAACCAGCGCCGGCTGAGGGTGAAAGGGAAGAACGATCCTCTGGAGCTTGACAACCGGTCGCTAGAAACCTTTCCTCAGCGGCTGCAGCCGTCGATCATTCGCGAGGGGTTATGGCACGGCTGAAGCCGTGCCCTTTCAAGGCGATGACGATCACGCGTCCTCACGGCGCCTTCTCAGCTTGTTGCGTCTGCCGCTGCGCCTCCCACGGCCCGTCAGCGCGGCCTTCCACGCGCATGCGGCCCTTGGCCGATGCATCGTCGATCCAGCCCTCGAGGAACGTCGTCGCGGGACCGGACGCTCCTTCCCGGCCATCGTTGGGCCAATCGCCGGTGAACGAGAGCTCGATGTGCCCCTCGCGCCAGATTCCGGTAATCGGCTTGTTGTCGCCCAGCCCTCCTGACCAGGTGCCGGTCACCTTGTCGCCCTCGCGGGTCAGCTTCATCGTCCCTTCGAAGCGCCCCATGTCACTTCCGAAACGCACCGTCCAAACCCCAGTCGCATCGGATCCGTTCTTGACCGGGACCGGAGCCGCCGGAGTGACGCGCACGTTGGCGAAATACGATTCCTCGTCCGGGTAGGCCCAGAGCGCCACCGGCCCGTGCAGGTTAGAACCCTTCAGTCCATCGATGACCAGCGCGGGCTGGCCCGATCCGTAGAGGTACACGCGCGCCGTCCGCCCCGCCACCTCAATCTTCATGTGGATCCAGGTCTCGGGCGCGATCTCGGCGTAGCTTTCGTAGATAAAGGGCCATTCTCGCCGCAGCTTGTACCAGTCGTAGTCGGGCTCGTAGCAGTATTGCAGCGCGTGATTGCGCATCGCCTGGTCGCTGGAGAGCGCATTCTTCGGCCGCAGGTAGACGTTCTCATACGCCGATCCGTCCGGCTTCATGCGGAATGCCAGGCCCGTGAATCCCGGCATCCGAACGCCGGGCGGCGTGAGGATCTTCACCGCGATATCGGCCTCGATGGTTCCATCCTGAAAATCGGTTCCACGCAGGACCGCGAGAGCCGAACGGTCTTCATTGGACGTGGCGGTGATGCGCACCGCCTTGCGCCCCAGGTACTCCACCGTATCAGCCTTGGCATTATGCAGCTCCAGATTCGCTGGATCGATCAATGAAGCCGTTCGTGCTCCTGCAGGCAAACTCATCATGGCAACGCCTGCCCACAGGCACCCCTGGATGAAATGTTTCCACCAGAAATTCATCGGTCACCTCCACTCAGATGGAGCGCAAAGACATGCTGACGGGTGTGGTCGCCGCATACTCCCGCGCCGCCAACTGACTGACACCCTGCCTGAATTGCGATTGAAGGTGAAGAGATATGTGTCGAGAGCCGCCGCGAGGGTGACGAATTTACGGCGCTCCCCACAGACCGGCTCCCGGACGCCATAAAACGGAAAGAGCCGCCCGGCAACAGGGCAGCTCCTTCCTCAGGGAGAATAGTTCCAACGGAGGCAAGGCCATCAGAACTTTCTGGCTGCATAGTAGGTGGGGCGGGGGGGTGTGTCAAGAATAAATCTGACAATTATTAAGCTTTCTATTTTCAATAATTTATGTTCAAGCCACGGAGTTATTCAGGTGTAATTGCCTTCGCCTTCTCATCGCCGTTAACTTCGGGTTTAGCGGATCTTTCCTCGGGGTTTGTTCCTGTATAGTCCAGTTTTTGCACGCGCTTAGGGGCCCCCTTGACGGTCTGGATGCGTGGCGCCTGCTGCGATCCTCAATTGCGAGATGAAGCCGATCACATGAGGAATCCGGGGCGTTACCCCACGCCCGTTCACACGGCGATCACTTGTGGAGATCGAGGTGGATGAACTCCGTATCGAACATCGAGGAGATTGGTTTGCCGCGGGCGAGGCGATAAAGTGCGCGGCCTCCCCCGACCGAGAATCCGAGCAAGATAGCAAAACCGGCGCCGATCACGACCAGCGTGGCGATTCCCAGTAGCAACCGGCCGGTCCTGGCGACCTCGGATTGGCCTGGCTGCGGAATCGAGGCCAGGTCCGATTCATAGTGAACACTGGCGAGAAGTTTGTGGCTCTCGTCAGGAATAGCGTCACCGCTCACGATCGCGACGATGGGTCCGCTGCGGCGAACCTCGAGCGAGACCTGGTCGGAGTCCACGAGCGGCTTGGGGAACGGCGGACTCGCCTGCTTGCCCGCCTTGATGTAATCGCGGATCCTGGTCTCCTGCGCGGCGGCCATCTGCGGGGTGGGATAGTCGATTAAGGTCAGAACCGCGGGTCCGGAACGGAGCGAGTACCCGGCAGTTGCGGTTTCGGCTCCGCGATCGAAGCCCACCAGCTCCGGTGGCAGCACGCCTCCGGAGCCGGCATATGAGGCCGGTCCCACGGCATAGTGCGTGGACTGTCCATCGAGCGCGCCCTTGGGCAGCGTGACCAGAATGGGCGGGGCCAGCGCCTTGTTCCCGACCGGGACGGGCATCTGGTTGGCCAGCTCGCGCAGTTCCGCTCCCGACATCGGGAAGGTGTGCGAGAAGGTTGCATCCACCATCACCTCGCCGCGCCAGAACAGCACCCGGTTGTGGTTCGAAGCCGCGCCGGTGCCAATGTCTTCTTTCGGCCAGCCGGATCCCCGGTAGTACGTATACGCACCATACGCGCCGCTCAGGTCGCCAAACCGCATGGCGCGGACGGTGAGCGTTTCACCGTCCTTCTTGTAGGTGGCCAGCATCGCACTTTGGAATCCGTATTCCTTGAGGGCGTCGACGTTGTCCTTGTCGGCCTGGGCCGGATCGGTGACCCCCTTGGGCGCCGTGGCGGCTTCCCATCCAGCGAACGAATCAGGCAGCAGCGGGCGCGGCACCGAAATGGTGACCGGCTTGGAAGCCGCCGGCTGCGGTGCGGTCGGAGCCTGTGCCAACACAGCGGCCAGCCCGGCCACGCCGGCCGAACCAATCAGAGTCGAAAACCAACCAATCAATTTAAATCTCCTGGCTTCTTGCCCTCAGGCGATTGAAGAAGCCATGGGCAGAAACGAGAACTGCCCCTGGATACAGGTTACAGGTTCTTCTCCTCACGCGGGTGCTGGGATCAGGACGGGGAGAATGTTCGGGGTTCACCTTGTCACGCCTTGCTGCCGGCTGAGATTGTATCTCGCAACGGCAACGTGCCCCACCACGCATCGAAGGCGGCCAGCGCCCGCTCGCACTGCATCCGGTGGCGTTCCTTCTTATCCCGCACCTTTTTGCGGATTTCCTCTTCGAGAGGCGGCAACAGGTCGAAGGTGATGTTGGCCGGCTGAAAGTGCTTCGCATCGGCGTGGGTGATGTAGTGAACCAGAGAGCCGAGCGCCGCTTGGCGCGGAACGGGGACCGGCTCGTCTCCGCGCGCCAGCGAAGCTGCGTACAGCCCGGCCAGCATCCCCGTTGCGATCGACTCCGTGTACCCTTCAACCCCCGAAATCTGTCCGGCAAACAGAATCGTGGGCCCGCTCCGCAGCCGCAGCGTTTCATCCAGCAAGGCCGGCGCACAGATGTAGGTGTTGCGATGGATCTGCCCATAGCGAAGGAAGCGCGCATTTTCGAGGCCCGGAATCAGCCGCAGCACGCCGGCCTGCTCGCCCCACTTAAGGTGATTCTGGAACCCCACGAGGTTGTAGCTGTCGGCGCGCAGGTTTTCCTTGCGGAGCTGGACCACGGCCCAGGGCGTCTGGCCGGTACGCGGATCGCGCAGGCCCACCGGCTTCATCGGCCCGAAGCGCAGCGTATCGCGGCCGCGGCGGGCCAGCACCTCGATCGGCAGGCAGCCCTCGAAATAATCCAGATTCTCCCACTCCTTGCTTTCGGCCGGCTCGGCCGTGAGCAGCGCGTCGAGGAAGCGATCGTATTCGGCGCGGTTCATCGGGCAGTTGATATAGTCAGCGGTCCCCTTGTCCCAGCGCGCGGCAAAGTATACCCGATCCATGTCGATGGATTCGGCATCGACGATGGGCGAAATGGAGTCGTAGAACGCCAGGTGCTCCGATCCGGTGATGCGCTGAATCTCCCCGCTGAGCGCGTCTGAGGTCAGCGGCCCGGTCGCCACGATGGTGAGCCCGTCGTCATCGTCGAGCCGCGTGACCTCTTCCCGAATCACGCGAATGGCCGGCTCGCCGGCGATGGCCGCCCCGATCCGCCGCGAGAACTCCACGCGATCGACAGCCAGCGCATGGCCCGCTGGAACGGCCGATTCGTCCGCGATCCGCAACAGAGCCGACCCGCCGCGCCGCATCTCCTGCTTCAAGAGCCAGGGCGCGGTCTGGGGAGACTCGCTTTTGAGCGAGTTGGAGCAGACCAGTTCGCCAAACTCGATGGTCTGGTGCGCCGGGGTGAGGCGCGGCTGTCCATTCACCAGCGCGCGCAACTCGTACAAGTCCACCTGGCAGCCCATTCGCGCCGCTGTCAAAGCGGCCTCCGGGCCAGCCAGGCCGCCCCCGATAACTCGAATCCTCACGGCGTGTCCTTCTCGACCGTATTAAGCTTGATCGACCCGTTCCCGCCCGAGCCGCCGGCCAGCCGCTCCAGGGCCTCGCCGCTCACGCGCACGTTGCGCCACTCATCCATGAATTCAGCGCCCATGGCCCCGTAGAAGTCGATGGCCGGCGTATTCCAGTCCAGCACCTGCCACTTCAGCCGTCCGCACCCTTTCTCCACGGCAATGGCCGCGACCCGCTGGAGAAGCGCCTTTCCGATGCCCAGCCCGCGGAACTCGGGGTGGACAAAGATATCTTCCAGGTAGATGCCGGGCCGGCCCAGCCACGTGGAATAGTCGAAGAAGTAGAAGGCGAAACCCGCCGGCACGCCGTCCTGTTCGGCGATGAGGCAGGAATAGTAGGGCTGGTCGCCGAAGCCATCGCGCAGCAGGTCCTGCTCAGTGGCCACCACGGCGTCCGGAGCGCGTTCGTAGACCGCCAGGGCGCGAATGAAGTTGAGGATGGTGCCCACATCCGCGCGGGTCGCCGGCCGAATCGCGGTTGCCATAACGTCTGCCATTCCATCATTGTAGAGTGTGACCTATGCCACAATGCCAAAGCCGGATCGGCCCTTACGATGGTCTCTGAAACGGCCCCAGCGCCATTCGTTCATGCCAAACGGCCGCAACCATGCAACCTGCGGCTCAACTCGATCGTCCCATCGGATGCGGTAGTGTCCATCGGGTCAACGGCCCTTGTTTTGGGCCAGATCATTGATTTAACCTTCGCTGTGCGTCGCAAACCGGAGACGCCGCATTGCGAAGACAACCTGCGGTCCTGATCGACAGAGAGACGATTCTCTGGTTTTGCTAAACAAGAGCAAGCAGTTGTGGGGCTGACTCTGCGCCGCACTGCCAGGCCGGGATATCCTGCTCGCCCGTGGGCGCGGGGGATGATCCACCCATTGACGTGATTTCTGAGCGGGCGCCTCGAGCACGGTTCGCACCGCTCCAAGGAGAAGAAGATGAAACTGACACTTTGGCTCGGTGTGCTGGCGCTTGCCGCTGCGCCCGCGCTTGCCCAAGCCCCTGCCGGGACCACCGGCAAGATTCATGGCCACGTCGTTAATCCGACCGGGGCGCCCCAAACCGGGGGGACCATCACCCTGTCCACCGACGGTGGCAAGTCTGCCAAGTACAGCTTCGAGGTGGATCCGACCGGCGCCTATTCCGGCGAAGCGGCTACTGGAACCTATACCCTGGTGTTCCGCCAGAAGGACACGCCGCCCGACAAAATGGTTGATTCGATCGAAAACGTGAAGATCGAAGCCGGCCAGGATGTGAACGTCGACGACGACATGTCGCGCCAGGCGTACATCGACAAGCTGCCCGAAGAGCAGAAGAAGCAGCTCGAAGAACTGAGGAAGCACAACTCCGAAGCCCTTAAGGTGAACGAGGTCATCAAGAACCTGAACAATGATCTCAAGCAGGTGACAACCGATATCCACGATGCCGAAGGCACCAAGGACAAGGAAGTCAAGAAGACGAAATACACCGAGATTGAAAGCTTGATGCAGAAGGACACGCAGGTTAGGCCGCAGGAACCAGTGCTGTGGGCCTACCTGGGTTCGGGAGAAACAGGTCTGGCAAATCTTGACCCAGCTAATTCGAAGGACAAGTTCGAACAGGCCGAAACCGCCTACAAGAAGGCCCTCGAGTTATCACAGGGCGCCAAGACGCCGAAACCGGAGATCATGGGCATGGCCCATGCCGGCCTGGGCGAAGTCTATGCGCGCCAGGGAAAGGTCCCGGAAGCCAACGCCGAATACGCCGAGGCGGCCAAGGCCGACCCGACCAAGGCCGGAATGTACCTGAAGAACGAAGCCGTTATTTTCTCCCAGATCGGCAATGGCGACGCCCAATCGGCCGCCGCCGATGAAGCCATCAAGGTCAACCCCAACGATCCTATCCTTTACTACCTCAAGGGCCAGGGTCTGGTGGGTAAAGCCACGATGGCGCCCGACCCCAAGAATCCCAAGGTGCAGATCATCGTTCTGCCCCCGGGTTGCGCCGAAGCGTACCAGAAGTACCTTGAACTGGCGCCCAACGGCCCCTATGCCCAGGACGTGGCCGGCATTCTGCAGCAGGCCGGACAAAAAGTGAGCTCAAGCTACAAGGCAGGAAAAACCAAGTAGGCATTCCGTTTCTCGCTCCGAGAGGCGCTCGCTTTCGCACACCGTAGCGACGAAGAATTGTTGCCCGGTTGCGGAAGCGGGCGCCTCTTGTCTTGGTGAGCGCGGTCTGGAGAGGGCTAAAGGAGGAAACATGGCAATGACCCGCCGCGATGTGATTACCGGGCTGGCAGCGATGCCGGCCGCGATCCATGTCCTCGGGCAGGCTGCCGGCGACGAGCACAGTCATGGCAAGATCATGGGTCCGGCGGTTTTCAACTGGAACGACATGACGGCGAAGAAGACCGCGACCGGCGAAGTGCGCTCCCTGTGCAAGACGCCTACCGCGACGCTCGATCAGCTGGAGATGCACGTGACCACGCTGAACCCGGGAATGGAGCCGCATCCCCCGCATCGCCACGTGAACGAGGAACTGATCGTCATGCGCGAAGGCCAGTGCGAAACGCTGTCGAACGGAACCTGGGTGAAGGTCGGCCCCGGCTCGGTGGTCTTCAACGCATCCAACAGTCTGCATGGACTGCGCAACGTGGGAACCATACCGGCGGTCTATCACGTGATCAACTGGAGCCCCAACAAGGCGTCTGGACGACTCGACGAATGAAGGTGTATGTTCTTTCAGGAGCGTGACATGCGGCAATCTCCCCGATTGAGCCACCCCGGCACGGTATTCCTTTCCTTGTTACTGCAGCCAGCGCCGTCGGCAGCGTCCGGTTAATCCTCCGCGACATCCATAGAACTCAAGGAGAAGCGTGTGAAAGGGCTGAACTTTGAATTGGGCGAGTCGATCGCGCTCCTGCGGGAGACCGTGCACCGGTTTGCCCTGAACGAAATCGCGCCCATCGCCGCGGAGGTGGATCGCAAGAACAGCTATCCCCGCGACATCTGGCTGAAACTCGGTGAACTGGGGCTGCTGGGCATCACGGTCGACGAGGAGTACGGCGGATCCGATCTCGGCTATCTCGCCCACGTGGTCGCGATGGAAGAGATTTCGCGCGCCTCGGCCTCCATCGGGCTCTCGTACGGCGCGCACTCGAACCTGTGTGTGAACCAGATCGCCAAGCAGGGCACGCAGGCGCAGAAGCGCAAGTACCTGCCCAAACTGATCAGCGGCGAACACGTGGGCGCCCTGGCCATGTCGGAAACCGAGGCCGGCTCGGACGTGATCGGAATGCGCCTGCGGGCCGAGAAGCGGGACGGCTTCTTCATCCTCAACGGCAGCAAGATGTGGATCACCAATGGGCCGGAGGCGGATACGCTGATCGTCTACGCCAAGACCGATCCCACCGCGGCGTCGCGCGGCATTACCGCGTTCATTGTGGAGAAAGGCTTCGAGGGTTTCACCACCGCGCAGAAGTTGGACAAGCTGGGCATGCGCGGCTCCAACACCTGCGAACTTGTCTTCCGCGACTGCCCGGTGCCGGAGGAAAACGTGCTGGGCCGCGTGAATGGAGGGGCGCGGGTGTTGATGTCGGGCCTCGATTACGAACGCCTGGTGCTCAGCGGCGGGCCGCTGGGGATTATGGCCGCTTGCCTCGATGTGGTGGTGCCGTATGTGCACGAACGCAAGCAGTTCGGCAAGGCCATCGGCGAATTTCAATTGATGCAGGGAAAGCTGGCCGACATGTACGTGGCGTTCCACGCCTGCCGCGCTTACGTGTACGCCGTGGCGCAGGCGTGCGATCGCGGCGACCCGGTGCGCAAGGATGCCGCCGGCGCGATTCTCTATTCTGCCGAGAAGGCCACGTGGATGGCCGGGCAGGCGATCCAGGCGCTGGGCGGCAACGGCTACATCAACGACCACCCGACGGGTCGGCTGTGGCGCGATGCGAAGCTGTACGAGATTGGCGCGGGGACGTCGGAGATCCGGCGGATGCTGATCGGGCGGGAGTTGTTCAAGGAGACGAGTGATTAGGCATTAGGGACTAGAGCCGGTTGTATAAATGCTTTTTTGAAAGGGCACGGATTTATCCGTGCCGCAAAAGGGCCAGAATCCGTGGGCTTTAGCCCCTGAGGGAGGTCTTCAATGCCCTTGTGAACCATTTGTGCAACCATCTGTAGGCATTAGGCATTCGGCATAAGGCATCAGAGCGGGGCTGCTATGAGCGTGCTCACTTCGCAGATTCAGACTCGCAGTGACGAATTCCGCGCCAATGCGGAGCGGATGAAGGCACTGGTCTCGGAACTGCGGGAGAAGACCGCACAGGCGGCGCAGGGCGGCCTTGAAGCCGCGCGCCGGAAATACAAATCCCACGCAAAGCTTTTTGTGCGCGAGCGCATCGACCTGCTGGTCGATTCCGGCGCGCCGTTCCTGGAGCTTTCGCCGCTGGCAGCCAACGGCATGTACGGTGGCGATGTGGCCAGCGCGGGCATCGTCACCGGCATCGGCCGCATCGGCGGCCAGGAATGCGCGATCATCGCCAACGACGCGACGGTGAAGGGCGGCACCTACTTTCCGCTCACGGTCAAGAAGCATCTTCGCGCGCAGCAGATCGCCTTCGAGAACCGGCTGCCCTGCGTTTACCTCGTCGACTCGGGCGGCGCGTTTCTTCCCATGCAGGACGAGGTCTTTCCTGACCGCGAACATTTCGGCGCCATCTTTAATAACCAGGCCAATCTGTCCGCGGCCGGCATTGCGCAGATCGCCTGCGTGATGGGCTCGTGCACCGCGGGCGGGGCTTATATTCCGGCCATGTCGGATGAGGCCGTGATCGTGAAAGGCCAGGGGACGATCTTTCTGGGCGGGCCGCCGCTGGTGAAAGCCGCCACCGGCGAGGAGGTCACGGCCGAGGAGCTTGGCGGCGCCGACGTGCATACGCGCATTTCAGGCGTGGCGGATGCGCTTGCCGACGACGATGCCCACGCGCTGGCGCTGGTGCGGCGCATCGTCGCCAACCTCAACCGGCCGGCACCCGCCGGCCCGCAGACAGCGCCCGAAGAGCCGCTGTTCGATCCGGAAGAGATCTACGGCATTGTGCCGGCCGACCTGCGCAAGCCCTACGACGTGCGCGAAGTGATTGCCCGCATGGTGGATGGCAGCCGATTTGACGAATTCAAGCAGCGCTACGGATCGACGCTGGTCACCGGCTTTGCCCATATCTGCGGATACACCGTGGGCATTCTGGCCAACAACGGCATCCTGTTTTCCGAGTCGGCGCTCAAGGGCGCGCATTTCATCGAGCTGTGCGCGCAGCGTGGCATTCCGCTGGTCTTTCTGCAGAACATCACCGGCTTCATGGTGGGGCGCAAGTACGAGAATGGCGGCATCGCCAAGGACGGCGCAAAGATGGTGATGGCCGTGGCCTGCGCGCGCGTGCCGAAATTCACGGTGCTCATCGGGGGAAGCTTCGGGGCAGGCAATTATGGCATGTGCGGGCGCGCGTATGGACCGCGCTTTCTGTGGACCTGGCCCAACTCGCGCATCTCTGTGATGGGCGGCGAACAGGCGGCCAACGTATTGGCGCGGGTGCGCCGCGACTCGCTCGAAGCCCGGGGCCAGTCCTGGAGCGTCGAAGAGGAAGAAGCATTCAAGGCGCCGATCCGCAACCAGTACGAAGAGCAGGGCAATCCCTATTATGCGACCGCGCGCCTGTGGGATGACGGAATCGTGGATCCTCTGGACACGCGGCGCGTGCTGGCCCTCGGGCTGGCGGCCGCGCAGAATGCGCCTTTGGAGCCGACGCGCTTCGGCGTCTTCCGCATGTAAGAATTCAAGTCATGGCTGAGCCCACCCTCGAACTCGAAAGCGCCGGTCCCGTTGCCTGGGTGTGGATGAACCGGCCCACCGTGCACAACGCGCTGAACGAAGCCATGATCGACGAAGTCGCGGAGACCTTTCTCAGTCTGGGAGAAGATCCGGCGGTGCGCGTGATCGTGCTCTCCGGGCGCGGGAAGAGTTTTTCCGCGGGCGGCGACATCGACTACATGAAGCGCCAGGGCGAGGCGCCCCGCGAGATCAACCTCGCCACCGCGCGCGGGCTGGCAGAGATGTTCCGTATTGTTGCCACTTGCCCAAGGCCGACGATCGCGCGGGTCAACGGAGCCGCCATGGGCGGAGGCCTTGGCCTGGTGGCTGCCTGCGACATTGCCCTAGCCTCAAACGCCGCGTTCTTTGCGGCTTCGGAGGTTCGGCTGGGCCTGATTCCGTCCACCATTGCTCCTTATGTTGTGCGCGCCGTCGGGCCGCGCCAGGCGAGCCGCCTCTTCGTCACCGGCGAACGCATCGACGCCGCGCAGGCGCAGCGTATCGGCCTGGTGCACGAGGTGGCGGAAGCCGATCAGCTCGATGCGCGGCTTCAGGCGATCGTGAACAGTCTTCTGGCCGGCGCGCCCGGCGCGCAGACCGCGGCCAAGCGCATGATTGAGGCAGTGGTGGATCGGCCCATCACGCGGGATCTGATGGAGGAGACCGCGGTGGCCATCGCGGATCGACGGTCGAATCCGGAAGCCGTAGAAGGCCTCAGCGCTTTTCTTGAAAAGCGTACACCGGATTGGGTGCCGGAAAAATGACCCGCGCGATGTTCGACACGGTTCTGATTGCCAACCGCGGCGAGATCGCGTGCCGCGTCATAGCCACTTGCCGCCGGCTTCGGATTCGCACTGTCGCGGTGTATTCCGATGCCGATGCGAACAGCCGGCATGTGCGGCTGGCGGACCAGGCTGTGCGCATCGGCCCGCCGCCCGCGCGCGAAAGTTACCTGGCCGTCGAAGCGGTCATCGATGCGGCGCGGTGGACCGGAGCGCAGGCCATTCATCCCGGCTATGGATTCCTGGCGGAAAACGCCGCGTTTGCCGAAGCGTGTGCAAGAGCGGGGATCGTGTTCATCGGCCCGCCGCCGGCGGCGATTCGCGCCATGGGCTCGAAAGCGGCGGCCAAGGAACTGATGCGCAAAGCGGGCGTGCCGCTGACCCCCGGGTACGACGGAGGAAACCAGGAGGCGAAGTTTTTGGAGAATCAGGCCGATGGGATCGGCTACCCGGTGATGATCAAGGCCAATGCCGGTGGTGGCGGCAAGGGCATGCGGCGCGTGGAGGAGCGCGAGCAGTTTCAGGCGGCGCTGGCATCGTGCAAACGCGAGGCCGCGGCCGCCTTCGGCGATGATTCGGTGCTTCTCGAGAAGTATGTCGTCGCCCCGCGGCATGTGGAAGTGCAGGTTTTCGGCGACAGCCACGGCAATATCGTCAGCATCTTCGAGCGCGACTGCTCCGTGCAGCGCCGCCATCAAAAAGTGATTGAAGAAGCGCCCGCGCCGCTGATCGCACATGAACAGCGCGAGGGCCTGGGGCGGGCGGCACGCGAGGCCGCGCGCGCGGTGGGCTACAAAGGCGCGGGCACGGTCGAGTTCCTGTTTGATCGCGACGGCAATTTCTATTTCATGGAAATGAACACGCGCCTGCAGGTCGAGCACCCGGTCACCGAGATGATCACCGGCCTCGACTTGGTGGAGTGGCAATTGCGCGTGGCCGCCGGAGAGCCGTTGCCCCTGAAGCAGGAAGAGTTGACGATGCGCGGCCATGCGATCGAAGCGCGCATCTATGCCGAAGACCCGAAGAACGACTTTCTTCCCTCCATTGGCAGGCTTGTCCATCTCCGCGCTCCGGCAACCCCCAACCATCTGCGCATCGATACGGGAGTCGAGCAGGGAGATACCATCACTCCGTTTTACGACCCCATGATCGCGAAACTGATCGTCTGGGACGAGACGCGAGACTTGGCCGTGCGCCGGCTGGGCGCCGCGCTGGCGGAGTACCAGATCGTGGGGGTGGCCAACAATGTGGACTTTCTTCACCTCCTCGTTTCCAGCCCCTCATTTCGCGAAGCAAACCTGGACACAGGCTTGATCGAGCGGGAGAAGAACTGGATCTGGCCGAAGCACACCGAGTGTTCAGATACCGCGCTGCTGTTCGCGATTCTTAAAATGGTGCTCGGCGAAGTGGCGCGTTCGGCCGCCCTTGCATCTCCGTGGGCGGCCCTCGACGGATGGCGGTTGAATGGGCGCTACACGCGGCGGCTCGAGTTTACCCAGCCCGATCGTGAACTGAACGCAACCGTCGAGTTCGGGGCGAACGAATATCGCATCGCCATCGGCAAGAAGTCTTATCAGGTCAGCGCGGAACTGCGCGAGCAGGGGCTAATCGACGCCGTCATCGATCAGCAGCGGATTTCGGCTACCGTGATCGAGGATCGCAAGCGCCTGTACGTCTTCACCGGCTGGCAAACCTGCGTGTTTGCCTGCATCGATCCGCTGGCCGTCGCCGCCGAAGGCCACAGCGCCGAAAGCAGCCTGCGCGCGCCCATGCCGGGCCGCGTGATTGCGCAACTGGTCCAGCCCGGCGTCGCGGTAAACAAGGGGCAGCCGCTGATGATTCTTGAAGCCATGAAGATGGAGTGCACGATTCATGCGCCGGTGGCGGGGAAGGTCGCGTCTTTTCACTTCGGCGTCGGCGACCAGGTGACCGAGGGCGTTGAGTTGCTTCACTTCGAGCGCGCGGAAACGCCGGCGGAAGAGGATTGACATGGCGATTCCGCAGACGGTGCGCATCGTCGAGGTGGGGCCGCGCGACGGCCTGCAGAATGAAAAGCAGATTGTGCCCACGGAGATAAAGATTGAATTCATTCGCCAGCTGGCGGAAACCGGGCTAAGGACTATAGAAGCGACGGCGTTCGTGTCGCCCAAGTGGGTGCCGCAGATGGCCGATCACGCGGAGGTGCTGCGCGCTCTGCCGCTCGGGGATGGAATCCGCTACCCGGTGCTGGTGCCGAATATGCGGGGATTCGAAGAGGCGATTGACGCGGGCGCGACTGAGGCGGCGGTGTTTGCGGCGGCTTCGGAGACCTTCTCGCAGCGCAATATCAACTGCAGCATCGCCCAAAGCCTGGAGCGGTTTGCGCCGGTGTTCGCCGGCGCGCGCGCGGCAAACGTTCGGGTGCGCGGGTATGTTTCGTGCGCGCTCGGCTGTCCCTACGAAGGAGAGGTCCCGCCCGCCAAGGTCGCTGAAGTTGCGGCGGCCCTCTTTCAGAGCGGATGTTACGAGATTTCGCTCGGCGACACGATCGGCGTGGGTACGCCCATCCGGACGAGCGAACTCATCGGAACCGTTGCGGGACGCGTGCCAATCGAAAAGCTCGCCGGGCATTTCCATGATACGTACGGCCAGGCGTTGGCGAACATCTACGCCGCGCTGGTCGCAGGCGTCGGAGTGTTCGATGCCTCGGTGAGCGGGTTGGGCGGCTGTCCGTATGCGCCGGGCGCGGCGGGCAATGTGGCGACCGAGGATTTGCTGTACATGCTGAACGGGATGGGGATCGAAACGGGAGTTGATTTGGACCGGCTGATCGCGGCGGGCGCCTTCATTTGCGAACAGCTCAACCGCCCCACACAATCCCGCGTTGCCCGCGCCCGCTTAGGAAACCCGCTGACTTGCTAAAAGAAACAAGACTCCCGTGCCCGGTCTTCGCGACTTTTTTCTGTCGCGAAGGCGGGAAACCACGAGCTGTCTACCCCACCCTCGCCTCCGTCTTCGCCCGCACCTCTTCGAGGCTCACTTCGGGCGCGCTTTCAACCAGCTTCAGTCCATCACCGGTCACATCCAGCACGCAGAGATCGGTAATGATGCGGTTGACCACGCCGGCGCCGGTCAGCGGCAAGGTGCATGTGCGCAGAATTTTCGGCTGGCCGTCTTTGGAGGTGTGCTCCATCAGCACCACGACGCGCTGCACGCCGGCTACCAGGTCCATGGCGCCGCCCATGCCCTTGATCATTTTTCCGGGAATCATCCAGTTGGCCAGGTCGCCCCGCTCGGAGACCTGCATTGCGCCGAGGATCGCCAGGTTGATGTGCCCGCCGCGAATCATGGCGAACGACTCGGCGCTCGAAAAGAAGCACGCACCGGGCAGGGCGGTCACCGTCTGCTTGCCGGCATTGATCAGGTCGGCATCGACCTCGTCCTCGGTCGGGAACGGCCCGATGCCAAGAAGCCCGTTTTCCGACTGCAGCGTGACGTGTACATCGGGGGGCACGTAGTTGGCCACCAGCGTCGGCATGCCGATGCCCAGGTTCACGTAGAAGCCGTCCTTCAATTCCTGCGCGGCGCGCTGCGCCATCTGTTCGCGAGACCATGCCATATGCCCTATGCCTTCCTTGTAGTCCGCTGCTCGATGCGCCTTTCGGGATTGGGATTATGCACGATGCGCTGCACGTAGATGCCCGGCGTGTGAACCTGGTCCGGGTCGAGCGCGCCGATGGGGACCAGGTGCTCCACCTCCGCCACCGTGATGCGGCCGCAGGTGGCCACCATGGGATTGAAGTTTCGCGCCGTCTTGCGGTAAATCAGGTTGCCGCTCGTGTCGCCCTTCCACGCCTTCACCAGCGAAACGTCGGCGCGAATGGCCTGCTCGAGGATGTAGGTTTTTCCGTCGAAGACGCGGTGCTCCTTGCCCTCGGCCACCGCGGTGCCCACGCCGCTGCGGGTAAAGAAGCCTGGAATGCCGGCGCCGCCGGCGCGCATGCGCTCCGCCAGTGTGCCCTGCGGCGCGAACTCGATTTCCAGCGCGCCGGACAGGAACTGGCGTTCGAACTCCCGATTCTCTCCCACGTAGCTGGAGATCATCTTGCGAATCTGGCGCGTCTCCAGCAGCAGGCCCAGGCCCCAGCCGTCCACGCCGGCGTTGTTGCTGGCCACCGTCAGGTTCTTCTTCCCGGTGTCGTGCAGGGCGAGGATCAGCGCTTCGGGAATGCCGCAGAGGCCGAATCCGCCCACCGCGATGGTCATTCCATCCTCGACGATGCCGTCCAGGGCGGCTTGCGCAGTTGGGTAAACTTTCGAAATGGCCAAGCAATCTCCCATTTCAGCAGTGGCAAAGTCGAGCGCCGCAGCGCCCGCAAAGTAGTATGCGAGCCGGACCCGCGGACGCGCAACCTGCTACAACTGAATCGAACCATGTGTGGCCGTTACTATCGCCGTTCCGACAAGCAGAAGATCGCCGAAGCCTTTCGCACCGGCGTTCCCACCACCTTCGAAATCCTGCCGTCGTACAACATCGCGCCGCAGACATTTCAGCCTGTCGTCGCTCTCCATCGCAAGACCCAGGAGCGCGAGCTGCTCGAGATGCGGTGGGGCCTGGTGCCTTACTGGGCAAGCGACCTGAAAATCGGGTACAGCACCATCAATGCGAAAGCCGAAACGCTCACCACAAGCCCGGTATTCCGCGAAGCATTCAAGCGCCGCCGCTGCCTGGTCCCCGCCGACGGTTTCTTCGAGTGGAAACCCGCCGCCAGAAAGACGAAGGAACCCTTCGCCTTTGCGCTCAAGAATGGGTCCCTGTTTGCGCTTGCCGGCATGTTCGATGTGTGGAAGGACAAGAACACGGGCGAGTCGCTCTTCTCCTACTCCATCATCACCACCGATCCCAATGAACTGCTGGAGCCGTTTCACAATCGCATGCCGGTGATCGTGCAGCCGGCTGATTACGAGCGCTGGATCGCGCCGGTCGAGCCTCATGGGCTGCCGGTTGACCTGCTCCGGCCCTATCCGGATGAGCTGATGACCGCGTGGAAGGTGAGCCCCGCGGTGGGCAATGTGAAGAACGACGAGCCCGGCCTGATCGTCCCGGTCCAAGACGACCCGCAGCTCCGCCTCATCTCATGAAACCGGGCGCACCACCTTCGCGACGTCTTTCCTTTTGTCGCTAAGGTGGGAATCGTTTCTGGCCTGGGTGCCCCATCCAGGCTTTGCTTGGGCGGGTGCCTGCCGACATTTGCGGGATGCCGTTTATACTTCCCACAGGCCCCTTTTGGGGCCTTCATTTCGTTCCCCCGCGGGGTTAACCTTGGAACGCAAGCTTTACACGGCGCGTCTTGAGCGCAAGATCTGCATTTCTGAAATTGCCCAGTGCTACCATTTCAATTTCGTCGTCGATGAGTTGGAGAGCTTTCCGTTCGTCGCGGGACAGTTCGTCTCCACGGTGGCGGCGGATTCCAAAGGCAAGCAGCAAACGCGCGCCTATTCCATTGCGTCGGCGGCCAGCGGCAATCGCTTCGACCTGTGCGTGAACCGGGTCGAGGGCGGGTTCTTTTCCAATCATCTCGCGGATCTGACCGACCTGCCGCCGGGCGGCACGGTAAAAATCCATGGGCCCCACGGCCATTTCGTTCTTGCCCAGCCCATTACCGATTCCATCTTCATCTCCACAGGAACCGGCATTGCTCCTATGCGCGCCTATGCGCAGTGGCTTTTCCCGGAGGATGGAACCGACCGCAGCGAAGGGCGTGAAATCTGGATGGTCTATGGCACGCGCTACGAGAGCGAGCTCTACTACCGCGAGGAGTTTGAGGCGCTGGCCGCGCGCAAGCCCAACTTCCATTACGTCCCCACGCTCAGCCGCGCCGACGATCATTGGCACGGCCTGCGCGGCTACGTGCAGGAGCACGTGGCGCGCATCGTGGAGAAGCGCGCCTGCAAGCTGGGTATCAGCCTGCCGCTGCCGCCGGTAGATCCGGCCATTCCTGCGGCCGAACTGAAGTTCGACATCCACGCCTATATTTGCGGGCTGAACAACATGGTGGCCGGGGTGCGCGAGAAGCTGGCCAATTATGGCTGGCACCGGAAACAGATTGTGTTCGAGCGGTACGACTAGTTCGAAAGGCGCGACATGGCGCAAGCACGAGGATCGAGGTCGACGCTGGTGCTTGCCTCGATTCTCGCCATCTATGCTCTGGTTCGCGTGGTTGAGGTCATCGCCGGTTCTCCCACCATCACCATCGTTGCGCTCGATGTGCTCTCGGCCCTGGCCTTCGCACTCGTGGACGGCGGGCGCCGTTACGGTTGGCGCGGAATCCTCGTGTTCGCAGCGATCTGCACCGTAATCGGCAACGCGATCGAGAACCTGGGCATCGCCACCGGATTCCCCTTCGGCCGTTACGAATTTCTGGACGTGATGGGGCCGAGGCTCTTTCGCGTCCCCGTGCTGCTGGGACTGGCGTACATCGGCATGGCCTATGTTTCCTGGATGCTGGCGCAGCTGATCCTCGCCAATACCCGCCCGCGCCTCATCGCCTTGCCCGCCGTTGCGAGTTTGATCATGGTGACCTGGGATTGGGCGCAGGATCCGGTTTGGGCGACTCTTCTGCGCGCGTGGCGATGGCGCGATGGCGGGCCCTGGTTCGGCGTTCCATTATCGAACTACTTCGGCTGGTATCTCACGGTCTTCCTGATCTACCTGGCGTTTGCGGAGTATGTGCGCCGACGGCCGGAGATCGAGCCTGTTCGTGTGTCTGCCTGCTGGCCGCCGGTGTTGTTTTATGCGGTATGCGCCGCGGGCAACGCATTGCAAGTGTTTGCGCATGTGCCTCAGTCGACGGTTGTCGATGCAGCGGGAAAATCATGGCGCGCCGCCGATATCCTCGCCGCCTCGGCGCTGGTTTCTGTCTTTGCGATGGGTGGGTTTGTGTTTGCCGCTGCGCGTAAATTGACTCACACCGGCAACACCAACTCCCCGCATCCCTCTCAGCTCGGCACCCGGACAGAATTGTCGTCCTGAGGTGACCCTGAGACCGGCGAGGGACGTGGGAAGGATCTGCGGTTGTTCTTCGTGATTTCCGAATGGGCGGTAATTGGCCAACTACGTATATCGGGTGCATGTTCCTAGGACTGGAGTAAGGCAATTCGTGCGATACTGACCGCAAATCATGCCCATCCAGTACACCACGGTCTATCAAATCACGCGGCTTGTACCTGACTGGCTTTTCGCTTGTATCGGCCTGATCCCGCTCGTTGTAGGCGGGGTGATTATTTGGGGCAAACGACGATTCAAGTGGACAAAACCGCACTGGCTGTTCGCCGTCTTCTGTTGCATCTTTGGAGTTATATGGGTCGGTGGAGTCGGATCAAGCATTCTCGCAACAGATTGGCGGGCGTTCACGGCATACCAGAAAGGTGAGTATCGAACGGTAGAAGGAGTTGTCTTTGACTTCCATCCGATGCCGTACGAAGGTCATCAGGATGAATGCTTCTCGGTACAGGATCAGCGGTTTTGTTACTCCGATTTTGAAATCGGACCGGGCTTCCACAACGCCGCTTCACATGGTGGTCCTATTCGTACGGGCCTACAGGTCCGAATCGCTTATAGCGAGGGGCGAATCCTGCGGCTCGATGTCGCCGAGGAACAGGCTCTGACTCCAGCTCAGTCCGCAGCAATAACGGCTGAAGGTGAGCGCCAATGGCGACAGCGAACGGAAACCGATCCTGTACTTCAGAAAATGGAGACCGCTTTCCTGTTTACGGTGATGTGCTGGACAATGTGGTGGAATTTGCAATGGAAACGCGTCATGCGGTTCTGGGTTAAGCCTCCATACCGCCCGTGGGTCGAGGTTCTGTTCCGCATCTTCTTCGCAGCGAACTTCTTCGGCGCCGTCGTCGGGTTCGTACGCCAACTGATTTCACACCCACTTGCTAAGCAGGACGTTTTTCCTACCATTTGGATCGCGGCCATCATGTGCGCGGTGGTGGTTGTCATGAGTGCTTCTGTGTTGTGGATGGCTGAGAGGAGCGACACTAAGACAGCGTTGCGTCCTTGATTCGCCAGCAAATTTTGCGGTTCCGGTTGGATGGTGGGCAATTGGGAAATTTCGCACGGTCGACTGTCCGCTGCATTTGCGGGCTTCCCTCGGCGTCAGGCCTACAGATTGAAGAGTTCCCTGAGGCGGCGGGTCTGGGACCGGCTCACGGGAATCTCCGTCTGCTGCTTGTCGTTCATGCGCAGCTGGTAACTCGACTTGAACCAGGGCACCACTTCGCGGATATGGTTGATATTGACCACGAAGCCGCGGTGGGCGCGCCAGAACACCGCCGGATCCAGTTGTTCGAGCAGTTCTTCCAGCGTGCGGCACTTCGACTGACCTTCGAAAGTCTGGGTCACCACGCGAATGATGCCATCGTCGATGGCTGCGAAACAGATGTCCGCCTGGTCGACCAGAAGCAGGCGGCTCTGCGCCTGCACGATGAGCTTGGCCGGCGGATGGGCACGCGCTGTTCCCTGGTTGAGCAGGCGCAGCAGGGCATCGATCTGCGCCTCGGCGCCCGGGACCGCGCCGCCTGATGTGCGGGTCCGGGCTCGTTCGAGGGCCCGCTCCACCGCCTGCTCGACGCGGGTGCGGTCGAAGGGTTTCAGCAGGTAGTCCACCGCGTTCACGTCGAAGGCGCGCACGGCGTACTGGTCGTAGGCCGTGGCGAAAACGAACTGGGGAAGCGGCGGGTCGTCGCCGGGATGCGCCCGCGCCCTGGTCTCGCTGCGTTCCTTCAAGCGCTTGATGACGGCGAAGCCGTCCAGGCCGGGCATCTGCACGTCGAGAAAGACCAGGTCGGGATGATGCTCCTCGATCAGGTCCACCGCCTCGATGCCGTTGGTCCCCTGTGCGACCACGTCCACGCCACCCACGGAATCGAGCAGAAATTTCAGCTCATCGCGGGCCAGTTGTTCGTCGTCGATGATGAGGGCAGAGAGGGACATCAGTTCACGGTTCTGAGTTCGTAGTTCACAGTTTAATCGGTCAGTTGTCAGCACAGTTCACAGCGGTTCGCCGGGGGATCTGAAAACTGACAACTGAAAACTGATCACGGACAACTATGAACTACGAACTGTGCGTTACTCGACCACGACGCGCAGGCGCGCGGGCATCTTGTCCTGGGCCAGCTCGTGGCCGCAACGGGTGCAGAACTGGTCGGTGGAGCGCACCGTGCGGAAACAATTCCCGCAACTGGCGGTGAGCTGGTAGTCGCACTGCGGGCAGAAGTGGAAATCGCTTTGCACAAAGGTGCTGCAGGCGGGGCATCGCGAAACCATCGGCTGGCGCAACAGGAAGTAGAGCACCGCGCCGATGCCGCCGGGCATCACGAAGCAGATCAGCATCCAGAAGCGGGCGCTCATGGCGCGCCGCGGGGCGTCCTTGCTCACGTAGCCGACCATAAGGAAATACAGCGCCGCCAGCAGGCCCCAGGAGAGGTTGAAGTAGATTTTGAAGCCGAGGGGAGGCCCGGGGTGATGGCGCTGCGCCGGCAACACCATCCACATGTAGTATTCGACCGCCACAAAGGCCGCAATGGCAGTAATGATCGACCACCACGGGATCAGGCGGGCATCTTCGTTCACGGCAATGGATTCAGGATCGCGCATTGTTCGGGCCCTCGCGGGGAGGGGTTCAGTAGAAGTTTAAGTGGAGATTAACTTCTGTAGGAAGTGACGGAGGGGTAGGGAAGGAAGTTGCGACGCGGGAGGGGATTTGAGGGCCTGCCCCGCCCCTGCAAAGCTGGGACAGGGCACCCAGCGATTCCCAGGGGCCAGGTTCTCTCCGGTGTTCCTATTTCAGGAGCGGTGGCGGAGCCAGCCAGCCATGACTGCCGCGGCCAGCAGCGCCGGGCAGAGGATGCACGCCCAAAGGCTAAGCTGGCTGGCCAGGTCGCCCAGGTGCTCGCCCGCGATCAGGTTATCCACGGCCCACCAGATCAGGGGCCCGAACACCAGCAGAAATACGAGGATACTGGCAATGGCGATGGCGCGAACCCGCTTGCGGCCGGCTTGTTGCTCCTTGATCACCCCCAGCGATGCCATGACCACGCGGCGGGTGCTTTGCGCAACCTCACGGTCCCGGCCGGCCCGCTCTCCCGCGAGCGCAGCTCTCAGATCGTGGTCGGTGCCCCCTGCCACGGTTTACTCTGCCTCGACAGGGGGGATGGACGAGATTTCGAGCTTGGGCTTGATGGCCGCCAAGCCTCTGTACAGCCTGGACTTCACGGTCGAGAGAGGCGCACGCGTTACCGCCGCAATCTCCTGCAGCGACATCTCTTCATGGAACCGCAGCACCAGCACTTCGCGATAGAGGGTATCCAGTTCGAGCAGGGCATCGGCAATGCGCCGCCGGTCTTCCAGGCTGGCGAAGCGGTCGAAGGGCGTGGGCTGGTTATCGGAGACCTCAAAGGCCATCGGCCGATCGTCGTCGTTGGCGCCTTCGAACAGTTCGTCGAGACTGGCGACGGTACGCTTGCGGCGGTAGTCGATGACCAGGTTGCGGGCGATGGTGAACAGCCACGTATCGAAGCGGGCCTTGCCGTTGAATTGCCCGCCGCGCACCAGCACTCGCATCCAGACTTCCTGGAAGAGGTCCTCGGCGAGTTCGCGGCTGCTGGTCAAGAACAGCAGGTAGCGGAGAAGGCGGTGCTGGTAGCGGACAATCAACTCGTCGAGCAGGCCGGGTTCCTGGAGCTTGAGGCCGGCGGCGATGGCAAGATTCTCCTGCCGGACCGCCTCCTCCAGGGCAACGGCCGAACCCTGGACAAACAACGACTGTACCGATGCGAGCGCCTTCATCTTGATCTATTAGACGACAAGCGGGCCTCCCAGGCCGAGAAAAGTGAAGCGATTTACTCCGGATTTCCGCTTTTTGCGGCGGAATCGAGGCGCTTGGCGACTTTGAGGGCATCTTCGAGCGCGATCCGGGCGCGCCGCTCGCGCCCCTCTGCCGTCTGGTAGTAAAAGATGGCAAACAGGTGGTTGCGGCGGCGAAGTGGGGTCATGGCCTCCCAGCCCCGGCGTGCGGCGGGCTGACGCTGGAAAGCGGCCCGCAGGATGGGCGGCGGTTCCTGCTCGCCTTCCATGGCCAGATAAAGGCGTTCGGCGATCTGCTCTGCGCGGTTGGTGCGGGTTTCGGCGCCCTTTGGCTCGCCTACCCAGCGCCCGATGTCGCGGCGCATGGACGGGCTGAGAGCATCGTAGTAGCGGCGGAGCCCGCGTTCGGCTTTCAGGGCTTTGGCCAGTTCGGCGGGCACGGCGGTTTCCCGTTCTTCCATGTCCGGCTCAAGGCGGAACTGCGCGGTGTCGCCGGATTTGGCCTTGGCTCCGGCCTGCATCTGCTTGTTCACCAGAAGGACGTGCTTTTTGCCGCCGGCCGCGGGAAAAAGGGAGGTACGGAAGGCAAATCCGTTGATCTCGCCGCGCACGCGCCGGCCCCGGCGTACCGGCCAGACCTCGGCTGGGTCGAAGGGCACCCGGGCGATCACCCAATTCAACCCCTCTCCGGAGCGCTCCAGAAGCGCGCGAAAGGTTTTGGGCCTGGATTCGGCCATAGGACGAGTATGCATACCCTTCCAGGGCCCGCAAGGGAAATGTTCCGGCTGCTGACCTTCTACACTGATCTTTATGGAAATCCTGTACGGCGTGCACGCAGTGGAAGAAGCACTGCGGGCGGGGCGGCGGCGGTTTGACCACGTGCTGGTGGCGCGCGAACGCCATGACGACCGTGTCGTCCGGCTGATTGCCGAGTGCCGCCAGGCCGGTGTTCGCGTGCGCCAGGAGCCTCGCGAGCAGCTTACTCAAATGGCAGGAACTGCAGCCCACCAGGGCGTGGTGGCGGCCGTGCGCGCGAAGGATTTCCTGTCGATCGAAGATCTCTTTGAGCCGCCTGCGTCTTCGCATGCGGCACGCCTGCTGCTGGCCCTCGATGGCGTCGAAGATCCGCAGAATCTTGGCGCCCTGCTGCGCGTGGCTGATGGGGCTGGCGTAGATGGAGTGATTCTGACCGAGCGGAGGTCGGCGCCGTTGAGTCCGGCCGCCGTCAAGGCCAGCGCCGGCGCGGCCGAACACCTGCGCATTGCGCGCGTGGTTAATATGGTGCGGGCCCTCGAGGACCTCAAGCGCCAGAATATGTGGATCATCGGGCTCGATGAACGGGGAACCACGGACTATGACCAGTTCGACATGACCGGAAACTGCGTGATCGTTCTGGGCCGCGAGGGCGCCGGGCTTCACGACCTGGTTCGCCGCGCCTGCGACCACCTCCTGCGCATCCCCATGGCCGGGGGAGTGAGTTCGCTGAACGTATCCGCCGCGGGAGCCGTGGTTCTGTACGAAGCCTTCCGGCAGCGCCGCGCCGCATCCCGCATTGCGATGTCCCATGGTGCTCTCCCCCACGCCGCGGCGTCAAAACAGACAAAACTGAAAGGTCTGGGTTCATGAAGTTCCGCTTCGCGCCGGCCTTGGCGGCATGCGCATTTTCTCTCGGTTTTGTATCGATCAACGGTTTGGCGCAGGCCACGCCACCTTCTCAAGAACCCCGCCAGCCGGCGGCCCCAAAGCCGCAGAATCCACCCCCGAACTCCACAAATGGCCGGGTGATCTTCTCGCGCTCGATGGACGAGAATGGCGAGACCACCACCGCGCCCGGTCCCGGCAATACGCCGCGGATGGTTTCGGCCCCGATCGCGGACGATACGGACCGGCAGGCGGTGACATTCACCGGCTTCGACTTGGATGTACACCTGCGGCCCGAGGTGCACCAGATCGCGGTTCGCGCGCTATTGACGATCCGCAACGATGGCAAGGCTCCCCTGGAACGCATTCCGCTGCAATTGTCGTCATCGCTCAATTGGGAGCGCATCCGGGTCCAGGGACAGGACGCGACGTTTCAGGTGGCCACGCTCAACGTTGATTCGGATCACACCGGCCAGCTGCACGAGGCCGCCGTGCCGCTGGTTCAGCCGCTTGCTCCCGGCGCCAGCCTGGCGCTGGATGTCACTTACTCCGGCACCATCACCGCCTCGGCACAGCGGCTGATCGCGATTGGAACGCCGGACGATGTCGCCCTCCATTCCGACTGGGATCAGATCGATACCGAGTTTACGGGCCTGCGCGGATTTGGCAATGTCGTCTGGTATCCCGTTTCGGCTGTTCCGGTGATACTCGGAGACGGAGCGCGCGTGTTTGAGGAGATAGGCGAGCACAAGCTGCGCCTGTCGGGAGCGCGATTCC
>CAVREL010000111.1:0-12805 GCA_963720105.1 uncultured Acidobacteriota bacterium | reverse complement strand
CTTCCTTGTCCTCGTCTCGGTCTCAGCCGGGCCTGCCGTATTCCATGGGAGGGCGCGGCATTCTGATACTCACCAAGGCGGGTGGGTTCGGCATGCGCGACACGATGCTGCGCTGCCGGGAGTTCGTTCATCAATTCGGATGCGATTCCGGAACGGGGGAAAAGCCGCCCGCCGTCGATATTAAAAGAACCGAGATGCAGAAGCCGATCATTGCCATCACCATGGGCGACGCCGCGGGGGTTGGACCCGAGATCATCGTAAAAAGCCTCGCCCATGGCGCGTTGTACGAGCACTGCCGTCCGCTGGTGATCGGCGATGCCGAGCGGCTACGCCGAGCAGATCAGATCTGCGCGACCCAACTCACGATCCTCAGCCTCACCGCAGACGGCATCGGCAAGGCCGCTTACCAGCCCGGCGCCGTGGAATGCGTTGACCTGAAGCTGATACCACCCGATTTGCCGTGGGGACGGCTCTCAGCCCAGGCCGGAGAAGCCGCATTTCGATATCTCACGGTGACGGCGCAGCTCGCGTTGCAAGGCAAAGTCGCAGCCATCTGCACCGCGCCCCTGAACAAGGAAGCGCTACACGCTGCCGGGCATCGATTCCCCGGGCACACGGAACTGCTCGCCCACCTGACTGGAACGCCGGAAGTCTCCATGATGCTCACCACCCCGAAGCTGAGAGTGCTCCACGTGACCACGCATATGGGGCTCATCGATGCCATCGCCAGGATCGAGCCCGGACTGGTGGAGCGCACCATCGCCCGCGGCCAGGACGCACTCCAGAGGAGCGGCATCGCCAACCCGCGCATCGGCGTGTGCGGCATCAATCCGCACGCGGGAGAACACGGCCTCTTCGGCCATGGCGAGGAGGAAGAGAAGATCGTCCCCGCGATCGATGCGTGCCGCCGCCAGGGCTGGAACGTCGAGGGCCCTCTGCCCGCGGACACCCTGTTCTATCGTGCGCAGCGAGGCGATTTCGATTTAGTGATTGCCATGTATCACGACCAGGGGCACGGACCGGTCAAGGTGCTGGGCCTCGAGTCCGGAGTGAACATCACCATCGGCCTTCCCGTGGTACGCACCTCCGTCGACCATGGCACGGCATTCGATATCGCCGGAACCGGGAAGGCCGATGAGCGCAGCATGCTGGAGGCGATTCGGCAGGCGGTTGAACTTGCGCCGCATGGTAGCGGAGCTTAGGCGCAAAACGCCAGCGATTGGCGTTCGTGGTTTCCCGCCCTCGCGACAGAAAAAAATCGCGAGGACGGGGCACGGGAGAGTATGGGCTATGGATTCTTGCTGAGCTGGCGATAATATTCGGCCACGGAATCCTGGTATCCCTCAGGGATGGCGTGCGGCTTGCCCGCCCGCGACACAAGACTTCCCGCTGCGCTACGTTCGATGGCAAGTTCCAGCCGGTCGATCGCGCCCAGCACTTCGCGATGCATCTGCTCCACGATGGCCGGATTCCCGGGAAACCGCCGCGGGTCGAGATGCTGCATCTGGCGCGCCAGTTCCTCGGCTTCTTTCGCGGCCTGCGGATCGCCCTTAACCATCTGCCGCAGTTGATTCAGTTCGCGAAGCTCCTGCTGAAATGTTTGCTCGTTATCCGCGTAACGCGCCGACGGATCATCGGACGCCGGTTGCCCGCGCGGGCCGTAGGTGTTGTTGCCGGTGTTGGTGTTGCCCCACACGGTGCTGTCCGGAACCTGGCCGCCGTTGCGAGTCTCATTTCGCTGGCCGCCCACATCACCGGATCTGCCGAGAGGATTTCCTCCGCGCGCGCCGGAGTTGCCGCCGGGCTGCGCGCCCGCATTGCGGCTGAGTTGCTGATTGGGCTGCCATGATTGTCCCGCCTGCCGTCCCTGACCATTCGGCTGTCCCGATTGCGCCGACCCGCCTGGCACATTCCGCTGACTTCCATCACGCCCGCGCCCGCCTGTCATCGACTCCACCTGGTTGCGCAGGCGCTCGATCGCGTCGAGCGCCGCGGCCTGATCGGCCTGCCCTGGTTGCGGGCCTGGACCGCGCTGTCCGCCTTTCTGCTCATTCATCGCCTGTTGCGCCTGCTGCAATTGCTGCTTCAGCTTTTCCAGGCCCTGCGCAATCTGGCTCTCGGTGCCGTTGGCATTGGGATTGATTCCGCGCCGCAGCCAATCGGCGGTGCGTTGGGTGTGATTCTCGAGGTCGGAATTGTCCATTTCCGTGAGCGCATCGCGCACCTGTTTTGCAACTTCCGGCTGGTTCGGAGCCATTTCGCGAGCGCTGTCGCGCATGTTCCTCTGCAGCTTCGATAGATCGTTCGAGAGTTGCTGGCGGTCCTGCGCCAGCCGGTCGCGCTCGCGAATCCGCGCCATGGTGTCCGTCAGGTCGGTCGAATTACTGTTCTGCTGTTGCCCCGCAAGCTTATCGATGCGTTCCGCCTGCGCCCGCTCTTCGTCTTTGAGCCGCTCCGCTTCGCGCGAGAGCGAGTCGAGTTTTCCCGACGCCAGTTGCTGCTGGGTGCCGGCAAGCAGGTTTTGCGCCTGGCGCAGTTGTTCCGCGGCCTCCCGCGCGGCCTGGGGATTGGGTTGCGCGCCGCCGCTGCGCTTCATGGCATCGGTCGCTTCCTGCAATCGGCGCATGGCCTGCTGGATGCGCTGATCGGCGTCACGCGAGGATTGCGAGCCGCCTTGCGCCGAAGACCTTTGCTGCTGGGAGTTCGATTGACCGGACGATGACGACTGGCTCGATCCACTCGACGAACTTGATCCTTGCTGGCCTTGCTGCCCGTCTCTCGCCAGTTGCTCCATCTGGCGCTGCAGCTGCTCGGCCTCGCGCCGCAGCATCTCCTGCTGCCAGCGCTGCTCAAAGGCCTGTTGCGGATTGCGCTGGTTGGCCTGATCCTCCTGCCGCTTCGCGAGGGCATCGAGTTTGGCCAGCGCATCTTCTACATCCTTGGCGCGCTGTTCGGCCGGCGAGACCCTCTGCGCGGTCTCGTACTGATTCTTCTCCGTGTCCAACTCGAGATCGAAAAGGCTCGCGAGGTCGCGCCCGGCATTGCTGCTGCCGCCCGCCCCGCCGCCGGTCTGGCCAAAGGCTACCTGGATCTTGCGGAACGTCGCCTCGGCGCGCAGCAAAGCCTGCAGCGCCTTCTGCTCCTGCGGCAGCGCATCCTTCCATTGCGTGGCCTTCAGCTTTTCTGCGGAAGGCACCATGGCTTTGGCCGCGGCCTGCATATCATCATCGAATCCCGAGAACTCTTCCGTGGCCAGGGTGAGATCGCGGCTTTCGATGCGCGCCGACAACGCCAGCACCTGGTCGCGAAGCTTCTGCTGCGCATCGGACAGGAATTTTCCCGCCTCCGCCTGGTCCTTCGGCGTGGCGGTCTTGTCGTTCTGCTGCTTCCACGTGGCGGCGATGAGTTCCTTTTCGCGCTTGGAGATTTCGGTCTGGTTGTTCGCTCCTCCGCCCCCGCCGCCCGCTCCGCCACCGCTTTGCTGCGATTGCGAAAATTCGCGCTCGAATGGATCTACCTGAATGAAGGAAATGTCGGTGCGCGATTCCGCATGGCCGTCCCGCGCGCTGGCATACACGCTCACCACATCGCCGGGCAAAAGCTTGAAATCCTCGAGCGACAGCATATGCGAGCCGTCAGCACTCTTAGCGCCCGGCTTGTCGAGCATGCTCACCGAGCGCTCCGGCCCGCCATTCACCGAATAATGAAGATGCACATCGTTGAGCCCAAACTGGGCGGCGGCTTTCACGCCCACCGTCACTTCTTCGATGGGGCTGGCGCGGTAATCGCCGCGCGGGCGATCGATGGAGATTTCCGGCGGTTGCGCCTTGTCGGTGGCGATAAAGTAGTCCTCCGAAAGGCGCACCACCTGGCCGTTATCGAGCGCAGCCACGTGATAGGCGCCGTCCTTCTCCATGTGGAGGGTGCCGCGATATCGATTGCCCTCGCCGCCCGCGAGATGAATCGATTGTCCGTCGTCGAGCGCCAGCTGGCCATCTTTCAGGGGACGATCCATAGCGATCTCAAGCTCCGCTTCGGTGCCCTCGATGGCGCGCAAGTCGCCTGAATGTTCCTCCGAAACCGGCTTCATCCCCGTCCACTTCGGATAACGATAAGTGACGCGAATTTCTTTCACCGAAGGCAGATCGAGCACCCGCAACGTGTAATGCGCAGATTCCAGTGGTCCGGCCGCAACGTAGTACTCCACGTTCTCCGGCAATCCCGCAAGAACAAACTGATAATTCGCCGCGCCTCCTGAAAACGGCTGCGCCTGCATGGCTGCCTGCTCCCATCGATGCCCGCTCTGGTAGCGCGCGAAGATCTGCGTTTTCGCCGGCTGCATTCCAATCACCTGCGCGGTGATCAACTGATCGCTGTTGCGCCGCACTGCAACATTGCCCGGTGTCACCGAAATGGAGTAGTAGGGCTGCGCATTTTTGGGCGGACCCGTCCACAGCAGCGAAGCGCCATAGCCCAGATAACCCGGCCCCGCAGCAATGAGCCAGACAAGCACACCCAGGCACGCTACGCCCGCGCCTCCCAGGACAAAGAGGCGCTTGTCTTCCACCAGCGTCGCCGGGGCAGCATGCTGGGTCAGCGCGAGGGTGTCGCCCGCCAGCAACTCAATAAACGGATCGCCGTCGCGCTGCCGGTCGAAGAAAGTCGTCAGCCGCTGCTCCAGTTCGGGATTCGAGGCTTCCGCTCTGCGCACCGCCCTTTCGCGGGTAAGCCGGACCACCGGCAGAGCGATGCCGAATGCCGCCGCCGAAGCCAGCGCGAGGAGCAGTGCGGATCGCGCCCCGGTGACCCCGTGCGCTGGAAACGCGAACTGGTTGAGCAACAGCGCGAGGCCAATCGTGACGGCAAGCGCAGTGCTGGTGAAGATTGCGGCGCCGCGCATCCACGCGCCCAGCCGCAGCCGTTGCTGAACTTGCACGATATAGGAATTGAGCTCCTTCTGCCTGCTCATACTTCCTCCCGCAGCGTGCCCATGTACCGGCTGGCGAAAGCGGTCTCCGCCAGGGCCGTTACGAAAGCAAGCAGCATCACATACCACCACAGATTTACAGGACGATATTTCTGTTCCTGGGTAGAGGCCGATTCTGTTTGCCCGGCGGCGTTTCCCGCGCCCCCGCTCCACAGACGCTGGACATCTTCGGCGATGGGCTGCAGATCGGATTCGCGCCGGTCGGGATTGACGCCGATGACCATGTCGCGCCCGCCGGCAAGTTTGATTTGATAAAAGCCGGCTCGTTCCAGCCGCAGCGTTTGCGCGGTGCGCGACTCAGCCAGCGAAAGCAATCTGCGGCCGTCGGGACCGATGGCCTCCACGTTTCCCTGGTCTGCGGTTGTTTCCGCAGCAGGGCGGAGCTGGACATACGAATCCACCAAGCGTGAACCGCTGAGGGGTTCGGTTCCCGAAAGATACCGGGCCACGTGATCAACGAACGCGACAAAGACCGGATGCAGGGGCAGATCGTTGGTGAGGTTTTCAAGGCCTGACGAGAACAACAACAGGCGCCCCAGGCCGGATTGCCGATCCAGCACTAACGGCGTGCCGTCGCTTAATCGCGCGGCCACGCGGGCGCCGCGCGGATCGACGACCGACGCATAAAAGACCTTCGCCTCAGCCCAGCCGCCGTTATCTCGCCCCGGTTGCGCATCGAGCAGCGCCGGATGGGCGAAGTCCACCTGGCCGACCGTGGTCGCCCCACCGATGCGCGAATAATCTCGCGCCTCGGTTACGCCGCCGTCCCACAAGGGGATGGGAGCGTGGCGCGCCGCATTAGTGCCGAGGGCGATGAAGACCGCGCCGCCTTTGGCCACATATTGCGCCAGCGTATGCTCGAAGATCGCCGGCAACGCCACGCTGTCAGACAGCACGACAAACGCAAAGCGCGACGGATCGAAGTCCGTCGCCTGCTCTTGCGCGACGGATTGCAGCACGAACGACGACCCGGCAGCTGCCTTGAGCGCCGCGCCAAAATATATGGCCGATCGCGAATCTCCGCCGTCATGCACGAACAATACGCGCTGCGGATCGCTCCGGCGCACCACGAACACGCTCGCATCGTCGGCCGGCAAGCTGTCGGCACCGTCAACGCGGATCTCGCAGCGGTTGAAGCCGTAATTGACATCGAGCGGTGCAAACTCCACCGTGGCGCGGCCGTTGGCCGGCACATCCACGCGCCGGGTCGCCGTGGTTTTGCCGTTCACCACCAGGCTCACGGTCTTGTTCGCCGCGGGAGTTGCGAAGCCGGCGATCACGGCCCGCACCCGGGAAAGATGCGGGTCTTTCGGATCGGCCAGTTCGGCGGGCGCTTCGATGCTCTCGATGGTCCAGTTCGGCAGGGTCGCGCCATTGGCGACCGAGTGAAGGGTGAGAGTGACGTTGGCCGGCAGCACAAGGTCGGCGAAATTGGCCGGCATGGCGGTACGCTGCATGTCGCTGTAGAGGTGGACATCGATGGGCATGCGCACGGTTTCGGCAAGCGCGCGAACGGCACGGCCCAATTCGCCGAAGCTCGCGTGACCATCGCCGGGTTGAATGCTCTCGAGCGCCGCGTGCAGTTGCGCATCGTCCGAGATCGGCTGGGTGAGGATCTGAAGCAGTCCGCCCAGCGCCATGATCTGCGCCTTTTGCGAGTTGGGCTTCGCCGCCAGTTGCGTGAGCGCCCGCTGTTTTGCATCCGCGAAGCGCGATCCGGCGCGCATGCTGAACGAGTTGTCGAGCACGAGAAGCATCAACCGCCCGTTGGTGTTAGCAGCCACGCGGCGAATGAACGGGTTGGCGAAAGCCAGCACTACCAGCACTACCAGTGCAGCGCGGAGCGCGAAGAGGATGAGGTGCTTGAGGCGATGATGGCGCGTGGAGCTCTGAATGCCGCGCTCGAAGAACATGAGCGAACTGACCGGACGCGGCACGGTGACATGGCGGCGTAAAAGGTGCACAAACACCGGCACGCCCAGAGCGATCAGCCCGCCGAGAAACCATGGAGCGAAAAAGCCCATCAGTTTCGCTCCTTCCTCAGCGCCAGGTAGCTGCGCAGGGCAGCATCGAGAGGCTGATTCGTCACCAGTAGCTGATAGTCCATGCCCGCGGCGTGCGTGCGCGAGCGCAACCGCTCGATGTGCGCGTCGATTTTCGCGCGGTACGAAGTCCTCGCGTAATCGGGAATCACCTCCAGCTTCTGATCGGTTTCGAGATCGACCAGGATCGCAGAGCTTTTCAATACCGGCTGTATCTCCTCGGGGTCGAGAATGTGAAACAGCACCACCTCGTTGCCGCGATAGCGCAACGGCTCGACGGTGCGCACGATGGCTTCGGGATCCTCGTAAAAATCGGAGATCACGATGGCGATGCCGCGCCGGTGGAGCAGTTCCTGGAAGTGGTGTAGCGGCCGGGCGAAATCGGTGCGCGCATGCGGCTCCGCGCGTTCCAGCGCTGCGAAAAGCCGCGCCAGCTGGCCGGGGCGCGTCGAAGGCCGGACCACGTCGCGTACCTTTTCATCAAAGACAATCACGCCGGCGGCATCGCGCTGGTTGTGAATGGCGAGATAAAAGAGCGAAGCAGCAACGAACCGCGCGTAATCCATCTTTTTGGGCGGACCGGACGTGTACTCCATGGAGTTGCTCGCATCCAGAAGGATGGTGAGCTGGCTGTTGGTCTCGCCGCGATAGCGTTTCAGGTAGCAGCGCTCCGTGCGCGCAAATAGATTCCAGTCGACATGGCGCAGATCGTCCCCGGGCGCGTAGGCGCGGTACTCGGCAAACTCCTGGCTGAAGCCGAAGTCGGGAGAGCGGTGCAGGCCGGCGACAAACCCGTCCACCACCGTCTTCGCGACCAGGTCAAGCGACGAGATCCCGGCCAGCACTGCGGGTTCCAGGAATCGCTGCATCAGGTCTCCTTGGGGCGAGGAACCGCGGCTATCAGCCGATTAAGAATCTCATCGCTGTCGATGGAGTCCGACTCGGCATGAAAGTTGAGCAGGATGCGATGGCGCAGCACCGGCACGATGACCGACGTGATGTCCTCGTAGGTGACGTGATAGCGCTTGCGCGATAGCGCCCGCGCCTTGGCGGCGAGCACGATGAATTGGGCGGCGCGAATGCTTCCTCCATAGTTGACATACTTCTTCACAAAATCGGGGGCGCCCGTGTCTTCCGGCCGGGTGGCGCGCACCAGGCTCACGACATAGCGGGCGAGGGCATCGGCGATGGGCACCATACGCACCAGGCGCTGGAAATCGAGCATCTCGTCGGCCGAGGTCACGGCCTCGATGCGCGGCGCCCGATTGATGGTGGTCTGATCCACCACCGTCAACTCTTCCTCCGCGGTCAGGTAGCCCAGCTTGGCGTTGAACAGGAACCGGTCCAGTTGCGCCTCGGGAAGAGGATACGTGCCTTCGAGCTCGATGGGGTTCTGCGTGGCCAGGACAAAGAACGGCTCGGGCAATGCATAGATGTGGCCGCGCACAGTGCACGAGTGCTCCTGCATGGCTTCCAGCAGGGCGGCCTGCGTCTTGGGCGGCGTGCGGTTGATTTCGTCGGCCAGGATGACGTTGCCGAAGATCGGCCCTTCGACAAACGTCCACTTGCGATGGCCGGTCGTCAGGTCTTCTTCGATGATGTCGGTTCCGGTGATGTCGGAGGGCATCAGGTCGGGCGTGAACTGGATGCGGCGGAAGCGCAGCCCCAGCGCGTCGGCGATGGTGCGCACCATGAGCGTCTTGGCGGTGCCCGGCATGCCGGTGACGAGGCAGTGGCCGCCGACAAAGAGCGCAATCAGGATCTGCTCGAGCACGTCCTGCTGGCCCACGATCACCTGCCGCACCTGCTGCATGATTCCGTCGCGCACATCGTGAAACCGTTCAATGCGCTGTTGCAGTTCAACCGCATCCTTGTTGAATTCGTAGACTGAAGCCATCCAGTTTCCTTCCTTGTCAGTTCGACTTTGGCGATGGTTCCTGCAATTCCAGTAGCATTTTTTGCGCCGGCCGGTAGCCGGGAGCCGTTTCCAGCGCGGCCAGCACGCTCTCCTGGGCCTTGTCGCGCTTGCCCGCCGCGAGATAAGCCTGGGCCAGCTTGAATTCCGCGCCCGCCTTGTCCACGGGACCGGACGCTAAGACGGCGTTATATTCGCGAATCGCGCCCTCAAACTGCTTCTGCGCATAGAGTAGATCGCCCAGGCGCCGGTGCAACTCCTCGTCCTTCACCGGGTACACGTAATTCAGGCGTTCCAGAGTCGCGGCCGAGTCGGCGGGCTGTCCGGCGGCTTGCTGAAGCGCGGCCAACCGCTTGAGCAACTCGGGCTCTTGCCCGCCGTGGTGAACATAGGCCGCCAGTATTTCCGATTCTTTTGCGGCGTTTCCTTGCGCTTTCGCAGCATCGGCGATCAATTCGTAGGCGTTGGCGTCGCCGACATACTGGGGATAGATGGCTACGACGGCGGGGCCGTCGCGCAGGATCGTGTCGTACTGGTTCTGCCTGGCGGCTGCGACCAGGCCCTTCAGCTTCTCGCGCCACAGGTCGAAATGCGCGGCCTCGCCGCCGTATTTGCTATCGATCCATGCAAGATACTGCTGGTCGAATTCTTCCGGCGCGAGGCCCAGGTTCTGGTGGATGGCCTGGGGCGTGGTCTTCAACTGCTCGTAGGAGTGAACCATGTCGAGCAGCTCTCCTTCTCCCCATTTTTCCTCGACGAAATCGCAGATGCTGCCCGCCTGAAAATAGGAAACCATGACCTGCGCCGGGTAGTCGGGATACACAAAGCCGCGATCGAGGCGGACCACGGGCAAGAGCTTCTTATCGCGGATGGCGGCCAGCACTTCGGGCGTGGGCTCGAGCTTCCACTCCGGCGAGTGCTTTCCCTCTTCGTGCACCGCCAGTCCTTCAGTGAACCAGCGCGGCACGTGGAAGCCGGTTGCGGTGAGGATGAAGACGTGGCTCATCTCGTGCCACAGCGTCGAGCCCCAGTTGAAGTCTCCGGGCCGGCGCGCCGATGGGCTGTCCATGGCGACCACGAGGCCGAACGTAACCCCGAGCGCGCCCAGCCCGGGCATGCCCATGGTGCGCACCGCGAAGTCCTCGTGATTGGGATAAACCTCGACCTGCACCGGGCCGGGAAGCTTCATCTGGTAGTTTTTCTCGTACGTGGCGACGATGGTATGCAACTCCGCCTGTATGTACGGCAGCAGCAGAGCGGATTCGCTTTTGTCGAGCTTCAGAATGGTCATGCCGTCACGCGTGGTGACGAAGTTCTTGTAACTGTCGAGCAGGCGAAGGCTATTCACGGTCGCGGGATCGCGGTAGCCGTTCTGATAGCTCAGCTGGAGTTCCTTGTACGGCTCATCTTCCTGGCCGAGCCGCATCAACTCGATCCCCAGCGCGGAGCGCGCCGCCCACAGGCGGGGATCGACTCCAATGGCCTTGCGGTAATACGTGACTGCATCGTTATACCGGTAATGCAACTCGAGCTGGTGGGCGACGCGGGCATAGCCCTCGCCATAGTTCGGATTCACAGCGCTCATCTTTGCCAGCCACGCATCGGGCGAGCGGTTGGCGATGATCTCCAACGCGGCGTGAATGGCCATCGCATCGAGCGCATCGGTTGCGAGGGCGATGGCCTTGTCGGCTTCGGCCGCAGCCAGGTCCTGGTCGTCATTTGCCAGGGCGAGATCGGCGAGAACCTCATGCGCTTCGGCCAGTTTCGGATCGAGCTCGATGGCCTTCAGGGCATACGCGGAAGCTTTGCCACTGAAGCTTTCGGCGGACACAATGGCCAGTCCGACGTAGGCTTCGGCGTTGGAGGGATCTTTCTGGAGCGCTTCACGAAACAGGTCTGCCGCCTCGCCGTCGTTGAAGCGCTGGTGCAGCAGGATGCCCCAGCGGACTTTGTAGAGAGCCTTGCTATCCGGTGGCTGGGCGGCCAGACGGAACTGCTCGTTGGCCTGCTCCCATTGCTCCAGGCCCCACAAGCCTTCAGCGCGCGGGTACGCATCAGGGCTGCGTGTGAGCGCTTCGAAGCAGGCCTGCTCTTCCCGGGGATGACCGTGCTTACGTTCGGCCCAGCAATCCGCAGGCGCCACGGCACGGGCCATCGCGGAGGCGGAAAGCAGGAGAGCGGCGATGAGCGCAGGTCTCATTTATCCAACTCCTCCTGCACTCTCGCCAGCTCGACCAGCGCGGCGGTCAACTGCTTCTTGTAGTCCTCGGGGTCCATCGCGGCCTTCTGATATTTCAGGGTGTCGATCTTCTGCTCCAGTTCCTCCTTCTTGGCAAGCAATGCTCGCTTTGCGGAGCTGTTGTTTGCCTGAAGCGCGCCGCCGAGCCGTAGCACCGTCATGTTCGCCATGAGCTGGCCTTGCCCGTTTCCCGCCTCGCGCACCGGGTCGCCGCGGCCCACATCGTCGAACACGGCGTGCTCGGTGGCCAGGCGCTTCTGTGAATCGTAGAACGCCGCCGTCTTTTTCGTAGCGTAGGAAAATGCCTCCATGGCGCTGATCGAGTCGCTTTTGTCGGTGTCTGCTGCCGGATCCTGGAGCGCCTCGACCCAGTAGCGCGCGAACACGGTGGCATTCTTCTCCGTGCCGGACTTGGTGGCCGCAACCACCGCCCGCCCGGGGCGCTCCAATGCGGCCACGGAGCCGCCGCTGGCGCTGGTGGTGTTCACTACCAGTTGGCGTCGCGCCGCGATGCGGTCGCACATCTCGGCAATCTGCGCGGCGGTGACGTCGGGGCCGACGAGGTTGAATTTGTATTCGACGCCGTCGAAGGAGCCGTGGCCGATGAGGACGAGCACGAAGTCGTCGTCCGGTTTTGCATCGCGGGCGATTGATCCCAGCGTCTCGCGCAATTGAGATGCCGTCGATTGCGCGCCGGTCAAAGTGTAGACATGCGCGGTTTCGCCGGAGGATTTGAAAACGCGGTCGAGATCTTTGGCCGCGGCGGTGAAAGGTTGTTCGTAGTCGGGCTCGCCGCCCAGGCCGGCGACGATGACGTAGTAGGTGGCGGCGTGCGCGTAGACGGCGCAGAGCAAGACGATTGCAAGAACGAGGGCGTGCCGGCAGGAGCGGAGAAAAGCAACCGCAGATCCTTCGGCTGCGCGCCGCTTTGCGGCGCTTCGCTCAGGATGACAGAACATTTTTGGGGTGGCGCTTTTGGCACGACTGAAGTCGTGCCCTTTCAAAACCGCGAGCATTGTCGCAGGGGCTAAAGCCCTCGATTGTTTTGGGGCCGTTTCGGCACGACTAAAGTCGTGCCTTGACACAGAACGCCCTGATATAGAGCGGCCGCGAGACGTGTCGGTTTCCCACCCTGGCGACAAAAACAAAGACGTCGCGAGGGTGGGGCACCCGGTATTTCGTTTGAGGGACGGATGCGTCATACCACACCCCACTTGCGGCGCAGCAGCCACTCGCCGGCAGGCAGCCCCACCAACAGCGCGAACACCACCGGCATATCCCACAGCTCTTTCGTATTGCGCACCGAGATACCCGCCTCGGAATACGAGATGTCGCGGGGCAGATTCTTCAGATCGCCCGGCTTCCAGTAACGCCCGCCGGTCTGCGAGGCGAGTTGCTCGAGCAGGCGCCGGTTCTGCGCGGTATGAAAATTCTCCGCCACGCCGTCCTGGCGCTGGAACGTGACCACGTCACGGCCCAGTTCCTGCGCATCGCCGTTGGCTGCGCCGGCCACGATCTCGGCCAGGTACGCGCCCGGCTTGTCCGCCGTCCAGTCTGCCTGGTACGTGCCGGGGGTGTCCGGCGACGGGGCCAGGTCAAAAAACGCATTGACACCTTCGGGC
>CAVREL010000110.1:0-116474 GCA_963720105.1 uncultured Acidobacteriota bacterium | reverse complement strand
TTTCGCGTCCCATGGACCGTTGCGCGATTTCGTGCTCCAGCACAACGACGACCTGAGCGAGGAAATCGGCTGGGACGAGCTGGTAAAGACCGTGGCCGGTATCCGCGATTCGCTGCCCGCCGACCAGCAGGCCGGCTTAGGCGTGATCGTGGGCAACTACGGCGAGCAGGGCGCGATCGAGATGCTCGGTCCTGCGTACCATCTGCCGCCGCCCATCAGCATGACCAACTCGGCGTGGCTGCGCGGATATCCGATCACGCCGCCGGCAACGTTGATTGTGCTCGGACTGAGCGACGAGCAGGCCAACCGCGCCTTCAGCGGATGCCGCCTCGCGGGGCATAACGGCAACTCCCAGGGCGTGCAAAACGAAGAGAGCGAATACCACCCTGACATTTTCCTCTGCGGGCCGCCGCGCAAAGGCTGGCCGCGCTTCTGGAAGGATTACCAGTCGTTCGGATGATGGGCCGATCCGAGTCGGAGTGCTCGATGATTATCGAAATGCGCACGTACAAGCTGAAGCCGGGAAGACGGGCCGAGTTCCTGGACGTGTTTCGCAGCCGCTCGATGCCCGCGCATGCCGAAATCGGGATGAAGATCCTGGGTCCGTTTTTGTCGATAGAGGATTCCGACGTGTTCTTCTTCATGCGCGGCTTTCCGGACCTCGCCTCGCGAGAACCGATGAAAGCCAAGTTCTACGAAGGCGAGCTCTGGAAGCGCGAACTCGAACCGATCCTCATGCCTATGATCGAACGATACGACGTGGTCCTGGTGGACGACCCCGAGGGGCTCATCCACTGGTAGTCCCTTAGTCCTTCGCACTACATCGTGCGGATGAAAAGCGCGGCCGGCGCTCCGCCGACAACACCGCTGACAATGCGCACCTTGTCGCCGGCCTGGGCCTGGAACCGGGTTCCGTCGACGGCGCCCATGTAGGCTTCCCCAATGGTGTCGGGATTGATCTTGAACGTCTGCATGGCGCCCGACTCATCCTGCACCGTCACCGAGCGGCCGCGGTCGAATTTCTTGATCGTGCCCACGGTGGAGGAGAACGGTCCGGAGCCGAGATTCTTGAGCGCGACCACGGTGCGGTTCTCGTTCATCCCGACGTAAAAGACAATCACGTAGGCGCCGTCGTCTTTGAACGCGTCCGCGGCGACGGTTCCCGCCTGGACCCGTTTGTCGAAGTCGACCTTGGTCTTGGGATTGGTGAGTTTCTGGAAGACGTTACTGCCACCCACGTCCTGGAGCACGGCGATGCTGTGCGTGGCCTTGTCGATGGAACTGACGGTGCCGGTCAGCGCGTGGACAACTTCCTGCGCTGCCAGGCAAACCGGAAGAGAGACAATACACGCCGACAGAAGGCAATCCTTCACCAAGGCTCGAAACATGGCTTCCTCCCCGAACTGCTTGTCATTGACAGGCTGGCGGATGACGCAATCGGTACATCCCGCAAGGCGCCGTCAGTATAATTCCCCGATTTCGCCGCCTGCAAGAATTGGATGAGATGCTGCCACAGACTGAGCGCGAACGAGTTGCGCGAAGTCAAATTTGGGCTCCAAGATCATGGTTTGTCCCGCGAAAAGAGGTCTGCGGGAAATGTGAGTACAAGTTCGCAATTCAATAGAGGAGCACCGCGACGCGGTACACCGTGAACGCGCCTTCGGGACTGCTGGCGGGGCAACTGCCGACCGCAGCCTGGCGGTACTGGCCTGACGCGATGCTTTCGACCAGTCGCGAGGGCAACTGGTCGAGATTGGAGTCCTGCCAGCGCATGATGAAATGCGGCGTCTCGCCGCCGGCCGGCGGGAGTCCATGATCGAGGCGGCAGGCGGCCCGCGCCTCGGCGGCATCGCGCCGGACCGCGATCCCCCGGGCGCGTACCAAACGAGCCACCGTGCTCTCCACGTCAGACGGCGTCAGTACCGGTACGGCGCGCGCGTAATCGGCCACTGCATATAGCACACCCCTCTCCGCAACCACCGCGATGCCAACGCGATCGATTTCGGGGTTGAGCAGGTTGGCGCGATGACCGGGCGAGTTCATCCAACCCTCGTGAATGCTCGCCGGGTAGGAGCCGACGGCGATGTTCTCCTCGATGAGGCTGAAATGCGCGCCCGCTTCGCCCGCCCGGCCAGTCAGATCGGGTTCGCCGCCATAGCGATGGGCGATGGGGCCCTCGGCGGCCATGCGCATGCAGTGCTTCATGGCGGCATCCGCCAGCGCCTGGTCCCACGCCAGGCGGCCGCGGCCTTCCTGCGCCCGGGTCTGGTTGGCGAGCGCAAACAACTGCTCGGCCTTGGCCGGCTGCGAAGTGCGCTCACGTTGCTGGGCCGCCGCCATTACGCCGGCGGCCAGCAGAAGCGTGGCCAAAGGCGCGCAGAATCTTAGCCTGACGATGTTCATGTCTCTATTAGACCCGAGGCAGGCGGCAGGAGTCGCGCGGTATTCTTTTTTGGAGATAGCACTTTGGGAACTGAATTCTCGAGGCCGCAGCGGGATTTGAATTGACAGCCATTGGCACTGGGCAGCCCGGCGGCCATCGACCTCTTGCGGCTCCTGTGGATCGCGCGGCTATCGCTCGCCGTCTCCGTCACCGCGGTTTTGGTTATTCCCTAAATCGTCGCGCGGTCCGACCCACATGACCAGAATGATGGCGGGCAATGCGACGACGCTGGTAAGCAGGAAGAACCGCACCCAGCCGATTCTCTCTGACAAGACTCCTCCTGAGGAGGCGATCACAGTGCGGCCAAGCGAAGCGAGCGAGGCAAGCAGCGCGAACTGAGTTCCCGTGAAGGCGGGCGAGCACAGGCTCGAAAGATAGGTGATCAACGCCGTCCCGGCCATCGCTCCCGTAATATTTTCGGCAGTCACACATAACGCAAGGTATCCGATCCGATGTCCGCCCACAGCCTGCAGAACAAAAAACAGGTTCCCGACCGACTGCAAAATACCACAAAGAATCAGCGAGCGACGGATTCCGTACCTGGTCGTGACCGCGCCGCCTATGAGCGCTCCTGCCACAATCGAGAAAAACCCGAACACTTTCGAAGCCGCGGCGATCTCAGGAAGCGAAAACCCCAGCGATATGTAGAGTGGCGTTGACATCGCTCCCGCCATTGCCTCGCCCAGCTTGTATCCGAAAATGGCAATCAGAATGACGGGCCAAAGCGGCCGATGCATGAAATCGCGAAAAGGGCCGATCACAGCGGTGGCAAATGCCTGGCCAATCGCCTGCCACCCCGATCCCGCAGCTCCTGAAGTCTCGGTCGAGACCCTCGGTTCAGGACCAAGCAAAAACACCAGCAGCCCCACACTGAGCAGCGCAGCCATCGTGGCATAGGCCGCGAACCACCCTGCGTACGCTGCGATCAACAGGCCGCCCGCCCCGGAAACCAGCATGCCGATCCGGTAGCCGGACTGAATCATGGCTGCTCCGGGGGCCTGCTGATCCCTGTTCAGGCTCTCCACCCGCCAGGCATCGATCACAATATCCTGGCTCGCAGACAGAAATGCCACAAGAACCGCAAGGGCGGCCAACTGAGGCAAATTGTGCTTTGGACTGCACAATCCCAGGCCGAGAATTGCGCCGATCAGAAGAATCTGGATGGTGATCGCCCCAACCGCGCCGCCTTCCCAGAGGCAGCGGTGGAGGCACGCGATCGATCAGCGGCGCCCACAGAAACTTAAATGAGTAGGGTATGCCAACCAGGGTGAAGGTGCCGATCGCCGCGCGCCGCACGCCGGCGGTCGCAAGCCACGCCGAAAGAGTTGAGTAGGTCAGCAGGAACGGCAGGCCGCTTGCGAATCCGAGTGCAAGCACCTGCAGCACGCGCGGCGTAGTATAGGCCGCGACCGCGTGCCGCCAGTTGGTTCGAGCGGGTCCTTCGTCGATTCGAGGGAATTCCTTCATCTCAATTTTCGGGCACTTTCTCTTCAGCCTCTTGCCTGCTTCAGCTTCTCAGATAAATGGTCGCTAGAAGCAATTCTAGAGGAGCGCCGGCCTCCCGGCCGGCGGTCGTGCGAGTCTCCAGACCCACACATCTGAACGCTCCAGAAAAGTCTGTCATGCTGGGATAGTCATGAAGATCGGCGTCGTCAGCGATACCCACGGCCTGCTTCGACCTGAAGTCGCGCCGCTGCTGGCCGGGGTCGAAAGCATTCTGCATCTCGGCGATGTGGGCGACCCCAAAATCCTCAAGGCCCTGAAAGACATTGCTCCCGTCACCGCGGTGCGCGGCAACATCGACCGCGAGGGCCCCTGCTCGCGCCTGCCGGAGACCGAGGTGCTGCTCATCGAGGGCGGCTACATCTACCTGCTGCACGATATCGGCACTCTGCACCTGGACCCGGCAGCGGCAAAGTTCGCAGCAGTGCTTTATGGCCATTCCCACAAGGCGGAGATTCGCCGCCACAAGGGCGTGCTCTATTTCAATCCCGGCTCGTGCGGCCCACGCCGCTTCAATTTGAAGGTGACGATGGGGTATCTGCACATCGGCCGTGACGGAAGCATCGACCCGGAAATCGTCAACGTCGGCTCCGATTTGATGATTGATGACGATTGATTATTGATATCCAGGTTGGCGTGCATAACGCCGTTCCAGGGGTCAGGGATCAGGGCCGGCGGCAGTCTAGTACGTTGGCTGCGGCGCCGGCTCGATTCTCTGCGCCCTGGTCACATTCGGCTGCAGAGTTGCGCAAATCTGAATGGATTTAATCAATTCATTTGGTTAAAATCGCTCAATGAGGTCCGCGGCCGCTTCCCTGCTCCGTACCCTTCTCGCTTTTTGCGCGTGCATCGCCGTTTGCGTTCCGCCGCAAACGCGGGCGGAGGAAGGCGGGTCCTTTATTGCCCGCCAACAGGCGCGCGTGACGGCCACGCAAAACGAGCAGCCGCATTGGGTTACACCGCTGGTCACGGTGACGCCGCGCCTGGAGCAGGAGGTGCGGGCCGATTTCGTCCGCCAGACCAATCCCAAGCTCTACAACACCTGGAACTTCGACAACGGGAAGGGGCTGGAGCTGATCCCCGAGCGGCACATCGAGCTTCTCTTCAATCTGCCGCCCTACCTGGCGCATGCCGCACCGGGCGTGAAGGACGGGTTCGGCGATGTCTCGTTCAATTCGAAATACCGCTTTTTCGCGCGCAACGAAGAGCACGGCAACGCGATCATCACCGCGTTTTTGGCCGGCACGGCGCCGACGGGCAAGAACGCCAACGGCAGTTGCTGTGCGACGGCAACCCCCACGCTGGCCGTGGGAAAGGGATTCGGGCTGCTGGCGCTGACTTCGACCGCCGGAGGATCGTTTGCGGCCAGCCACAGCCGGAAGCTGGGGCACACCGTGGCGTGGAACAGCGTGGCGCAATATCACCTGGCGCGGCGCGGGGCGGCGCACTTCTTCTGGCCGGAAGCGGAGATCAACTCCAGCTTCTTCTTCGGCGGGGCCAATGATGGGAAGGCCATGACGTTTGCCACGCCCGGCCTTCTTATTGGCCGCATTCCGCTGTCGCACGATGGCGGGGACAGGCCTGGACGGCTGGGGCTTACGTTCGGCGCCGGCGAGCAGATCGCGCTCACTCACTTCCATACCTATAACCATGGGTTGGTCTTCACGGTGCGGATGCCGTTCTAGGGTTGTGGATGGCGCAGTGTCAGGAATGTCGCCGGTCTTGTTCTGTCAGGGATGTGCCCGGTCCGGACCCCCCTCTCCCCCGCCGCCCCCGGTGTTTTCGGTAAGTTCGCACGCGTAAAGCGGTTGCCGGCACAGATCACCTGTAAAGACCGCCTTTTCAATATCTTAAACCTCAAAGTCGTCCAACGACGGTACTTAAAAGGAGGACGAGCCGCCGGAGCGGCTGAAAAGCCCTTTTGGGGACATTGCGATTTCAGGATAGCGAAATGCGGGGAATTCATCTGCAAAATGGCGTTGGTGCAAGTCGCTGAAGAGAAGACGCTTATAGAATTACCCAGGTTAAGGGGCTTGACCGGGCTGGGGGGCGATTCGTCACAAATCCGGCAGCCATGGAACCGTCGTGTTGGAATGAGCGTAATCCGTGGCATCCGCTCGATCGAGCGAACGCTGAGGCTCGCACTCGTTTCCATAAGAGGTCCCGATGAATTCCGATATTCGAGTCGCGCTGCGCCAGTTGCGCAAGTCTCCCGGATTTGCCGTAACCGCGGTGCTCACGCTCGCGCTGGCCATTGGCGCCAATGCCGTTGTCTTCAGCGTGTTGAATGCGCTGGTGCTGCGCCCCCTGAACGTGCCTCACGCCGAGAGCCTGTTCATGCTGCAGCGAACCTTTGACAGGGGCGTGACTCCTTCGCAGTCGTACCCCGATTACCTGGATCTTCTCCAACGCAACCACAGCTTCGAGACGCTGGTGTCCGATTGCATCCAGGGGCCGGTGGGCCTCGACACCGGGACCGGCAGTCCTTCAGTCGTGTGGCCGTACTTGGTCAGCGGCAATTATTTCGATGCGCTGGGAATCCAGCCCTACCTGGGGCGGTTTATCCATAGTTCCGACGAGCACGGGAAGAACAGCGTGCCCTTCATCGTCCTCAGCTACGACTACTGGCGCACGCATTTCAACAGCGATCGCGGTGTGGTGGGCCGCGCCGTGAATATCAATAAGCATCCCTTCACCATCGTGGGTGTGGCGCCGCCGGAGTTTCGCGGCACCGAGCTGTTCTTCGCGGCCGATTTGTGGGTGCCCCTAGTGGACCTGCCACAGATTGGCGGATGGGACCCGATAGAAAATCGCGGTTCGCATTTCACCTGGGTTATGGGACATCTGAAACCCGGCGTGACGCCGGCCGCCGCCATGTCGGACCTGAACACCATTGCCGCTTCGCTGGCGAAAGCCTACCCGAAAGAGGATGAGGGGCTGAAGCTCTGCCTGGCCCGGCCGGGGCTGGTGGGAGATACGCTGGGTAAGCCGGCGCGCGCGTTTATGGCCGGTGTGATGGGGCTCGCCGGGCTCATCCTGCTGGCTGCGTGCGCCAATCTCGGCAGCCTGTTCGCCGCGCGCACGGCCGATCGCGCGCGAGAGATTGCAGTGCGCATGGCCCTGGGTTCACACCGCAAACTCATTCTGCGCCAGCTCATCACGGAGGCGATGCTGGTATCGGTTACCGGGGGAGTGTGCGGCATCGCCGGCGCGGTGGTGATTCTGCGCCTCCTGAGCACCTGGCGGCCGGTCTCCGGGATTCCCATCAATGTACCGGTGAATCCCGACGCGACGACGTATGTTGTCGCGCTGCTGCTGGCGCTGCTCAGCGGGCTTCTGTTCGGCCTGGTTCCGGTTCGCCAGATTTTGCGCGCCGATCCGTGGCAGATTATCCGCTCGGGATCGTCCGGCCTGAGCCTGCGCCGCTTCACGCTGCGCGACATTTTGCTGGCGTTGCAGATCGCCATTTGCGCGGTGCTGGTGACCGCATCGCTGGTGGCGGTGCGCGGCCTGGCGCGGTCGCTCAAGGGCAATTACGGGTTCAATCCGCAGGGAGTGGTGATGGCCAGAGGCGATCTCCACATGGGCGGCTATAGCGGAGACCAGCGTGACCAGATGCAGAGAAAGATGCTCGATGCGGCGGCCGCGATCCCGGGCGTGACATCGGCGGGCTATGCCGACCGCCTGCCGCTCACCATCGGCGGCAATGACTCGTCGGTATTTACGGATACAACCACGGATCTCCGCCCGGCTAACTCCGTTGCCGATGCGCAGCAGTTCGACGTATCGCCGGATTACTTCCGCACTGCCCAGACCACCATGCTTGCGGGACGAACGTTCACCCTGCACGACGACAACAAGTCTCCCTTAGTTGCTGTGGTGAACCGCGAATTTGCGCGCAAGGTGTTCGGCGCGGTTGAAAAGGCTGTCGGCGGTCATTTCAAGCTGTGGAAGGGTACTCGCGTTGAAGTGGTGGGCGTGGTGGAAGACGGCAAGTACGAGACGCTGACCGAAGATCAGCAACCGGCCATGTTCTTTCCGTTCCTGCAACAGCCTTCGAGCGAAACCTGGATCCTTACGCGCTCGGAGCGCGACCTGCAGGAAATCGCCGCCGCCCTGCAGCGGAATATGCGCGCCCTGGATTCCTCGCTGCCGATCGAAATCACGACGTGGACCACGGAACTGGATTCGGCCCTGTTCGCGGCTCGCGTGGCAACCGTGGCCCTGGGCGTTCTGGGCCTGCTGGGCGCGATGCTGGCCATTACCGGAATCTTCGGCATGGCTTCCTACGTGGTCAGCAAACGCCTGCGTGAGTTGGGCATCCGCGTGGCCCTGGGAGCGGATCAGAGCAAGGTGCTCGGCGCCGCGTTGGGACGCGCATTTCGGCTGCTGGCGATTGGGTCTGGGGCGGGCATGATCCTCGGTTTACTTGCCACGCGCGTACTCTCTTTCATCGTGTATCAGGCCACGCCCCGGGATCCGATCGTGCTGGGCGGCGTGGTTTTGACCATGCTTTTCGTAGGCCTGGTCGCTTCCTGGATTCCCGCCCGCCACGCGCTCGCGGTGGACCCCATGATCCTGCTGCGCGACGAATGAGCGGCCGCAATTGCAGTGAAAGCCGCGGCCCCGGTGGTCAATTCGGGCATCAGACATTAGTGGTATTCGGCGCGCAGATGGTCGTTTATGTTTTGAAAGGGCACGACTTCAGTCGTGCCGTAAAACGGCCCGAAATGAGCCGGGCTTTAGAGTGTGCGTGAGAACTCGTTCCGGGCGTGGAATCGGCTATTTTTGATGACAAAAAACAGCAAGTCAGCGCCGCTGCGCGGCATAGCGAATTAGCAAGTCAGCGCGAAAGTCCAGTTCTCACGCAAACACTTTAGCCCCTGAGGGACGCCTCTTCTTCAAATTCAACCCAACTGCGGGGCATTAGTAAATGACGCTATTAGCGGCGGCCTACATTAGGGACAGAGTCTTCAGGCATCTAAGCAGGAGGTGCACATCGCAGAGCGACACTGCGGAGGAACATCTGCGATGAGGGAGCTGCGTCGTCGCCCCGCCGCGAACTATATGGGGTCCCCCGGGGAGGCGCGACATGAACGGTAGTGGCCCCGTCCGGCTGATGTCGCAGCTTTGGTTCGTTGTTATCGCCGTGGTGGTGATCGCGGTTCTCTATCTGGCCAAGGTCCTGTTCCTGCCCCTTGCCTTCGCCATCCTGTTTGCATTCCTGCTGGCGCCGCTGGTCAGCCGGGTGGAGAGAGTGCGTCTGCCGAGGTCCATGGCAGCCATCCTGGTGATTGCAGGCTTTGCCGCGCTGCTGGGAACGGCGGCCTGGCTGCTGTTTACGCAACTGGTAGCGGTGACCAACGACCTGCCCATCTACCGCGACAACATTGCGCAAAAAATGGAAGCCATCCACAGCCCCAGCGATTCAGCGTTTTCGCGCGCGCAGCAGGAAGTAGAGCGCCTGAGCGAAGATCTGGGCCTGGTGAACTCTTCGGCGGTGCTTCATCCCCAGGGCGCGAAAGCTGGGAACAAGCCCATCGGGTCATCGCCGGACCGGCCCGTGCCGGTGCGCGAAGTGGCGCGTCCCACCGGGCGCCTGGATCAACTGGGCGGCATTGTCGCACCCCTGACCACGGCCATGCTGTGCGTGGTGTTCACGTTCTTTATCCTGCTGCAGCGCGAAGACCTGCGCAACCGCCTGATCCACCTCAGCGGCGATCGCAACCTGACCGTGATGACCCAGGCCATGGACGATGCCGGAAGCCGGATCAGCCGCTACTTCTCGCTGCAATTGCTGGTGAATCTTACCTACGGCACGCTGGTCTTTCTGGCGCTCTATTTCGTCGGACTGCCCCATGCGGCATTGTTCGGTGCGATCGCCGGGCTTCTGCGCTTTGTACCCTACGTGGGAGCGCCCTTTGCGGGGGCCCTGCCCACGCTGCTGTCGCTCGCGGTTTTCCATGGATGGATGCATTCGGCTCTGATCGTCGGCGCATTTGTCGTCCTGGAATTGGTCACCGCCAACTACGTCGAGCCGCGCATTTACGGCAAGCACACCGGGCTTTCCTCGCTGGCGATCCTGGTGGCAGCGGCATTCTGGACATTGATCTGGGGACCTGTAGGGCTGGTGCTTTCAGTGCCTCTGACCGTATGCCTGGTGGTGATGGGCCGGCACGTGCCGGCGCTTGGGTTCCTCACCGTGATGCTGGGCGATCAGCCGGTGGCGGCTCCCTCGGCCTGCTACTACCAGCGGCTGCTGGCGCGCGATCAGCGCGAAGCCGGGCTGATTCTTGATACGTGTCTGAAAGACGCCCCTCTCGAATCCGTCTATGACTCCGTATTGATTCCCGCGCTGATCATGGCGCAACAGGATCGGCTCGAGGGCGATCTCGACGATTCGACGATCGATTTCATTCGCCAGACCACGCGCGAGCTGATTGACGAAGTTGGCCTGAGAGATGTTTCCGACGAGGAGAACATCCCGGCAGTTCGCCCCGGAGCCGACCGGCCTCCGGTGAAAGTTCTGTGCGTGCCGGTGCGCGACGAAACCGACGAATTGGGAGCGATGATGCTGGCGCAATTGCTGGAGGCGGGCGGCATGCCATCCACTGCGATTCCCGTGCGGCGCGTGGACGAGATTTTGGCCACCGTGGAAGCAGAAAGCGCTGGGGCCGTAGTTCTCTGTGGCCTGCCGCCGTTCGGGATGGCGCGGGCGCATCGGCTGTATCGCACCCTGCGGGTGCGGTTCCCACACCTGCCGCTGATGGTCGGCATTTGGGGATTTGCGGAAGACGTGGGCAGGGCAGCGCAGAAGATCAGCCGCGGAGAAGCTGTGCCCATTTCGACAACGCTCGCCGATGCGGTGGCGCAGGTGGGTTCGTTCGCGGGCGAGCCGTCGTTCGCCGCCCCATCTGCGAAATCCGCCGAGCACGCGGCGTAAACGCTTCCCCCTGCGGCGCCGCAAACAGATTCGAGTGCACTTGAGACCATGGGATCGTGAGCCCATCGGCAGAGCCCGATCATCTATTGTTTTGTCATGATGAGAGAAGCCACTTCCACTGCACTCCGCACCCTCGGCAACTCCGACCTTCAACTCACGCCCATCGGTTTTGGCGCGTGGGCGATCGGTGGCGGCAACTGGGAATTCGCCTGGGGCCCCCAGGATGACAAGGAATCCATCGCCGCCATTCATCGCGCGCTCGACCTGGGCATCAACTGGATCGACACCGCGGCCATCTATGGCCTTGGGCATTCGGAAGAGATGGTTGCCAAGGCGCTCCAATCCACCCGCCACAAGCCGCTGGTGTTCACCAAGTGCTCCATGCGCTGGGATCCGGACGGCAAGATCTACCGCTCGCTCAAGGCCGCATCGTTGCAGGAGGAACTGGATAACTCGCTGCGGCGGCTGGGCGTGGAGACGATCGATCTTTACCAGGTTCACTGGCCCGATCCGCCGGAGCAGATCGAGGAGGGATGGGCCACGCTGGCGCGATTCAAGCAGCAGGGGAAGGTGCGCTACATCGGGGTCTCCAATTTCAACGTGGAGCAGATGAAGCGCGTCCAGGCGATCGCCCCGATCACCAGCCTTCAGCCGCCCTACTCCATGCTGCGCCGCGCCATCGAGGCTGAAATCCTGCCGTTCGCGCAGGCAAACCATATCGGCGTGATCAACTATTCGCCGATGGTGTCCGGCCTGCTGACCGGGAAGATGACCGCCGAGCGGGTGGCGGCCATGCCGGCCGACGACTGGCGCCGCCGCGGAGTCGAATTCCAGGAGCCCCGGTTAAGCCGCAATCTGCGCCTGGTCGAGCTTTTGCGCGAGATCGGAAACGGGCACAACGTGAGCCCCGGTGTAGTTGCCGTGGCCTGGACGCTGCATCATCCGGCCGTTACGGCAGCGATCGTGGGCGGGCGCAGCGCCCAGCAAGTGGAGGGCATCGGCCCGGCGCTCGAGTTTCGCCTCAGCCAGGCCGAGTACCGGCGTATCAACGAGTTTCTGAGCCAGAATCCGGCCTGAGGGAATCCAGCTCTGTAACCCGCCTCAGCGGCGCCATGCCTGGCGCAGCACGCGAAAAGGGCCGGATCCCATCGGATTCCGGCCCGTCGCCCATCTCCCCAGAATTGAATTCCTGAACTATGTCTTGGTTTCGCTCTCGCGCAGATTGCGGGTGAGCACCTTGTCGACCACCTTCTCCACGTCAGTGAGGAAGAAGCTGCCGCTGCCGGCGGGCTGCACCACGGCAATCTGTGTACCGGTGTGACCCAGCGCCGAGGCAATCTCGTTCCAACGGTAGATTGTGGAGTTTGCCGGAACCACCATGGGTTTGCGCACCGGCTCAGGCAGGGCGCCGTAGGCGATCCACATTCCGATGGTGACCAGCACCACGGCCTGGTACACAAACTGGAACGGATCGCTGAACGAGGAATTCAACTTGACCAGCGCCGCCCCGACCAGATCGTTGGCGGCCAACATGCCGAACCCTAACGCGATCCCGAACGCCATATCCCGCACCGGCAGTCGCAGCGCGTTCATGCTGAAGCATAGAAACGCGAGGAGGCAAATCTCAAGGATGCTCACCTGGCGCATCAGCCCGTAGGCGATATCCGGAATCACCATCACGCCCCGGTGAGAGAACGACACCGTGGAGAACGTGACCAGAACCGAGGCCAGCACCGCCCACCGGAAGATCACCAGTCCGAACTTCATCAGGCCCGAAAAGGCCGAAAGCGCGGAACGAAAGACTTCCATGGCGATGAAGAACAGCAGGATCGCGCTGGCGATGTACACGCCGTAGAAGCCGAAGAAGTAGGCGCCGACGAGAAGCCGTCCCCAGGGCTGGGAGCTGAAAGCCAGCAGGGAAAGCAGGACCGGGGTTGAAACCACGTGCAATGCCAGGTAGCTACCCATCGCCGGGAACCGGCGATAGAGCTTCCGCCTCCAGAACAGGTACGCCAGGGTTGCCCAGAGGAGGAATTCCACTCCACTCATTACGGCCATCGAAGGGTTTAGAGGCATAGGGGGTCGTTCACCATCCCATCAGGACCTCAGGATAGCGCCTAATTCCTTGCGCCTCAAATAAAAAAGGTGCAGGCCTGTTGGCACTTTCGTGCAATTACCAGAGGTTGTTACTGACCGCTCTGGTTGGGTGGGGGGCAACCCGGCACGCCCGGCCCGCAAACCGGAATCGGCAGAGTCTCTGTCGCGGATTGATGGCTACGGACGTGACTCGTCGAGGAAGACATGGAGGCGGCAGCGGCGCCGGCGATCACGACCGAGAGAGCGAAAATGCGAACCGCGAGTTTCATGATGAGTAACCCCTCTTATGATTTCGGATGGACCGGAAGTGCATTTCCGGTGTTACGAAATGTTATTGCAAGTCACCGGGGTAAGATGGTTTTTTTCAGCGGTTTTGCACATGTGCTTCACACTAGCGAGTATTATCTCCTGAATTTTGGTAATCCGCAATAGGTTACCTTTGCGGGGTCGCATCGAAGCCTCCGATTTTACCCTCCTCCGTGATAAAATCAATCCAGGCAGACTTGTTCAAAGCCCTCGTGTTTTCAAGCGGTTAATCCCCAGATCGACCCCTCCTTACTCCTCCGAGACCGCGAGACCTGGAGCTGGAAGCAATGCCGAACGGAATCTATGGCGACTGAAGCAGCGAGCATCCTCCCCGTGAACGACGAAAACGAGAGTTACACCGGCGAAAATATCAAAATCCTTGAAGGGCTGGAGGCGGTTCGGCTCCGTCCGGCCATGTACATCGGCTCGACCGGCGAGATGGGCCTCCACCATCTGGTATACGAGGTGGTCGACAACTCGGTGGACGAGGCGCTTGCCGGCTACGCCAAAAAGATCGACGTTACCATCCACGTGGACAATTCGATTACCGTCGTGGACGACGGGCGCGGCATCCCCGTGGACATGAAGACGCTTCCCGACGGGACCCAGATGCCCACCGTCCAGGTGGTGCTGACCAAGCTTCACGCGGGAGGCAAGTTCGACTCTTCCACGTACAAAGTCTCCGGCGGCCTGCATGGGGTGGGTGTGAGCGTGCGTGAACGCCCTCAGCCAGGAGTTCAACGTGGAGATCTGGCGCGAGGGCCACACCTGGGAGATGGACTTCAGCTGCGGGCTTCCCACCAGCGAGCTGCGCAAGTCGGGCACCAGCAAAAAGCGCGGCACCAAGGTGCACTTCCTGCCTGACAAGACCATCTTCGCGGTCACCGAGTACAACTACGACACCCTGGCGCAGCGCCTGCGCGAGCTGGCCTTCCTGAACAAAGGCCTGGAGATCTCCCTCACCGACGAGCGCACCACCGATCCCAAGACCGGCGAAGCGAAGCACGCTGAATTCCGCTATGCCGGAGGCATTGCCGAGTTCGTGAAGCACCTGAACCGCGGCAAGCAGGTCCTGCATGACAAGCCGATCGTGATGGAAGCCGCGCGCGACGGCGTGGACATGGAGATCGCGCTGCAGTACAACGACGGCTATTCCGAAACGGTATTCAGCTTCGCCAACAACATCAACACCGTCGACGGCGGCTCGCACCTGTCGGGCTTCCGCACCTCGCTGACGCGGACCATCAACGCCATCGGCCAGTCGCTCGGGCTGTTCAAGGACATGAAGGAGAACCTGAGCGGCGACGACGTGCGCGAAGGCCTGGTCGCGGTGGTCAGCGTCAAGCTGCCCCAGCCGCAGTTCGAGGGCCAGACCAAGGGCAAGCTCAACTCCGACATTGCCGGGACGGTGCAGGCGTTTGTCAACGAGCGCCTGGGCATGTACCTGGAGCAGAACCCTCCGGTGGCCAAGCGCATCATCAACAAGGCCATCGACGCGGCCCGCGCTCGCGAAGCAGCGCGCAAGGCGCGCGACCTGACGCGCCGCAAAGGGGCGCTCGATGGTGGCGGCCTGCCCGGCAAGCTGGCCGACTGCAGCGAACGAAATCCGGACCGCTGCGAACTCTACCTGGTGGAGGGCGAAAGCGCCGGCGGAACCGCCAAGCAGGGTCGCGACCGCCGCTTTCAGGCCATCCTGCCGCTCAAGGGCAAAATCCTGAACGTGGAGAAGGCCCGCTACGACAAGATGCTGGGCCACGAAGAAATCCGGGCCATGATCACCGCGCTGGGCACGGGCATCGGCAAAGATGACTTCGACCACACCAAGCTGCGCTACGGCAAGGTCATTCTGATGACCGACGCCGACGTGGACGGGTCGCACATCCGCACCCTGCTGCTGACCTTCTTCTTCCGCCACATGACGGAGCTGATCAAGCGCGATAACGTGTATATCGCCCAGCCGCCGCTGTACAAAATCAAGAAAGGTAAATTTGAGCAGTACATCAAGGACGATCGCGAGTTTGTCAAGGTGATGGTGAAGCGCGCCTCGGAAGGCATGATAGTGCGCCACGGCGAAAACGCGAGTCATATCGAAGGCGCCGAGCTCACCCGCTTCATGGGGTATCTGAACGAGTATCTTTCCTTTGTGGAGAAGGTGGACAAGCGTATCCGCAACGAAAAGCTAACCGAATTGCTGGCCCGCGCCGAACTGGTGCACCGCTCCGACTTCGCCTCAAAGAATGGCAGCGAGGTACCGGAGAAGCTGCAGGCCCTCCACGGCCAGTTGAAAGAGCTGGCGGACGAATTCGGCCTGAAGCTCAATAAGCCCGTCGAAGACGAAGAGCACCACACCTGGTCGATCTGCTTTACAGACTCGCAGGGCGCCACGCGCTGTATCGACTGGACGCTGGCCTCCAGTCCCGAGTTCCGGCAGATGATGTCGAAGTACTCCCAGATCAAGGACTATCTGGAGCCGCCATTCCTGATCGAGTTCTCGTCCAAGGCGTCGGTCGCCCAGGAGCCGGCGCCGGAGGATGAAGAGCCTGATGCCGAAGGAGCTCCCTCGCCGGGCAGCGTAGAAGTTCGTGCGCAAGCCAAGGCAGGTGGACGCGCGGCACGCATTCCACGGGAACCGGTGGAAAAGCAGACCGCGCGCGAGCTGTTTGCCTACATTGTGGAGCAGGGCAAGAAGGACTACCAGGTGCAGCGCTACAAGGGGCTGGGAGAAATGACCTCGACGCAGCTTTGGGAAACCACCATGGATCCCGAACGCCGCACGCTGCTTTCCGTCAAGCTCGAGGACCTGGCCGAAACCGAGACCATCTTCACCACGCTGATGGGCGAGGATGTGGAAGCGCGGCGAAAGTTTATCGAGGACAATGCGCTGGATGTGAAGAACCTGGATATCTAAGCCGGCGCGGTGGTGGTGGTGGTTGCAGTCAGTCAGAAATTCTAAGCCTCCCGGTACATCGAAAAGGGGCGACGTTTCCGTTCGTACGCTCAGTACGGCCACCAACAGCGTTGCGAGTTTCCGGTCGCGGACATAGGACATCACGTCATCGACTTACCTGTATTTTGGAAGGTCAGAATGAATGATGCGCCGCGGCCCGAATTGTTGGTAACCGAGATGCTCCCGCCATGGGCTTCCATGATTCTTTTCGAGATGCTCAAGCCGAGCCCATATCCGCCTGTTTTGCGGGAACGCGATCGATCCACTCGATAAAAGGGCTCGAACAGGTTGGGCAAATCGGGTTCCGGGATTCCGGGCCCATCGTCGCACACGCGGACGATGACATGGGCTCCGTCGGATTGGACAGTTATCTCGATAGGGCCGCTGTCGGGAAGCGAAAACTTGCGGGCATTCTCGAGCAGGTTTCTCAAGACGATCCTGATCTTCTCCCAATCGATATCGAGCCACAGTTCAGGAGGCGCCTGAAGGCGAGCTCCCGGGGGTTCGCTCGAGTAGACCTCGGTCAGCTGCCGCAAAATGGGCACGAGGTCGCGACGCTCGCGGCGCAATCCGCGGCCTTCGCGCATACGTTCCAATTCGAGCAGTTCGGTGATCATGGCCTCCATTTCGTTCAGGTCGCCGGCCATGCCTGCGCGGTTTTCGTCATCGGGAAGCAATGCGAGCGCAACTTTGAGTCGCGTAAGCGGTGAGCGCAGTTCGTGGCTCACGTCGAGCAAGAGTTGATCGCGGGCCTGGATCATCTGTTTAACCCGGCCGACCATTTTGTTGAAGGTGTCCGTCAGCGCGCCAAACTCGTCGCGCGTGACCACAGGAACAGCGACATTCAGATCGCCGGTGCTCAAGCGTGCTACGCCTTCGTCCAGGAGGCGCACCGGACGGAGGAGACGGCGTTGGAACACATACGCCGTGCACACCACTCCGACCACGAGGAACAGAAGCAACCAGAGCATTTTCTGGTGAATGCCGCGCACGTGCTCGCCGTAGTCCCATACAAAGAGATAGGAACCCCCATCGGCGGCAGACTCGATATGGTATTCACGTCCCAGAAACGATGCTGCTCTTCCCTGCTGCACGTCGACAATGGCCGGGACATAGGGGTCGGTGGACCATGAACCACGCGGGCCTTCGTAGCGAATCCGGACATGAACGCGATGCGCGAGTTCCTGCGCGGCCCGATAATCGGGCGCGGTAGCGGCGACTCCGCGCGAAAACTGCTCGAAGGCGTGTGCGGCTTCCGCCGTAGCCGCGGGGAAGACGAAAAACACAAAGAACGTGCCCACAATGACCAGCAGCGTGACCGCCATGAGGATCATAATGGTCAGAAGACGGGCGAAGATCGAGACGCGCACGCGTGGTTTGCGTTCAGCCACTGCCCCCTCCGATGAAGACATAGCCGGCGCCGCGTACGGTGCGAATGAATGTGGGGCTTTTTGCGTCGTCACCCAATTTCTGGCGCAGGCGGCTGATCAGCACGTCAATGGAGCGGTCATAGGCTTCCCAGTCGATGCCCCGCGTTCCATCCAGAATGCGCTCGCGGCTGAGGACACGGCCGGGATTGCGCACCAGTAGGGCAAGCAGTTCAAACTCAGCGGTGGTCACGCCCAGGTCTCGTCCAGCCAGGCGGGCGCAGCGAGTCGACCAATCCACATCGAGATCCCCGATGCGCAAACGTTCCTGGTCATCTGTGGCCGCGCCGCGGCGAAGTACTGCATGCACGCGCGCAACGAGTTCGCGCGGTTCGAATGGTTTGGCGAGGTAATCGTCGGCGCCTAGCTCCAGGCCGAGGATGCGGTCCATGACTTCGCCGCGCGCCGTGAGCATGATGATGGGAACGCGGCTGGTCTCGCGCACCTTGCGGCAAACGGCGAAGCCGTCCATTTCGGGAAGCATGACGTCGAGGATCACGATTTCCGGCGGGTCGCTTTTGAGCATTCGCAAGCCCGACCTGGGATCGGTGGATGAGCAAACGGAGAAACCGAAGCGATCCATGTACCGGGTCAATAGCGCGTTGAGGCGCTCGTCATCGTCGATCACGAGAACCCTGGTCCGGCGAGGCGTGGCAGAGGTCATGGAATCGGCTCTGGCCATCATTATTCCACCTGGAGTGCGCGAATCGGGGTGATCAACGAGGCTCTGCGCGCCGGCCACGAGCCGAAGCCGACGCCGGCCACGAGTACGGTTCCCAGCGAAATCATTACCATGGAGGGCGCGATGGCAACGTTCCACTTGGCAACCACCGCCACTGCGGCCGTTCCGGCGATGCCGAGCGCCAGGCCAGCGAGCCATCCGGTGAATGCCAGGAGCATGGCCTCGGCCAGGAATTGCGCGAGGATATCGGCGGAGTGGGCTCCGACAGCAATGCGAAGACCGATCTCGCTGGTGCGCTCTTTCACCGACATGAGCATGAGCGCCAGAATGCCGATTCCACCCACGATAAGAGAAATACCCGCGAGCGCAACGGCGAGTCGAGTGAGCGAGGCGGCGATCCGGTTCTGCATCGCCAGAGTTCTGGTCTTGTTCTGAATGGAAAAGTCGTCGGGCTTGCCGTGGGCTGCGAGCTGGTGACGGGTGCGAAGAAGTTCGGCAATCGCGTCTTCAGCCGCGGACATCGCGCTCGGATCGCGCACACTGACAAAGATGGGATTGAGCCAGGTAAGATTGAACACCCTGCGCAGGGCCGTGCGGATAGGGATCACGATCTGGTTGTCCTGGTCGGAGCCGTCGGCCTGGATACCCTTCGCCTTGAGGATGCCGATCACCTCAAAGGGAACACCGCGGATTCGCACATCTTTTCCCGTTGCGTTTTGTTGGGGAAACAGCTCCTCGTCAACGCGCGCACCCAGGATGGCCACTCGCCGCGCGTGCTGGTTGTCATCGTCGTCAAGGAAGCGCCCATGGTCGATTTGAAATCGGCAGACCTCCAGATAGGAAGCGGTTGTGCCCAGCACGCGAACGGACATGGAGCGGTTGCCGGCTTTCACCGTTGCGGTGTTTTCCTGGCCGGGGATAGCTGCTCGTATTGCGCTCAGTTGCTCGATGGCCTGATGATCCTGCTCGGTTAAGGTGGAGACGACCCCACGAATCTGCTTGCGCGCGGCGGAACTGCGCACCTGCGCAGGCCGCACGACGAGCAGGTTTGCGCTCATGCTCTCGGTCTGGCGAAGGATTTCTTTCTTTGCGCCTTCGCCGATGGCACTGACAACCACCACCGCTCCCACACTGACGGCGATGCTTGCCAGTGCCAACGCCGCGCGCACCTTGTGAACGAACAAGGCGTGAGCCGATATCCGGATCGCGCGCAGGGTCCTCATCGCAGCGCATCGACCGGGGACATGCGGGCCGCGCGACGGGCGGGCAACAGGCCGGCCGCGAGGCCCACGAGGACGGAGGCCGCAATTCCAAGCAGTGCCGCGCTCCATGGGGCCACGCCGTCGAGATGCAGGCGGGTTGCGCCCATTTGGGCCAGGAGGTATCCGACCACGATTCCCCCTGCTCCGCCGGCGACGGTGGTTGCGGCGGTTTCCAGCAGGAACTGCAGGCGGATGTCTTCGGCCCGTGCACCCACCGCGCGGCGCAACCCGATTTCGCCGCCCCGTTCACTGACGGAGGCAAACATGAGGCTGGCCGACACAATGCCGCCTGCCAAAAGCGAGATGGCCGCGACCATGGGCAGGTACAGCAACAGAATGCGCTCGATGGCGGCCATCATCTCGCGTACCTCGGAGGCTGTGAGAATGGAGAAATCGTCCGGCTGGGCGGCCGCAAGACTGTGCCGGCTGCGGAGCAGTTCCCGGATCTGCTTCACCATCTGGTCATCCTTTGCGGTGCGCGCCACGACGAACTTCGCGCCGGTGATCGTATCCACATTGGTCAGGCGGCGCATCAATGTGGAGATGGGAACCACGATTTCGTTGTCCCGATCCATGCCATGCGGGTCGGTTCCCCACTTCTCCAGCACGCCGACCACGCGAAAAGGCACGGAGCCGATTTGAAGATCGGAACCGATCGGATCCTCATCCTTGAAGAGCTCGGTGGCGACCGTTTGGCCGATGACAGCCACGCGTGCCGACGACTTCACGGAGGAAGCGTCAAACAGGGCGCCGCGGCTGGCCGTGCGGTTCCAAACCTGTTCGTATCGTTCGGTCTCGCCCAGCACCTGCGCCGACTCGGATGCTTCGCCGCGACGCACCGTGGCGGTGAGCCCTTGTTGCGGTTCCCAATTCTCGATGCCCGGGACTTCGTCTGCAATCGCCTGCGCGTCGTCGAGCTTGAGCCGCGTTCCGGGATTACGCGGAGCGCCAAACATGTGGGTTCCGCCGTCCGTCACCATGATCGAGTTCTCGCCGAACACCTGGCGCGCCATGGTGAGCATCTTTTGTTTGGCTGCTTGTCCCACCGAGACGACCAGCGTCAGGGCGGCAACGCCAATAAAGCTGCCCACCATCATGAAACCGGTGCGCAGTTTATGCCGGCCCATCATTCCGGCGCAGTGCGATACGAGGCGCATCGTGTTCATAAGGCCTCCCGAAGCGCGGTTCCGGCCGCGGCCGTTGGCTCATCGCTAACCATGCGGCCGCGCTCAATGCGCGCCACACGCCGGCAATGGCTGGCAACCTCCGGATCGTGGGTGACCAGAACGATGGTGCGCCCCGCGCGGTTCAGCGACTGAAAGATCGCCAGCACTTCGTCTGCCGACCGGCGGTCGAGGTTGCCGGTGGGCTCATCGGCAAGCAGAAGATCCGGCTCATTCACCAGCGCCCGGGCAATCGCCACTCTCTGCTGTTGTCCTCCCGAGAGTTCCGAAGGCCGGTGAGAGACACGGTCGCCGAGGCCAACCATTTCCAGTGCTCGCCGGCCGAGCCCATGAAGGCTGTTGCGATCTGAATAGAGAAGCGGGAGTTCCACATTTTCAAGAGCACTGGTGCGCGGCAACAAGTGAAAGGTCTGGAACACGAACCCAATTCTCTTGTTGCGCCATTGCGCCTGTGTGGCCGGTGACAGGCCGGATGTTTCCTCGCCGCCCAGGCGATAACTGCCCGTGCTGGGCAGGTCAAGCAGGCCAAGAATATTCATCAGGGTCGATTTGCCCGATCCGGACGAACCCACGATGGCCACAAACTCGCCGTCCTCAATCCGGAGCGACACATCGGCGAGCGCTTCCACGGTCTCCCCGGCCGGCCGCCTGTACGTTTTACTGATTCCCCTCAACTCGATCACGTCAGTCCTCCTCAATGCGAGTCTGCCTCGCCGATCAACACTTCCTCTCCCTCGTGAAGTCCCGCGACGATTTCGAAATAATCGTCATCGCGAATGCCTGTCCTCACCCAGCGCTGTTCGGTTTTTCCGTTATTCCGGCACAGGACAAATGTCCGGCCCTGCTCCCGGCGGAGCGCGCGCACAGGCAGCGCGAGCACGCCCGCGTGCCGATCGAGGTCGACCGTCACAGTGGTCGTCATCTCCGGCCGGAGGACAAATCCCCGCGGCGTATTAAAACGGATCACTGCCACGTAATCCACGACGTTGTCCCGAATCTCGGCCTTGGGATGAATCGACGCGACGGTACCGGAGAATTCATGATCGCCATACGTGTCCACCGTGAAGCGCGCCTGCTGGCCGGAATGAATGCGGCCGATGTCGGTTTCGTCCACGTAGGCCCATACTTCAAGCTTGGATAGGTCGAGCAGCGTCACAAACGTGGGCGCGGCGAAGCTGGCAGCGACGGTCTCGCCCTCCTGGGTTGAAACCGTGGAGACGACGCCGTTGATAGGCGCGAATATCTGCGTGTAACCAAGCTGTGTGCTTGAGTCCTTGAGTGTAGCCCTGGCTTGGTCACGCTGCTGCTGGGCCACGTCATATGCTCTCTCGGCCAGGTCGAGCTCGCTGCGGGAAATGATCTGGGCTGCGTTGAGCTTCCGCTTGCGGCCGAGATCGACCTCGGCATAATCCAGGTTTGCCTGGGCCACCTGAAGAGCTGCGGCATCCGCGTCGCGCCGGGCCGCTAGTGCGCGGCTGTCCAATTCCGCCAGCAATTGGCCCTTCTCGACGTGGTCTCCGATCTGCACCAGGAGCCGCGTCACTACTCCGGAAACGCTCGATCCCACGTTGACTTCCGCGCCGATCATGGGCTTGATCACACCGGTCGCCTTGGCCACGGTGCCCACATCGCGCCGCGTAACTCGCACGATCTCCTGGTTTTCCGGCGCTTGCCGCGCGTGGGCCCCGCCCAGCCGCTTCCATCCGGCCACTCCGGCCACAACCAATCCCAGGACCATCACACCTGTGATGAGCTTTCGCATTCTGCGCACCCACTGAGCGCAGCCTCAGTGTCGCGGCCGGAAGTGTCGAGAGATTTGCTGGAATGTAACCAAATGTAACGGGAAAGGCCTTTGCAGCCGGCCAGGCCTATTCAGCGCGGTAAACCTCGGCAGCCGCAATGGCGCCGAGCAGGCCCGCGTTTCAGGTTGATGCGGAGGCCGAACCGGAAGCGATCCCGTGCTCCAGTCTTTTCGACAGATAGATGCTGGCCACGCAGAATCCAATGAACAGGTAATAGCCCGGCAGGATGGTCGAGCTGTTGGTGGGGATCACCAGCTGTTGGATGGCCGGTGACGCCCGCATGCCTCCCATGCCGCTTTCGATGACGCCATTGAACGCGATGAAGGACATGAAGATTGCCAGGACCATCACGTCGGCCATCGACCACTTGGATAGGTCGAAGGCCAGCAACTTCACGATGCGGCTATTGCGCAGCAACGACGGCCGGAACAGCGCAGCGCTCAGCGCCAGCATTTTGAGCGCCGGGAAAACCACGCTGAACAAGATGACCAGGACGGCCACCAGCGACATGGCCGGCCGATGCATCTCCAGCAGGCTTCGAGACACTTCGAGCACAGTTTTGCTGCGGTAGTAGAGCGACTGATCGCGAAACTCGATTGGCGAGCCAAGCAAGGTCGCGTCGAGGCGGGTGATGCGCACTTCCACTTCCAGCATGGGGCTCAGCACACCGCCCACGAGCATGGTGATGCAGAACAACATCAGCACCACAACCGCGGCGCGAGAGAGTGCCGGCCGTCCCACCGTGAGCAGGATGAATGCCAACGCCGCCGATGCGAGCACGATGAGATAGTCCTTGTTCAGTTGGGCGTCGGCGGCGTGGATTTTGTCGCGCAGCATCTCCTCGCACACCGGGCCAGTGGAGCATCCGTAGCGAGTCAGGATGGCCGAATACGTGGTCATATCCACCGCGCCGAAGGTGTTCTTGACCGCATCCGTCATGACGCTGCGCACCGACTCCTTGAAGGCCTTCTGGTTTTGCGGTTTTGCCAACTCGGCCAGCACGACACTGGTGTATTCCGGCACGTGGGGGCGCAAGGAATTGATGATCATATTCACCAACACCGGCGGCGCGCTCAGGCCGGGTACGGCGGGCGCCTTGGCATTGGCAGGCTTCGGAGCGCTCATCTGCTGCTTGATGTTGTCGAGCAAGGAATTGAGCGAATGCTCGATCATGGGGCGCAGATTCTTGCTTTGACCTTTGAGGTCCAGCTTGTCGACCTGGGCATTCAGGATGGGCGCGATGATGGCGCGCCATTGGTCCGCGCTCAGCAGCCCGTAGCGGACGTGCTCGAGCTCCGCCAGGTCGGTGCGGAAATCGCGGCGCCGGGCAAGGCCGTCCATGGTCCGCCAACTGAACCATATCGCCGGCAGCAGCAGGATCATGCCCGCCGCCAGCGTGAGATAGAACCAGCGCGAAGGTCCGCGCGGTGGCAATTCCGTTCGTGCGCCCAGGTCATTCACGGTAGTGACTACGAGTATATTTGCTTTTCCGGGTTGTTCCAGTGGCGGCGATTGGGCTGACAAGCCGGGAGGTGACGCCATCGACGCCCACGGCGCCAACAAACCAGGCACAAACGCGCTAAGGCCGACCGCTAAGAACGCCCAATCGCGTCGATCTCGCGCTTGATGGCGAGTTGCTCCAGGGCTCCCAGCGGTAATGAGAGAAACAGTCCGATCCGCCGATCAAGGACGACAAAGGCGTCGTGAAACGCGCGCGCAATTTCTTCCGCGCTGCCCTGAACGGCCGCCGGATCGGGAATGCCCCAGTGCGCGGTCATGGGCTGGCCGGGCCAGTACGGGCATTGCTCTCTTGCCGCGTTGTCGCAGACCGTGAAGACCAAGTCGAGGCGGGGCGCTGCCGGGCCGGAGAACTCATCCCACGATTTGCTGCGGAGGCCGGCGGTTGGGATTCCCGCGGACTCAATTTGGCGAAGCGCTTCGGGCCGCGGCCGCCCGGTGGGGTGGCTGCCGGCGCTGTAGGCGGTGAATTGTCCCTGTCCGCGATGGTTCAGGATGGCCTCGGCCATGATGGATCGCGCCGAATTGCCGGTGCAGAGAAACAGCACGTTGTAATGATCCGCCATTCAAGCCTCCATTTCGGCAACACCCTGTTGAGATGCACCGCAAAGCCAGCGGCACATCAGGGTCGCGGCGACTCCGCCGGCAAGCTCGGCAGCGACAAAGCCCGGCACGTCCCGGGCGCGAATTCCGGCGAACGTGTCGGAAGCCGCCCGCGCCAGCGTGACCGCGGGATTTGCAAACGAAGTGGACGCTGTGAACCAGTACGCCGCCGTGATGTAAGCTCCCACGGCATAGGGAACGGCGGACTCGCGGAATTTCGCGCAGCACCAGATCACTGTCAGCAATCCGAAAGTAGCGACGAACTCGCTGAACAACTGCGCGGGACCTGATCGCGCGCGAGCCGAGGCAAAGAAAAAGGTGTAACCAAACATGGTGTGTGCTACGCCCACACCGAAGAACGCGCCCGCGATCTGCGCCAGTACATAGGCAGGCACCTGCCGCCACGGCATGTCTCCCTGGAGAGCAACTCCCAAAGTGACGGCGGGATTGAAGTGCGCTCCCGAGAGCGGACCGAAGGCCAGAATCAACGCAACCAGCGCCGCGCCGGTTGCGATGGTGTTCGCCAGAAGGGCAAGGGCGACGTTGCCGCCGGCCAGGCGCTCGGCCATAATGCCGGAACCGACAACCGCCGCGAGCAGGAACGCAGTCCCCACGAATTCAGCTGCAGCACGCCGGACCACAGCATGTCCTCCCTTGCGGCTTGCTGGCGCGGATGAATGCGCTGAGGAATTTTTCGTTCACCTGGGGAGCGATGGCATCTACATCGACGCCGGCCTCGGTGAGGAACTGGCGGGCATCTTCCACGTTGTAAACGCGGGTCGGCTCAATCGACGCATCTTCGAATCCGGCCCGCGCCAGCTTGGAGAGATATTCCCGCTCTTCGAGAGCGCCGGCGATGCAGCCCACCCAGAGCAGCATGCTCTGGCGTACTTCTTCGGGCACGGCGCCGCGTACGACGACATCGGAAACCGCGAACCGCCCGCCCGGCTTGAGCACACGAAACGCTTCGCTCAGAACGCGGTCCTTGTCGGCAGATAGATTAATGACGCAGTTCGAGATGATGACATCGACGGTGTTGTCGGGCAGGGGGATGTTCTCGATCTCCCCCTTCAGGAACTCGACGTTGCTGACGCCGGCCTGCCGCTGGTTTTCGCGCGCCAGAGCGAGCATGTCGTCGGTCATGTCCAAGCCGTAGGCCCTGCCGGCCGGGCCAACGCGCTGCGCGGAGAGCAGCACATCGATGCCGCCGCCGGAGCCGAGGTCGAGAACAATTTCTCCCGGCCGGAGATCGATCAGCGCAGTGGGATTCCCGCATCCAAGAGAAGCCCGGATGGCTTTCTCCGGAATGGTTCCCTTTTCGTCGTCGCTATAGAGGTTGGTCGTAATCGGATCGCAGCAACGAAGGCCGGGATCGCAACAGGCCTGCAAACTGCCGGACTGGGCTACCGCGCGAGCCGCGCTTCCGTATTTTTCCTTCACCTGCTCCTGAACGCCGGAAGTCGATTCCATGAATGCGTCTCCTTGTATACGTTAAGGCGAATGTATTCCCTCTGGACATATCTGTCAAGACGTATATCATGAGATTGTGGACCGTACCGCAAAGAACTACGACCTGGCATTGCTGTTTGCAGCCCTCGCCGACCGCACCCGGCTCCGGCTTTTGAATCTCATGGATGGCCGGGAGGTGTGCGTCTGCTATTTCGTGGAGATCCTTGGGCAGAGCCAGCCGAAAATTTCACGCCATCTTGCCTACCTGCGGCGCGCCGGCATTGTCGTCGCCCGGCGTGATGGGAAATGGATGCACTACAGAATCACGATCCCGGCCCACGACGGAGCGGCGCGGATTCTTCGGGAAACCCTGAAAGCACTGAAGGAAGAAAAAGCGATGCGCGCGGACCTGGACCGATTGAGCAAGGCCTGCTGTGCGCCGGGAGAGATTGGCGCTCTTGATGACGCGCCCTTGCCGACGACGATCGGAATTCGCGGACTGGCGGTTCTGAGCAATACCTGATCCCCGCAACGCAACGCCACCCCATCCTAGCCGCAAAAACAAAGACGCGGCGAGGGTGGGGCACCCGAGTCCGCGTCTTCCTACGGAGTCCGGCGGGATTACTCCTCGAGCAGCAGCAGGCGCGCGGGATCGACCTGGATTTGCCATGGCTGCGGCTGTCCGCTCAACGTCCGCCATAGATCCTTGGGAACATCGGCCTGGAGATGCGGGGGCTCTCCGGGTTGTGGCTCCGGATGCAGACTCAGGTAAAGAGTCATCTCGTGCGGCGCTTCGCTGGTGGATACCAGCCAGCACGGGAAAGTATTCTCGCCGGATGCGTGCTGCTGAAACCGCACCTGGTGCGAGCGGTACCCGACGTGCGTCAGCGATGCGGGGATCTCCGCGGCAGCGGCAAGTTCGCAGCCCCACGCCGGGACCCCGGCGCGATGATCTCCGAGCCGTCGAGCGGCAACAATATTCTTGCAGCCCGTGAGGCGCGCGGCGGCTACGGTGCGGGGGCGCTCAAAAAGTTCGTGCTTCGGACCCTTCGCAATGATGCGCCCGTGATTCAGCACCAGCAAATCAGTGCAAAAGCGGAAAGCTTCTTCCATGTCGTGGGTGACGAAAACAACGGCGCCATTGAAATGCGAGAGTGTCTCGCGGAGTTGCTCTTCGGTCTGGCGGCGCAGATGAGGATCGAGCGCGGCAAAGGGCTCGTCGAGAAGCAGCGCATCGGGCTGCATGGCCATGCAGCGTGCAATGGCCACCCTCTGGCGCTGGCCTCCCGAAATCTCCCTGGGATAGCGATGGGCCAGTTCGGCGATACGCATCGAAGCAAGCTGCTGTTCGACCCGCGCGCGGCGCTCGTTACGTGCCAGGCCGCTCAGGCCAAAGCCCACGTTCTCGGCCACGGTGAGATGCGGAAACAGGGCATAGTCCTGGAAGACCATTCCGATGCGGCGCCGCGCGGGGGAGACATTCGTTCTGGTTTCGCTGTTGAACAATGTGCGGCCGTTGAGCACGATGCGGCCGCGATCCGGAGTGGACACTCCGGCAATCATGCGCAGGGTCATCGATTTGCCTGAGCCAGACGGGCCGAGCAGTCCGACAGCGCCTGAGCCCGCCGCGAGTTCCATGTTCAAGGTGAAGTTCTCCAGACGGCGCTCCAACGCCACCTCGAGTGATCCACCGAGTCCGGCGCCATTGCCGCGTAAGATCATCGGGACCGGTGGGGGCTGCAATCCGTCGGTGGGCGCCACCGCGTCCAGCATCTTTGCGCGGGTCTTCTTTTCGAAATTGAGCAAGCGGATTATGGCCAGCGACAGGACCACGATCAGCGCGACCCAAACCATGGCGGCGCGCATGTCGCCGCTCTCGGCCGCGGAGAAGATGGCGATGGGCATGGTCTGCGTGCGTCCGGGGATGTTGCCGGCCAGCATGAGGGTGGCGCCGAATTCGCCTAAAGCGCGTGCAAAGGCCAGCACCGTACCGGCAATGACTCCCGGCGCGGCCAGCGGCAATAACACTTTGCGCAGCACTCCCCATTCGCTCGCCCCCAGGGTGCGCGCCGCCTGCAGGAGGGATGGGTTGACCTGCTCGAACGCGCCCAGCGTAGTTCGATACATCAGCGGAAATGCAATAACCGTAGCGGCAATGACCGTGGCCGGCCAGGAAAAGGCGATCGTGACGCCGACTCGTTCCAGTGCCTGCCCCATCCAGCTTCTGCGTCCAAAGATCAGAAGCAAAAAGAAGCCTACTACCGTCGGGGGAAGCACCAGCGGCAACGTAAGAATGCCGTCGATCCATGCGCGCAGACTGCCGTGCACACCATACATGGCCCGGGCGGCCACCAGGCCCAGAAAGAAGGTGGCTGCCGTGGCTGCGCACGTGGTGGCGATGGAGATGATGAGCGGAGAGGGATCGACGGGCGGGGTCACGATCAGGCCATTGTAAATCCGTGCTTGATGAACACGGCTTTTGCGGCAGGGCTGCCGAGCCAGGCGATGAACGCGCGTGCCTCTGCCTGGTTGCGGCTGCCGGCCACCACCGCCAGGGGATAAACGATGGGATCGTGCGATGACTCCGGAGCGACAGCGACAACCCGAACCTTGGTGGAGATCAATGCGTCGGTGGCATACACCAGGCCTGCATCGGCATTGCCGGTCTCCACGTAGGTCAGCACCTGCCGCACATCCTTTCCGAGGACGATTTTTGAGCGCAGTTTGTCATCCAGGTTGAGCGAGGTCAGCGTCTGCTTTCCATACTGCCCGGCGGGCACGCTGGCCGGATCGCCCAGGGCCACCAGCCGGATTGCCGGACCAGTGAGCTCGCCGAAGCCCGCCAGTTTCGAATCGCGCGGCGCGATCAGGACCAGCGAGTTTCGCAGAAGATTCATCCTGGTGCCGGACGCGAGCAGGCCCTCTGCCTGGAGATCGTCCATCGGTTTCGTTCCCGCGGAGAGAAACGCATCCACCGGGGCGCCCTGCTCGATCTCGCGCGCCAGGGTTCCCGAAGAACCGAAGTTATTGCGAAAGTCCACCGCGCCGTGCTCGCGCTGATAATCGGCCTCGACCTCGATGATGGCATCCTGCAGGCTGGCCGCGATGGAGAGAGTGAGGGTGGGGCGTTGCGGCCGGCATCCGGAAAAAATCGATGCGATAAGCCAGAGCGCCGCCAGCGAACATGCCAAATGATGCGATTTCGAACCTGATGCCGGGATTCTTATCAAGATGCGTGACCCCGTTTGGTATGTGCTTTTAGCGAGTTAGCGGCTTGATACGGCCATGAACGGTGTGCTGGGAATGGCCACCTTGGGGCGATTTGACAAGGCATGGCGAACGGCAGCCTGGGCCGATGCCAACTCCCCGCCTCTGAGTTCCAAGCGCGGTGCCCGGACGCGCGCGCTTCCTACCCGCAATTCCTGCTGCACCTGCTTGATGAGCTGAATGAATTTGGGAACGGTGTCCATGCGCAGCAGTGGCAGGAACCACCGGTATAGTTCAAAGGCTTCCCTGGTCTTGCCCGCGGAAGCCAGGCAAAACAGTTCCACGCTTTCGCGGGGAAATGCATTCACCAGTCCGGCTACCCATCCCACGGCTCCGGCATGGATGCCCTCGACGATGGTATCGTCAACGCCCACCAAGATCGCCAGCCGCTCGCCGGTGAGCGCGCGAATGGCCGTCACGCGCCGCACGTCGGTGGAGGATTCCTTCACCGCGGCCAGGTTCGCGTGCTCGGTCGCCAGTTCCTGGATCTGATGGGGAAGAAAATCCGTTCCATAGGCAACCGGGTTGTTATAGAGCATGGCCGTCAGTGATGTCGCATTGAGCACCGCGCCCACGTGCGCCTTCATCTCCGCCCAGTCGCCCTGGTAGACATAGGGTGGAAGGATCATCAACCCGCTTGCTCCGTGATCCTGCGCGGCCTTCGCCAGGGCAACGGCTTCGGCCGTGGAGAGCGCGGAGATGGCAGCCACAACCGGGACCTTGTCTCCCACCGCTTTCACCAGCGTGCCGATGAGCGAAATCTTCTCGTCGAACGACAGCGTCGCCGCTTCGCCGAGAGATCCCAGCGCGATGATCGCGCGGACGCCGTTCTCAACCTGCCACCGCGCGTGACCGGCGACGAAATCGTGGTCGATCTTGAGATGAGCGTCAAATGCCGTGGTTAATGCCGGCATGACTCCGGTCCACTTCATGCTTTTCCTCTTTCTCGGGGTTTGCCTCGATGTTTCTGTAGCGTGCCGGGAGGTAGGGCTCAGGCGCGATAGCGGAAGTGCGGCTCGTGAGCATATCCGCAATCAATTCCGCCGTGCCCAATGAGGTCGTGATCCCCAGGCCTTCATGCCCCGTGGCGAGCAGGAGCGAAGGATCGTCGCGATCCGGGCCGATGAGTGGGAGTTTGTCCGGAGTGGCGGCGCGAAAACCGGTCCAGACGCGAATCGCGCTCAAACTTGCGATCTTCGGCAAATACTTCTGGGCGCGCGCCAGCATGGCGCTCAGGATCGAGTGATCCACTTCCGCGTGTTCTGCACCGAACTGCCGCGATGATCCGATGAGAAGTTGACCAGTCTGGCGGGGCTGCACGTTGAAAGCGACCGAGTCAGCGCTGGTGCTGTGCGCGCTTTTGAGATAGCCGAGCTCAACCAGTTCGTGATGCACGAATCCGGGATAGCGATCGGTGATCACCAGGTGCCCCTTTCGTTTGCGAATCGGCAAATCAGGCCGCACGCGGGTTGAATCGGCTCCCAATGCCAGGACGATTCGCCTGGCGCGCACTCTGCTTCCGTCCTCAAGGATCAATTTCCCCTCGCCGAGGCTCGTCACGCGCCGGCCGATCACCAGCGATGCGCCCATTTGCTGCGCCCGGCGAGCCAGTTCCAGGGCCACGGCGGGCGGATAGACAACGCTGTCTTCATGGATAAGCAAGCCGCCTGCGAATCCTGGCGCAAGATTCGGCTCTTCCTGCTGCAACTCGCCGGCCGTGAGCAGGCGGCAGGGAACGGAGCGCTCCGAATAATAAGAAAGTTTGCGCTCCGCGGCGTCCATCTCCTCTCGATCCGCAGCGATCCACAGAGTCCCCCTTTGCTCGTACTCGGCCGACGGTGGCAGTTGCGGCGCGAGCTCACGCCAAAGTTGTTGTGAATACCGGGTAAGAGCGAATTGGGCTGGGGAATCATCCAGTACCAGCACATGTCCCATGCCTGCGGCGGTGGCTCCGCTGCCCAGAACATCCTGCTCCACCAGCGCCACCTTGAGCCCGCGGCGCGCGCACGCCCAGGCGCAGGCGGCTCCCACAATGCCCCCGCCGGCAATGGCCACATCGTAGTCTGCGCTCATGCCTGATTCCCTGCCGCCGGAATCCCGCTTCGGAAGGGATCGCATTCCTCAAAGACGAGTGACGAAACGGCGGTAACGTAAGCGGAGCCACGAATGTACGGAAGAATGCGATCGCCCTCGCGCGCGATACTTCCGGTGAATACGGTGCCAAGGATTCCTTCCTGGCGCCACTCTTCTCCGGGGGCGAGCTTGCCGTCGGCTGCCAGGCAGGCCATCTTGGCGCTGGTTCCGGTGCCGCACGGCGAGCGATCGTAGGCCTTGCCTGGACAGAGAACAAAATTGCGGCCGTGATTGCCGGGATCATGAGGTGCGGCGCTCAACTCAATATGGTCGATCTCCGCCCCATGGGCGCCGGTAATCCCATTCGCGGCCAGCGCCTGCCGTATCTTCCAGGTGAATTCCGTGAGTTCCTCCACGCGCCCGAGGCAAAGATCGAACCGGTGATTCTCGACCAGGAAGAACCAGTTGCCGCCCCACGCCACATCCCCGCGGAGGATGCCGTAACCGGGCACTTCGACCGGCACGTGGGCACGATAACGCCAGGCATCGACGTTGGCCACGGTCACGTCGCCACCGGGCGCCACGGAGACGCGCACCAGGCCGACCGGCGTTTCAAAGGTATGGCCTCCCGCCCCGATGCGGCCCAGCCACGCCAGCGTTGCCGCAACGCCGATGGCGCCGTGCCCGCACATGCCGAGATAGCCAACGTTGTTGAAAAAGATCACCCCGGCGGCCGATTGCCGATCTTCGGGCTCCACCAGCAACGCGCCCACCAGCACGCCGGAGCCGCGAGGCTCACACAGAATGGCTCGCCGGTAATCGTCGAACTTGCCGCGAAACTGCTCCAGGCGGGCAGCCATGGAGCCGGACCCCAAAGACGGGCCGCCGGAGATGACGCATCGCGTGGGCTCGCCGGCGGTATGCGAGTCAATGACTTCAATCCGGTGAGGCAGTGAAGGGCGGGTCATCGCTCCAGGCGCAAGAAACGCTCGAATCAAAAGCTTCCCTGATGGTAAACGAACCTGGTCACAATGGGGCGCGCGGCGCCCGTTCTGAGGGCCTTGATGAGTATTGCGGCCTTCTTCCGGGCCGTCGGGTGGTCTTTTTACCCTCCCACATTTACACGGCGACGGGTTCGGCCACCGAAGCATGCGCCGAATGAATGTCGAATGGCACGTGATCGTGCTTGCAAATGGCTTTCATCGCGGGGCGCGCCGTCATCGGCCCCGAAGGCAGGCCGCCGCCCGGCATCACCCATTGTCCTGCCATCATGAACTGCCGGAGGCCGGGAAGGGTGTTGCGAAGAGGCCGGAAGCCTTCTACCGGGCGGACCAGCCATCCCTCCATGGTTCCCAGCCAGTTACCGGTGTAGCGCGCCACGGTCGCCGGCGTGGAGACATCGATCACCTCGATCGCGTCGCGCACGCCGGGCACGATGCGCTCGAGAACCGCGATGACCGCATCGGCGACGCGGTGCTTCTGCTCGCGATAGCGGTTGAAATCTCTGTGGCGCAGGTCGGACCAGTAAGCAAAGTTGCGCGTGGGAAGAAGACAGGTGACTGCCGTCCGGCCCGGAGGCGCAAACGACGGATCGAAATGGAAGAACCGGAACCCAAGATGATGGACGTCGGTGGCGGGGTCCACCTGGATGGGCGTGTCGAGAACGCGGGTGAGCGCCCAAGGCTGATCGCGCAAATCGAGAGCCACCCCGAGCGAAACCTGCAGATACGACGCGAAGAGTTCGTGTTCTTCATAGGTCTTGCGGATGGCCGGGTCGACGTATTTCCCGCCCAGCATCTCGAAAATCGTGGTGTGCCCGTCGGCGGCGGAGATCACCCAGTCCGCCTTGACGATCTCGCCGCCGGCCAGTTGCACGCCCACGGCCGCATCATTCTCCACCAGGATGCGCTCGACTTTGGCCTGGAAACGGACCGTGCCGCCCAGGGCCGCGATCTGCTCTTCGATAAGGCGGATGATGGCCTGCGAACCGCCGATACAATAGCCGGCGTTGCCCAGGTTCATCCAGCCCAGCGAGATAGGCATGGCGATGGCCGACATCTTGCCGATATCGCCGCTGGAGAAAAAGCTGCGCAGCAGCGGGTCGGCGAAGCGCGAACCATACTCTCTGCCGCTGATTTTGCTCAGCTTTCCCAGGAGCGGAAAGACGGGTAGATCCCTGAGCATGTTTTTCCAATTCTCGGCCAGGCCGCCGGATGGGTCGAGCATTCTGAATTTGCCCAGCGTGCGGACCGATCGCGTGAAATCCCGAATCGCGGGGGCATCCTGCGGAGCACGCCGGAGCAGTTCCGCCTCCAGGCGATCGACGCTGGTGTACATGCTGAGGCGGTCTCCGCGCTCCGTTTCAATCCTGACAAACTCCTCCGGGTCGACGAAGGTCAGCTTGCCGATGGGGAAAACCTCTTCCCACTGGGAACGCAGTTCTCCGTGGGGATTGGAACCGACCAGCCAATGCAGGCAGGTCTCGAAGGTGTAGGGGCCGCGGCGCCAGCTCATGGCGAGGCCGCCGGCCATGTCGTGCATCTCCAGCACTTCCACCTGGTAGCCGCATTTCAATGCATACACCGCCGTGCACAGCCCGGCGATGCCGCCGCCGATGATCACAATCTTGCTGCCATTCTGTTGCATTTCTGAACTCCCCGGCATGGCTCCGCAGAGGGCATCAAAATCAGCCGCCCGCGGAGATTCAGGCAGGGATTATAGGCGGGAGAAACTCGCCGGGCTGTGATGCGGCATACGCTGGCTAGAATGAGCGGGGATCGGCAGCGGAAGCCTTGCTTGCCGCCCCGCCTGCGCCCATCAGCACCAGCGAGCGCTGGGCAAAAGGCGAGTACACCAGCAGCGCGGTGCAGGCGAGCGCCAGCCCGAAGTTGATGTGATGCAGGAGCAGGAAGGGCGAGAGCGCCCACAATACGTCGAATACCAGCAGGAACGGCCAGATTCTCAGGAATTTGGCCTGCAGCCTGGGCGCATGGAACAGAACCGCGGTGAGCACGAACGCGCGCACGGGGATGAGGATGGCCGCCGTGACCATGAGCGCGTCCAGCACCACCGCCGGCTTCGGGAGCGGGGAAATAAGGTCTTCGATCTCCGCCAGATTGGCGAGCGCTCCAACATAGAAACCGATGTACATCAACTGCAGGAGGACGAACAGCGTCTGGACGACGGAATAGGACGTCCTGGGCAGGTCGCTCGGAGAGGCCAGGATGCGGCTGAGGGGTTCCGGATCAGGCTCGTTGTGAGCGGGATGAGCGTCGGCCGGCGCGGGGATGGCGGATGGCTGTTCGCGCGCAGCCTGCGGCACACCAGGACCAATTCGCTCGACCGGCGCCACGAAACGATAACCGCGCCGGGCCAGGGTTTCTACAAATCGCGGATGGCTGGCCGTATCGCCAAGCGCCTCGCGGATACGATTCACCGCGGCGTTCAACCCATGTTCGTAATCGACAAAAGTGCCGTCGGGCCAGAGCCTGCGGGAGATCTCCTCGCGCGTCAGCAAGTCTCCGGGCCGTTCCAGCAGCATGACGAGCACCTGGAACGGCTGTGCGTTGAGCTTGATCCGGATTCCCTGGCGGCGAAGCTCTCCGGTGGCAGGGTCGGCCTCGAATGCTCCAAAGCGAAAAAGAGGGGCTGGCCGTGGCTCAGTCATGTGTCCAGATGTTCAGTGTATCCGACGACCGTGTCGGGTTCAGCCGCACGTGCGGAGTACAAATCCGGATATGTCGAATCATTCCATAGGGTTGGCCGATGAGGAACATTCGACCCTGGATGAGACTTCGGGCATTGCTGTCGAAAGCCCGGATGGTCCAAGATTCAGGTCATGACAGGCCGATTGAGGGGTTGGCGAATTCCGGTTTTGATCGCGGGTCTTCTGATGGCGGTTCTGGGAGTGCCCCGGGCGGCTGCCGTGGCTCCGTCGACCGCCGCTTCGTCAGCCTTCAACAGCTATATCAGCCAGGTCGAGGACCGGCTCGAGCAGCAGCATCGGTCGGCCGCGTTTCTTGCCACTGAGGATTGGACACGCCTGCGCGCGGGCGAACCGATCATCGAGCGGATCACTCCTCCGGGTGGATCGGACCTGCCCGGGGCCATGCTTCATCACTGGCGAGGCACGGCCTTTGTGGCGGGCGCCCGAGCGGCGGACTTCGAGCGGCTGATAAAGGATTTCAGCGCTTATCCCGCCCGATATTCTCCGCAGGTCGTTCAGGCCAGGATCGTCAAGCACCAGAACAATGACTTTCAAGTGACCATGCGGGTCAGACAGAAGCACGTGATCACCGTCGTCATGGACACCGCGTACGACATCACATTCGGGAAGCTGGATGCGGAGCACGGCTTCAGCCTGTCGCGAAGCACGCAAATTTCCGAGATCGAATCGCCCGGTTCCCCCAAGGAGCGCGCGTTGGGACCCGGCGAGGAGCACGGCTTCCTGTGGCGGCTGAATACCTACTGGAGCTACGAGGAACGCGATGGCGGACTGTACATGCAAATCGAGTCCGTATCGCTGTCGCGGTCCGTTCCTGCGGGATTGGGCTGGGCGATCAAGCCCTTTGTGGAGAGCGTGCCCCGCGAATCGCTGGAATTCACACTGCGGGCCACGTGCAAGGCGTTGCAGGCAAAAGCGCCTCGGGTTGATACACATTTGAACAACACACATTAGAAAGGGGAGAAACGATGGACACCAATTGTGGCCCAATCACCAGAGGTGTGTCCTTTACCACGGCGCAGCGGGTGAACCGCTCGCTCACGGCTTCAGCGGAGAAGCGAGCCCTGGAGTGGATGGCCCGGCATTCGCCCCGCTGGCTCACGTCGGATCAGCTCACGATTCTCGGCCTGGGCGCGCAGATGGGAGCGGGCTTCTTCTATGGCTTGTCGCGCTACCACCATTACGCGCTGGTCCTGGTGAACCTGTGCCTGGTGCTCAACTGGCTGGGAGACAGCATGGATGGAACCCTGGCCCGGGTGCGGCGCCAGCAGCGGCCTCGTTACGGATTCTATGTCGATCACATGGTGGATATTTTCGGAGCGGTGGCCTTGATGTGCGGGCTCGGCTACTCCGGATTTCTGCACTGGCAGACGGCGATCGGCATGCTGATCGCATTTCTGCTGCTCTCGGGCGAAAGCTACCTTGCGACCTACACCTTGTCGTGCTTTCAACTTTCGCAGGGAATCTTCGGTCCCACCGAGATCCGCATTTTGCTCATCATCGGGAACGTGGCGCTGCTGCGCAGCCCGTACTCGACCGTGATCGGCCACCGGATGCTGCTGTTCGACCTGGGAGGCACGATTGCCGCGATCGGCATGTTCGCCATGGCGATCATCGTAACGGCGCGGCATACCGCGCAGCTCTACCGGCAGGAACCGCTCCACCCCACGGACAAAGACCCGTCCGTGGGGACCCCGGTGCTTCCATGAACGCGATCATCCGCTGGGGCAAGTTCAACGTTGTGGGAGCGATGGGGATGGCATTCCAGCTCGGCGTACTCGCCCTCATAAACCGCTGCGCGCCCGGCCACTACCTTTGCGCCACGGCGGCGGCGATCGAACTGACCCTGCTGCACAACTTCGCGTGGCACGTGCACTTCACGTGGCGCGATCGGCGTTACGGCTTCAGGGTCATTCGGCAGTTAGTCCGGTTTCATGCGTCCAACGGGCTGGTCTCGATGCTGGGGAATCTCATCCTGATGCGAATCCTCGTTCGGGACGCGCACCTTCCCATATTGATGGCCAACTGCGTGGCGATCCTGGTCTGCTCGATGATCAACTTCCTGCTGGGAGATCGCTGGGCCTTCGCTGTCACCCGGCCATTCGCCTCAGCGGACAGATGTTCGCATTCCACTAGACAGCCTCTTCCGGCGCAGCGCTCAATGTGAAGTTTACGGTCTGCTCGCCGAGGCGCGGGTGTTTGGCGGTGAGCCGCGCCGTGCCGGCTATCTGCCCGGCGCGAATCCAGACAGCGCACGTGCCGCCGATCAGCGCGAACGGATTGTCGCCGATCAGCTTGATCGGCCCATCGAGCGTGAAGGCGATGGGATCGTTGGCGTAGGTCCGCACCGCGCCGAATTCATCGGTGACACGAACGACGACGCGCGTGGAATCGGCGCCATCAGCCATCAGCTCACGATCATCTGCAATCAGAGCGAAATTGCTGTCGACCCCGCGGCCCGACAGCGTTTTGGTGATCGCCAGCTTGCCGCCGATGTATCCTTCGGCGCGCAGGTCGCCCCAGCGGTGCGCGTGCGGCTGGCCGTTCAGGTCGAAAACAAAGGGGGCATATTTAAGGTGCTGGAACTGCTCGCGGTCGGGCTCAAGCTCGATCACAGGCGTCCAGGGATTGCTTTCAAGGCAGTCCGCGCGGCTGCTGATCTTGATGCGTTCGCAATTGGAGCAGAATACGGCCTTCGTAAATCCGACCGACTCATCCCCGCGCGCCCAGTGAAATGCGGGCTCCAGCACGATCTCTTCTTCGGGATCGCATTGCGATTTGTAAAACCCCGCGGCCGGCTTGGGTTCGCGGAAGATGTCGGTCACGCCGTGATAGCAGATGCGGTCGCCGGAGCCGAAGTTGGCATGAGTGTTGTAGTCAAACGCGCACCAGCCGATGCCGCCAGCATATTGCGGATTGGACGCGAGCTGGTTGTGGATGCGCGCGTGGCGCAGGGTGTGTTCGCGCTGCCGCTCGTCATCGTCGGTGGTCTTGGTAGGAAACGTGTGGCCCACGAACTCGGTATTCAAGTAGCGAGGATGGTTCGGCGGCCTCAGCGGAAAGCCGAAATCGTTCATGGTGAACACGTCTTCGAGGAAATCGGAATTGTATAAGTAGCGGATGCCGCCGGTCTGGCGCGAATCGTCGAGCGCATGCGCCAGCGCGTTGGTTCGCGTGTAGAAGTTGTGATCGTCCTGTGACTCGTTGATGCGCACGCCCCACAGAACGATGGACGGATGGTTCCAGTCGCGGCGGATCATGCGCCCCACGTTGTCGATGGCCACCTGCTTCCAGCTCTCGTCGCCGATGTGCTGCCATCCCGGGATCTCTTCCAGGACTAATAAACCAATTTCGTCGCAGCGATCGAGGAAGTGGCGCGACTGCGGATAATGCGACGTGCGCACGATGTTGCAATGCAGGCTCTTGCGCAGGATATCGGCGTCCTTGCGCTGCACGCGCGCGGGCATGGCCTGCCCGACAAAGGGAAATGTCTGGTGACGATCGAGCCCGCGCAACTTGATGATTTTGCCGTTGAGCGAGAAGCCGTGGTCGGTGAAGGTGGCCTCGCGGAAGCCGATGCGGCGCGTGTCTTCGTCGATGGCACGCCCGGAGTGCAGCAGACGCACATGAACGGTGTAAAGCCTGGGGCTGGCGAGGTCCCATAACTGAATATTGGCCAGTCGGGCCAGCGAAACCACGTGGCGCCCGGAATCCTTCAGGGTCTCAGTCGAGGTGTACACAGCCGCATCGTTGTAGGGATCGAGCGATGTGTCGGCGACGGCAGCGGCGCCGGTGGGCGCCCCCGCGCGATCCACGGCGCGTGAGGACTTGGCGATCACCGTATCGCCATCGCGCAGTTCGGCTTCGATCGATAGCGGGCCCTTGCCCGCAAACTCTCCGGCAATAAAACAAGCCACATCGAGAGATGGGCTGCCGCTGAGCGCATCTTTCGGTTGCGCGAAGATGTTATCGATGTACATCGACGGAACCATGCGCAGGCTTACCTCGCGATAGATTCCGCCGAAGGTCATGTAGTCGATCTCGTAGCCAAAGGGTGGAATGTCGGCGCGCTCGGTCGAGTCGACTTGCACCACAAGAACATTGTCGGCGTCCTTGCGCAGCTGCTTCGTCAGTTCGAATGAGAAAGGCGTGAATCCGCCCCGATACTCGCCCAGGCGGACGCCATTGATCCATACGGTGGACGCGGTCATCACTCCTTCGAAATCGACAAAGATGCGCTTGCCCTCTGCTTCCGCAGGAAATTTGAACCGGCGCCGGTAGGTGGAGACGAATTCGTAATCCTTGTCGTCGAAGTTATGCCACGGCAACGCGACATTGGTATGCGGAATGTCGACGCGCTCGAACCTGACATCATCGAAGCCGGCAGACTCAGCGCCATCGACCTTGGAGGGATGATACCGCCAGTTGCGGTTGATGGGGAGAATCGTGCGTCCGGCCGCGATAGGCTCAGGCGCAGGCACGGCAGATGCAGGCAAAGCGGTGGAAGCCAGTATCGCTCCAGCAGTCTTGATAAAATCGCGTCGAATCATAAAAATCCCACTCTTCCTCAAATTCAGGATGATCGAAATCTCTGTGCGATGTGCGGTTGTGGGTTAGGTGGTAGCGAGCGACAGAAGTTGTCCCAGGTCCAGTTCGGTGCTGGATTCTGTTCCTTTCGGCAATGAGGGAGCAATAACCAGCGCCTGGTTGTGACCCTCAAACCAGGACAGGAACGAGGACCGCTCCGCGCCCGGCAGCCGCTGCTGGTTGATCCAATGATAGTATGCGCCCATGTCGGCATCCACCAGCGAGCCCAGCGGATCAAGTTCCGGATTCCCCCTTGCATTCGCGAGCAGTTCATTCATCGGCCGCTGGCGCTGCCGCGGGGCGAAGCGCACCAGCAGCGTCAGGGCCTGCGCCCGGCGGAGGACTTCTCGCGCCGTCCATTGCGCGAAGGTAGTCGAGAATATCTGGGTTCCCGAGCCTTCGGTAAGAAGTTTCACCTGGAAGCGGTCGAGGACCTGGTCCCCGGCCTTGTCCATTCCCAGGTCGGTGGGGACCAGGCGCGCCATGATGGTTCGCAGTTCTTCCGGCCCCATGCCCGGACGCACGATTTCTGTCTGCATTTTCCTCAACAACGCGGCGCGCGCCGGCTCCAGTCCCGGATACGACACACACGTGATTGACGCACTGTGGCCTGCGGACTGTCCTCCGTCCACATACCAGTGTCCATAAGGAACCGGATGCGCCTTGGCGCGCGCTTCGACGGCGGTGAGCAGCAGTTCGAATCCTCGCTCGGGCTTCACGCGATTGAAGCACGTCCCATGCGGCCGGAGATTGCGAAACAGCTTGCCATCGTCGGTTGCAACGCCCTGCCCGATGACCGCGATGCCGAGGCGCGGCACCGGACTTTTTTCCGGCGGCGCCGCCGACTCCAACTGGGCTCCATACTCCGTCGCGGCCTTGCGAAACGCGTCGAGCTGATGCGTGCTCCACAGGTAGGCAGATTGCTGCTCCACGAATTGCCCGGGCAGATTGATCCAGTCAAACTTCTCCAGGTTCGAGGAGAGCGAGACCTGTGCGAATGGGTGGAACCGCTCCTTGATCTGCTCCGGCGAGAGTCTGCTAAGCGCAGCAAGCTCACGGTCGAGGGCCAGGCGTTCCGCGGGAAATCGGTAGTCGTAATCGATGGCCTCGCGGAGAAGGCTGGGCACGAAGCTCAGAGGAAGCTGGCGGAGCACATCGAGATGCGCAGCCATCAGCGTCCGCGCTTCGGGCGGGTACCCGGCAAAATGCTCTGGCTGGAGATCGCTCGGCTGCATACGCTACAACAACTCCCGTACAGGCTTGCCCGTCGACTGCGCCGCCGAAAATCCCATGATGGCGCCCAGGCTGGGGACCAAATCGATGGATTGCATGGGATCCTCGTATACCACTCCCTGCCGGACACCCGCGCCCAGCACCATCATCCAGGTCGTGCGGCTGGCGGCATCGCCGGTACGGTGGTGCTGGAATCCATTGCCGCCGGCATCGTAATCGGAGTCGCGCCCGAAATCAGGAAGCACGAACAGCGTCGTGTTGCCCGCATACTCCGGCTGGCTTTGCACAAACTTCCACAGTTCCAGGCACAGCCGGTCGGTGCGCCGGATTCCTTCGATGTAGAGCGAATAGGCGCCCGAATGCGCAACATCGATATCGTGCATCGTGATCCACAGAAGGCTGGGTGCTTCCTGCTGGATGAGGCGCTTGGCGATGTACACCGATAGTTCATCCGGGCTCGACAATGTCTTGGCGTGCGCCATGAAGTCATCGACCGAAAGGCGCAGGATCCTTTCCATCTGCTCGAGTTCCACTTCGCCGCCTCCGATCTGGGGCGTATAAAGCGGATTCTCGTAGTTATCGCGCAGCAAATGGGCGAAATCGCCCGTGCCGCCGGAAGTGGCCGCGCTGAGCAGATGTTTGGGCAGAATCACCCGCGCACCCTGCCCCTGGCCATAGGAGCGGCACTCGCTTTCGCCGATCCGGTTAAAGCCGTTGCTCGGCGCCACCACCCACGCATCCGACGACGGCCGACGAAGATCCTTGCGGAAATATTCAAATACCGTCGGATGTTCGGGGGGAACGGCGGAGAAATTATTCAGAGTCTCGTACACGCCGGTGGCCAGGCTGGCCGTGGCTACGTAGTGGCCCAGGATCCCCTGGTTCGTCACATGGGTAAAGAAGCTCGACTGGGGCGCGAGCTCGTGAAGCATGTTGGGAATGTTTTCCTGGCCCTCGGGCGCAAAGGTTTCCTGGTCGCGGGCTCCGCCCCCAAACGTAATGACGATAGCTTTCCTTTTTTGTCGAGCGGTCTCGCCGCGCACGAACGGGCTGGCGCTCATCACTGCCGAACCCAGAACGGCCCCCGCGGCGCCGCGCAGGAAATCACGCCGGCTGCGGCTCAGCGCGCGCGCAGCTTCCCACGGTGTTTGTGCGTTGAGTCCGAATCGCGGATTGGAGAATGACGAGGTCATGGAGAAGTTATTCCGGCGATACGTATTCCCCTCAATGCTTGGATTTGCGCCGTCCAAGTTCTGAAAAGCAACCGCAGATCCTTCGACTTCGGTCGCCGCGGCGACCTCCGCTCAGGATGACAGACAGAATACAGGACCTGATTCAATGCTCTCCGCTACGGCTTGCTGGTTGCGGAGCCCTTTTCCGAATACACGAACTGCTGCACCTCAGCCCGTTCCCTCTCCGCCGCGGCCAGGTCTTGGGCACGCAATTTCTGGTACACGGCGAATTCCTTCTGCGCGTTTTCTTTCTGCCCGACATGCACATAGTCCGTGCCCAATCGGTAATGCGCGTCGGAAAGATTCGGATCCAGGGCCAGGGCCCGCTCATACTGCGGGATCGACTTTTCGTACTTGTGCTGGTCGGCATAAAGATTGCCCAATTGCACGTGAGCCTCGGCCAGCGAGTCATCGAGGGAGACCGCCTTCAGGAGCAGCACCTCCACCGTGCCCATGTCCGTCTCCGGGTCCTCGACCCTTTTGCCCTTCCACAAGCTCACCGCGTAATAGTACTGCGCCAGCGCATTGCCGGGTTGCAACTCAGCATAGCGCCGAAACCGCTGGATCACCTCATCGCCTTGCAAAGGCGAGCTGTTATAGGCCTTGGCCAGAAACACGTAGGAGCGGGGATCGGAGGGACTCAGATCGGACGCCGAAATCAGCGCCTTTATGGCGTCGTCGTATTTGCCGCGCGAATAATACGCCAGTCCCAGGCCGATGAACATGCGCGGCGATTTCGGAAACCGCTGCACCCCCTGTTCGAAGATGGCGATCGCCGGCTCGTAGGTCCGGTGCAGAAGCATTTCGCTTCCCCAGTCGAAGAGGTTGTCCTCGCTGGGATCGAGGTGGGCCGCCCCTTCGTAGTCGTTGGCGGCTTCGACGTATTTGCCGTCTTTCTCATCGATCTGTCCCAGCAGGTTGCGCAACTCGCCGGTATCCTTTACCTTCACCAGCTCATTGACGACCTGGCGCGCCTCGGTCCGCTTGCCGAGAAGGTAATCGGCCATGGCGAGGTTGTAGCCGTTGTCGTAGGAATCGGGGCGAATCCGCTGCGCCGCCTCGAAATAGGGCTGGGCCTGGGCGAGTTTTCCGGCCTGAATGTAAAACTCGGCGAGATTATGGTTGGCGTCGAAGTTTCCCGGCTCCAGGGTAACCGCCTTCTGGAACTGCTCCGCCGCCCAATCGGGCTTGCCGGCACGTGCCAGCGTCGCGCCCAGGTTGATGCGGGCCTCAGCCCGCTCGGGCTTGATCTGCACCGCGGTTTTCAGATGATCGATGGCCTTGTCGTTTTGCTCGAGCGACGCGTACACCATCCCCAGAAGCTCATGTAGCTCATAACTCCGCGGAGCGTAGGCCAGAAGCTTTTCCAGTTCGTCCGCGGCTTGCGCGTAGCGGCCACCTTGGTAGTCGGAAACGGCGGCCTGATACTGGTGATCGAGATTGGTTTTCGAGGTGTCCTGGGCAGATGCGAACGTACTCGCCAGGACCAGGCTCGGCAGCATCGCGCCCCATCGAGTCGTCCAGGATCGCCGCGAAAAACAACCGCAGATCCTTCGACTCCGTCCGCCGCGGCGGACTCCGCTCAGGATGACAGTCATGAAATCCATGAAGAGAAAGAACAACACCCCGGCAAGGCACCCCAACAGGCGCCGTACCGGGGTGTTGTCCATGTTAACTCAGTAGTACAACTTCAGCGCGAACTGGATCTGGCGCGGATCATAGGGATTGTCGCGCGTGGATCCAACTTCGCCGAAGTGTGGGTCGGTGATGTTGCCCGAACCGCCGATGGCCACCACGCCGTTGCCGCCGAAGTTGGGCGCGTTGAAGTTCGGATGGTTCAGAATGTTGAAGAATTCCGCGCGGAACTCGGTCGAGAACCGCTCGGTGATCGGGAACTTCTTAAACACTGAGAAATCGAGTCGATGGAAGCCGGGCCCGGCGACCTGGCCAGGTTTGGAGCCCAGAGCCGCCGCGCCATCCAGCGGGAGGCAATTGGAGATCGAACTCGGATCCGGCGCAATCACACCCGAGGCATCGGAGAGCTTGCAAGGCTGGTTAAAGGCGGCGGCATTGTTGATCCAGAATGGCCGCGGCCCGCCGTCGATCGTCTTGCTCTTGATGCCCAGTTGTGCATCGCCGGTCTTGACGACGTTGCAACCGGTTCCCGCCGTCGTTCCAGTCGGACAGCCGAAATTGATGGGCTGGCCTCCTTGCAACGTGGTAATCCAGTTCACAGCCCAGCCACCCAGAATAGCGTCCCCAATACCACCGCTGTTCATGTACTTCTGGCCCTTGCCGACGGGCAACTGGTATCCGCCACTGAAGTGGAACACATTGCGGAGATCGAAATTAGCTGGAGCCCAGTCGAATCTGGGTCCGAGGCCGGGCACGTTGTAGGCACGCAGGCCGCCGGTAGAACCGCCGTTGAGCAGGTCGCCGGCGTCGGACATGGCTTTGGACCATGTGTAGGCAAGCAGGAAGGTCAGACCGTTCGACATCTGATCTTCCACCTTGGTCTGCAAGCTGTGATAGGTACTCTCTCCATAGGTGGCCTGGTAACTGCCGCCGCCGAAGTCCGGGAAAGGCACGCAACTGTCGCTGGGAAATACACCGTAATCGTGTGTCGAGGTTTTGCAACCGCTTTTGGTGCTGCTGACGTTGTTGGGAAGGATCTGGGTGACGTTCTGATAGCCGACGCCTCCCTGCAGATCAGAACCCTGCGTAAAGACGTAGGCAGCCTGGGCGGAAATAGCGTGCGTCAGGGAGTACTGAACGGTCAAGTTGGCGCTGTAGGTCCGCGGCGTCCCATAGTTGAACTGCAGACCTTGCAAGCCCAACCCCAGAGCGTTAAAGGTCGCTGGGTTGAGGCTGAAGCAGGAAAAGCCGGATTCGAAATTGGCGGTCCCCTGGCCGGTGCCCGGGTTTCCTCCCGCCGATGGGCAATGGGCGTAGGCGGAGTTATAGCTGATGGGTGCAACACCGCCCGAAGGACCGGTGAAGCCGGGGGGAGCCTGCGTACCCGGTGTCAGGTTGAACACGAACGGATAGTTTTCACCGATGTTCGGACCGTAGCCCTGGTTCTCAAAGGAGTTGTAGAAGACCCCGAGACCGCCGCGGACCACCAGTTTCGGATCCACCTGGTAAGCGAAGCCGACGCGTGGGGCAATGTTGGTTTTCTGCGTCTCCAGCAGGCCCTGACCCCAACGATTCGTCTCCAGCAGGGTGATGCCGTCCTGGGCGAGGAGGTCCTGGAACCCGGTACAACTGGCGAAGACGGTCAGGCAGCCCGCCGTGGTGGACAAGGTCCGGTTATCTTTGCCCTTGGCCGGAACGAGAAACGTGGGGGAACCAATGGGCGTCCCGGGGACCGGGTAAGGAACGAAGTTCGCCTGGCCGCCATTGGTTTCGTTGATCGGACCGAAGTAATCCCAGCGGACGCCGAGATTCAAGGTCAGCTTCGGGGTCATTTTCCAGTCATCCTGGAAGTAGGTCGCGAAGTAGACCCTCTGATCGTAGGTCGTGCTGATGTTGGAGACAAATGTCTGGTCGGAACCGCCCGAATAGTTGTATTTGAATGCGGTGGGTGAGTCGGCGAACGTATACACGTTTGCCTGACTGGGCAGGATCATCTGCGCGATACCGCTGGCAGTTGTGCCGACGTTGGGGATGTCGGTGAAGGCGTCGTTGTAGTCGAACTGGCCGTGCGACCAGGCCGGCTGCAGGGTCGAAAACTTCACGTTCTGGTACTCGATGCCCATCTTGAAGCTGTGCTTACCGTATACCTTGGTAAAGTCGTCCGTAACCTGGAGGGTCTGGCTCACCTCTTCCGAAGGCAGAAACGAGTTGCTGCCGAGCTGCGCCAGGTTGTTAATACTGAATGCGGGGAGACCGCCATTCTCCGGGCCATCGGTGGGCGGCTGAGGGATGCCGGAGATGCCGTACTTCGAAGGAATGCCTGCGTTGGTGGCTTCGGGGCCGAAGCGGGTAGTTTTCAGGTGGGCAAAACCGGCGCGCACCTGGTTAATCGTGTTGGGATTGAAGACGCGCGTATATCCTGCAACCATCTGGTGCGACCGCGCGGTCTGCAGGCCCTGATCGAAAGAACCACCATCGGCAATGCCGCCGAAGATACCCGGGATGAAGATGGGATCGTCGGAAAAGCTGTAGCGGGCAAAGATCTGATCCTTCTCATCGGGGTTCACATCGCCGCGGATGTCGAACTGGTTGCGGTGCTCAAACAGGGCTGGGCTGCTGCCAAACACATGCAGGCCGGAGTTGGGGGCCGGGAAAAGGTTCAGAACGTTGACCGCATTCTGATCGATTCGGGCCGCGTTCGTTCCGGTGAGCTGGTTGAGATCGGGGCAGGCAGCGAGGGTAATGGTGGTGGAGCTCGGCCCGCAGGCGGTGCTGAACGGATCGCGAACGTAACCACCCGAACTGGTGCTGTTCACGAGGCCCGACACCGGGTCCTTGGCGCCGGCCGCAACATAGCGCGTGGTGGCCGGATCAAGAATGGTTCCCTTCTGGATGGCGCGGCCGAGGACGTCGGTACGCGTGGTGCCATCTTGCAGCGCAAGCTCATCGGAAAGGTTGGCGTAGCCGCTGCTGCGTTCCAACGCGGTGGGCACATTGCCGTTTTCGGGCGTGCCCTGTACGCGGCGGAAGCCTTCGTAATCGCCGAAAAAGAAGATCTTGTTCTTGATGATCGGTCCGCCTGCAGAGGCCCCGAACTGGTTCTGGCGGAGCTTGCCTTTCCCGATGCCGGTGTTGTTTTCAAAGTAGTCAGCGGCATCCAGCTTGTCGTTGCGGAAGAACTCCCAGGCAGCGCCATGAAGGCTGTTGGTGCCCGACTTGATCGTGGCGTTCATCACCGCGCCCGCTGAGCGTCCCAGTTCGGCGCTGAAATCAGCGGTCTGGACCTTGAACTCCTGAATGGCATCCACAGGCGGGAGGATGACGTAGTTGGTGCCGTTGAGGAAGTCGACGGCGTTGGAGTTGTTGTCGATGCCGTCCAGCAGGTAGTTGTTCTGTGCGGGGCGAAGGCCGTTGGCCGAGAAAGCCCCCGAGGCGGCGTTGCCGCGGGTGTCGGCCTGCGGCGTTTGCATACCCGCTCCAAGCTGGGCGAGGAAGGTGAAGTTGCGCCCGTTGAGCGGCAGGTCGTTGACCTCCTGCGACCCGATTACCTGGCCTACCGAGGCCTCCTCGGTCTGCAGCACGGGCGGCGCGGTATTCACCTCAACGGTCTCAGTGGCAGCGCCGGGCTTCAGCGTAATGTTGGCCTGGACCGTCTGCGCCACCTGCACAGTGACATTTTTCTGGGTGGTTTTGGAGAATCCCTGTGCAGTGACCGTGATTTCATAGTGGCCGATGCGCACCGGAGAGAACGTATATCCTCCGCTGCCATTCGACTTGGTTTCCAGCGTGAAGCCCTGATCGGTGTTCACCAGGGTCACCTGCGCATTGGGTACCACGGCGCCGGTGGAGTCTTGCACGGTACCGGTGATGGCCCCTTCATCCACCTGCGCGACGGCACAACGGCTCAGGACGAAGAGGGTGATCAGGAAGGTGAGGGTTAGGTAGCCAACGATTCTCAAGCGAGGAAGGAGTATGCGATCACGGCCCATCCGAGTAACCTCCGTTCAACTGCTCGTTTGCTTCCGATACACGGCCCTTTCCGGGGACTGATTCTGTTTTTTTGGGTGAATTTGTAAACGATTACTAAATCGTGGCACGAAGCCTAGACCATACGTGCGATGTTTGTCAACCAAAAGGTGGAGGGGGCCTGATTGGGGACCAATTTGGGATCCGGGTGAGACTGCCCGTTCAGCCGGACTGAGTGGAATAACATATATTTATTTAATCGACTTACAGCATCTCATACCCAATAGAGCGGCTGCCGTGACGCGCTCGCCAACACCCCTCGGATTGCGGCGTTTTGATTCCAAGACTGAAATCGTCGAGATTTGTGACGAATCCACAGTTTCTGCCCCCGCGCCAAGGTCAGCCGACGATGGGTATCCGGCTGGAGATATGGATCGCGCTCCCCCCTGGCGCGCTTGACTCCCCGTTCTGGGTGCTATGATTTCCATCAACCCGCCCGACCCGCCACAGCCGCCAATCATGATGCAACACAGCAAAAACCAGAATCAGTCGATGTCCCGGCGGGCGATCCTGAAAAATCTCGCGGTGGCCCCCCTGATCCTGAAAGCTGCTCCCATCCGCAGTCTCGCGTTTTCCGCGGTGACCGATGCACCCCGCTCCGGGCAAACCATCGACTTGCCCTTCTCCGATGTCCGTCTGCAACCCCACTATCCTGCCCCCTCTCCATTGGCTGACATTTTCCGGCTCGTCGCCCCGGGGTCGGACGAGTATGCAACCGAAAAATATGCTTTCGAAATTGAGGCCATCCTGAGCCGCTGGGGCTTGGATCTGAAGGTTTCGCCGGCAAACCATGCCCGTCTCGCTGCGGCGCTGGCCGCGTCTCTTCAAGCCTGCTCGCTGATGCCCGCCATGGAAAAGACTCTCCGTTCGGCCTACGGGATCGATATCGCAAAACGGCAGTTTGCGCCCGATCTCTTTGCCGGACCCGACCGGTTTCTGGGGCAGGTCAACAGTTGGCTGGGAAAGACGCCGCGCGTTGAAACGGCCGAGTTCGAAATCTACGGAATACGAGTTTCCCGCAGCGCTCCCCTGACCGTGGAGGCCGATATTCGCTATGACCTGGTGAGCCACGAACTGCAACAGGAGCGTCAGGAACGCGTGGGCTCGTGGCACACGGAGTGGACCCGCGACGAACACGGCACGTGGAGGGCCTGCAAGTGGGCAGCCGGCGAGGAGACGATCTGCCGAACCAGCGGTGCGGCTTTCGAAGACGTCACTGCACATGCGCTCGGGGGAGTTGAATCCTACCGCGCGCAATTTCTGCACGGCGCCGATTACTGGAGAACCGTTCTCGACGGAGCGATCGGCATCGACCTTTACGGAAACAACGGTGTAGCGGCCGGCGACTACGACAACGATGGCTTCGATGATCTGTACATCTGCCAGCCCGCCGGCCTGCCGAACCGCCTTTACCGCAACCGCGGCGACGGCACGTTTGAAGACGTAACCGAAAAGGCCGGCGTGGGCGTGCTCGACGGCACCGCCTGCGCTCTTTTTGCAGATTTTCAGAATCGCGGCCACCAGGATCTGCTCGTGGTTTGCGGCTTGGGACCGCTGCTGTTTGTCAACCAGGGCAACGGCGCCTTTTCGCTCAAGGGAGACGCGTTCAAATTCGCTCGTCCGCCCCAGGGCTCGTTCACCCATGCCGCCCTCGCCGACTACGATCGCGATGGCCGCCTCGACGTTTGCTTCTGCACCTACATGTACTACCTGGGACTCGACCAGTATCACTATCCGGTTCCCTACTATGACGCCCGCAATGGCCCGCCCAATTGCCTGTTTCACAACCAGGGCGATGGCACGTTCGTGGAAACGACGGACCAGGCCGGCCTCAACGCGGATAACGACCGCTACAGCTTCGCTTGTGCCTGGGGCGACTCCAACGGCAACGGCTTGCCCGATCTCTTCGTGGCCAACGATTTCGGCAGTTCGCAACTCTATCGCAACAACGGGGACGGGACGTTCGCCGTGGTTTCGAAACAGGCTCACGTGGAAAGCGTGGGCGCCGGCATGGGCTGTTGCTGGGCCGATTACGACAACGATGGACACCAGGATATTTACGTGCCCAGCATGTGGGAGGCCGCCGGCCAGAGAGTTTCAGAACAGAATCAATTCCATGAGAAGGCGCCGGAAAACATTCGCCGGCTGTATCAACGGCACGCCCGCGGGAACGCACTCTATCGCAACGCCGGAGACGGCACTTTTCAGAACGTGGGCCGCGAGGCAGGGGTGGAGATGGGGCGCTGGTCGTGGTGCTCCGATTTCTGGGATTTCGATCACGATGGCTATCCCGATCTTTACGTCGCCAATGGCTATCTCTCCGGGCCGGACAAGAGCGATCTGGCCGGCTTTTTCTGGCGGCAGGTGGTGGCCAAATCGCCGGAAGACGCCACCGCATCCCTCGCCTACGAACGCGGCTGGAACGCCATCAACGAACTGGTTCGTTCCGATCAAACATGGCATGGATACGCGCGGAACGTGATGTTTATAAACAATCACGATGGAACGTTCACCGAGGCTTCCGGCGCGCTGGCCATGGATTTTCTCGAAGACTGCCGCTCGTTTGCGCTGGCCGATATCGATCACGATGGTCGGCTGGAAGTGATCCTCAAAAGCCGCAACGCGCCGCAGCTGCGCATTCTGCATAATTCGATGAAACACATCGGTCGATCCATGTCGTTTCGTCTCCGCGGACACAAGAGCAATCGTGACGCGATCGGCGCGGCCGTCACGGTGGAAGCGGGCGCACTGCGCCAGACGAAGTATCTTCAGGCCGGTTCCGGTTTTCTGGCGCAGCATGCAAAGGAGTTGTCTTTTGGCTTGGGAGACCAGGCAGGCAACGTTCGGGCCACCGTTCGCTGGCCCTCGGGACTCACGCAGGTCTTCGAGCAATTGCCCGCCGGCCACCGCATCGAAATCGAAGAAGGCGCCTCTTCCTTCACCTCTAGGCCGTTTACGGAAGTACCCTCGACATCGTTCGACCTCAGCTCCTCTCCGGGACCGGACCCTTTGCCGGAAAACGTGGATACCTGGCTGATCGAACCACTGAAGGCGCCCGATTTCTCGCTTACCGACCTTGCCGGAAAGCAATGGAATCTGGCTTCCACTCTCGAGACCTTCACCCTGCTCGTCTTCTGGGCCACTACGGCGCCGCTCAGCCTTGATCTGTTGAATTCACTCCAGCGAGATGCACCATCGTCAGGCGCCAATCGAATTCGGATTCTCGCCATTAACGTTGATGAGTCCGTCGCCGCGGAGAAAGCGCTCAAGTTTGCGGAGCAGAAACAATTCTCTTTTCCTGTCCTCTTTGCGACCACCGAGATTTCCGGCATTTACAACCTCATTTATCGCCACATGTTCGACCGGCGCCGCGACTTGCCAATCCCCATCTCGTTTCTGCTCGATCACAATGCCATGATCACCAAGGTGTACCAGGGCAGCATCAGCCTGGACCGTCTTTCTGCGGATGTAGCCTCCGTTCCCACCTCGGCGCATGAACGAACGTCGCTGGCCCTTCCGTTTCCTGGCCTCCTGGTGCGGGATACGTTTCGTCGCAATGACTTCACTTATGGCGTATCTATGTACCAGCACGGCTATCTCGACCAGGCAGCAGAATCATTCAAGCAAGTTATTGCGGCAAAGCCCGACAATGCCGATGCCTGGTACAACCTGGGCACACTCAACCTGCGGCGGAATAACTTCGATGAAGCCGGCCGCTATCTTGAACAGACGCTGAAGCTGCAGCCCAATTATCCTGAGGCGTGGAATAACCTTGGCATGATGGCCGCTCAGCAAGGCCGGCAGGAGGAAGCCATCCAGGATTTTCAGCACGCCCTTGCCCAGCGGCCAAACTATGTCACGGCCCATCTGAATCTTGGCAACGTATACCGTCGCCAGAAATCCTTCGATAAGTCAAGAGAGTCGCTGATGCGCGCCCTCGCATTAGAGCCCGACGACCCGGAGGTCAACTATAGCCTCGGCATGCTCTATGCTCAGCAAAATCAAATGCGCCCCGCGTCGGATTACCTTCAGCGGGCCATAGAACTGCGCCCCGACTATGCCGAAGCACTGAACAACCTGGGCATCGTGTTCGTTCGCGAGGAGGATTTCTCCCGAGCCGAGGAACAATTCAGATCGGGGATTCGCGTAGCTCCGAATTTCGACCAATCGTATCTCAATCTCGCGCGTCTCTACGTCCTGCGCGACGACAAAGAAAAGGCCCGCGCGATCCTGGAGCAACTGCTCAAATTACAACCCCAGAATGCCACCGCGAAGCAGGCGATGGAGATGCTACAATGACCCATTTTATGAGGAACCTTGCGAGCGCGGTGCGGACTGATTCCTTCCATGCCCTGACCTGGGTGCTGGCCGCGCTCCTGCTTGGGTTCCTCATCGCCGGCGGCTCTTTGGTCGAGGCGCAGAATGAGCCGGCCCCGGCCGGCGCTTTTCCAGACATTGAATCCCTGATTCAGCAGCACCGATTTGCGGAAGCCAAAACCGCCGTGCTCGATGAATTGAAGAAGCATCCATCCAGCATCGAGGGGTACAACCTGCTGGGCATCATTCAGTCCAGCCAGCAGGATTATGCGGGCGCCATCGCATCTCTCGAGAAGGCGCTGCATATCAATCCCCACTCGATCAAAACCCACAACAACCTGGGCAACATCTACGTTGCCCAGCGGCGGAACGACCTGGCCGAGAGAGAATTCCGCGCGGTTCTCGCCCTCGATCCCGCTAACTCCGAAGCCAATTACAATCTCGGCGTTCTGCTGGCGATGAAAGGCTCGCCGGCTGCTGCCATTCCTCACTTCCAGCGCGTACGCCCGGCCACGACTGCCTCCGAGTTCAACCTGGTGCGCGCCTATTTTCAGACCAGGCGCATAGCAGAGGCAATGCGGACGGCAAGCCAACTCTCGGAACAGGGCAACAACGACGTGCAGGTTCATTTTTCCCTGGGAGTCCTGCTGGCTTCAGAGAAGCAGTACAAGCCTGCTCAATTGGAGTTGGAGAAAGCCGATGCGCTTCAGCCAGAGACCTTCGAGATTCTTTATAACCTGGGCCAGGTTCTGCTGCGCACGCCTGATTCCGCCAAGGCCGAGCTCATCCTGAACCGCGCACTCAAGCTCAAGCCTGAGTCCCCTGAAACCATGTATCTCCTGGCCCAGGCGTATAGTAACTTGTCGCGCCCGCTCGATGCGCTTGACTTACTCGTCCGAGCGCACAAGTTAGCGCCGAATAACACCGATGTTATCTTTCTGATGGCCCAGGTGAGCATGTCGCAGAGCTATTTCGAGGACGCGATTCCTCTCCTGGAATCAGGTTTGCAGATATCTCCCCGGCGCGCAGACCTTCTCGCCGCGCTTGGCGAGAGCTACTTCATGGCCGGAAAAATAGAGAAGGCCATCGAGGAGTTCAAGAAGCTTCTCGAATTGGATAACTCAGCCCGGTCCTACGCGTTCCTTGGACTTTCATATCGCAACCTCGGACGGTTTGATGACGCGAAGCAATACTTCCAGGAGGGACTTAAGCTCGATCCGAACCATGCGACTTGCTTGTTTAACCTTGGATTCATCGCCGAGCGCCAGGGCGATGCGCAGCAGGCCGAGGATTTCTTTCATCGGAGCTTGAAAGCCAATCCGGATTTTCCCGAGGCGCTCCTTGAACTCGCCAACCTCCGGCTCGCGGGGAGGAAGTTCACCGAAGCGGAGGAACTGCTTCGGCGGTACGTTCGCACCAGCCGCGATCCGGCCTCCGGCTACTACAAACTGGCCATGGCCGAACGAAGCCTGCATGAGACCGAGGCTGCAGATCGCGACCTGGGCGTATTCAGAACTCTCTCGAAGAATGCTTCCGCGGGACCCCTTCCCTACCAGCATCTGTTCGATTATCTCGACAACCGCTCCACACTTGCTCCCGGAGCGCGCCAGCAACTGGACGTCGAATCCCTTTTGAATCAGCTCAAGACTCATCCGGAGCAACCGGAGGATCTCTACCTGCTTGCCGAAGCTTACCTGAAATCAGGCCGGTTAGACGATGCCCGAAATACCATCGCGCAACTCGACAAGCTTAGCTCTTCCGATTACCGCACGCTGGCCGGCGTTGGTGTTCTTTTGGCCCGGTATCATCTATACGACGATGCCATTCCGCACTTTCAGCAAGCATTACAGGCCAATCCGAACTCCGACGAGATCAAATTCGACCTCGCCAATGCCTACTTCCGCGCGCACCAGTATGCGCAGGCGCTGGAATTGGCCAACCAGGTGTCAGACGACGGGCGCAAGGATGATGCCTTCCTCAATTTGCTGGGGGATATCTACGCTCACGTTGGTGACACGCCGCACGCAGCACAGATCTTCCGCGACGCAATCGTGCGCAATCCGGACAACGATCAGAATTATTTGTCGTTGGCACTGATTGACTTAAGGGCTCATGATATGGACAGCGCGCAGCAAACGCTCATGCAGGGCCAATCGCGCATTCCGGCTTCGGGGAAGATCTACTGGGGTCTCGGCCTCACTTCTGCCATGCGCGGCAATACGGCGGAAGCGGCTCAGCAACTCGAGCGAGCGATAGACCTGTTGCCCGAGTGGGGCGGCGGGTACTCGACGCTCGGTGTTTTCTATTTTCAGATTGGCAAAGTCGATAAGGCCCGGGAAGTTCTCCAACGCTTCAAGGAAAGCAGCGCGTCCGGAAGCCTGGAAGTCGACCGGATCGAGCAGGTTCTCGATAACACGCCCCCGGCGGCCGGCAATGAAGGCGAGGCGATGACTGCGGCCAACAAAGAACAACTGCTCCAGTTGGCGTTGTCTTTGGCGGATAGAACACTATGAGGGCACGAATTGCCTGTGCCGCCATGGCTGTCTTGCTGGTTGCGTTTGCTGGTTGGCGATGCAGCGAAGCACGCGGACAACAGTCGACAAAGCCGTCGAGACCATCCCCTTCCGCCGGCGGCCACTTCACCGATATTCGCAGTTCCGCGGGCATCACGTTTGTTCAGGACTCCACGCAGACAGACGAGAAATATTACCTGGAGACAATGGGCACCGGCGTCGGGTGGATTGATTACGATCAGGACGGGCTGATGGACCTGTACTTTGTCCAATCTGCGGCGACCGACGCCTACAAGCCGGCGCATCCGCTGCGCTCGGCTCTCTATCGCAACAACGGCGACGGTACCTTTACCGATGTAACCGAAAAAGCCGGTGTGGGCGGCGAGGGGCATTATGGGCAGGGCGTCGCCGTGGGGGACTTTAACAACGATGGTTATCCCGATCTATATGTGACCGGCTATGGGCGCGCTATCCTCTATCGAAATAATGGAGACGGAACATTTACCGATGTTACTGCGAAAGCTGGTGTAGCAGACGAGGGCGCATGGTCGACCAGCGCGGGCTGGTTCGATTTCGACAAGGATGGCTGGCTCGATCTGGTTGTCACCAACTATATCGATTGGTCGCCACAAAACAACTTATGGTGCGGCGAGCGAGCGCCGGGTTATCGCTCCTATTGCAACCCGAATAACTATCATGGCCAGAAGACAAAACTGTACCGTAACAACCATGACGGAACATTTACGGATGTCAGCGAAAAGTCGGGAATCGGAATACCCGAATCGAAAGGCATGGGATTAGTGCTTGCTGACTTCAACGGCGACGGCTGGCCCGATGTCGCCATCGCCAACGATACCTGGCCTAACTTTCTGTTCCAGAATAACCACGACGGCACATTTGCAGACATTTCACTGATTTCGGGGCTGGCCGCCAGCGAAGATGGCCGATACGAGGCGGGGATGGGCATCGATGCCGCGGATGTGGATGGCGATGGTTTGCTTGATGTGTATATCACGCATCTTGACTTCGAATTGAATCGCCTCTATCACAACAACGGCGACGGCACGTTTACCGACATTACGTACAATTCCGGCATCGGCAACAAGGCCATGCTGCTCAGCGGGGTTGCGGCTAAATTCATTGACTATGACAACGATGGGTGGCCCGACATTGTGCAAGCTAATGGCGCCATGGTCGATAATATCCCTCTGTATCACAGTCTGGTTTCCTATAAGGAGCCTCTACTGATGTTTCACAATCTGGGGCGCGGCAAATTCGATAAGGTGAGCGAAACCCTCGGCTCCGACTTCAATCGCCCGGTGGTGGGACGTGGCCTGGCGACGGCCGATTTCTTCAATGATGGTCGCGTCGGCATGGCCGTTAATTGCCGCGGGGACTCGCCGGAACTCCTGCGCAACGATACGCTCAACGGAAATCATTGGCTCGAGGTGTTCCTGATCGGTACAAAGTCCAACCGCGACGGGATTGGGTCTGTGCTGAAAGTAACTTCAGAAGGGGTGGTGCAGGTGGACCAGGCGAAGGGCGGCTCCAGCTACATGTCGGCCAGCGACCCGCGCATCCATTTCGGGCTGGGCAAGCGTACGAAGATCGATTCTCTGGTAATCACATGGCCCAGCGGCCAAATGGACAAATTGACCAATGTTCCGGTTGATTCGATCATTGCGGTGAAAGAAGGAGCCGGTATCGTTCCTCACCCATTCCCAAAAATACGCAGCCGATGATTCCCATTTGGTCCATCGCGGCTTTCTATAATCGAACAAGCATATGATCATTCCCCGGCGGCGCTTTCTCGGATCCTCCCTCTTCGTCCTGGGCACCGGTCTGCTCGATGCCCTGACGACTCCGTTTTGGAGGCTTGGCAACCGATTTCACGTCGAAGCTGCCGTAACAACCTCGCCCGCATCTCCGGTCCAATTCATCGACGTGGCTGAAAGCGCCGGCCTGAGAGTTCCCAACGTGTGGGGCGGGGTCGACAGGAAACGTGTCATCCTTGAAACCAAGGGCAGCGGTCTGGCGTTTTTTGACTACGACAACGATGGATGGCTCGATATTTATCTGACGAATGGCAGCCGGCTGGACGCGCAATGGGCGCCCGGCAAAGCGCCGACCACCCACTTATACAAGAACAACCGCGACGGCACGTTCACCGATGTGACGGAGAGGTCCGGGATCGGGCGCAGCGGCTGGCAAACCGGGGTGTGCGTGGGCGACTACGACAACGATGGATGGGATGACTTATTCTGCACGTTCTGGGGTCATAACATCCTCTTTCATAACAACGGAAACGGGACATTTACTGATGTAACGGCAAAAGCCGGCCTTGCGGAAACACATGGGCGCTGGGGTACGGGGTGCAGTTTCCTCGATTACGATCGCGACAGCCATCTGGATCTTTTCATATGTCATTTTGTCAAGCTTGATCCTGACAAACCGCTGTCCATCGATGATGCAAGCTTTTGCCAATGGAAGGGAGTGCCCACCATGTGCGGCCCGAGGGGACTTCCCGGGGACACAAATCTGCTATACCACAATAACGGCGACGGCACATTTACCGATGTATCGGAGAAGGCGGGGATCCTGAAGCCGGGGCCTCGTTATTCCATTACTTCAGTCTCGTACGATTTCGACAACGATGGCTGGCCCGATATATATGTAGCCGTCGACTCCGAGCCCAGTATCTTCTTCAAGAACAACCACGACGGTACCTTTACTGATATCGCCGTGATGGCCGGCTGTGCGTATAACGACGACGGGCACGAGCAGGCAGGCATGGGAATCGGCGTCGCCGACTATGACTGCGACGGGTGGTTCGACATCTTCAAGACGAACTTTGCCGACGACACCAGCAATCTGTATCACAACAACGGCGACGGCACATTTACCGATCTATCCTTTAATTCCGGCGTCGGTATTAACAGCACCTATGTCGCATGGGGTTGCGGATTTATCGACTTTGACAACGACGGATGGACCGATATTGTGCAAATCAACGGTCATGTCTACCCGGAGATCGACAAGTATAACTTCGGAGAAACCTTCAAGAACCCGCGCCTTGTCTACAAGAACCTCGGCAATGGCCGCTTCAAGGATGTTTCATCAGAAATGGGCCCGGGTATCACAGCGCGATACTCCAGCCGCGGGGCGGCGTTTGGAGACTACGACAACGATGGCGGAATGGACATGCTGATCCTGAACATGAACGATCTTCCTTCGCTTCTCCACAACGTCGGCGGCAACAAGCAGAACTGGATCAAACTGAAACTGGTGGGGACCAAGTGCAACCGGACAGCCATCGGCGCGCGCGCCCGTGTCATCACCGGCAAGCATATTCAAATGGACGAGGTTCACAGCGGCACCAGCGTCATGTCGCAAAGCGATCTGCGCCTGCATTTCGGGGTAGGAACCGTGGAGACCATCGATGCCATCGAAGTGAAATGGCCGACAACACAAAAAATCGAGCGCTTCACCCAGATCAAGGTGAATCAGATCCTGACGATTCGCGAAGGAGAAGGAATTGTCACGACTGCCAAGCCAAAACCGGCCTGAGTGATCCCCAACGGTCAGCTCTCACCTCTGAGGCGAGCCGGACTGGGTCCCATCCACGACCACCACAAACTGCTTCACTTCGCGCCTTTGTTTTTCCACTGCAGCGGCTTGTTGCTTTTCGATTTCATCGTGTACCCGGAATTGTTCCGCGGCCTTCCGTTTGTCGCCGGCGCGATCGTAAGCCACTCCCAGGCGATAGTGCGCTTCGCTCGATCGAGGATCGGCCTCGATGGCTCTGGTATAGAACTCGATGGCTTTCCGATAATCGTGGCGCGCCGCTTCGAGCACCCCAAGCTGGAGAAAGGCATCGCTGCATTTCGGGTCGGCGTTCACGGCCCTGGTCAGCAAATCCTGCACCCGTTCGAGAGTCGGCGGATCAGCGGCCTGTCCTTTCGATTTCCAGATGGCCATGGCATAGAAATAATTCGCCAACGGATCTTGCGGCTGCAGGGCGGCGAACCTCGCCAGTTTCTGCTCCACGCATGGCAGCGGATCGGGCGACGAGACCTCGACTTTGCCGAGGAAAACATACGGCTGGGGATCATCGGGATTCAGATCGGACGCCTCGCAAAGCCGGTGCGCCGCCTCATCGTACAGCGCGCCGGCAAACAGCGCCGCGCCCAATGCCGTCAACATGCGCTCCGATTTCGGATATGCCCTGACGCCCGCGGTGAAGACGTCCCTGGCCTGCCACACAGCCCGATGCAAAAGAAGTTCGGAGCCCCATTCAAAGTAGTTCTGTTCGCTGGGATCCTGGCGCAAAGCGCGCTCGAACTCGTGCACCGCGGCGAGCGGATCGCCGAGATTTTCGTCAAGTTCACCCGCCAGCCGATGCACGTCTGCGCTGTCGCGGCGCGCCAGCAGTCGATTGGTGTGTTCGTGCGCTTGAGTGAAATGGCCGCTGGCCTTTAAAGCCAGGGCAAGCTCATATTCGTTGTCGAAATTGTCCGGCTCGATTTTCCAGGCCGTCTCAAGAGGCGGAATGGAATCTCTGTATCTCTCTGACTGGAGATAAAACTCGCCCAGTTTGTGATTGGTCTCAAAGTTCGCCGGAGCATTCGTCACGGCTGCCAGCAGGGTGGTCTCTTCTTGTTTCCATTCTGCGGTTGATGGTTCGTGCCGTTCGCCGGACGCGCCTGGCTTCAGGTTGATCGCTTGGCGATTGAGAGCCTCACTAGTGCGCAAGACGGCGTCGGAGCCATGGCCTCCGGCAGCCGTCCAGTCGGTGACGGCGGAAATGGTGAAGTTCGGTTGATCGGCAAACTCCATGGCTGCTGCCGGCGCAGCGGTTGGGTTCGATGGCGAGAAGTTAGCTTCGCCGAGGACAAGGTCGGCATGCTGCGATTCCGGATCCCCGGCATGGACCGTTAAGGAATTGCTGTGCCGGCCTGCGCTCTCCGCGGTCAGCGTGTACGTGCCTTGTTCCAGCGACAAAAACACAAATGATCCGTCGGGGTTGGACCGAGTCTCTGCGGCAGATGTGTCGTGATTTTCGAGGCGCACCAGTGCCCCACTTACCGGGTTCCCCGTATTGTCACGGATCGTGCCTTGAACGGACGGGCTCTTCTGCGCCAACACCGCCGATATGCAGAGGAACACGGTAAAGAACGCTTTTGCGATCGCCCCACAGCTACGCGTAGCCGATCGATCACTGCAACGGCCTTCATCCGAATTCGACAGTTGCGGCGTGAAAGTTGGCACACTCAACTCGTTATTATTAGCAGCGAACGGCAATGGCAGCCCGTGTTCCCTTGCAACTTTTCACATTGTACGACCAGCGTCGATGGTGAGAACTGGACGAAACCCCGCTCTGGCCGAGCCAGGACGGGGCACCCGGCACCAGTTTGTTTTGTCGTCAGCTTGAGACAAGCGCTTCCAGTTCGGCCCACTCGTCGGGGCCGATCGTCAACCCGGCCGCATGGACGTTCTCTTCCAGATGGGCAACCTTCGAAGTGCCCGGAATGGGCAGCATGACCGGGGAGCGATGAAGGAGCCAAGCCAGCGAGAGTTGCGCCGGCGAGGCGCCATAGCGTACGGCGATTTGCGCCAGCCGTTGCGCGAAAGGCTGATCTGGCTTGAGCACTTTGCCGGCATTGATGGGATACCAGGAGAGAAACGCGACATTGCGCGCTTCGCACCAGGCAAGCGTTTGTTCGTGGCGGCGATCGGCCAGGGAATACCGGTTTTGCACGCTCACGATGGGGACGATCTTCTGCGCCGCCTCGATTTCGAGGGGGGTCACTTCGCTCAGGCCGATATGGCGGATTTTGCCTTGTTGCTGCATCTGGCCAAGAGCGCCGAGGCTTTCTTCAAGAGGGGTGCGCGGGTCAATGCGGTGAAGCTGATAGAGCTCAATGCGCTCGAGCTTGAGGCGGCGAAGGCTCATCTCCACGCATTGAATCAGATAGCCGGCACGGCCGACGTATTCCGTCTTCGCCGGCCCCTGGCGAGTGATGCCTCCCTTGGTCGCGATCACCAACCCAGGGGGATACGGATGCAGGGCCTCGGCGATGAGGCGCTCAGCGATTTCCGGGCCGTAGGCGTCGGCGGTGTCGATGAGATTGATGCCCATCTCGACGGCACGGCGCAGGACGCGGCGGCATTCTTCCGGGTCGCGGGGCTCGCCCCAAGCCCCATCGCCCACCAGCCGCATGGTGCCGTAGCCCAGGCGGTGAACCGGCAGTTCGCCGCCAATCAGAAAGGTGCCGCTCGCGGCGGCCGAGGTCGCGCTCATTTCAAATCAGATGGTAAAGCAGGGGTCTGGGATCAATCGGGAACCTGGCATCGGCCGGGCGCGTATTAGAATCCAGAAAACACAGGAGATTTCGCTCATGAGCGGCGTTCCGATTCCCAACACGCAAGCAATGTTTTACGAGCAATACGAGGCGGTGCGCCGCGACGAGGTGGTGGGCATTCTCCTGGCGCTGTTTCTGGGTACGTTCGGGGTTCATCATTTCTACCTGCGCCGGACCGGGCTGGGGATCCTCTACTGTTGCTTCTGCTGGACCAGCATTCCCACCTTCCTTGGCTTTATCGAGTGTTTCTTCATGCCCGGACGGGTACGGGAATTCAATGCCATCCAGGCGGCCGGCATTGCCGCCGCCCTGGGAATGAGCGTGCCGCCGGGCTGGGTGTGGCCGGTGAATGTCAACATCACCGTTCCGGCCGCGCCTGCGTCGCCCGCGGCAGCCTTCAACATGCAGCTGGCCGGGCAGCAGATCACCTGCAGCCGCTGCCAGCGAACCAATGTGGCTGGATCGCGTTTCTGCGCAGGCTGCGGCGCGCCTCTCTGATCGCCGCTACATATTTGCCTGGCCGGCGCGCATCGCCTCGTTGAATTGGGGCTTGGTAAAGTTGAGGGCCGCTTCGAGGCGGGCGCGGAACTCGGGGCCACGTTCCATCAACTGCGGGGTGGTTGCGGCGAACTCGCCATCCAGGACCATTAATCCCTGGCCGGCTTCGTCGCCCGCCATGCGCAGCAGGTCGGCTTCGCCGGTGTTCAGGTATTGGGCATCGCGCGGGTCCGCAATCCACACCGGCTTGCCCTCGCCCAGTACGCCCGAAAGCCAGTACACCTTCGAAAGCAGATAGGCGAGGCGCTCCTGGTCGTTGGTCTCGGTAAAGACGAACCGCTTTTGCCAGCGGCTGTAGAAGCGGGTAGTGACGGGAACGGGTTGGCGGTTGCCGGACTTCAAGAATTCGAGCTGGCCCAGGTCGACGGTCTTGCGGATGGCGTTGTAGACAAAGGATTCCGCATAGGGCTGCTCCATGGCAGGCACAATCTCCGCAAACGTGACGGTGACCGAGGCGGCCAGATTGGCGTGGAGCTGTTGGGGTCCGCCATCGGCCAGGTGCATTTCGCCGTGCACGATGTAGGTGTCGGCGCCGGACGTGGAACGGTGGAAGGGCCACTGGAATTTGCCGAAGGCGATCGGCAGCCCGGCGAGCGTGACGTAGCACTCGGGGTGTGGATTCCGCAGGCGTTTGGCTTCGCCGGCAAGATGGGCGGCCATCGTGGGCAACAGGTGAGGCTTGTCGAAATCGAAGCCTTGGCTCAGTTGCAGCTGCAATGACCGGCCTTCACCGCCCGGCAGACCGAGTTGGAAAATCGCCGTAGGCTTGCCGTGAAAGTCGGCCCCTTCAGTGACGGACTGAAGAGCCAGCCCGGCCTGCGACGCGGCCGATTCCAGAGACTTGACCAGTGACGATTTCAATGGCACAGACATGAGTGGGGAATCCTGGTGAGTTGTTCCTGGTCCGATTTTAATGTACGGAACCCGTGACGGTGGCCGGCGTGTGCTAACGCGAGCCGCCTGGCAGGTTGAAGTCGACTCCCGATTCGCGGTTCAGTTTCTCCGTGGCCGCCAAGTCGATCTGGTCGACCGGGATGTCCTGCCGACGCTGGTCAAGAACGGAAAGCGTGGTGGCCGTCAGCAGATAGTTGCGAATCTGCTCGTTGGGCCGGCCGTCCTTGAAGACCAGAGTCACGGGAGCTTCGGGGGCCGGGGGCGGGGCCGGAGACTCTGAGGGCGCGGGGCGCAAATAGGGCCAGGGCGTGGTGGGCTGCGGCGGTTCAACCTCTTCGGGAGCCGGTTCATATGGGCCGGGAGCGTACTCGGGATAATCCTGCGAAGCGTAATTGCCCGGTTGCGAATCGTAGTCGCCGGAGTCGTCCCAATTGTCCCAAAGATACGGGTATCCCCAGTCCCACCAGGGCAAGTAGGGGTAGCCTGCCCAGCCATACAAGCCATGGAAACCAAAGCGATCGCGGTCACGGCCTCGGCCGTGATCCGGGCCATGGCCACCGTGGCGCCCGTCGTAAGGCATCCGGCGCAGTGAAGCACCATTCGGCGACCGTGGCGCTGTAATGCGCGAGCCCAGCGGTCTGAGCCCCGGACCGCGATAGGGCATCCGGTTGGAGATGTAGTGCGGAGGGCCGGAAAACCGGCCGGGAGAGGGACCAGAGAATCTGGCTGGCGGCCGTCCGGCAAAGCGGGCCGATGGAGGAGCACCGAATCTGGCTGCAGGAGATCCCCTGAAACCGCTACTGCCCGCGTGGCTGAATCCGCCCGATCCGGAGTGGAATCCGGCTCCAGCACCGTGTGATCCTGAGAAACCGCCGTGCGAACCGGAGAAGCCTCCGTGGGAGCCGCCCCGCTGCGCAAATACCGGCAAAGCGGACAATGCGACCAGGACCGCTGCGGCAGCCAGACGCTTCATGCCGTTATTCTACGCCGTTCTTCTGTTTCTGACTTCGATGGTGTAGAAATCCGGACGAGCAGCCTTCTGGGAAATCGGAACCCATTATCCTGCCGCCTCGCCTTCAAGGCTCATCCATCGACGGCAGTTAGAATCAAGAGTGTGCAAGCTCAGACCTCATCGGCCATCATTCTTGCGGAAAACTTGACCAAGGTGTACATGGCGGGCCGGGTACCGGTTCCCGCGGTCCGGGGAGTTTCGCTGTCGGTCACCCGCGGCGAGTTCGTATCCATCGTGGGGCCGTCAGGGTCAGGCAAATCGACCCTCTTCTATCTGCTGGGGGGCTTGACGCGGGCCACAGAAGGACGGGTGGTGATCGACGGCGTCGACTTCGCCTCCCTGGACGACGGCCAGCGCACGCGCTTGCGCAAGCAACGCATCGCGTTCGTGTTTCAGAAATTCAACCTGCTGCCGACGCTTTCGGCGATGGGCAACATCGAGATCGCATACGCGGTGAGCGGGCGCAAGGAGCCGCTGGATCGCGCCTATCTCGATCATCTGGGCGATCTGCTGTCGATTCGCGGGCGGCTCAACCACCGGCCTTCGGAATTGAGCGGCGGTGAACAGCAGAGAGTGGCAATTGCGCGGGCGCTCATTACCCGGCCCGCGATTCTGCTGGCCGACGAGCCTACCGGCAACCTGGACACCCAAAACTCTGAAGCCGTGCTGGCAATGCTGGTGCGCTCCAACCGCGAGCTGGGGCAGACCACCCTGATGATCACCCACAATCCCGAAGCCGCGGCCATCGCCGACCGGATCGTGCACATGCGCGACGGACGGATCATCGATGAACAGGCGGGGGCCCGGCGAGACAAGCCCCGTTCAGAAGCCGCAACCCCACCAAAGCCAACTGTTTGACCGTGTTTGGGCGGCCCGGTATACTCAAGCTTGCGACAAGCGGGAGTAGCTCAGTGGTAGAGCATCGCCTTGCCAAGGCGAGGGTCGCGAGTTCAAATCTCGTCTCCCGCTCCAACCGCCCTGCGTTGACCGGCGGCAATTTGGAAGCGAATCAACTATAATCTCCAAGGCTGCCCTGCCAGGCGCGGTACCCAAGTGGTAAGGGAGAGGTCTGCAAAACCTTTATGCGCCGGTTCGATCCCGGCCCGCGCCTCCAAACTCCTCAACAACTTAGCTTGACTCACCCACACGGGCGAAAGTGCCGCTGTGGGGACTTTTGTGGGGACTACTTGCAGTCCGCCTCCCCAATGGCCCTTTCGGACCCTCTACGGAGCGAACTCTGGGGCTCGGTCTCGCGCAGGTGTCTTTGAGAGTGCTCTGTTCTTCCTCCTCTGGGATGACATCTCCTCCCGTCAGCTGCCATATTGCGCCTGCAAGGCTTCGTTCATCTCGGACAGAGCCGGTGCTTCGGACTTTCAAACCTCGGCCTCCAAATACGTGCCGCGAGGGATGGGCCAGGCCTCACTCGACGACTTGCTGCGCGCAGCGGAGCAGGTAGAGAAAGGAGTTCCTCTTTCTCCAGAGTTGGACATGGCTCTTCAGCACGGCACCTCGTTGGGAGGAGCAAGGCCCAAGGCACTCCTCACATCCGACGACAAGAAGTTCATTGCGAAGTTCTCGGTGAGCACCGACATCTACAACGTGGTGAAAGCGGAGTATGTCGCGATGCGGCTGGCAAGTTTGGCGGGCCTCAACGTCTCGCCGGTGCGAATGGAAACAGCACTCGGCAAAGATGTGTTGCTCGTCGAACGCTTTGACCGCGAGTACCTGAAAGGGGGATGGGCTCGAAGGCCATTCGTCTCGGCCCTCACGATGTTCGAACTTGACGAGATGATGGCCAGGCACGCCAGCTACCAGTTGCTGGCGGAGATTATTCGGCTCCGCTTTCGCAGCCCTCGAAACGACCTTCGCGAACTATTTGCAAGACTTACCTTTAACATTCTGTGCGGCAACACTGATGATCACGCACGCAACCATGCCGCTTTCTGGGATGGAAGGAATCTCCATCTCACACCTGCTTATGATGTGTGTCCGCAATCTCGTACGGGTGAGGAAGCCGGCCAGGCGATGCGGATTATAGGCAATAACAACAAAAGCCAGCTAGCCCTGTGTCTGCAGGCAGGTCCGCAGTTTCTTCTTACAGATGAGGAAGTGAGAGCCATCATTCTGCAGCAAGTCAACACCATCAGGGCTCACTGGGAGATCATCTGCGATGAGGCAAAATTGTCAGTGACAGACCGCGCGCTTCTGTACGGCCGCCAGTTTCTTAATCCATTCGCGTTCTATGACACGCCTCAAGAAATCAGATCAGCCGGTCAACTCTGACATTTCGGGGATGTTTGCCAGGATGGAAAGAGTAAGTTGCCGATACGACTGAGTGTCGCTGCGAAGACACTTTCACTCCTTTTAGCCGCTGACCGCCTATTCTCGAGGCCAGAAGCACGCGTGTTTCATCGTGACCGTATGACAACACAAATGATCATACAATTAGTTCGAAACTCATAAAGATGGTATAAGAAAAGCCGCGATTTCGGTGTTGTACAAGAGTGGCGAATTGCCAGTCGAAAGCATGTGATCGAAGTTGCAAAGGCGGAGCACACGATGGGCCTTCAGGCAGGAAACCGTCAATCCAAAATAATCGTGTTTGTGTTCATGCCTTCTTCATGTCCGGTATAACATGATTGGATCTATCAGAGTATCCGGCCAGGATAGGTCACCAGTCGCTAATTGTGCAAACCCCTCGCGGCTCCATAGCCGACAACCGAGTCATGGATTCGCCCGTGCAGGCGGAGGATGTTGGGCTTTGCACGGCTGAAGTAAAGAGATTCACGCCGCTACGTGATTTACGAACTCCGCACAACCGTTTTATGAATCCTTTACGCAGAGGCGCATGAAATAGCAGGTAGGTAGGAACGCGATCATGCGATCCTGATGGCAGACTACAGCTTCATCATAGTCACCGGTATTTAATGCGCTCAACGAGATGTCGATCTCCCGCGGAAGTGTGTCCGCCAGGTTCTCACCAAGTCATACGTTGTTGCGAATTTCTGATTTCTCGCAGAGAGGTGAAGATGAGTAATGCTTTTTGGAGGGTCATAACGCTTACGGTACTCACCGTTAGCATGCCTTTGTTCAACGTGGCACAAAGTAGTGAGGGTCAACAAGCTCGTCAGGATCAGAGCGCGAGGATAGACCCGCCCGCCGCTACCGATAAGACCAATGTGTCTGCCGCACCTCCAGCCGCGGCCACGCCGGAGTTGAAGCCCACAGTCGAGCAGGAGCTCGAGGCGCTAAAGAGCCGAATCAGCGAACTCGAAAATGAGGTGCGGCAGGCGCGCGCGGAGAAGATTGTCGACAGCGACGCCAACGCAGCGGCACTGAAGACAGCGACAAAGGAAATGCTCGCCGGAAATGGAACATCGATGGCGGGCCATGCGTCTGCCCCGTCCACCACAGAGTCTTCCTCTACCTCCGGCCCTGTCGGACAGGCGGAGCAGCCTGCACCGGCGGCCGCGCCGGCCCCTCCCGAAATCAGCGCGCAGATCACCACCAAGGGCGAGCCGTTCCCCGGCGACTGGACCTGGCTAAACAGCAACGGACACCAGTCGGACAGCCCGATGGCCACCAAATACTTCACGCCGGAGTTTCGCGCCGACGCGAACTACACTCTCGACTACAACCACCCCAAGGATGACACGCTGGGTGGATCGACCGAGACCTTCCGGTCAGATGAATGGCAGCTCGAGCAGATCAGCATCGGGGGCGATATCCACATCAATAACGTCCGCGGGCGCATTCTCTTCATGGATGGTTTGTTTGCTACAACCACGCCCCGCAACGACGCCAGCGTCAGCCGTGGAAACTGGGATCTGGTGGGCGCGTACAAGTATGTTTCCGAAGGATGGGGAGGCTATCACTGGGATGTTCAGCACGGTGTCAATCTTGATGCCGGGATCTTCGTCTCCTACATCGGCCTCTTCAGTTACTATAACTTCGATAATTGGACCTATCAGCCATCGTTTGTATCTTCTAATACTCCCTGGTTCTTTAATGGCCTTCGTCTGCAATGGTTCCCAACCAAGAATCTGAAGATCGAGCCGTGGTTTATCAATGGCTGGCAATCGTATGCGCGTTATAACGGCAAACCCGGGTTAGGTGGCCAGATTCTCTGGCGGCCCAAGCCCTATCTGGATTTCGTATGGAATAACTACGGCCTCGGCGAAGACGACGCAGGTTATCCCGGCCGCTCGCGCATTCACGCCGACTATAGCGCGCAGGTAAAGGTCTACGACAAACCGGAGAAGCTGCTGGACAAGATCGCATTCACGGTCACCGGCGATCTCGGCTGCGAGTATGGGGGAGGCCCTGCGAGCGGAGCATACGATCCTCATGGGTTCTCACCGGAAATGGGAACAGCCTCGACCTACTCAGGCGGCGTGAATTGCCATAACGCGAGGAACGGCCGGCCCAAGCAGGCCTTTGTCGGGTGGATGATGTACAACCGCTACTGGTTCAAGAAGGATCTTTGGGCAGTAACCCTCGGCGGCGGACAGATGAATAACCCGGGCCGCTACTTGACGCTGCTTCCGCCCATCAATGGCGCTACCGCCGTTACGGGCACACCCTACTTCACCGAAAACGGCGGCGATCGCGCGCAGATGCACGACGGCACGATTACAGTCGACTATATGCCCAGCCAGTTCATCACGTTTCGCCTGGAATCCGGGTATCGATTTTCCGACATTCCCTACTGGACCGGCCACGGCGGCATCACGCCCCCGGGCGGCAACAACGGCGCACCCACTCAATATGCCTGTGCCAACGGTGCAGCGTCGGGCTTCACTTACGGCAACGTGGCCGCCGCGGAGGCAGCCTGCATTGCGGCCAATAACAGCAACGGAGGAACCGGCGTAAACGCGCTCTGGTGGCCCGACCTTCGCACCAATCAGACAGTGACTACGATCGCGATTATGGTCCGGTTCTAATTCGGTAACTCGGCCCCGGTTGGATTCCTTTTCCTGCGGGTGGTTGTTTCCGAGGCCATCCTGTGCGGATTCTGGCAGGTCACTCTTGTTTCGGGGCAGGCTTGTGCGTGCCTCGATTACTTCTTTGATCCGCCCTATCTGACCTTGAATATCGCCGATCACTCGCTATTACTTGACCGCGATTCGCATCCTGCCTACCGTTGGGAGTGGATTCTGATGGCCTCGGCGGCATCCCGTGAGAGATGCAAGACCCTGGTTGAGCTTCCAACGGTCACGGCGTAATCGTCCTCAGCGTGCCGGTTTCTCAAACAGAGGCGCACACCCGGTGCGATGCCGTCGGTCCTGAGAGACTTGAGCAGAGCAGCATCGTCATCGGAGATGCTTTCCACTGTAAACACGCCCTGCTCCGCTATTTCCGCCAATGGTATCGAGTCCTGCCGGGGCATCTTCCCATCCAGCGTAGGGATGCAATGCCCATGTGGGTCGATCTTCGGATGACCGAGCTTGGCCGCGATTCGCTCCTCAAAGCGCTCTGAGATGAAATGCTCCAGGCGTTCGGCTTCTTCATGAACTTCGTCGATCGGATAGTCGAGCACCTTGAAGAGGAATGTCTCAATCAGTCGATGGTGACGCACCACCTCGAGCGCTCGCCGTTTCCCTGCGTCCGACAGCCGTACCCCGCGGTGGCGCTCATACTCGACCAGGGGCGTAGACGATGACGCCAGCTTCTGCAGCATGTTTGTAACCGAAGCCGGCGCCACTCTGAGCCGGTCTGCCAGCGCCGTGCTGGCCACCCGCCGCTCCTCCGGCCCGCCCAGGGCGTGAATGGCCTTCAGATAGTTATCCACCGATTCGGTATTTGCGTTGGGTTGGCGGCGCGCTGCCATGGCCGTCCTCCGGTTTTCTGACTTGACACTGGTTCCATTTTAGGCGAACCTAATATTTAGGCAAGCCTAAATTTAGTCGCCTGCCGGTCGCCATCTTTCCTATTTCCGCCACACGCAGCCTGGGGACGGCTCTCCCAGTCCGTTAAGGGAACCGCAGCCAGACATCTGGAGATGATTTGTGACCCGTAATCGAGCTGCAAAGATCCTCGTTCTTGTTCTGCTGTTAGCTATGGTTAATTCGGTTCTTTTGCTGGCGCAAAGCGGGACTAGTTGTGCCCTGACTGGGACCGTTGCGGACAAAAGCGGCGCCGTGATTCCCAATGCTCAGGTCAAGGCCACCAACGTGAATACCGGCGCAGTTCGCGTCGTCCAGAGCTATGCAGATGGGCGCTTTCTCTTCAGCCAGGTGAATCCAGGGATCTATCGGGTGGAAGTTCATGCCGAGGAGTTTGGCCCCGCACAGTCGCTACCCACGAACGTTTCCGTGGGCCAAACCGTCACGGTGAACTTCACCTTGTCTCCCGCAAAAAGCGAGCAGACCGTCGAGGTCAGGGAACAATTCGGGTTGATGAGCCTGGAAAACCCAAACACCTCAACAACGCTCGAAGCCGAGACCATCAAGAACCTTCCCAACCCCGGTCAGGACCTGACTTACGTCGCGCAGTTCGCGCCGGGCGCGTTGATGAATACGGCAGGATCCTCGAATGACGCGAGGGCCGCGGGCGGTTACGGAAATGTCGAGTTCAACGGCCTTCCCGCAACCTCCAACGGCTATATTCTGGATGGCTTCGATGCCAACGATCCCTTCCTTGGACTCAATGTTGGCCTTTCCACAAATCTTGTGATAGGCCTCGACGCCCTGCAGGAAGCGACCGTGAATACCAACTCCTATGCGGTCGATCAGGGGCGCTACGGGGCCTCACAGGTCAACTACTTCACGAAGTCCGGAACCAACCGGTTTCACGGGGATGCGTACGAGATATGGAATGGATCGCTCCTGAATGGAACCGACTATTTTCTTCATGCCAACGACACCCCGGGAAATATTGCGAGGAAGCCGCGGTCGACTGTGAATGAGTTCGGAGTAAGTGTTGGCGGCCCGATTCTGAAGGACAGGCTCTTCTTCTTTGCACACTATGAAGGCATCCGCATCGCATTGCCCCTGGTGGCTCGAACCACGGTGCCGTCGCCGGCCTATCAGCAGTATTTGCTGCAGCAACTGCCGCTGGGCGGAACCGACCCAATCAACGGAACCGTGCTGCCCGCACAACCAGAGGAGGTCGCGTTCTATAAGAAGATGTTCTCGCTCTACCGCGGTACTGCGGGTACGCCGACTCCGGTGCTTACCTGTCCCCTGGATGCGAATGGCACGCTGCTGCCGGGCACGCAATCCGCAACCAGTCTTTCCAACGGCTCTGGTTGCGCGAACATTCGCACCCAGTCGATGAACAACAGCGACGGCGAGAACCTGATCGTCGTCAAGATCGACCACACCATCAACGCGAAGAACAGCATCTGGTACCGCTTCCAGCAGGACACGGGCTTGCAGGCCGCTTACACCGATCCGATCAACCCGATCTTCAACGCGTATTCTCCGCAGCCGCAGCGGACGCTGGTGATCGGCTACACGCGCATCTTCACTTCCAACCTTGTGAATCAATTCAACCCTGGCGTGAGTTGGTATTCAAGCCTCTTTCTGCCGAACAACTATTCACAGGTACTTCAGGCTTTCCCTGTGGTGCTGTCCGGAGGCACCTCCAACGCGCCCTTCACCACGCTGGGCGGCAACGATCAGACCTATACGCAGGGCCGCAAGGTCACCCAATGGCAAATCAACGACAATCTCATCTGGACGCGCGGCCGACATAGTTTCAAGTTCGGCGAGAACTCTCGCAGGCTGGACGTGAGCGATTACGACCTGGGCGAAGGGATTGTGCCGGCGGTGGTCTATAACGATCTGGCACAGTTCACTTACGGAGCAGCATCGACGGCGACGGCAGGATATCCGGTGACGCAGAAAGAGCGCATCGCTTTGGGCAACCTTGATCTGTACGCAATGGACACCTTCAAGGCCGGCCAGAGGTGGACGATTATGGCCGGGGTGCGTACGACCTGGAACACGAATCCTGTGAACCAGCATAGCCTTTTCGCACGGCCCACTGGATCGTTCCTCGATATGAACCATTCTATCGATCAGCCGTTGAACCAGGTCATTCAGACGAATGTGCGAACTCTCTTCCCCGGCACGCCTGCGTTCAGTTGGCAGCCGCGCGGTTCGATAGCGTACAAGCTCTCGTATAACACGGCGATCCACGCGGGCGGAGGCGTCTTCAACGACATCATCCCTGCACAGGTTGCCGACCTGGGCGCGACGAATCCCCCCTTTGCGCCGGTTTTTGTGGGCGGCATCAACGGGCAGGTGGGCGGCCTCGGCATTGCGCCCGGAGTGCCAAACAGCGCAGTGGATGCGACGGCCGCGGCCAACCGCTCCTTTCAAACAGCCTTTTCATCGGGAAACGCGCCGTGTGCAGGATTGAAGGCGGGAACTGCCATCTGTCCGGGGGCGGTCAATTTGAATACCTTTCCCAGCGGCACCCTGAAGACGCCGTACTTTCTCGAATGGAGCCTGGGAGTGGAGCGCGAGTTAGGCGCACGCGGTTCGCTTCGCGTGGACTATGTCGGAACGCGCGCCGTGCATGAGCCCTATCAGGTGCAATTAAACGGCTATCAAACCGTATGCGACGGCTGCTTTGCTCCCTTTCCCTTCGACCAGCCGCTCGACCAACGATTCGGCAGCGTCAACGAATTTCGCACCGATGCGGGCAGTCACTATACCGGTCTGCAAACCAGCGCAACCAAACAAATAGGCGGGCTCACGTTGCAGGGAAACTACACCTATAGCCACTGCCTCGATGTGGTATCGAATGGCGGATTGCTGGCTTTCTCCAGCCTCGGCATACTCTCGCCGCTGCCGGGTGATCTGCATAAGGAGTACGGCAATTGCGATTACGATGTACGCCATAACCTCTCCGTTTTCGGGGTGTATGAGATTCCGTTTCACTCCAGCCACGTATTCCTGAAGAAGATGCTCGGTAATTGGCAAATATCGCAGACGGCGTTCCTGCACAGTGGATTGCCCTTCAGTGTGGTCAGCGCACCGTACACGGCGAACAATAACGGCATCTTCCAGGGTAGTGGACCGCAATATGCAAACCGGATTCCCGGCGTCCCCCTCTATCGCAAGTCTTCAGTCTCTGGCGTAACGCGGACCGGCAGCCGGCAGTGGCTTAACCCGGATGCCTTTGCTTCGGTCGTCGATCCCAGCACTGGCGCATGTGCGGGCGGCGATTCGCCGGCCAACTGCCAGTTCGGCAACTCAGGCCGCAACAACTACCGTGGGCCGCATTTCACTTATTCCGAGATGTACCTGACCAAGAAGATTCCGATCGCAGAACATGTCGCCTTCCGCTTCGACACGCAGTTCTTTAATGTATTCAACCATCCCAACTTCGCGCTGCCCGGCAATCAAGCTGGATCGCCTGGAAAACCCGCGACCCAGACAGGCTTTGGGGCGGTTACCAGCACCATCTCGCCGCCCACTGGATTGCTGGGAGTCGGACTCGGCGGGGACAGTTCCCCGCGCATGATCGCTTTCCAGGGAAGAATCGACTTTTGACAATTGCGTTTCTAAGCGGGAGATAAATTGAACTGCAGACTTGACTTCGGAATGAGCGCCGATGAACCAAACAGGTAACGACACGAGCACCGTCGTTCGAAACGAATCCGCCGGATCAGCATCGGGAAGCCACGTTTCGCTGGAGAACGTGCATGGCTCTATCTCGGTACCACATCATCTTGCGGGCTTCTGGAGACAGTGGCGCGCCTTCGTCGGTCCGGCGATTTTGGTAAGTGTCGGTTACATGGACCCTGGCAACTGGGGAACTGACCTGCAAGGTGGTGCGCAATTTAAGTACGGGCTGCTATGGGTGGTCGGACTTGCCAGCCTGATGGCGATCTTCATGCAGGTGATCTCCGCCCGGCTAGGGGTAGTGACGGGCAAGGACCTCGCGCAATGCTGCCGCGACTGGTATCCCAATTGGACGCGCTGGCCCAACTGGTTGATGAGCGAAGTCGCTATCGGCGCCTGCGACCTTGCGGAGGTGCTCGGTAGTGCCGTGGCCCTCAACTTGCTTTTTCATATCCCCCTGCTGTGGGCGGTCATCATCACCGGACTTGACGTGCTGCTGCTCCTCGGCCTGCAGCGGTTTGGCATGCGTACTATCGAGGCCATTGTGTTGCTATTGGTGGCGACGATCAGCGTGTGCTACTACATCGAAATCTTCGTTCTGCCCCAGACCCAGCCCAGTTTTCTGGAGATGGGCCGAGCGCTGGTTTCGCCTCATCTTCATCAATCCGGGGTCCTGTACCTCGCCATCGGCATTATCGGTGCAACCGTGATGCCCCACAACCTGTACTTGCATTCGGCACTCGTCCAGAGCCGCAAGCTGCAGAACGACGAGCCATCCGTTCGCAGCGCTCTCCGCTTTAACACCATCGATTCGGTTGTAGCTCTGACCGTCGCTTTCTTCGTAAACGCTGCAATACTGGTGCTCGCGGCCACCGTCTTCTTCGGGAAGCAAAGCGTGACGACTCCGGGCGGATTGGTGGTCAACTTCAGCGCCGACAGCGATTGGATTCGGGTGGCATATCTGACCCTTGCACCGTTGTTAGGGACATTTGTCGCGAGCACGCTATTTGCCGTGGCCCTGCTCGCCAGCGGCCAAAGCAGTACCATTACGGGGACGCTCGCCGGGCAAGTGGTGATGGAAGGCTTCATGCATTGGCGAATCAAGCCGTGGGTGCGTCGTCTCATCACCCGGACGTTAGCCATCCTGCCCGCCGTTCTGATCATAGGGCTGAGAGGCGAGAGCAGCGTCACCGATCTGCTCACCCTCAGTCAAGTGGTGCTGGCGATCCAACTGCCCTTCGCCATGTTTCCTCTCTTGCATTTCACCAGCTCCCGACGGCACGTGGGCAAATGGAGGCTCGGTTGGTTCCTGCTAATTGCCGGTTGGGGCAGTGCTATCCTGATCACCGCGATGGATATTTATGGCCTGCCGGACTCGCTCAAAGCGGCCTGGCATGTTGTCACCGGCGGATGACGACAGGCGGCGAATGACGACCAGAAACGGAACAACCATGTACGAGACGATTCTGCTCACATTGGATGGCACGGCTACGGACCGGGCGATCATCGAGCACGTGAAGCAACTTGCATTGCTTGCACACAGCCGAATCGTGCTGCTACACGTGGCGGATGGATGGGCGGCTAGAACCTATGGTCCCGATGCGGTAAGTCCGGAAATCACCGAAGACACTGCCTATCTGGAGAGAATTCGACTTGAGTTTCAATCTCTGGGTATCCCTGCCGAGTCCGAGCTGGCTTACGGCGAACCGGACAAGGAGATCATCAAATGGGTGCGGCAAAGGTCCTGTGACCTGGTGGCGATGAGCACTCATGGCCACCGCTTTCTCGCAGATTTGTTCCTTGGCAACACAGCCACTAAAGTGCGGCATAGTATCAGCGTGCCCGTTCTCATGCTCAGGGCGAAGTGACTCATTCGCAGAATCTCTGGACAAGATTCAGAACGCTGAGCGGGTAGTAATGAATTCCCGGCGCGAGGGGAGGCGCGGTGACGGTCCAGAACATTTCCTCCCCCTCCCCGCGCCTGGCCCACGTTGAGTCCGGGAAACGCCTCGCCATGCCCGCAAATCGGCGATGGGGTCGCGGGGGAATTTTCCAATCTTCCATAGGCGTCAGGGACGAGCCAGCTTGCCATGTAACCGGCCCTGATGAAAATGTTGCGAAATGTTCTTCAGCGGACGCTCATTCCCTAGTAGAATTCCGCTTTTGGGTGCGTCGACGATCCTCGAGCGGATCTTTGCGTTCCTGTTTCACTTTCCCCGGGTCTCACCAGAAATCTACCCAAGGTTCTGTCGCGTGCGGCGTTTTGCCGGCGAACGGTAACCCGTGCCCGAACATGCCCCATTCAATTCCTTCGGACTTGGGAGGGCGGTGTGCCCAATCTCTTTACGTGGTTTCAAAATTATCTAAACCCTTCGAAGCTCACTGCCGTGACTGTTCCCGGCATGATTGTGGCTTTCGCGTTGGTCCTGGTTTTAGGCCCAATCCCTTGCAGAAAGCCGGAGGGTTGTCCGCTTTGTGCCGCGACCCTTAAGCCCGCCGATGCCGATAAGGGGGCTCAGACCAAAGACCAGTCGTCCGGGACCCTCTCCGCCAACGACGGTTACGTGCAAGTCACCTTAGCGACCTGGCAAACGAACGCGAGCGCGAACAAGGAATTGACCAGCGTCGATACGGATGCGGCGGCGTTGAAGTTGTCGGTTAAACCGGTGACCGATGCTTGCCAGGGCTTGCCCAACGAGGTGTACGCCAACACCGGTCAAATCTTCAACGGCGAACCGAAAACTCCTTCGTTAGCCGAGGCCAATCAGGCTGCGAAGGACGACTCGAAGCATTACACGTCGATTCAAGATCTCAACAAACAGATTCACAGCTGCTCGGATGCGCTTAAGCCGGTTTCCGCCGCCATAAACGCGCGTACAAGTCAGGGTGGGAAGGGTCGGACAAAAGGGGAATCGGGCGCCACCGAAACCGAACTGACCAGTGCGCTGAATGATCTGAATGAGCGGCTCTCGGCCGTGAAAGGGGCTACAGAGGCCGCTGACCCAACGACGGGCAACGCCACGTGGGTCCATCTGTTAAAAGGCAGTTGGGGCACGGCCCAACTGGTCACGCCCGTGGATGTCCAGATTCCGAATGACGCCGGGCTGATCTCCGGCGCAGAAGGCAAGTTCTTGCCCCACATTGGAGATGCCTGCGACAGCGTTCCGCGCGGGGTGGTTCCCAACAGCCTGATTGCCTTGAGCGATAGCGGCTCCGGTAAGGATGTAATCGACGAGCAAAACAAGGCGAAGAAGGCGGCCCAAAGCCTCCAACGGGTGGGATCGTTGTTGCATGAGTTGAACGCGTGCAACAACCAGCTCCAGGTGGTCACGGCTGCCCTGGCCACGGCCCAGAGCAGCATAACTGCGCAGGCCACCCAGCAGGCCGCCGATCTCACCAGCCTGTCGAGCGCTAAGGTAACTGCCCAGCAGGCCGCCGAAAACCTGGTCGTCGCCGACCTGCAGGCCAAGATCGATGCCAAGACGGCTGACCTTAAGAGAACCCAACAGTTGCAGGCGCAGTTACAAAACGCCTCCAAGGCGGTGAATGGGTTGAGCAGCCAGATCACCGCCATGCTGGGCATGGTCAATGTGCCCGTGGCGGGTCCACCCGACAAGAGCAACACCGCCACCGATGTGTTTGACACTATCCAGCAGAACCTGCTCAAGTTTCTGCTCTTCTCGCTGATCCTGGGGCAGATTCTTGATCCGATTCAGCGCGGGGCGGTTTCGTTCTTTGGACCCCGGCGCGATTTCTTCACGGCATTCAATCAGGTCTATGGACAATCGGGCGATGGAGAATTCCGCTACGGCGACCGGCGGCTGATTCCCTGGGTAGCCGCCGATGGAACCATCACGGAGGTTCCGAGCGGCAGCTCCGTCAATCTTGCCAGCCATCCGCTGATTGCGGAACTGCGTCCTAATCCGGCGGGAAGGTCATTTCTGAATGACCGAAATATCTATGACAAGAATTACGCCATCGGCGCGGGTTTGATTACCCAGACCGAAGCCAAGTCAATCGAAGATGAATACTTTGGCCAGAGCCAGATCACATCGGGATTGATTATCCCCACTCTGGTCCTCTCGATCTGCATTGGCATTCGCATCATCTGCTGCTCGACGGACGCCGTGACAAACTGGTTCTGGTACTCGTTGATGGGCCTGGTGATCCTGCCGTTCGGAATCATCTTCGGCGCGCTGGCCTCGCTCGCGGCCCTGTGGATAAGCTCTCGGAAATATGCGCTTCTGCTGAAGGATGCGTTATCAAGTTTCTTCCATTGGGACCCGGAGGACGAAGAGACCAGACGGGCCAAACAAGCCTGGATGCGCGCCGAGGTCGAGGTAAAACCGGAGATACGAAACACGGCAAAGAATTGGCATGGGTATTACAAGCACAAGCTGCACATCCGGCGCCGGAGCAGAAACAGACAATGGATTCTCTTCTCCTTGTGTCTTGTGCTGTTGCTGCTGGGAATCATCGATCTCTCCCTGGCGCTCTGGGCCACCTCCGGCTCCGGCACTGGGAAGGGCTTAAACCTGTTCAGCCTGTTCATGATTCTGCTGCCGACCCTGGGAATTGGACCGTTGTGGATCGCAGGGCTTGACCGGCTGCACAAGTACTATTCGGAGTTGCAGGCCAGGATTGCCGGCAACGTTCTGCGCCTGCAATCCAGCACTGAACAGAAGTTCATTGACCTGATTTCCGATCCCGTGGCGGCATGCGCGCTGAAGGACAAAATCAAGACCATGAGCAAAGCCCGGGAGAGCCTGGCGGAATGCCTCAAGGGAATTCCCTGCAAGGACGATGTGAAATCGGCGGCCGATCAGCAGGCAGAGACGCTACCGCAGATTGAGGGATCGGACCAACAGGGGCCATCGCCGCAGAACGGCGCGCAGGACGGGCCTCCGTCCCAAAATCAAGGTCAATAGCAGAAAGGAAGTTGATGCCCCTGGTGGTAACATCCTCGGCCGGCCTGGCGGCGACCTATGGGCCGGCCGGCGCCGCGATGATCGAGGCCCGGCTTCCACTGTTGGCGTCCGCCATCGGAAATGCATCTGTGCAGATCCTGGCGTCGGGCAGCGCCTCGGCCACGCCCGATGCTTCCACGCTCTATGCGGAGTTGAAGAACAACATCAACACGCAGCGGGTTCAGGATCAACTGCGCAGCGGCATTCTCATCGTAGGGGATCATCGCATCTTCCCCGGATTCACTCTCAGTAACCCGGTAACCGATCGATCGCTGGACCCGGACACAACGGTGCTCACCGACAATCCATTCGGCCAATTCGATTGGCAAGCGCCCGAACAGGCTCTGGTGCCGGAAATTTCCGTGGGGCGTGTGGCCGGCGGCGTGGAATTGTCCGCGGAAGGATTCTCCGCCCTGTTAGATACCATGATCGCGCAGCGCCGCCGCGGGAGCCTGAGAGCCGGCTATGTCGAAATCACGAGCCGTCAATGGCAAAACTCCAGCAGCTCGGTTCTGTCCGCGCTGGCTTCCCCGGCCCGGGTGATCGTTTCTCCCGACGGTCACGTCACCCCGGTCACCGCTTCCATGTTGGATTGCAAATTCCTCTACTGCAATTTGCATGGCTTCGTGAACGATTCCGCTTGGAGAGGCTATGACGACGGCACCGGCTCATTGCTGACCGCCGTGACCCCTGATTGCTTTCAGCCTGCTTATGTTTCCGGAACGCTGGCCTTCACTGAAGCTTGTTATGGACTCGCCACCAGGGGCAAAGCAACCTCGGGTTCCTGTGCCCTTTCGTTGCTGGCCGCGGGAGCCGCCGGCGTGATCGGTTCCACCGGCCTCGCCTTCGGCACCGCGGACGTGAAATCTCAGAACCTGATTGACGCCGACCTGCTGGCCCGGAACTTTTTCAATCGGGCGCTCACTCCCGGAAGCACCACGGGAGGTTCGTTGTTCCTGGCGAGAAAGGCTCTCCAGGCATCCGCGCCGGCGTCCGACGCTTTCGTCAAGAAGACCCTCCTGTCATTCCAATTGCTCGGAGACCCCTCCTATGTCATTGCCTGAGTTGGCGACGCGCCTGGTGCGCATTGTTGCCGCGACAGCCATCGTCGCAAGCCTGCCTGCGGCATCGCCTGCCGCGCCTCAACAGCGCTGTTATTCCGGCTCCAGAAATTACCCGGTGATCGTGTACGACGCGTCCACTCGGAGCACTTTTCTGGCCATGAAAGACGACGTCAGAGATGTGTCCGTTCCGTCCAGCAATCTCATAGCTCCGAATGCGATAACACCTTTGCCCAAAGATGGCTTTCTATGCGACGGCCGTCCCGTGGAGATCTATGTCATCAATCGCAAGCTCAAGATGAGCTTCACGGTCACGCTGACCTCGGCCGTTCCCAAGCCGCCCACCACGCTCGACTTGCGCGGCCTGCCTGCGCCATCCACCGCCGCACCCCCTGCCCCCGGCACCAATCCCGCGCCCAAGGGCGGCTTTGCGCCCACTGCCCTGAGCCCGAGTCTACTCACCCCCGACCTGGTGATCGCCTATCTGCTGGATGATGAAACATTCGACAAGCCCTTTATCAAAGTGGCCGATGATATTTCGGCGGTCCAGGAACAATTCACACAATTCAATTCGAACGCCCAGCAATACACTCAGCTACTCAAGGATCTGACGGGATCCGCCGTGAATCCGTCCACCCAAAGTCCGATGCCCGGCGCATCCCTTGCTTCGCTGAAAGAAGAGTGGGATACGATCACAAGGGAAGTTCCCCCTGCAAACGCCGGAAATCCGACCCCCGTGACGGAGACACAATTCGATCTGTGGACAAACCGCGCGGACCGCATGGGGAGCGAGGTAACACGCGTGAACAATGCCATCCAGGCTGCAGGAGCGTTGGATAGGCTTACCAATCTCCGCGCCAGCGCGGCCATCCTTCTCGACAATCTCCGCGGGATTGAGAACGAGAGGGATGCGATCAATCGCGCCATCGAAATTCTGACCTCGACGGCCTCGCGCCGATCGGAGGCCAGGTCCCCGGCCGAGGAGAGGTCCGCCTATTCCATCGAGCGGGAGAAAGCCGATTTGAGAAACGCATTGCGCCAGCGGTATCAGGCAACCATCACAGACGCTACCCTTGCCAGGATCGTCGACGAATATGTCAAGGACGGAGCGTGGCTGGAATTGCGCGCGCGCAGGTTGGTCGATCGGGAAAGATGCCCCGGGCTTCCCTTCAAGGAACCGTCTGAGTGTAAATCCTTCAACTCCACCCCGATCCCGTCGATTCAGGATCGGTATTGTAAAAAGCTGTGCGAGGTGACTGCCGAGAACGGTCCTGAGGCTGTTGTCGGACGCCTTATTAAAGACGCCGAAACGGCTTACAAGAATCTGACGGACGGCATCAAAGCCGCCAACCGCGCGGAGGCAATTGCCCTCCAGGCCATCAACGCACTCTATGACTTTGGCTTTGCTGCTTTTCAGCCTCAGCCTCTCACCCTCGATCTGCAGGGCAATTCGGGGAATCTTTATGTCTTTTACACCATAAGCGCAAGCGAGCAGTTCCATCGCTATCAGATCGTCGCCGACATTTCTCAGCCGCAGTCCAATTGCGGCCTGGCGAATTCGGCTAATACCAACCAGAACGGCGGAATCAACACCTGCACGACAGCCACTCCCGCCACCGTCGTGGCTCCCCAGGCAACCTTCGCCGCGGCGCTCTTTCCCCCGGCGTCTGTGTCCGTCGCCACCGCGCCCGCGGACTTTCGCGGACGGGTAGAAGTGCACCACTTCACCCAGGGCGCTCTGGTCACCGGCATCGGCTACGACTCGATCCCCAACGTGACTTTTGCGTGGAATCCTTGCCCCACAAGCAGCACCCTGCCGGGGGGAAGCACTCCATCGCCGACTCCCTCCACCACGCCTTGTATCTCGCCCACCGCTCCAACCGGCGGTACGGCTCCAACCTATTACCAGCTCGTCTCGGCCAGCCAGGCGAGAGTGGCAGCCATTGAAGGGGTGAATCTTTACTTCCCCAGCCGCGACATGTTTGTGCTCAGCAGATCCGACTTTGCCCCGGCTCTCTTTCTAGGTGCAGCGGCCTATCCGCTCAATCACTTTTACATCGGGGCAACCGAGGAGAGAATCCGCGGGCTTTCCCTCACCGGCGGATTCACAGGAGGAGCGGAGAACGTATTGCCCGGGAATTACGGCTACGTTGTAGGCAGCACTGCCCCCGTGAATCCTCCCATTCCATCGGCGTCTCACTTGAAGGCAGGCTGGTTTTTCATGATTGGTTTCGACACCGGGATATTCATCCACATCTTTGATAACAGCGTCTTCCAGAACGTATTGAGTATCGGCACCGCCGGCTCGCCCACTCCTGCACCCACTCCGTCCTCATCGCCCACTCCCGCACCCACCTCGTCCTCGCAATAGCAGGCCCGCTTTTCTACAGCTCGTTTCATAAATGGCTTTGAAAGGGCACGGCTTCAGCCGTGCCGCACCGGGCCCTCTTAATCTACGCGGCTTTAGCCGCCGAGGGATGTTTGCATTCTGTCTTGTTCGGTTTTTGAAACACGCTCTAGCAACAAACGCAGCACGAACCCAGGCCGTTTCATTGGACCCGGCGCGCCCGGCGTTTAATTAAACAGAAACCCCCGCCGATTCTGAAACGCTTTCGCATTCACCTGCTTCAGCCCCCAGCAGCCGCACCACGTGATTCACGATAACAAGATCCTCGGCCGGCGGGATCACGCGCACCGTGACGGGCGAATGCTCGGCGGAAATCACCGCCGCCCCGCGCACGTTGTTGCGCACCGGATCGAGCACCATTCCCAGCCCGCCCAGACCGCGACAGATTTCGGCCCGCGTGTCGATATCGTTTTCGCCGATACCGCCGGTGAAGACCAACATGTCGAGCCCGCCAAGCTCCGCCATAAAGCTGCCGATCCAGCGCGCAATGGTCCACGTGAACTTGTCCACCGCCAGCCGCGCCTTGGTGTCGCCATCCTTGATGGCCGCGCGCAGCGTGCGCATATCGTTGGAAAGCCCGCTCATGCCCACCAGTCCCGCCTTCTTGCCGAGGATTGCATCGAGCTGATCGGCGGCCTCGCTCGCGCCGGGTGTCTTTTCTGCAATCTTGCGCAGGATGAAAAGGACCACGCCGGGATCGATGTCGCCGGTGCGCGTGCCGCTGATGATGCCTGAAACCGGCGTCATGCTCATCGATGTGTCGAGGCACTCGCCGCTGCGGATGGCGGAAATGGATGCCCCGTTTCCGAGGTGCGCCACAATCAGTTTTTCCGGCACGTTCGGCTGCAGCTGGTAAACAATCGACTCGTAAGAGATGCCGTGAAACCCGTACCGGCGCACGCCCATATTGAAATACTCTTCGGGAAGCGGCAGCCACGTGGCCACTTGCGGCATGGTGCGGTGGAAGTACGTATCCAGCACCGCGAAATTGGGAATGCCGGGGAACAGGCGCAGAGCCTCCCGCATGATGTAGACGCCGATGGGCGTGTGCAGCGGAGCGAGCCCGGCATAGCAGTCGATTTCATCGATCAGGTCCGGAGTGATGCGCTGATTCTCGCGCACCGTGGGACTGCAGCACACCGTGCGATGGCCGATGGCCGCCGGCGCCGGGAACTCGCCCGAGTGGAGCGAATCGGCAACCATTTTGAATGCAACCGAGCGGTTGGGAAGCGCGGGCGCCTGGTTGAAAAGCATTTGGCCATCCGCGTCTTTCATCCAGAACTGGCCCAGGTCGGTACCGATGCCATCGACAGCGCCTTCGAGGATTTTTCTGCGCGCGCCCTCGCCGGCTTCGTAAACCGAAAATTTGATGGATGAAGATCCGCTGTTCAAAACCAATACAGGCATAGACGACATTGGCAAAAGCTCCTTGAAATCAAAAAATCAAAGCCGGGCAGCGCATCAGCCATCCGCATCAAGAACGGGAAGTGATGAAATGTGTCCCGATCCCAGGTTCGAATACATTTCCAGCAACGCGCGCGCAGCCCGGAACGGGGTGGTCTGCCCCTCCAGAACTTCGCGCTCGAGTGTCTCCATGCGCATGCGGATGAGCGGGTGCACGCCAAAGAATTGCCGCAAACCGAACTCCAGCATTTCGTGCATCCAGCGGCGCCGCTGTTCACGCCGGTTCAGTTCGAACCAGCCATTGGCCTTGGTGATGGACGTTTGCTCCAAAACCGCCTTCCAGATTTCCGCGATCCCGCGGCCCCTCAGCGCGGAGCAGGCCATGGCGCGCGCCGCCCATCCCGAAGTCGAGCAAGGCAGGAAATGCAGCGCGTTGTTGCTCTCCGCCACCGCTCTCTCGGCCGCCGCCGCGTTTTCTCCATCGGCCTTGTTGATCGCCACCAGGTCAGCCAACTCCATCACGCCGCGCTTGATGCCCTGTAGTTCATCCCCCGCGCCAGGGATTGTAACGAGCAAGAAGAAATCGGCCATGTTGTGCACCGCGGTCTCCGACTGGCCCACGCCCACAGTTTCCACAATGATGTTGCGGTACCCGGCCGCCTCGCACAGCAGCATCGCCTCGCGCGTATGCTGGGCCACGCCGCCATGCGATCCGCGCGACGGAGACGGCCGGATGAACGCCATCTCGCTCGCGGCCAGAGTCGCCATGCGCGTCTTGTCCCCCAGAATGCTGCCGCCGGTGCGCTCGCTGCTGGGATCAACCGCCAGCACCGCGACCTTCTGTCCGTATTCATCGATCACATAGTTCCCCAGCGCTTCAATCAGGCAGCTTTTTCCCGCGCCGGGCACGCCCGTAATTCCCACCCGCAGTGAATTGCCGCTTGCCCGAAGGCAGTGGTCGACGATTTGATCGGCCAGATCGCGATCGGCGGGACGCGAGCTTTCGATCAGCGTGATGGCCTGCGCCAGAATGGTGCGATCGCCGGCCAGGATGCCATCGATGTATTGGGAGCGCGAAGGACTCCTGCGCCGGCTGGAAATGCGCGCCGCGATGTCCGGCGGCTGGGGAGCAATGCAGCCGGGACTCACCTGCAACGCGCTGTCTTTAGCGTCGTTCAATCAGGGCCGCCCTCCCACCAGGCTTCCCGCCAGCACGCGCATGATCTGCTGGGCCGCCCCCGGGATCGCCGTGCCCGGGCCGAAGATCCCCGCTACGCCGGACTCGTAGAGGAATTCGTAATCCTGGGGCGGAATCACGCCTCCCACCACGACCCGAATGTTGTCGCGTCCAAGCTTGCGCAACTCCCGGATCAGCTGCGGCACCAGCGTCCGATGTCCTGCGGCCAGCGACGAAACGCCCACCACGTGCACGTCGCTTTCGATAGCGAAGCGCGCCACCTCGCCTGGGGTCTGAAACAGCGGGCCGATATCCACATCGAAACCGATATCGGCAAATGCAGTCGAAATGACTTTTGCCCCGCGGTCGTGGCCGTCCTGGCCCATCTTCGCCACCAGGATGCGCGGGCGGCGGCCTTCGGCTTTTTCGAATTCGGCCACCATCGCCTGCGCGTTCCTGAATTCGCCATCGCCGCTCTCCGCCGAGTAAACGCCCGAGATGGTGCGCGTCACCGCCTTGTAGCGCCCCCACACCTTCTCCAGAGCAAACGAGATTTCACCCAGTGTGGCGCGGTTGCGCGCCGCCTCCACGGCGCACTCCAGCAGATTGCCCTCGCCGGTCGCAGCGCATCTTTCGAGAGCAGCGAGCGAAGGCTCGACCGAATCGGCGTTGCGATCCCGCTTCAACTGCTCCAGCCGCCTGATCTGCGATGCCCGCACCGCGGCGTCGTCGATGGCCAGTACCGGAATCGGCGTCTCTTCGGGCGCGAGGTAGGCGTTCACGCCGACAATCACGTCCTTGCCCGCATCGATACAGGCCTGGCGGCGCGCCGCGGCTTCTTCGATGCGCATCTTGGGGATGCCGGTTTCGATCGCGCGGGCCATGCCACCCAGGCCTTCGATCTCCTCGATCAGGTTCCAGGCCGAGTGCATCAGCTCATGCGTGAGCCGCTCGACGTAGTAGGAGCCGGCCCACGGATCGATCGCACGCGTGATGCCCGTCTCCTGCTGGAGATAGATCTGCGTGTTGCGCGCGATCCGCGCGGAGAAGTCGGTCGGCAGCGCAAGCGCTTCGTCGAGAGCATTGGTGTGCAGCGACTGCGTGTGGCCCAGCGCGGCGGCCAATGCCTCAACGCACGTGCGCACCACGTTGTTGTAGGGGTCCTGGGCAGCGAGGCTCCAGCCGGAAGTCTGCGAATGCGCGCGCAGCGTCATCGATTTGGGATTCTTAGGGTCGAAGCCCTTCACGATTTTCGCCCACAGCATCCGTGCCGCGCGCATCTTGGCAATCTCCATGAAGTGGTTCATGCCGATGCCCCAGAAGAACGAGATGCGCGGCGCAAAATCGTCTATGTTGAGACCGGCATTCACGCCGGTGCGCAGGTATTCGAGGCCATCGGCGAGCGTGTAGGCCAGCTCGATGTCGGCGGTCGCCCCGGCCTCCTGCATGTGGTAGCCGCTCACGCTGATGCAGTTGAATTTCGGCATCTTCGCGGCACAGTAACGGAAGATGTCGGCGATGATCCGCATCGATCCCTCGGGCGGATAGATGTAGGTATTGCGGACCATGAACTCTTTCAGGATGTCGTTCTGAATGGTCCCCGTCAGCTTCTCCGCCGCCACGCCCTGCTCTTCCGCGGCGACGATGTAAAACGCCATGATGGGAAGCACGGCGCCGTTCATGGTCATCGACACCGACATGCGATCGAGCGGGATGCCGTCGAACAGGGTTTTCATGTCGAGAACGGAATCAATCGCCACGCCCGCTTTGCCCACGTCTCCAGCCACGCGCTCATGATCGGAGTCGTAGCCGCGGTGCGTGGCCAGATCGAACGCCACCGAGAGCCCCTTTTGCCCCGCTGCGAGATTACGCCGGTAGAATGCGTTGGATTCTTCCGCCGTGGAGAAGCCCGCGTACTGGCGAATGGTCCACGGGTGCATCACATACATGGTGCTGTACGGCCCGCGCAAATAGGGCGCCACGCCCGCCGCGTATTCGAGATGCTCGACTCCCTCAACATCGCCGGCGGTATAGAAGCCTTTCAGCGCAATATGTTCAAGCGAAAGCCATTCCTCACCCGAAGCTGCGGGAGCAGTCGCCGCAGCGGGCTGGAATTCGATTTTTGCAAAATTTGGACGCATAACTATTCGCTGATTCCTAAAAGCTGCTGCACTGCGGTGAGAAGCTCGATAGGGTTGCTGCGCAGGTGAATGAAATCCGCGATGCCGGCGGCGCGAAGCTGTTTGGCGGTTTCTGGATTGCCTGCGATAAAAGCCGCTGTCCCGGACCCGCGCGCTTTCAACTCCGCCAGCAATTCGGTTGCAATGGCAAGGTATTCCGCATCGGAGCTGCACAACACGATCATGTCGGCTTCGGCGGCCGCGATCTGCCGCGCAGTTTCAAAACGCCGGATGTCCGTGCCGAGTCCCGCGCACGCCAAAAACTCCGCGGCAAAGTTCGATCGCGCGCCGCGCATCTTGGCGTCACCGATTTCGGCAAGCAGAATCCGCGGCGTCTTGCCGGTTGCGGCCACGTGACGCTCGGTTCTGAGGCGCAATTCTTCAAAGGGAAGTGCCGCGCGGCCGGAGTGGTGCACGAGTTCTCCGCCGATCCTTTCGAGCGCCTGCTCGGCCGCATTGGCAAAGCGGTTTGTGCCGGTCAGAACCCGGCGCCGCATAATCACTGATTTCTCCTGCGCCGTCTTGCGCTGCTCGAGCGTTTGTTCGATCAGCGCTTTCGCCTTCCTGAATCCTCCGCTCGCTTCCATCTTTTGCATCTGTTTCCAGGCTCGCTGCGCGATCGAATGGGTCAACGCCTCAAGGTAGTACGATCCGCCGCCGGCATCGGCGACGCGGCCCAGATGCGCTTCCTGCTTGAGAATGATCTGCGTGTTGCGCGCCAGCCGCCGGCTGGTTTCATCGCCGACGTTGTAGCACTCGTCGAAGGGCACGACATAAATGGAATCCGCGCCCCCCAGCACCGCGCACATGGCTTCCGTCGTGGCGCGCAGCATGTTGATTTGCGGATCGTAGACGGTCCGGTTCCAACGCGATGTGAGAGCGTAGATGCGCGCTCTCCCGTGTTCTGGCGCGCCGCCGAAGCAGGTCACCGCCTGCGCCCAGAGCATGCGGAACGCTCGCAGCTTCGCAATCTGCATGAAGAATTCCGGACCCATGGCGAACGAAAACGCCACCGACTCCGCCGCGCGATCGACAGGCACGACGCGCTCGTCCATCTCGGCCAGGAAATCCACGCCCGATGCCAGCGCGAATGCAACCTCCTCAACCGCGGTTGCGCCACTGTTGTGGTAATCCTGGGCGCGAATGGTGAATGGCACAAATGCAGCCGGGGCCTGCGAGATCACGTCTCGAGAGAAAGCCGGGTCCGCGCTCCAGTCCAGGGCCGCAGAACGTGTCGTCTCCGTCTGCCGCCGGATCATTCTCTCCAGCACCAGGCGAATCATCGCCGGAGAAGCGTGGGAGAAATGCAGCGGAATCTCGCCCAGGTTCGCAACCAGGATGCCGAGGTCAGACGCATTCGTAACCGCGGCATGTGAGAACGCAATCTCTTCCGCGCCCACCGCGACCGCGCGGCGCGCGGCGCTATTGGCCTCTTCGGGATCGACGGCATCGATTTGCTCGCGAATACGCCACCCGCCCGAACGGTGCGTTCCCCGGACATAGGGAAACTCTCCTGGGGCGGCAGCCAGAAAATCCAGCCCGGCAAGATCCTCGGCCCGATAGAACGGCCGGACGTCGATCCCTTCCGGAGACCGCCAGATCAGCTTTTCCGCATCGCCCGCGCCCTTCAGATCGTCGGCGATCGCGTGCTCCCAGGTTTCGGTGCTGACAGCCGGAAATTCGGAAAGAAGGTTTTCCATAGCGTCACTTGCCTTCCCGCGATTCGACGATCTCGAACAGGATGCCGAAGGGATCGTCGGCCCGCGACTTGGGATGGACAAAGAACACGGTAGTCCCACGCGATCCCGGCCTGGGAGCTGGGTCGATGATCCTGAAACCGCTGCTCTGCATGATTTCGAACGCCTGCTGCGCGTTCTCCACTCGAAATGCCACATGCGCCACTCCTGGACGGCCGCCGTTTCTTTCCACGATCTTCTGCACCGGCGACTCCGCGCTGAGCGGCTCGAGCAGCTGGATCAGGTTGGGGCCGTCACCGATCTGCAGCAGCGCCTCCCGCACCTGGTCGGGCCCGCGCACTTCCTCGCGATGGATCTCGCGAAACCCGAGCATCGCGTACGCCTTCACCTGGGTTTCCAGATCGCCCTGCCTCACGGCGATAGCGATGTGATCGACGAACTTGATGCCGGGAATCGCTTCCGTTGCGCCGGTCTCGATTTCCGGAATAGTTCCAACCTGATCATCGACCGCGTTCATATCGACCTTCCAACGCCGGACGCAGAATTCAGCCGGCCCTGACGCATGTGTTACTCAAACTCGAGGAGCACCTGGTGCACCTTCACTGAATTTCCCGCCACGGCATTCACGCTTTTCACTCTCGCCGCATGGCTCGCCGTGACGTTGTTCTCCATCTTCATGGACTCCAGCACCATCAGCACATCGTTCGGCTCGACTGCCTGTCCGGGTTCCACATTCACCTTGATCACCAGCCCGGTCACCGGGCTGCGGCAAACCTTTCCGTGGTCGGTGTCGATATCCAAAACCCCGGCCGGGATCGATGACACAGGAAACGGCGGCGGCCTGTAGCTGGCCGGAGCGGGTGTGTAGGGCACGTACGGATGCTCGCTCTCTTCGTCCTCCAGGATCTCGACTTCGGCCTCGTAGATCTTCCCGTCGATGGTGATCCGCAGTCTCAATGCCGTCCTTCTTTCATCGTCATCGTCCTCTGGCCCGCAGGTTGTGCGACGATTGCACGATGACCCGCCCCTGCTGCGTCCACGGACTCACCACATCCTGCGACGGAACCCGGCGGGCCTCGCGGACGCGAGCATGATTGCCCAGCACGGCAACCGCAGCCGCGGCAATGGCCGCCTGGATCTCCGGCGCAATCTCTTCCTTCTCGTCCGGTGCCGCTTTCCGTTGAACCTCGATGCGCGGAAGCGGCCGCCCTTCGAGAACCGGCGCCGGCTCGGCCTCAATCTCTGCCGCGTCCAGCGCATCGGTCGATGCAACTGCGTCTCCCGCCTCGGCCTCGCGCATGGTGAGCGCTTCAGTCAATGCGCTCAGGCGCCGCTCCATATCCCGCTGGCTTTCCGCCATCGCCTGCCGCACTTTGCGCATGGCAAACCAATAGCTCGCCGCACATCCGGCAGCCACCATGAGCGCCATCAACCAGAGATCGGCCCAGAACAATGTCACGCGCGTCCTTTCTAAAGAGGAATGAGCCCGTGTTTCTTTTGCGGCCGGAGTTCCCGCTTGCCGTGCAACGATTCCAGCGCCAGCGCCAGGTGTCTGCGCGTCTCGGCGGGCTCGATGATTTCGTCCACCAGCCGCCGCCCCGCTGCTACGTACGGATTGGCAAATGTCTCCCGGTACTCCTCCACCAGTTCCTTGCGGCGCGCGCCCTGGTCGTGAGCGGCATCAATTTCGCGGCGAAAGACGATCTCCGCGGCGCCCTCCGCACCCATCACCGCGATCTCCGCTGTTGGCCACGCAATCACGCGATCCGCCCCCAGGCCTTTCGAGCACATCGCGATGTATGCTCCGCCATAGGCCTTGCGCAGCACCACCGTGATCTTGGGAACCGTAGCCGCGGAGTAGGCAAACAGCAGCTTCGCGCCGTGACGGATAATGCCGCCGCGTTCCTGCTCCACGCCGGGAAGAAATCCGGGCACGTCAACAAACGTGAGCAGCGGAATGTTGAATGCGTTGCAGAAGCGCACAAAGCGCGCCGACTTGTCTGACGCATTAATGTCGAGCACACCGGCCAGAACGCTGGGCTGGTTGGCCACGATCCCCACCGGCCTCCCCTGCAGCCGTCCAAATCCGATCACGATGTTGGCGGCAAACCCCGGCTGAATCTCGAGAAAGTCCTGGTAATCGAGGACCCGGCGCACGATCTCGCGCACGTCATACGCAACCTTGGGATCGACGGGCAGCACCGCGTTCATGTCCGAATCCGGCTTCAGGCGCGAGGTAAACGGCATCCGCGGCGGGTCTTCCAGGTTGTTCGGGGGCATGAAGCTCAGCAGGCGCCTGCACAGCGCCAGGGCTTCTGCGTCATCCTGCGCCACAAGGTGCACCACGCCGGAGACGTTCATCTGCGACTGCGGCCCGCCCAGTTCTTCAGCGCTGACGTCTTCCCCCGTCACCTGCTTGATAACCTGCGGCCCGGTGATGAACATACGCGCCTGCTGCGTCTGGATCACGAAATCGGTGAGCGCCGGGCTGTAAGCCGCGCCCCCCGCGCACGGCCCGCAGATGATCGCGATCTGCGGCACCGTCCCTGACAGCATCACGTTGTGGTAAAACACGCGCGCGTAGCCATCCAGGCTGTCGATGCCCTCCTGCACGCGCGCGCCGCCCGAGTCGTTGATGAAGATGAAGGGGCTGCCGGTCTTGAGCGACATGACCAGCATATCGGCGATTTTGCTGCAATGAGTTTCGCCCGCCGCGCCGCCCACCACGGTAAAGTCCTGGCTGGCCAGGTGCACCTGGCGGCCGTCGATCGTCGCGCCGCCCGTGATCACGCCGTCGGCTGGCAGGTCCTTGCCGGACATTCCAAAATAGGTCGCCCGGTGCCGCGCGAACAGCCCGATCTCCTCGAAGCTGTTCTTGTCCACCAGTGCGGCGATGCGCTCCCGCGCCGTCAGTTTGCCGGCCTGGTGCTGCTTGTCGATCCGCTCCTTGCCGCCGCCGAGCTCAAGTTCGGCGCGCCGCGCATTCAGGTCGGCCACCTTGTCCAGCATGGTTCTGGTCTTCTGCCGTTCTTCCAGCGTGAGCATTCCGTCTCCACCTTCAGTCGCGCGCGTCAAATCCGCCGGCGCTCTTCCGCATTGCGGCGGGCTCCGAAGCCAAGCAGCCCGGCGCGCATCGCGAATCCGCGCCAGGGCGCACTTCTCCTGCCCGTAACCTTGCAGATTCTAATTCCCGGGAAACAAAACGGATGTGATCTACTTCACGCATGGAAGAGGGTCGACACCAGCCATAAGAGACGTGTTTTGAATAGCATTCGGCCAGCGGCAGGCCAGGCTCGTAGCCCTGCGGCCGTTTTTGGTTCTGTCATTCCGAGCAGAGCGCAGCGGAGTCGAAGTCTGCCCTGAAAACTGACTTCCCAAACCACATTGTTCGAACTGAGCACGCACTGAGTTCCCGGAGGGAACGCAAGAGAATAGCCCAGGGTGAAACCCTGGGATAGCGCGCCCTATGAACCCCAGTCCCGGGACGTAAGAACGGACCCATTTTCATGTTTTCTCGGTGCTGCAACGCACCATCTTTGACTGCCCTGAAAATTGGATCCAAACGCGAAGGGCTTTGTGTCAGGGCGCGACCTGCCGGGGTCCCCAGTGCCTGGGTGAGAGCCAGACTCTTTAGCCCCTGAGGGACCCGTCCAACTGCGCCGGGCTTCGCTCGGCATGACAGGCGTTGGATGGGGCGGGAGAGTGAGGCGTGCACAGGCACAGCAACCCCGGCGCATGCCGAGGCTGCGTGATGGCGAACGATGAAGGCGGCCTAACTGCCGACGGCAGCGGGGGTGGGCGTCGCAGGCACCGCGGCCGGCTTCTGGTCGGGCTTGCGGATGTCGATGCCGCCCTTGAAGAAGGCTCCGTCCTCGATGCTGATGCGCGCCGCGGCCACGTCTCCGGTCAGCGCCCCTTCGGCGCGGATATCCACGCGATCGGTGGCGGTCACGTTGCCCCGCACCTTGCCCAGGACCACCACCTCACGCGCGGTGATGCTGGCGGCCACCTGGCCGTTGCGGCCCACCGTCACGCGATTGCCGTTGAGGTTGATGCTGCCCTCGACCTTACCATCGATGAACAGCGATTCGGAGCCGGAAATTTCGCCCTTGATGAACAGGCCCTTGGAGATGGACGCCTGCTCGGCGGTGGTCGCTCCCGCACGGTTTGCGGATTCGGCCGGCGAAGCAGCCGGCGCTGGGCGCACTGGCTCCGGCGGAACGGAGGGGGGAGAGGGCGGTTCGGGTTGGCTTGGTTTCCACATACGGTTGTATCGGTTCCTTTCCTTGTCCGCTTCGGGATTCGGTCTAAGCAGGGCGATTCCCATCGCTACTGCGCTATTTTATAGGCCACCCCTCGCCGCGCCCGGGACAGGATCACGGGGCGGGCTTCGGGTAGATGACAAATTCGGGCTTTTTTGATTTTCGCACAAACGCGCCCGGCTGGCGGAATATGCATTGCAACGGAATTTCGCGATAGTCACCGGCCGGAATCAAGTTGGACAATTCGCCCGGGCGTTCCAGGCGCGGGGCCGAGTCGCCCTGGAGCCTTCTCGGTGGGCCCACCCAAACACAAACGGCCAGCTCCTCAGGCTGGCCGTTTGCATTGCGGTTCTCCAAAGCCGGGAGGCGGCATTCAGAATTGCCGCCGTCTTCCGTGACTGCGAGTTTTGGAGATCCGCCGTTTACCGCTATGGTTCGTGTTTTTCGTTTTCCTTTCAGGGCCTACCCGGGGTCAAGACTTCCAGCACAACAGGCGCCAGCCCAGCCTCGGTCATTGCCAGCCTTTCCGCGGCGCCGTACGAGAGGTCGATGATCCGTCCCTCGGACAGGTCCCCGCGGTCGGTGATGCGAACTACGACCGAGCGCTTGTTTTTCAGGTTCACCACCCTTACCAGAGACCCGAACGGCAGTGTGGGATGACAAGCCGTCATCGCATACATGTCGAACGTCTCGCCGCTAGCGGTCTTGCGGCCATTGAAGACCGTGCCGTACCAGGTGGCCATGCCGCGAAGCAGGGCTTTCCTTTGGGCAGCGATCTTAGCTTTGGGCGTCAGTTCCGGTTGTGCATTCACATCTGCCGGGACTGAAGGTGGCACACTGGCTGCTGGTCTGGGAAGCTGCGTATCTGCCTGCACTGTGCGGGTGAAAAACATCACAACTCCCGCCGCCAGTACAAGTGAGGAAACGCCTGCCAGTAGCCAAATTCGGAGCGGAGCGTTCAGGCCGGGAAAGCCTGACCTTCGTCGAATGACCATCCTCCCATGCTATTGAAAAAGCCGCCGGATGTGAACCCTTTTGAGAGTCAATCTGGAGTGCATCGGTCCCAAAATGGCACCACGAAAGGGCGACAACCCAAATGATTGACGATAAACGATTTACATGCCAGTTTTAACCCGGATAATAGACCGGATTTGGCGCCATAAGCCGTGGCATCGATTCCACTTTTGCTGTCTGATCGCTGTGAGTTTTCCACTTTGCCGGGATCTCAAGCAAACGTTCGGCGAATATGGGCCGTGCTTCGCGTCGGGCCGGAACGACCCGCCTATGGATTGTTGGCCGCGGAGGCCCTCGGGGCGGACGCCGGCGAATCCGGCGCGGCCTGTGCCGAGGACCGGGCGGTCTCGACCGGGGGATCGAGCCACTTTACCAGCACCGAACTCATCAGCCCGGCGCCCTCGTCAGAGAAATGGATCCCATCGTCGCAGCGCAGACGCATCAGTCTTCCGTTGGAAAGGGCGGCAAACTCGCGGAAGCCGCCGGTTGGGTCGGCCACGAACGGCGCTGAATTCCACCACGTCGCCCGGGGGTCCTCCGACACGACCGTATAGTCGATGCGGTTGATCTCCGCGACCCTCTCGTTGTACGCCGCGGAGCGCATGGGCGGCAGGCCGACCCACACCACGCGCGCTCCGGAGCTCTCGATCACGGCCAGGAAACCGGCCACTCGCTCCTGGTAAGTCTTGCGCCACTCGTCGGTTCCGAAGGCCTGTACCTTGCCGTCGACCACGAACCCCTGGCCGTCGTTGGCGCCAATAGCGACGATGACCACCGCGGGCGTCTCCGCGCCGACCATGGCGGGGTACTCGTCCATCCAGTTAAAGAAGTCGGGACGGGCCAGGCCGGTGCCGGAACGGAATGCCTTCACCATGCGCAAGTTTTTGTTCTCGGCGGACTGCCGCATCAGTGTGGCGCTCAGGCCCACGGCCATCATGGAGTCACCGGCCAGCGCCACGACGCGCGGCTTTCCTGGCGGGACCGGACCAAGCGGCGCAAGCGCGGTGGTCCGGGGCACCATCGCGGCCAGCGATGCGACCGTGGTGGTCCGGGGAATGGTCGGGTTCGGGGTGGCGATTGCCGCAACGGCCAGCGGGGGTTTCGGCCCAGGCGGGGAAGCGCAGCTTACGGTCTGGGATTCGGGCGGGTGCACACGGGCCGGCCTGGAGTTGGCCGCCAGGCGAACCGGATCGTCAGTCCAGCCGAGGTGAGCGGCTTCATCGAGGACGCGGTCCCGGATGGTGCTGATGCCCAGGGGGCCTACCGCCTTGTGGATCGAGGCGGTTGCGGGCTGCGCAATCGTGCGCAGCGGCCCGGGCGGCAGGCGCTCCGCCCAGTTCCTCAGGCCGTCAGACTCGATCATGACGATGGCCACGACGAACCCGGCCAGGGCCAGGAACATCTGCCGGATTGGGTGCTTCAACGTAACTTTCTGCATGGCGGCTTAAAACTGGAAGTAGATGAATGGAGCCACCCCGGCAGGCCCCAGGATTTCGATCAAGGCAATGGCTGCGGCCACCGCCGCGCCCCGCGCTACGGCCGGCCAGCGTCCCAACTCCACTTCAAATGCACTACGCCAGCGCGAGGGCGCAAACTGCCCCGCTAACCCGAGGAACAGAACGATGCAGACGGGGGCGGAAGCCAGGGTAGCCGCTCCTCCAGCGCCCAGCCTGCGGAATACATCGAAGGCGATTCCGAAGCTCGAGGCGCGAAAGAACACCCAACCCGCGCACACAGCATGAAAGAGCAAGATACGCGATGCCCATCGCCAGGCCACAGAGTTTCGCACCGCGGTAACGGATGGCCAGCCAATTCCGTTGAGCGTCTGCGACCATACCCGATGCATCACCAGCAGGAAGCCATGCAAGCCGCCCCAGACCACGAAGGTCCAGGCCGCTCCATGCCACAGCCCGCCCACCAGCATGGTGAGCATCAGGTTGATGTAAGTGCACCCCCGGCCGCGGCGCGAGCCGCCCAGTGGAAAGTAGAGGTAATCGCGCAGCCAGGTCGATAGCGAAATATGCCAGCGCCGCCAGAAATCCTGCGGATTGACCGCCTTATACGGAGCGTTGAAGTTCCGCGGGAGGCGATATCCCAGCAGCAGCGCGCAGCCGAGGGCGATATCCGTGTAGCCGGAAAAATCGCAATAGATCTGCGCCGCGTATCCATATATGGCCAGAAGCGTGTCCCAGGCCCCGAACGAGCGCGGCACTGCGAACACCGGCTCGACCAGCCGGGTGGCCAGCAGGTTGGAAATGACAACCTTTTTGAACAATCCGCCGATGATCAGCAGAAAAGCGCGATTCACGCGGATCGAGCCGGGGTTGCGGCGCACGGCCGGCTCCGGCAGGAATTGCGACGCGCGCAGGATGGGGAACAGCCCTCCCAAAACCGGCAGCAAAGCGGGACTGACACGCGCCGGCCGGTGAGTGGGGCGGACGGCGAGCTGCGGCAAAAAGCGCGAGGCCCGCAGGATAGGGCCGGCGATCAGTTGCGGGAAGAACGCCACGTAGAGCAAAGCATCGCCGATCTTTACCGGGTCCTTGACCTTGCCGCGATAGCAATCCACTAGCAACGAAATGGCATGAAAGACAAAGAACGACACGCCCAGCGGCAAAAGCGGCGAGTTGAATGCGATCTGCGGCGGCGGAGCGAATCGGCTCCAGATGGTCATCGTGTTGGCCAGCAGAAAGCCGGTGTACTTGAAGTAGATGAGCGTGGCAACGCACACCACGATGCCCAACGCCAGCCAGGCTTTGCGTCTGCCGGCTGAAGAACTCCGCTGGATGCGTTGCGCAACCAGGGCAGCAAACAGCGAAATTCCGATAAGAAGCGGAAGATACGTCCAGTTCCAAAACCCGTAGAACACGTAGCTCGCCAGCAGCAGAAATCCCTTGTGCGCGCGCGGCAACCGATAGAGGCTCCACGCGATCGAGAGCACAGCGAGAAAGAAGAGCCCGTATTCAACTGTCGGAAAGAGCATCGGGTGTGCAGGGTCGCAAGCTTACAAGAGTGTGACGACACCAATGGGCTTGGTAAGTACCGGAGTAGTGCCAGATTAGCAGGAAGAAGAATCCGATCAGAAGCAAACTCTGTGGATAACTCGGCAGAAACGGGGTGGGGATAAGTTGAATGCAAAGATTTGCCACTAAGTTGGTGCAAAGTGTGTGGATAATTTGGCAGAAACTCAGTCGAGTAACTAAGGGTAGTAACTGCGAGTAACTAGTGGCCTGTCGAGGAAAAGGGTTACTGCAGTTCATGCATCAATGGTCTGTCATCCTGAGCGAAGTTGGTCGCGAAGCGATCAACGCAGTCGAAGGATCTGCGGTTGGTTTTCTACGACGCTGGTAACGAATTCTCTGCGACAGGCCACGAGTGACTATGACGATCGTGAATCTCGGTAACTTCGAGCCGCTCTTCGGGCTTGAGGAAGCCCTTGCGCCGAAACCAGTCGTCCATGGCAGAAAGCAAACGATCAAGAGGCACGCGATGGCCGGCTTCGAGCAAGCCGTCGCCGACCGGAAGCGTATCGTCGAAAATGGCGTCATTGGTGAAGTTGCGCATGGCGAAGTTGTCGATCCAGCGAATCGGGCAGGGCTGCCGGCCGCCGTTTGCATCAACCCGCTGGATCAAGAGCTTGCGCGCGAACATGGATTAACTTTAAGGCAAGCCGGGTCACCATGATCGAGCCGGTCACCAGCATGAAGCGCGCCGAGCAATTCGAGGACAGGTTGGCAAGGGAAGCGCCCGTGCGAGGATTCCTTCATCGTCCTGACAATGCGCAGCCTGATGGCCTCGTCCTGACCCACGGGGCCGGCTCCAACTGCGGATCTCCGCTGCTTGTCGCACTGGCGGAGGCGTTCTGCGCAGCCGGCTGGATGGTGCTGCGCTGCGATCTGCCTTTCCGCCAGGCGCGTCCGCATGGGCCGCCGCCGCGGGGGAGCGCGGAACGGGACCAGGCCGGTCTGCGCGCGGCCCTCACCGCTTTGCGCCCAGTAACCAGCGGCCGCATCTACCTGGGCGGCCATTCCTATGGAGGACGGCAGGCGTCGATGATGGCCGGTTCTGAACCGGGACTGGCCGAGGCGCTTCTTCTTCTCTCCTATCCGCTGCATCCTCCGCAGCGGCCGGCCGAATTGCGCACCGCGCATTTGCCGGACCTGCGCACGCCGGCGCTCTTTGTGCATGGAACGAGCGACGAGTTTGGTTCGATTGCCGAAATGCAAGCCGCCATCGGCTTGATTTCCACCCGTACGGAAATGCTGGCGATTCCGGCTGCCGGACACGAACTTCTCACCCCCCGAAACCGGGGAAAACTGGCTGGGCTGATTGTGCGCACGTTCTCGAGGTTCGTTGGCGGTTGAGATCTTTCGGCGGTGGGTGGTTGGAGAACGCTCCAACACCACTCATCACGGGTTCTTTCCCATCTCCCCGGCACTGGACTATACTTTCTGTGCTTTTGGCGGCTACCCAGGCGCCGATTCCTGACCGACGGAATCCACATCGGCGCACCGCCCGCGCAATGCGCATTTGCAATCCGCATTTTGCGCGATCCGCGCGCTTTCGTTCTCCGTTGTGTCGCCCTCTGCGCACCGATTCACTCGGCAGTTCGATAAAGGGAGGAAGCCATGCCAGACCGTCCATCACCGCCGGCCGAATCAGAAATAGGTCAGACAACCGGGCCGCCTTCGAACGGAAGTATGACCCGTCGCGGCTTCCTCAAAGGGGCGGGCATCACGGCCGCCGGCACGGCTCTGATCGATGGCGTGCAGGCGTTCCGCGAAGCTTCGGCCGCCACTCCCGAGCATGTGAAGGAGTACGGCCCCGGGCCCTTCCCCATCACCCTGCAGGTCAACGGTAAGGAGCACACCCTGCACATCGAGCCGCGCACCACGCTGGCCGAGGCCTTGCGCATCCAGCTCAACATGACGGGCACCAAGATCGGTTGCGATCGCGGCGCGTGCTCCAGCTGCACCGTGCTGCTGGACAAGACGCCGGTCAATAGCTGCCTGACGCTGGCCATCGATGCCGTCGGCCGCCAGATCGCCACCATTGAAGGCATCGCCGACGACGAGCGCATGAAAGTCTTGCCGGCGGCGTTCGTTCGCCATGATGCCTTGCAGTGCGGATTCTGCACGCCCGGAATGGTGATGAGTTGCGCCGCGCTTCTGGAAAGGAATCCTCATCCCAGCGAGGATGACGTCCGCTATGCGGTGAGCGGGAATCTTTGCCGCTGCGGCACCTATCCCAAAGTATTCGCGGCGGCCCTCGACGCCGCCGGCCAGTTGGTTAGCAAGGCCTAGTTTTGAAAGGGCACGACTCCACGCCTGCCGTACGCGGCTAGTTTTGAAAGGGCACGACTTTAGTCGTGCCGTGAACGCCCGGAATCAATCGGGCTTTTAGCCCCTGAGGGAAGGTTTCCAGCTTCAATTGGAGCCGCCCTGGACGAACCTACAGGGAGAAGAATTTTATGGCGACCCACACGCATTCCCAAGCCATCCTCGCAGCAGCGGACCCAGCCGAGGCGACGAAAACGGTTCGCATGCCCATCGGCATTCCCGGATACACGCTGCGCGAAGAAGAGCGCACCGTGCCCGCGAACGAGCCGCCTGTGCTGCCGACGAATAAGGATCTGGAGTACATCGGCAAGCCCATCGAGCGCTGGGATGGACTGTTGAAGGCCACCGGCCGCGCCCGCTATACCGCCGACGTGCAACTGCCCGGCATGCTCTACGCGTGCTTCGTAAACTCCACCGTCCCGCACGCCAAAGTGGTTTCCATCGACACCTCGGATGCCGAAAAGTTTCCCGGCGTCAAGGGCGTGCACGTCATTGAGAACGTGCTCGGCAACGCGGTGCTGCGTGATCCGTCGCTGGAGCAGGCCAAGTATCCTGTGGTCCGTTATGCCGGCCAGCCCATCGCCGCCGTGGCCGCCACCACCCCCTACGCCGCTGAGGAAGCCGCCGCCAAGGTAAAGGTGAAATACGAGGAGATGCCCTTCGTCGTGGACCTCGATGTGGCCCGCGAAGCCAGCGCTCCGCTGGTGTTTCCCGGCGCGGCCGACCAGGCCGGCACAGCGGGCGGAGGCGGCAGCGCCGCCGGCATTTCGCAGACCGGCAACATCCACGGACCGCATGTGCGCAAGGAGGGCGACGCCGAGCAGGGATTCAAAGACGCCGACGTGGTGGTCGATGCGCGCTACATCACCCAGGTGCAGACGCACTCGGCGCTTGAAACCCATGGCGTGGTCGCCGACTGGAAGCCCGACATGCTCACCGTCTATGCCTCGACGCAGGGGACGGCCAGCGTGCGCGAGGAACTGGCCGGCTATTTCAAACTGCCGAAAACGCAAGTTCGCGTGATCACAGAGTTCATGGGCGGTGGCTTCGGCGCCAAATTCGGCGCGGGCAATCCGGGCGTGGTGGCCGCAATTTTATCCCGGAAGACCGGCGCGCCCGTGCGCCTCATGCTCGACCGCCAGGAAGAACATCTCTCCGTCGGCAACCGTCCCAGCTCCGATCAGCGGTTGCGTATCGGCGCCAGGAAGGACGGCACTATCACCGCCATTCAACTGATCAGCTTTGGCACCGCGGGCTGCGGCACGGGCGCAGGATGCGCGGGCCCCGCGTCGAACCTGTACAAGTGGGCCACCCTGCACGTGGAGGAGAACGACGTCTTCACCAACGCGGGCCCGGCAGCGGCGTTTCGCGCGCCCGGCCACCCGCAGGGCGCGTTCGCGCTGGAGCAGTCGATTGACGAGCTGGCCAACCGGCTCAATATGGATCCCATCGATCTGCGCGACCGCATCGATGAGAACCCGGTGCGCCGCGTACAGCGGCAGGTCATTCGCAACCACGCGCTCTGGAAGTCGCGCAACGCCAAACCCAACGCCGATTCGGGCCCGTTCAAGCGCGGCGTAGGGCTCTCGCAGTCCATCTGGTACCGGCACCTGACGATGAGTTCCTCCGCCGAAGTCCGGGTGCACAAAGACGGCTCGCTGGAAGTGATGTCGGCGGTGCAGGACATCGGCAGCGGCATCAAGACCGCCATGGCGCAAATCCTGGCCGAGCAGTTCGGCGTGCCGCCGGCGAAGATTTCGGTGAAGATCGGCGACACCAATTATCCCGTCGGACCGAATTCCGGCGGCAGTGTCACCACCGCATCTCTCACCCCGGCGGTGCGCGATGCCGCATGGCAGGCAGCGCAGAAATTCCTCGCGGCCGTGGCTCCGGCCCTGGGAACAACGGCCGCCGATCTCTCCATCGGCGGCGGCATGGTGCGCAGCGCGTCGGGCAAATTCCAGCCCATCCCATTTAAGTCGGCCGCCGCGAAGATGAACACCGACGAGGTTTCCGCCCAGGCCAGACGCATCCCCGACTACGACCCCAAGAGCGTGATCACCTATGGCGGGGTCGACGTGGCCGAGGTGAAGGTGGATACCGAGACGGGGCGCATCCACGTGACACGCGTACTGTCCGTGCACGACTGCGGCCGCCCCATCAACCCCGCCCAAGTCATCAGCCAGATCAACGGCGGCGTCATCCAGGGCATCTCCTACACGCTGTTCGAGCATCGCCTGCTCGATCCTAACTACGGCATCATGGTCAACGCCAACCTCGACAAGTACAAGATTGCCGGCGCTTACGAGGTGCCCGAAGTCGAAGTGCAATTGACGGAGGTGTACATCGGCCAGAGTTCCACCGACGCGTCGGGCATAGGCGAAGCGGCCGGCATCATCTCCGTAGGAGCGGCGATCGGCAACGCCGTCTACAATGCCACCGGGGTTCGCATTCGCCAGTTGCCCATGACCCCGGCCGTCGTGCTCGCCGCACTCAACCAGCCCCAACCGATGTCGGAGGCGCTATGAACTCCTTCTCGCTTGCAGACTGCACCACCGTCGAGGCTGCGCTCTCGCAGCTGAAAAACGGCGCCGTGGTCAAGGCCGGCGGCGTCGATCTGCTCGACCGCATGAAGAACGGCACCGATGCGCCCGCGCGCCTGGTGAATATCCGCAACATCAAAGAGCTGCGCGGCATTCAGTCCACCCCCGAAGGTCTCACGATCGGCGCCCTCACCACCCTGGCCGAAGTCGCCGATGACGCGTCCATCCGCGCACAATACACGGTGCTGGCGGATGCCTGCGGGAGCGCCGCCACGCCTCACATTCGCAACATGGCCACCGTCGGCGGCAACCTGCTGCAGGAACTGCAGTGCTGGTATTTTCGGTCGGCCGATTTTCAGTGCCTGCGCAAGGGCAAGGACATTTGTTTTGCGTTCTCAGGCCTCAACCAGTACCACGCCATCATGGAGTACGGCGGGTGCCCGTCGGTGGCGCCATCGTCGGCCGCGGTGGCCGTGCTGGCGCTCGGCGGAAGCGTGGAACTGGTGTCGGCCAAAGGCAAGCGGACCGTGGCCATCAAGGATTTTTACCTGCGGCCCGACGCCAATCCGCACCAGTTCAACGTGATGGAAGACGGCGAACTGCTGACGGCAATCAAGATTCCCAGGCCCGCGCCGGGCACGAAGTCGGCATATCAGAAATACGGCGAGAAAGAGAGCCATGACTGGGCCATCGCCGACGCCGCCATCGTCCTCGAAATGGATGGCGACACCTGCAAGCGCGCGGTGGTGGCCATGGGAGCCGCTTCGCCCGTGGTGCGGCGCTCGGCCGAAGCCGAAGCCGCTCTCACCGGAAAGCCCATTACAGAGGAGACCGCGCGCGCCGCCGGCAAGGCATCGATGACCAATGCCATGCCGCTTTCGATGAACGCCTACAAAGTGCAACTGTTTCCCGTGGCCGTGTATCGCACCATTCTTCTGGCCGCCGGAAAGATGGACCGCGATCCCAGCGCCGCCGGATAAGAAGCGATGCCGCTAACTTGCCAACTTGCCACGTCGCGAAGCGACGCTAACTCGCGAAAGGTTCAACCATGAGCACCGCCATCAACCAACGCACTTCGGCGCCCTGCCAGTGCCTGCGCACCAAGAACCCCTACGGCACCACACCGCAGAATGCCGAAGATTGGCTCCCTCACGTCGCCACCAGCTCCACGTACTGGTGTCTGCGTACCATGGGCCCTGCCGGCCCCGATGAGCATTTCGTGCATCTTTCCCAGTGCACTTCGGGGCGCTCCTGCTACGAAGCGCCGGAAGAGTGAGCGCGAACCTTCCGAGCGTCGAACGCACTTCGTCCCAGTTGGTTCGAAGTCCAAAGAGAATGGTAGAACGGGAAATTCGATTCCCTCTGAATCGCTATCCCGGTCTCAAAAGCGGGACCCGGGGCACCCACGATTGTGGTTGAATCGGCAATCGACAGGATGTGGGCCATCCGCCCGTTCGCCCGGACTGGGGCTTCCGTGTACTTTCCTGTTCCCGGTTTTGCCTCCTGGCTGGCACAATAGCTGCACCAGCTTTCCCTTCAGTTCATCGGTTCCAAGGAGCAACCAGGATGCCCACCGAAGCCCCCAACATCTTCTTGACCATCAATATCGATCGCCAAGGCGACGAGGCCATCGTCCACTGCCGCGGCACGCTGGTGTCGGGAGCCTGCAGCTATCTTCACAAAGAGGTGTACCCGCTCATTGAGGGCAGCAAGCGGATCGTGCTCGACCTGGCCGATCTGCAATGGGTCGACAGCATGGGCCTCGGCGCGCTGGTGCGCCTCCAGGTGATTGCGAAGAAAAGCGGGTGCCAGTTGCAACTCATCAACGTGGGTCAGCGAGTGAGAGACCTGCTCGAGCTTACGAATCTCCTCGCCGTCTTCGGCGACATTGGCGAGCCGGACGTCTCTCAGCCCTGAACTGCGCGATAAACCGAGGATGGCCGCGACGGGCATCGAGCCGAGGATGAGGGAGTGCGGCCGGGCGTGTCTGTCATCGATGTGACCTGGATCTACGCTCACAACCCAGGGACCTGGGGCGCCCGCAATCATCCCTCCTGGAAAGGAGTATCATCGGGTCCACTTCGATCCGGAGACTACGCACGTGCTCAACCATGACGCAAGAGGATTCCGCGAACTGACCGCCTACGCGCCCGCAAGGGTCTTTCTTACCGGGCTCTGGAGAATAATTTTCGGGTTGCTCCTGTCCGTGCCGGGAGTCCTGCTCGTTTACATTGGACCTGCGGGAGAACCGGGCGCGCCCCACAAGGCTGGAGATATGCCGCCGTGGTGGCTTTTTCTCGTCGGCTGGGTGTTGGTGTTTGTCGCCTGTGGTCTTGTTGCGGGTGGCGTGGGACGCATCATCAGCGCCTTTTCGAGCAAATGCTATTTTCGCGCAGGACCGGATGGGATCGCGATTCGAATTCCCAAGCGCGGCTGGTTCGGACGTTACCGGCTCACCGAGTACGAATTCAAGTGGGGTGAAATCAAGCAGTTGGTCCACTTCACTCACCGACTCAATCTCATTCCCGTATCCACTGAGCTACGCATTCAACTGCAGAATGGGAAGACGATTGCGATCGAGCGATTCTACTTCTCGGCCAGCATCAAGAGCCTTCAAAAACAGCTTTTGACGATCGGTGCGTCAGTCGGGCCATAAAGACCATGCCAAAGAGTCCTCGCGCCGGCTGATTGGTACGGAATGATTTTGAATGGTCGGGACGGGCGGAGGTACATATCGGCTTTTTTGGCACTCCAGATGCGTGCGCCGATTGCCGTCATATACTCTCATTTCTCGTAGAGGGAAGAGCGATGCTAAAAAACTTAATGATATAATCCCTCCGCGAAGCAAAACCGAAACCGGCGCCATGAATCAGCCAGCCGTACGACCGGCCGCAAATCCCGTCCGGGTAAACGCTAGCCCTAGTCGGCCGCGTTGGTTTTTTGTCGGCATGTCGGCGGCTCTGCTCGCCATTGTTCTGGCCGGCTTTGCGCGAACCTTCTTTCTCCGCGAATACTTCGGAACCGCACAGCTTCCCACAGGCCTCCAGACGCTCCCCGCATTTTTGCATGTCCATGGCATCGTACTGACGTCGTGGTTCGTGTTGTTCCTCGTTCAGACTACGCTCATCGCGTCCCGCCACACGGACATCCATCGACGCTTGGGTGTCGCGGGCGCGATACTGGCCATCTTCGTGGTCGTCGTGAGTCTGATGGTGAATCTTCGCGCGATCCCTCGATCTCCGGCGAACGGCTTGAGCGCCGCGCAGTTGCCAGGGCTTATTGGCGCAAACACCGCCTCCCTCCTCAACTTTTCGGTCCTCGTCGCGACCGGCATCTATTTGCGGCGGCGACCCGAGACACACAAGCGGCTGATGCTCCTCGCAAGTATCAGCATCATCGGCCCTGCGCTCTCGCGCATACCCGGAGTTCATGAATTTCCAATTCTCTATCTAGTCGGAATGCTCTCGCTCTTCATAGCTCTGCCCTTGTACGACATCATCCGCAACCGGCGCGTGCATCCTGCAACTGCCTGGGCGCTGCCATTGTTAATCTTGACCTGGATTTTAGGCATAGTGGTGGGAATGTCCAGCGTTGGGCGATCTTTCATCCACTCCTTCGCGTAGGTCCCACCGACCGTCTTCAGAGATTGAATTTCCTGCGAGTCCGGTCCAGTCAACGGTCATCAGTCTACGTCCGATCAGAGATTGGGTTCCGTCCCATGTTCGATTTTTCGTTATGTGCAGAGGTCCATCACCAGGTTTGAAATCAATCTCGTTCATCTCAGCCGAAAGATGCTGGAGCATTATAGCCATGTGCGGTTGGAGGCGAAGCGCCGCGCGGTTGAGACTTTGGACGCCATTGCTGCCCAGCCCGTTCAATAGGCCGAGTGCGGGGACCCCAAAACGCAAAAATTGCATCGGGGGCCCTACAAAATCCCCACAATTTCCGCCGCAGTCTCAGACTCGATTTTGTAAGCGATTGAACCTAATGGTCGGGACGGGCAGATTTGAACTGCCGACCCCTCGCACCCCAAGCGAGTGCTCTACCAGGCTGAGCCACGTCCCGACACGATCAAGCCGGCCCAGGGCGAGCCGGCTTTTGGGGGTCTCACTAGAGTCTACACCAGCCCGGGGACGATGTGGGCGCCGGAAGTATGATCCCAGCTCCCAAAACCGGGGACCCTTCGACAAGCTCAGGGCAGGCGCCCCGCTCGGCGGACGCCGCGGTCCGCGCGGCTCAATGCGATGGCGGTACGTACTCGCTGGGAAGCGCCGATCCGCTGCCGAAGAAGAACTCTTCCATCTGCTCGACGAGGAATTGCTGGGCCTGCGGCGTCCAGGGCTGCAGGCGGTATTCGTTCAGCAACATCTTCTGGCGGTCCACCCACTCGTTCCAGGCCTGTTGCGACACGTTCTTGAAAATCTTCTGACCGAATTCCGAGTCAAACGGGGGCTCGTCCAGTCCCTCCATCTCGCGCTTGTTACGAACGCAAAAAACCATGTGCGGCATCGTGCTCGCGGCTCCTTCCACCAGGTTTCATTGTATTGGATGGGGCGCGGGCGAATGGGGCGCAAACCTCTATCGGCTCTCGGCCGCCTCAGCGGTGCTTGTTCCGGCGGCCCGGCTTCCTCTTTCGCGGGCCGCGCGGGTTTGACGTCTCGGTCCGCGCCTTGCGGACCTTGGCCGGCTTTCGCCCAGGCGTCCTTCCGGTGAGGACGAGACCCTCCTCCGCGATGGAAAACTGCAGGCGCCGCTCCTGCGCCAGGATGCGGTCCAGGATCACCTGCACGCGATCCCCGGCGCGGAACCGTCGTCCCAGCCGCTCGCCCACAATTTCGTGGGTGCTCTCACGGAAAACGTAGCGGTCGTCGCGCAGCGTGTCGATAGGAACCAGGCCCTCCACGAACAGGTCCGTCAGTTCGACAAACAGTCCGAACTTGGTAGGGTTCAAGACCAGCGCGGCGAACTCCTCGCCCACCCGGTCCTCCATGAAGCGGACCTTCTTCCATTCCACCAGTTCGCGCTCGGCGTCGGCGGCGCGCCGCTCGGTCTGGCTGGTTTCCTCGGCGATCTGGGCTAGCTCGGGTTCGGGGATCGGAGCATCAATTTTGCCGTTGTCACCCTGAGCCCTGATCGTAGTGAAGGGCGAAGGACCTGCTTTTCCCAAACTCAACAGCGCCACAGAGCCTTCATTCGGGTGTCTCCACGGCGAGCCAAGCCGTCCGGGCGCAATCATGCCCTTTCCCGCCACGCCCTCACGCAGCAGCGCCTTGGCAATCCGGTGCACGATCAGGTCCGGGTACCGCCGGATGGGCGAGGTGAAATGCGTGTAGGTGGGCGCGGCCAATGCAAAATGGCCCTCGTTGCTCTCCGAGTAGCGCGCCTGCTTCAGCGACCGCAACATCAGGTAGCTCAGAATGCGCTCCTCCGGTTTGCCTTCGATTTTGGCCGCCAGCCGCTGGTACATCCGCGGCGTCACCGCGATATCCTCGGCTACCTCGTGTTCGCGCGCCCGGCTCCCGGTGCCGCGCGCTTCGCGCCGCTCGGCCTCGCGTCTGGATGCGCTTGACCGGCAGCGCGCCCAGGCCCAGCGAATATCCAAAGCTCGCCGCGATTTCCTCGAAGTCCACCACCCGGCGCGGATCGGGCTTCTCGTGGATGCGGTAAAGCGAGGGCACGCCCAGGTCTTCGATCCACGTGGCCACGCACTCGTTGGCCGCCAGCATGAACTCCTCGATGAGCCGGTTGGCCCAGGTACGCTCCGCCCGGGTGATGCCGCGCATCTGGCCGTTTTCGTCAAACTGGATCACCGGCTCGGGCAGGTCGAAGTCGATGCTGCCCCGCTCCTCGCGGCGGCGATTCATCAGCACCGCCAGGTTGCGCATCAGCTCGAAATCGTCTGTGAATTCCGGATAGGCCGCGCGGGCATCCTCATCGCCCTCCAGAATGGCGTGCACCCGGGTGTAGGTCATGCGCGCCGCCGACGCAATCACGCCTTCGCAAATCTCGTAGCTCTCGATATTGCCGTGGCGATCGAGCTGCATGATGCAGCTCAGCACCAGGCGGTCTTCTTCCGGGCGCAGGCTGCAGATGTCGGTCGAGAGTTCCTGCGGCAGCATGGGAATGGCGCGATCGGGAAAGTAGACGCTGGTGCCGCGCAGGCGCGCCTCGAGATCCAGATCCGTTCCTTCGCGCACATACTCGGCCACGTCGGCGATGTGCACCTGCAACTCGTAACCGCCATCGCCGCGCGGTTTCACCAGCACGGCGTCGTCGAAGTCGCGCGCCGTCTCGCCGTCAATGGTAACGATGGGCAGCCCGCGGAAATCCCGCCGGCGGGCGGCTTCCTCCGCATCGAGATGCGCCACGCGCCGCGCCTCTTCCAGCACGTTCTCCGGAAATATGCGCGGCAGCTGGTGCTTGCGGATCATCATCTCCACATCGACCCCGAAGTCGTCCTGGCGCCCGAGCACTTCGATCACTCGCCCGAAGGGAGGCTTCGTCGGCGTCGGCCAGCTTATGATTTCCACATCGACCACCACGCCTTCCAGATCGTCCCGCCCATGTTGTTGCGCTGCAGCCTCCGCCCCCAGCACGCGATGCGCCGTGCCGGTCTCCACCGTGGCGGGAATCTCCTGCCCCTTGGGAATGACGATGGGCTGGGTCATGCGTTCATCGAAGGGAAGCACGTAGTTGCCCAGGTCGCGATCCGATCGCGCGTACCTGAATGTCCCCACCACCGTCGGATTGCGGCGCTCGATGACTCGCGCGATGCGCCCCAGGCGGCGGCCGTCGGGTCGTGGAGGCGCAAGTTCCACCAGCACCTGGTCGCCCTGCATGGCGCCGTTGATCTCATCGGGGGGGATGAAGATATCCTCATCTCCAGCCGCCTGGCGGGCGAACGGACGGACGAAGCCGTAGCCATCGCGATGCAGGTCGAGGCGGCCGGCCACGAGGTTGTCGCGCGATCCGGCCCGGGCTGCCGGGCGCGGAATGCTCCACATGTCGCGATCAAGTTTTACCAGTTCGCCGCGCGCGGTCATGCGCGCCAGTTGCTCCAGCAGCAGGCGCCGCTCTCGCCCGCCGCCCACGCCCAGTTCCCGCACCAGTTGCTTGAATCCGGCTTTGGCCCCCGCCGAACGGGCAATCCGCGCAACCAGTTCACGATCCGTCATGCATCAAGGGTACAGGGGCACCGAATACTTCCGTGATAGTGGCGTTCGGATTCGAACATTTCTTCTCGCTTTTGGACGCGATGGGACGTCCGGCGGGCAGCCGGCTGGACGTACATGTTTCTCAGGATGAACAGCTTTCGAGGTGGTGAAGGATGGCACATGACGTGCTAGTGAAGGGCACGCGATCGTGTGCGCGGAGGTCTGCATGAAGGTATTCTTCCAGGACATCGCCTACGCATTCCGGCAGTTACGCAAGACGCCCGGATTCACCATCACGGTGCTTCTCACCCTGGCGCTGGGCATCGGCGCCAATGCGGCGATATTCACCCTGGTGAACGCGGTGCTGTTGCGCAATCTTCCGGTGGCCGATCCCAAAACGCTGGTCCGGATCGGTGACAACGATGACTGCTGCGTTAACTCCGGCATGCACGAGAAAGGCGACTACTCGCTGTTTTCGACCGAAACCTACCTCCTGTTGAAGAAGAACCTGCCCGAATTCGAAGAACTGGCGGCCATGGAGTCGGGATTCAGCTACCGGCCTCTCACGGTGCGTCGAGAAGGCTCTGAGGCGGCCGCGAAGTCGGAGATGGGCGAGTTCGTTTCCGGCAACTACTTCCGCACCTTCGGACTGCGGCCATCGCGCGGCCGGTTCTTTACAGACGCGGACGACACCAAGAGCGCCGCGTTCACGGCGGTGATGAGTTACGACACGTGGATGCATGAATACGGCGGCGATCCCACCGTAGTGGGCACCACGTTCCGAATCAATACCCAGCCCGTGACTATCGTCGGCATTGCGCCCAAGGACTATTTCGGCGACCGGCTCACCAGCACCCCGCCCAACTTCTACCTGCCGCTGGAATCCATGACGGTTGTTCTGGGTGTGCCTTACCTCCACAAACCCGAAGTGGCGTGGGCCTACCTCGTCGGCCGCGTCAAGCCAGGCGTCGAGTTAGCCGGTCTGCAAGCCAAGATCGGCACCCTTGTGCAGCAGCAGTTTTCGACGTTCAAGATGTTTCAGACGGACCGCGGGAAGGTCTTTCTGGCGCGCACCCATGTCGTCCTGACGCCGGGAGGCGCAGGTATTCAGAATTTGCAGGACCAGTACAAATCCGACCTGCGCCTGCTTATATGGATCGCGGCGCTCGTGCTCCTGGTAACGTGCGCTAACATCGCCAATCTGCTGTTGGTTCGGGGAATGAACCGCCGCGCGGAAATATGCATTCGCACGGCGCTGGGAGCCCGGCGCACCCGGATCGTTGGCCAACTCCTGACCGAAAGCATCGTGGTTTCGGTTCTGGGCGGCGCGCTGGGTCTTGGGGTTGCGTATGGGGGCGCGCACATGCTGCTGGCGCTGACGTTCCCTGACGCGCAAGGCATGCCCATCAATGCCGCTCCTTCATTACCGGTGATCGCCTTTGCGTTCGTGCTGTCGCTGGTCACCGGGGTTGTGTTCGGCGTGGCGCCCGCGTGGATTGCCGCCCAGGCGCAACCGGCAGAGGCGCTGCGGACCGGGTCGCGGACCACGGCCGCCGGAGCCTCGCTGCTGCAGCGTAGCCTTGTCGTGCTGCAGGCGGCGCTCTCGCTGATCCTGCTGGTGGGAGCCGGGCTTTTCGTCCAGAGCCTGAACAAGCTGCAAACCGCCAACTTGCACCTCGATTCGCGGAATCGTTACATCGTCCACATCAATCCGCAGGCGGCGGGCTACAAACAGACGGAGTTGGAGGCGCTTTATCGCACCATGGAAGAGCGTTTCCATGCTCTGCCGGGCGTCGTCAAGGTCGGCCTTGCCCTCTACACCCCCATGGAAGACAACAACTGGAGCAGCAGTACGCAGGTGCAGGGCAAGCCCGATCCCGACAAGGGCGCTTCGTGGGTCAAAGCCAACGCAGAGTATTTCGATTCGGTCGGCACCCATGTACTGATGGGGCGGGGAATCACCCCGCAGGACTCCTTCGGCACGCCTGCAGTGGCGATCGTCAACCAGGAGTTCGTCAAGCAGTTCTTCAATCCGGGGGAAAAGCCCATCGGGCATCGCATTGGCAACCCGGGGCCCAAGAGCTCTGGGGATCTCGAGATCGTTGGGGTGGTCGATGACACGACCTATACCGCCGTGCAGTGGAAAGATCACGCCATGTATTTCATTCCCATCCTGCAACGTCCGACGAGCTGGGAGGGGCCGGTCACCGACGATACCTCGATGTTTGCCGGCGCCATGGTAATCCAGACCGATCATCCGGTGAACGACATGGAGAAGCTCGCCTCCCGCACGCTGTCGGGCATCAACCCCAACCTGACCATCGTGAAGTTCCAGACCTTCGACCAGCAAATTGCCGACCGCTTCAACGACGACCGGATGATCGCGCGCCTTACCAGCCTGTTTGGCGCGCTGGCCCTGATGCTGGCCGCGCTTGGGCTCTATGGGGTGACGGCGTACACGGTGGTGCGCCGCACGCCGGAGATCGGCATCCGCATGGCGCTGGGTGCGGAGCGGACGCGCGTGGTGGGCATGGTGATGCGCGGCGCGATGTCGCAGGCGCTGATCGGGCTGATTATCGGCGCGCCGGTGGCCATGCTGTGTGTCCGTTACGTCAAATCCCAGCTCTACGAGATCACGCATGTGGATATGGGAGTGATGGCCGTCGCCATCCTGGTTTTGGCGATCGCCGCATGCATTGCGGGCTTGATCCCTGCGCGGCGCGTTGCAAGCATCGATCCGGTCAAGGCGCTGCGCGTGGAGTAACACAGCTTTGTTTTCTTTGTTGTGATCCTGAGCGAAGCCGGTCGCATCAGCGACCGGCGCAGTCGAAGGACCTGCGGTTGTCTTTCCGCTCCGAACCAATCAGTCCTGCACATCCTGTAGCTCCCGCTGCACGAACACCGTTCTTCCCTGCACACCTGTAGCGCCTGTCAGCCCCGGGGCGAGAACCTTCCCACGGGGGTCGAAAATGGCACAGTTCGCATTGAACGTGAACGGCGCGACACGCACCGTTGAAGCCGACAGCGATATGCCTCTGCTGTGGGCCTTGCGCGACCTGCTGGATCTGACGGGCACCAAGTACGGCTGCGGCATCGGCATGTGCGGAGCGTGTACGGTCCACCTGGACGGCGCCCCGGTGCGCGCGTGCCAGACACCGCTGGCCGATGTGGGCGGGCGCAAGCTGACCACCATCGAGGGCTTGGGCAAGGACGGCCTGCACCCGGTGCAGAAGGCATGGATCGCCGAACAGGCGCCGCAGTGCGGTTATTGCCAGTCGGGGCAGATCATGGCCGCAGCGGCCCTGCTGGTGACGAACCCGCACCCCACCGATGCCCAGATCGACGACGCGATGGCGGGCAACATCTGCCGGTGCGGCACGTACTTCCGCATCCGCAAGGCCATTCACCGGGCAGCGCAGGAGATGAAGGCATGAACATCACCCGCAGAAATTTTCTGGGCACGTCGGCTGCTTTCGCCGGCGGGGCGTTCGTGATCGGATTCCACCTGCGCGGCGCGGCGCAGGAAACTCCCGGTGCTCCCGGGGCGGCCTCGAATCCCTTCAATGCATGGATTCACGTCAAGCCCGACAGCAGCGCGGAGCTGGTGCTGGCCCAGTCGGAAATGGGACAGGGCGTTTACACCTCGTTGCCCATGCTCCTGGCCGAGGAAGCCGACCTCGACTGGGAACGCGTGACCATTGTGACCTCGGACTTCACGTTGGGCACGGGAGGAAGCGGCAGCGTGGTGAAGAATTATATGCCGCTGCGCCGCGCCGGAGCCCAGGTGCGCGCCGCGATGATTGCGGCGGCCGCCCGCGCGTGGAGGGTTCCGGAATCGGAATGCACCACAGGGAAGAGTGAAGTCTCGCACGCGGCTTCGCGACGCAAGCTGGCGTATGGACAGCTCGTGGCCGACGCGTGCTGCATGCCGCTTCCGGATGCCAAAACGGTAAAGCTCAAAGAACCGGCGCAATTCACGTTGATCGGCCGCGAGACCCAGCATCGCGACATTCCCGCCAAGTGCACCGGAGAGGCGAAGTTCGGCCTCGATGTGCGCGTTCCGGGCATGGTGTACGCGGTGATTGCGCGCTGTCCCACGTTCGGCGGAAGCCCGGCGAAATTCGACGCCGCAAAGGCGCTGGCGGTATCCGGAGTTCTGCAGGTGTTCGAGATTCCCGCGCGCGGCTACCGCGAGTACACTGCAGGCGGCATCGTCGTGGTGGCGAAGACCACGTGGGCAGCGATCCAGGGGAGAAAGGCGCTCGACATTACGTGGAACTACGGCCCGAACCACGGCGAGACCACCGAGTCGCTGCGCGCGCAGATGAAGCAGGGGCTGGCCCAATCACCGGCGTGGACCTCCGACAACAATGGCGAGGACTTTGACAAGATACCGGCGGCCAGGCGCATCGAGGTTATCTACGAATTCCCGTTCCTCGCGCACGCCACCATGGAGCCGATGAATACCACCATCCACCTGCATGACGGCAAGTGCGAAGTCTGGTCGCCATCCCAAGGCGCGGAGGCGGTCCGGCCCAAGATCGCCAAAGAACTGGAATTGCCTGAAAGCAGCGTCACCGTGCACACCACCTTTATGGGCGGCGGGTTCGGGCGGCGTTACCAGTACGATTTCCCGACCGAAGCCGCGCAGATCGCGCGCCATGTTTCCGGGCCGGTGCAACTGGTGTGGACACGCGAAGACGATATGACCCACGATTTCTACCGCCCTGCCGGAATGCGCCGCATGCGGGGCGCGCTGGATGCGCAGGGGAACGTGCTGGCGTGGTCCGACCACCTGGCCGATACGGCCCTCAACTTCATGTGGGCCCCGCCCGACAAGCGCAAAGCCGATGGCTCGGAGTTACCGTCCCGCCTGGATTATCCAGTGCAGCACTACTTCACCGCATTCACTCCGATTACCAGCGCGGTGCCGCGCGCGTGGTGGCGGTCGGTCTCGCATTCATTCAACGGGGTGGCGCTGGAATGCTTCATCGATGAGCTGGCGCATGCGGCGGGACAGGATTCATATCTGTTCCGCAAGCGCCTGTTGCAGCTTCCTCCCATCAACCACCCCAGCCCCGACGGAGAAGACAGCCCGGCGCCCGATCCCAGGCGGCTGATCGCGGTTCTTGATCTGGCCGCGGAAAAAGCCGGTTGGGGCAGGCCGCTCGGACCGCATCGCGGGCGCGGCATTGCGTGCACCACCAGCTATGCCTGCCTGGCGCAGGTGGCGGAGGTCACGGTGGATCGGGACAACATCCGTGTCGACCGGCTGGTGACAGCGGTGGATTGCGGGCAGGTGGTCAACCCCAACGGCGCCCGTTCGCAAATCGAAGGCGGAATGCTATTCGCGCTGAGCTCGATTTTGAAGGAAATGATAACCATCCGCGACGGCGGGGCGGAGCAGCAGAACTTCGACGACTACAGCGTGCTGCGCATGCCTGAAGCGCCCGCGCTGGAAACATATTTCGTCGCCAGCCATGCCGATCCTCACGGACTGGGCGAATCGGCGATAGGGCTCACCGGGCCGGCGGTAGCCAATGCCATCTTCGCCGCCACGGGAAAGCGCCTGCGCCGCATGCCGTTCCGCATGGACCAGGCTGCGGTATAAACAAAGCATCCGTGCCCCATCTTCGCGACGTCTTTTTGTCGCGAAGGTGGGAGACCACGAACCCCGGCCGCGTCATGTTTCACACTCACAGGCCCTGGCGTCACGAACGCACCATGCACGGGCGCTTGGGATCGAATCGCCATCCCGGCACAAGGAACTGCATGCAGACCGAATCGTCGCGATCGCCGCGGCCCACCTGGCAATAGAGTTGGTGCGCTCGTTCGATCGCCTGCATATCGAGCTCGATCCCCAGGCCGGGGCTCTTCGGAACCTCGATCGCCCCTCCTTCGATCCGCAGCGGCTCGCGCGTCAGCCGCTCGCCATCCTGCCATATCCAGTGCGTATCGATGGCCGTGACCGTCCCCACCGCCGCGGCAGCCACCTGCGTGAACATCGCCAGCGAAATGTCGAAATGGTTATTCGAGTGCGATCCCCACGTGAGCCCGTGTTCACGGCAGAATTGCGAGGCCCGCACCGAGCCGCTCATGGTCCAGAAATGTGGGTCGGCGAGCAGAATATCGATCGCCTGCAGTTGCGCAGCATGATGGAGCTGACGCCAATCCGTGGCCACCATGTTGGTTGCCGTCGGAATTCCGGTAGCGCGCCGGAACTCCGCCATGATCTCCCGCCCGGAATACCCGTTCTCCGCACCGCAGGGGTCTTCGGCATAAGCCAGCACTTGCTGCTTCCCGCGGCATAGCGCAATCGCCTCATCCAGCGGCCAGGCGCCATTTGGATCGATCGTGATGCGCGCATGGGAAAAACGCTCGGCAAGCGCTTCCACGGCTTCCAGTTCGAATTTCCCTGAAAACACGCCGCCCTTTAATTTGAAATCGCGGAAGCCATAGCGGTTCTGCGCCGCTTCGGCCAGGCGCAGCAGCGCCGGGATGGTGAGCGTTTCCTCATCGCGAAGCCGAAGCCATTCGTCCTGCTCGCCACCGCCGTCGCGATATGGAAGGTCGGTACGATTGCGGTCGCCGACGAAGAACAGATACCCAAGCACATCGACGCTTTCCCGCTGCCGTCCTTCTCCCAGAACTGCGCAGACCGGGAGTTGCTGAAAGCGTCCAAGCAGATCCAGCATCGCCGACTCGATGGCCGCCGCGGCATGCACCGCAACGCGCTGATCGAATGTCTGTAGTCCGCGCCCCGCGGCGTCGCATGCGGCAAACTGGTTCAGCACGCACTCGACGATGCGGTCGTGATCGCCGATCCCTGCTCCGACGACGAGTTCCCTCGCCTGCTCCAGAACTTCCCGAATGCGCTCTCCGCCGGGGACTTCGCCGGCGCCGGTGTGTCCCGCATCGTCGGTGAGCAACACCAGGTTGCGGGTGAAAAACGGAGCGTGCGCGCCGCTGAGGTTGAGCAGCATCGAGTCGTGCCCGGCCACGGGTATCACCCGCATCCCGTTGACTCGCGGAGATCCGGTGCCACCGTCATTTGGCTTCATGCGCTTACTCCGGGCAGGCGCCCGGCGGGTATTTCAACTCGCCTGATTTCGCCCACGATGGGCAGATAGGCCACGATCGCCAGCAGCGCCGTGGCGGCGACAAACACCAGTGCCCATTGAAACGATCCGGTGTATTTCACCATGGCTCCGATGATGACCGGAGTGGTCACGCCGGCAAGATTCCCCACCAGATTGAACAGTCCTCCATTGACGCCGATCAAGCTTTTGGGAGAGGTGTCGGAGATGACCGTCCAGCCCAGCGCGCCAATTCCCTTCCCGAAGAACGAAACGGACATCAGTATCATTACCGCCAGGCTGGTACTGACAAAATTGCACGCGATCATGGTCATGGCCAGCGCCATGCCGAGTACGATAGGAAGCTTGCGCGCGAACGTCAATGAGCAGCCGGCGCGCAGCAGGCGGTCGGAGATAACTCCGCCCAGAATGCCGCCCGCAAACCCGCACAGCGCGGGAAGAGCGGCCAGGAATCCGGCCTTCACGATGGGAATATGCCTTGCCTGGTTAAGGTAAATGGGAAACCAGGTGAGAAAGAACCAGGTGAGGGTGGTGATGCAATACTGGCCGATGTAAATGCCAACCAGCATGCGATTACTCAAAAGCCATTTCACCGCCGGCCAGGTGAGCGTGTTTGCGCTGGTCGGATGGGTGGCATCGAGGCTGGCCAGCCCGCCGCCCCTTTCGATGTACTCGATCTCGGCCGGGCTGATGCGGGGATGCGTCTTGACGCCGTAGATCACCCTGAACCACATCATCGCCAGCCCCAGGCCGATGAGTCCGTCGAACCAGAAGCATGGCTTCCATCCGAAGGCCTGGACGATCCATCCCATCAGCGGCGCAAAGAGAACCAGAGAGAAATATTGCGACGAATTGAAAATGGCCGATGCCCGGCCACGCTCCGACGTGGGGAACCACGCCGCCACGATGCGGCCGTTGCCGGGAAATACGGGCGCCTGCGCCAGCCCGGACAGGAAGCGCACCGCGAGAAGCGCATAGAACGCCATGGCCGCGGA
>CAVREL010000109.1:0-15110 GCA_963720105.1 uncultured Acidobacteriota bacterium | reverse complement strand
AAAGGTCTCCAATGTTTCCAATGCCGGGCAAGGACATTAATTGCTCCACTGTGACTGCCCGGATAAATCCCATCGCAGGCAGATTTGGCAGATACTTCTTGACCAATGTAGCGGTCTTGGGATCGTCCTGCAGCTCGCCGATGGTGTACTCCGTCGAATAGAACGGTGTCGGATGTTGAATGGTCACGGCTTTCGGAGCTTCAGCAATGGTAGGATCCCTTGAGGAATTGGGCAATCAGGGTTTGGACGGGAACTGCCTCTTCCTTGCGTCCCTGATCCGCCACGCGGGTAAAACGGATCAAGCTGGGCGTAATCGGCGGATCAAACGCCTGCAACCCTCCTTGGGTGTATCCCAACTCGTAAATCGTCATCAGCCATGGATCGATCAGGTCCACCTTGTATTGCGTATTTTCCTTGAGCTGAATCTCAACATGCTGGTTATAGGCCACGTTTTTCACTCGAAGCAAATAGTACTCACCCCTGACTGCCAGAACGGTTCCACCCTGGACAACATCGGGCGAGGGCACGAGGTCCTGGAACGGAGCTGATGTCATGATTTGTCTCAAAAACCCGAGACGTGCCGGACTCTGCCCGTCAAGCGTGCCACCCGCAGCCCACCAGAGAACACCGCCCGGATGAACATAGGTTTCACCATGTGAGCCGTAGGCTCCTTGCATGGTGATGTCCCAATGGCGGCTTACCTCTTCCGCGCCCGAGAGATTACCCCAACCCTGTCCATTGTCTCCCTCGTAGCCATACTCATCCACGACCAGCGGTTTCCCGTATTTTTCACGAGCGCCTGGTAATCGTCGTCCGGGATGTCCGGTACCGTCCTGGATAATGGCATGCGTGATCCACGGCTTTCCATGGTCGTACCAGGTGCCCATGTTATGAATCCCTCGGAGGTGTTGATACGGGTCACTCCCTTCGAGGACGCGAAACATCCGGTCCCAGTCCTTCACCTTCAGCCCTGCAGTCATCTTTGGATTGAACAGGTCATACTCGTTTGCCATGGTCCACCAAACGTTTCTGAACGCAGCGAACCGGGCGCAGTCGTAGCGAATATAGGCATCATCGTGTTCCGGATCCAGCGCGGCAAAGCCCAGATGATCGTACGGATGGAAGAGGATGATATCCGCTTCGATACCCATTTTCTGCAGTTCGAGAATCCGCTTTTCGACTGCCTGAAAGAACCTGGGATCGAAGCGATCGAGATCAAAAGGATGAGGAGCAATTTCTACAAATGGGTAAACCTTCGGCTCTTCGCGGTTGAAGATGTACCACTTCGGAAATAGCCCAAAGCGGATTTTGGTGAAAGGGCTTGCGCTGAGTGTCTCGAGAGTTTGCTGCTGCAGAGACTCCTCGCGATTTAGCCAATTGTAAAGTGTTGTCCCGAGCAGGAAGTACGGCGTTCCATCTGCGTACGAGAAGTGATAGATCTTTGCGACATGAACGGGACCGTGGTTCCCGCTCGATGGCGGTCCGACTTCAAACGTTCCAGACTGATTGTTGAGTTCGGGATCCTTCGAAACCGAGATGAATCGGCATGTGCCCTGCTGTTTTGGCATGAAGCGAATTCGCCATGTTTGTTCGCCATCGTAGAAGCCTGCAACACGGGTCGACACCCCGTTGCAATCAAATTGCCCGCTGAGCTCGACGTCTTTGAACGCATTATTGTAACTGTGGGAGGAATGGAGAGTAATCTCCTCGACCCCCCATTGTTCCGCATGCTTCGGAGCAATCTTCTCCTGCGAATCAGCAGGGAGGCAATTAAACAGAAAGATGGCCAAAAGGATTACAGCGCTTGATCTGGGGACGTTCAGCGAGGACGTTCTCATCGACTAGGTTCTTCTCCGTTCTGTGGCATTCTGTAAATACGCGAATCGCAAACTGGAAACCTCCGCCAGACGGTAGTTTCCCCACTCGATCTGTTGTACGCTGCCGTACATCCTTAGATTATTCGTGCGACTTCGCTGAACCTTGTAACATGTCCAGTTGGTCTGTGCAGGCGCGCTCTTTCAGGGCTTCGGCAAGATTCTTTGAATCGCCAGACTGCGCAGGCAGAACCGCGAAGTCAATCTGGCCGATTGTGGCTCCGGTCTGCGCATCCGAAATCGTCACGCTTGCGCCGTCACCAATGGGAAATGTGGCTGAATCGACCTCTACGACCGATTCGCCAGCAGCGAAGTCGATGGCTGCGAAGGGAAAGTTCGCTGGACCGGAGAGACGCACCTTTGCCGGCTCGTCGGCAGCCGCGCGCCAGAGCTTAATGGAGCCTGTATCGAGGACGCATTGCGTGCCCTTCCGGGTTATATCGACGTACCATAGGCTCGGACTGCGCCTTGGTGGTGCGGCGGCGTGTCGGTCTGCGGCAGCCTGCCCGTACGCTGGGATAGCAATTCCGATGAGCGCGACAGCGGACAAGACGGGTACGGCAGCACTGAAGCCTAAGGCGATCCTTCCTGGTGGGAATTTGAGTGAAGATAAAAGCATCGTTGTTCTCCATGTTGCACCTGAGGGGCGGGCACTGCTGTGCAGGTTTGCTGCGCCTTGACAATTGTGTCCTTTCGGCCTGATCAAACCTTCGCTGCGTCGAAAGCAGCCGCGCCCATTCAGCAATAGCAGGGAACGAGATGGGATCTTCAACTGAGATTGCCCATGCCCCTCACGCAAACGCGTTATTGCACTACAACGCGGACCTGTGCCAGATTCTCCAATAGCGTCGTGCTATCCGTGGCGGCATCGCCATCGCGTTGCCCATCTGCGCGTAGCGTGATCGCATACTCTCCAGGCTCGAGAAAGCTGACCGTGCGCTTGGCTGTGATGACATCCTCCGGCTTCTCAACCTTCGTCTCGGGTTCGAATTTGAAGTCTTTGCCGCCCAGGTACCAATCGTATCGGACGACCTTTCCGGCGCCGGGAGGCATCTCGATCGTGGCCACGAGATCGACCGGCTGATTTACGCCGACCTGGGCGCGAATCTTGCCGTTGGCCGTGAGCTGCATTACCGGCTGAAGTCCGAAGCGCGCGCTTGCCTGGGAATTCTCAGAATCGAACTACGATTTGGGCCGCATCTGTCCGGAGGCTTCCCCAACCTGAGAATTCCAACGCCACGTAACGAAGCATCCGCTGCTTGCGCGACCGAGTTCGACAGGGTGAAGTGAGGCCGGACTCATCATCAGGATCAGAAGCACACCGTCTTCGGCGGACGATTCCTGCTTCGTCTATGCGAATTCGGCAAGATGGCACACTCCTCACTTTAAGCGGTCAGATGGCGCCAAGGGCGTGATAGAAAAAGGTAGAAGTAACCTTTGACCGGTTGGTTTTCTGGTTGACTCCGGCGCTAAGTTTCCTGTACAGACTTTATCTAGTTTCTTAATTCTGATGCGCGAGCGATGTCCTTCGCCAGTTTGTCAACTACTCCGGCAGGAGTACCCGCGGGCGCCCACACGCCATACCAAATCCGATAGTCGAAGTTGGCTACGCCTGCTTCTGAAACGGTCGGAACTTGTGGTAGCAGGGACGAGCGCTTCTTGGTACTCACGCCTAGCGGGCACAGCCTGCCCTCGCAGATATCGGCCAAGGCGAGCTGGATTGGCGCGAGCAGGTCATCCGTTCGCCCGGCGGCCGTATCGGCGATGGTGCCGACGATCCCTTCACCCGGTCGCGCGGGCAAATGTACCGCCATAATGTTCGCCGCCAGATTGAATTTCTCAATCCCCAGATGTGAGCCGGTGCCCATGCCAGTGGAGCCGAACTTCAGCTGACCCGGCTTCGCCTTCGACGCCGCAATCAACTCCCTGACGGTAGTGATGCCAGCCAGCTTGCCTGCAACCAACACGTAGGGCTGGCTGGTGAGCGGAGCGACCGGGATGAAATCCTTCAACGAGTCGTATGGCAGGTTCTTCAGTAGGGCGGCGCTGCATGCCTGAGCGCTGCTGTTCACCAGCAAGGTGTAGCCATCGGAAGGCGACTTGGCGACCTGCGCGGGACCCGCTGTCGCCCCCACACCAGGGATGTTCACCATTGTCACCGGTTGGCCCCACTGCTCAGTGAGCTTTTGGGCGAGAGCGCGCCCCACCAAATCAGGTCCTCCGCCCACCCCGAACGGTTCGATCAGCCGCACGGGCTTCATTGGATAGTCTGGTGAACTTTGCAGCATCAGAGCCACCGAAGAAACAATCCCAGATTCTCACTGGGCCGGAAATCTAAGTTCGCGTGCCAAGCGCCTAAATTCCGGGTGATCTCGAATGGGTTCGTAAGCCGGGAACACCATCAGCGATCCCAAGAATGGGTCCCGTTCAGCCAAAGCTGTCTGCAACCAGTGCAGGGCCTCTGCCGTTTCACCTAAGCCAAGATAGGTCCAGACAATGGGCAATGCTGGGACATAGCCTTTCTCGCGACCAGACTCCAACTTCTCGACTATTTCGCGGGCTTCGACCTTGTGTCCGAGCACAGCTGCAAGGTAGCCGAAATAGCCCTCTCCAAGCGGCATGTCGCCGGCAAGCTTTCTGCCCATGCGTGCCATTTCCCAAGCTTCTTTTTTCGAGCCCAATACCGCCAGGGATAAGGCTAGGTAGAAATAGGTGTAGGGCGAGTCTGGGGTGAGCTCGATGGCGATACGCCCAGCACGCACTGCCTCGTCATGGCGGCGCGCATAACAATTAGCCTGCACGAGGCGAAAGTTGGTCATTAAGTCCAACGGGTCGAGTTCGACAGCTTTGGAGGCATGGAACACAGCTTCGTCATGCCGACCCAGAAAGCTACAAAGAATGGGATAACACTGGCGCGGAAATGCGTTCCCAGGCTCCAGGCTGATCGCCCGCCGGTGCGCCTTTTCCGACTCGGCCCACCGCCACTGAAACATTCGCAGCATTCCCAATGTGCTGTGGAGAATTGCTAAATTCTCGTCGAGTGCCAGCCCCTTCACGACCAGGTTTTCCGCTTCGTGCAGGGCAGTACTGGGAGGCATCTCTCCGTAAATTGTCCTCACGATGTAAGACATGGCTGCGCTGTAATAGGGTTCGGCCCAATCGGGCTCCAGCCGGATCGCTTCCTGCTGGTACTCGAAAGCGCGCCGGATGGCGTCGGGCCGGCGCTTCTTAAGAAGGTAGACTCCCTTCAGGTATTGCATGTAGGCTGTGGCATTGCGTGGGTGCGCTTTCGGGAGCTGCGACGCCAAGCGGATGTTCATTGTTTCAGCTACGGCCGAGCAAACCTCATCCTGGATAGAGAGCACGTCGTCCAAGTTGCTGTTGAAGCGCTGTGCCCAGAGATTGAAGCCATCCTTTACGCCGACGAGGTTGACGCTGATGCGGATGCGGTCTCCTGTCCTCCATACCGACCCTTCCAGCACAGCTTCAACCCCCAGTTCCTTGCCGATTTGCCTTGCATCGCAACGCTGCCCTTTAAACCGGAATACAACGCTGCCCGCAGTGACCCGCAGGCCTTGGATACGCGAGAGCCCGCGAATCAATTCGTCCGTCAATCCATCACTGAAATATTCATCCTTGGCGTCTCCGGTTTGGTTCACGAAGGGCATCACCGCCAGGGCAGGGCGTTTGGGGATCGGTGCAACAAAGCGATAGCCCCGCTTGGGAATCGTCTCAATGAAGCTGGGAGAATTGGCCGAGTCGCCAAGAGCGTCGCGCAACCGGCTAACGGCGGAATTTAGCGCAACTTCGAAATCGACGAACGTGTCGGACGACCAGAGCCGCTTGCGCAGTTCTTCGCGGGTGACGATCTCGCCGGGACGTTCCATGAGAGCAGCGAGCACCTGAAACGACTGCTCTCGAAGCGTAATGGCTTTCCCGCTTTTCAGCAGCCGCCTGCCCTCGAGGTCGATTTCGAATGGTCCGAAGCGCGGATTCGTCACTGTTCAATCATTCTGAGAGTCGCCGATTTTGACTGTCAACATTTTGGTCAGATGCACGCCATTGTTCTGCCCGAGCGCGCAGCTAAGCTGAGATCGCAGCGGGCAAGACCAGGACGCACGGAAGGTGCTCTGAACCGTCACTTTTTTGGGGGTAAACTTTGTGGCGAAGATTGACTTAAGTCTTCTGTGGGAGGCTTTTGCACTCGCGTCGGGCGTTCCTCCGTCCATGTGGCGCATGCCACCCAATCACGAGGTTGCGATAGGCCAGCCAGATCAGAAACGGCTTCCCTATCGAGAAGGCCGGCGGGCCAAGGTCTCGCCGCACAAGCTCACCAGCAGGAAGAGCGCAGGTGATGCGGAGCTGCCAGTCAGACGGCTTCGCAAAGTCCTTTCGACAACTTTGGAAGCAGTGCGATAGGTCACAAGAACGAGGCACAATTCGGGGAACAAGTGGTGAAAGACGTATTCTCGGGAAGGAAATCATGACGAGCGATGCCAGGATGACCACCAACTTGATTGAGGGGACAACGATCCGCAAGCTCAGAATCAGGCTGCTGCCGTTATTGTTTGTGCTTTTTGTACTCGCCTTCATCGACCGAATCAACCTGGGATTCGCGGCGCTGACGATGAACAGCGAACTGGCCATCACCAGCCAGCAGTTCGGGTTTGCCGCCGGAGTTTTCTTCTGGGGCTACTTCCTGTTTGAAATCCCAAGCAATCTCGTGCTTCACAAGATTGGCGCGCATCTCTGGATCGCCCGAATCCTGGTCACCTGGGGCGCGATCGCGACCGCAACGGGATTCGTTCATTCGGCTCATCAACTCTATATGGCCCGCTTTGCGCTGGGCCTCGCGGAGGCAGGATATTTTCCCGGCATTTGCCTGTACCTCGGCTACTGGTTTCGGCAAAGAGAAAAAGCCCAGGCGATTGCGTGGATCATGATCGGGATACCGTTGGCCATCGTGCTGGGTGGCCCCATCTCAGGGTTCATTCTGGATCACACGCATTGGTTCGGACTCAGCAGTTGGAGATGGCTGCTGATTTTGGAAGGTCTGCCTGCCGCATTCTTCGCATTCCTGACGCCGGTCTTGTTGCCGAGCAGACCGGCAGAGGCAGGATTTCTAACCCCGGAAGAGAAGGCGTGGATCGCCGGTCAACTAGAGCGAGAAGACGGGCTCAAGCTGGGCGGAAAGAAGCAATCCATCTCGGTGATACGGACTCTCGCTCATCCGAGGGTCTGGCATATCGCCTGTATCGGCTTTGCTCACGGCTTTGCCAGCTACACCTTTAGCTTCTGGCTGCCACAGGTTATGAAATCAGTCCTTGGAGGGCAGTCAAACACCGTGGTTGGCTTCGCGGTGATGATCCCCAGTTTTGCAGGTCTGATCGCGATGATCCTCGTGTCTCGCCACTCCGACCGCACCCTGGAGCGCCGATATCACATTGCAGCTTTGGAGGCTTTCGCCGGGATTGCCTTGCTGCTGCTCGGAGCGCCTCACTCCGTTCTAGTTTCTCTTGTTCTTTTTTCGGCCGTCGCTGTTGGAGTCTACAGCTCTTTGCCTGTGTTTTTCTCGCTGCCAGGGGAATTCCTGACCGGCTTTTCAGCCGCTGCGGGCATTGCGTTAGTGACATCCGTCACTAACTTAGGCGGCTTCGCCGGACCTTTCACCGTAGGCCTCATCCGCCAAAAGACGGGCAGCTTTTACGCCGGCCTGATCTGCGCCGGAATTTTTTCCCTGATATCGGCAAGCTTGGCTTTGCTGCTGCCGAAGCGTCCTCTATTTGCTGCCGGCGAACCGCTAGCGGCAAATGATGTGGAAACAAATCCAAAGGCACTACTGGAGGAATCATGAAACGCATTCTCAACCCGGTTCGCGTCGAGCCGGCATTCGACGACCGCGAACAGATTCGCGCCATGTTTGCGCGGTATGCTCCGTATCGTGCGCTCGCAACCTACGCTCCGGGTGGGCTTGAGGATGAAAAGCACAAAAAAGCCAGCCGGCCAGTTCTTCCGTGGTTCCGAGGAGACTGGGCGTTGGGCGGGGAACCGCTTGTCGACGGCGCCGATCTGATTCTGCACAATAAGAGATTTATTGAGGCCGCGAGAACTGCCTTCGGCACGTCACATGTGCATCCCAAATTCGTTGCCGTCAACATTAATGGACCTATGCCTGCAGGCGCAACGCACCTGGACAACCCAACCTTTTACGGAGCAACACGCGCAGATTATCCGTTGCCGTTTCTCAGAGTGATGGGCTTCTCCGGACTATTCGAAGCATGGCGCGTGGTCCAGGCCGGAGCGATCTCCTGGTTTTATGAAGGCGCAGGTGGCAGCTTCGACTATTGGCCGGAAGGGCTGGATGGTCCCATGCGGAGCGAGCGGCCGCCCTTCGGCAACGTCGCTCTCATCTCAGACAATGACCAGTTGTATCACCGCATCGGTGCAATCGGAGATCCTCACGCGGAATTGCCGCAGATGTCAGCCTCAGCAACGATCCAGCCGGATGGCGAGGGTAACTGGACCATTATTGAGAATGGAGAAGTCCGTGCCGCTTATCCGACCCCGGGGGTTCGGCTTTCCGTACTCTGGAAGGCCGAAGTTCGGGATGGAGGGCCGAGACCCGACGATCTGACTCTTGATCGCATCATGGCGGCTTTCACAGCAGATCTGTGTCATCGGGGCGTCGAGTTCCTCGTACCTTCCGATCTGTTGTCTGACGGTGCGTGGATTCTTCTGCTACAGCGGATCTATGCGCCAGCGAACGGCGGATGATCGGCTGGCCAGAACTCTCTTGGTCAATTGTTGACTTCGGCGAGTAACTCATTGAGCGCAAGAGGAATCCTCGTGATCACGGCGTCGGGGAATCCCCTGCTACGCCGCTGTGGGGCTCCGTGATTACCCCATTCGGGCACCCGTTATCCATCAGGTTTTTTTTCCTTGCGAACAGAGGATTGTTCGGCGCTTCGCTGGCTGTCGTGAGCGAAACGAAGCTCGTTTTCGCCCGCGGATACACCTCGGTCGAGCCTGGCTACCCGATATGCAGCCGACCACGTTCTTCCGCAAGGCGAGCGTGTCAAAGATGTTCACCGCCGCGGCCATCTACAGTTGATCGATGAAAAAGCCACCCTGCCGGGAAGCAAAGCACCCTTCACTCTCGACACCCTCTTGCAGGACGCGCCGCCGGATATTGTCGACCCGCCCGGAAGTTGCCGATTGGCTGTCCGAGTGAGTGATCGCGCAGGCACGTTTCGCGGGTGATAGGGCTGGAACGTGCTTCGCCCTGTTAGCGTCAGCTACCAACCTTTGGAGAAATCGCCATCAAATCGCATCATTGAGATGTCGCATTTTTACTATCGAACGATTCGGGGCCCTTGACACGGCTAGCCTCAACAGCAGGACGAGGATCGCTCATGGCTATACACAGGTTTCTGAAGCACATGCTGGATCAGCGCCGACTATTTGTGCCGCAATCATGTCGCGTTACGGAACTACGCTCAGGACCGGCGGGATGGCCTCAGAATATCCCTCTCGCCGAATCTGCGATGAGTCACGTGGTAAACGAGAGGATGGGAAAACGCCAGCCTATGCGCTGGTCTGCAGAGGGTGCCCTCCTCCTCCAGGTTCGTTGCGCCGTCCTCGACAATCCGACAATCGGCTCGAAATGCTCTTCCACCACCCACAGCACAGTTCGCCGATTTCCCTAATGCTCCTATGGACAGTACAAAGGAGTCCATGGTAGCTTCTATGCAGTGTCCAAAGGAGCGGAGAGTGGGCGAAGACAAATCGGAAGTGCTGCAGGGAACGCTGGACTTGATGGTGCTGAAGACGCTCTACGCGCTTGGGCCGCTGCACGGATTCGGAATTGCCCGGCGGATCGAGCAGGTAAGCGACGGTGTCCTCGATCTGAACGAAGGAACGGTATACACGGCGCTGTTGAGGCTGCAGCAGCAGGGATGGATCGCCTCGAAGTGGGGAACGAGCGAGAACAACCGGAAGGCGCGATTCTACTCGATTACCAGGCAGGGCGCGAAGCAACTGGAACGCGAGACCGAGAACTGGGAGCGTGTGGCCGGCGTAATCGACAGAGTGCTGAAGCTCGAAAGGCTGGGGTGAGGAAATGCGGAGACTGCGGACGCTGTGGGCACGCGTGAGAGGGCAGGCGGTACAAGCGCGAGAAGACGATGTCTTCGATGAAGAGATCCGGGAGCATATCGCATTGCTGAAGTCGCACTACGTGGCGCAGGGCATGAGCGCGCAAGAGGCGGAGCGGGCGGCGCGGCGGCAGTTCGGAAACGTGACAGGGCTAAAGGAGCGGCAGCGGGCGCAGCGAGGGATTCTTTCCCCGACGGAGTGGTGGCGGGATGTGCGCTTCGGCATGCGTATGCTCGTCAAGCGGCCCATATCGAGTGCGGCAGTGGTGCTGGCGCTGGCATTGGGGATTGGGTTGAACTCCGCGGTGTTCACGTTTGTAAACGCGCTGCTGCTTCGGCCTCCGCAGGGCGTAAGCGGGACCAACAAGCTGGTGGAGGTATGGCTGCACAATCCGAAGGCCGGCGGCGTGGAGGGCTACCTCCCGTTCAACTATCCCGACTATGCATACTTTCGCGACCACACAAAGTCGCTCGAAGGACTGATGGCATTCGACGGCGATGGCGAGGACGCGATCTGGAATCACGCAGGCACGGGAGAGATTCTGCACGTGCAGTTTGTGTCAGGGAACCTGTTTTCGCTGCTGGGACTGAATGCGGTGGCGGGGCGCACGCTCTCAGCGGATGATGACGGGATCGACGACCCGCGGCAGGTAGTCGTACTGAGTTACCCCTTCTGGAAGCAGAAGCTGGGCGGCGACACAGGTGTGATCGGAAAGACACTGATGCTGGATGGTAGAGCGTTCACGGTGGTGGGTGTGGCGCCAGCGAGCTTCACCGGGTTGATGGTGGGGACGGATCCGGATTTCTGGGCACCGCTGACGGCAATGGTCCGATTCCGCCCCGACGACCAGAACCGATTTACGGATCGTGACTCGTCTTGGCTGATCGTGGCCGGCAAGATGCCCCACGCCGGTGGCCGCAAGAGTGTGCAGGCGGAGATTCAGGTGCTGGCAAAGCAGGTCTACCTCGAGCACGGAAGCAAAGGCGACTTTCGGGACGCGATGGTCTATCCCCTGACGATGGTTCCTGGGCCGCTTCGGGTGTACGTGGGCGCGTTTACGGGAGGCCTTCTGCTCGTCTTCGCGCTGGTGCTGCTGATTGCCTGCACTAACGCAGCCAGCCTGCTGCTGGCCCGGGCCACGGGGCGGGCGAGAGAGATGGCGACGCGATCAGCACTGGGCGCAGGGCGTGGGCGACTGGTGCGGCAGATGCTGGTGGAGAGCCTGCTGCTGGCCGGGCTTGCCGGAGCAACAGGCGCGGGGATAGCGTGGGTGACTTCGCGGATGTTGATGGCACTGAAGCCGGCGAACATACCCGTGACGCTGTCAATTCCGATGGATTGGCGGGTTGTGCTGTTTACGGCGGCGATTTCAGTGGCCACAGGCGTGGTGTTTGGTTTGGCGCCGGCGCTCCGAGCGAGCGCGGTGCGCGCGGCACTGGTGCTGAAGGACGAGTCGCCCTCGGGGAGCCTGAAGAAGTCGCGCCTGCGCAGCACGCTGGTCGTGGCGCAGATGGCCGTGTGCGTCGTGCTGCTTGCCGGGGCGGCGCTGTGCGTGCGCAGCCTGATGAACGCCAACGCGATCAATGCGGGATTCGACACACATCATATTGCCCTGGCCACGCTGGATCCGGGGGCGCTGGGGTACTCCTCGGCGAAGATCAACGACTTTTATGCGCGTCTGTTGAAACGGGTCGAGCATCTGCCCGGTGTGAGCTCTGCGAGCTACGCGCAGTTTCTCCCCCTGGGTACCTCGCATTCGGTCACATTCGTCGGCAGGCAAGTGGGCAAAGATCCGAACGCCGTGATGGCGGACGAGTTCCGCGTGGAGCCAGGATTATTCCACACTATTGGGATTCCGCTGCGCGGGCGCGATCTGACCCAGACCGAGGCAGATGCCGATAAGCCGGACGCTGTGGTCATCAACGAGACCCTGGCACAGAAAATGTGGCCGGGCGAGGATCCTATTGGCAAGCCCCTGGCGCTGAGAGGCGAGAGGGCCATGAGCCAGGTGGTGGGCGTGGTGAAGAATGGCAAGTATCGCACGCTGGGCGAAGCACCTGCGCCGGCTGTATTCCACGGCCAACTGCCTCCAGCGCGCACGCTCGTAGTGCGCACCGCAGGAGACTCGCGGACGCTACTCAACGAGATTCGTCTCGAAGTTCCGATCGTCGATCCGCTAATGGCGGCTACTGATGTCCAGACGATTGAGCAGTACATGGCGCTGCCGTTATTCCCCGCCCGCACCGTGGGATGGCTGCTGGGTGTGTCGGGGATCCTGGCAGTTCTGATGACAGCGATTGGCCTCTTCGGCGTCATTGCCTACATGGTGTCGCAGCGGACGCATGAGATCGGAGTCCGCATGGCGCTGGGCGCGCGGCAGAGCGACGTGATGAAGATGGTGATGGGCCAGGGACTGCGACTGACCGCCATCGGGCTGGGAATTGGATTCGTCGCAGCATTTGGTGCTTCGCGGCTGCTCTCGCCGCTACTTTACGGAATTGGGGCCAACGATCCGGCGACGATGGCGGCGGTGGCAATGGGGCTGGCGGTGATCGCTCTCACGGCATGTTATTTGCCGGCGCGAAAAGCGCTGAGCGTGGATCCGTCCGTGGCGTTGCGCTATGAGTGAACAACAAATCTACTTCCAGGGCGACAGGCGGAGCCAGCGCCGGTTGTCCTTTCGCCCGCGGGTCGAGCAGGGTGGAAAGCCGGCTCCTTGGCTTTCCATGCATTCCATACTCTGTCATTTCCATGGCCTGCTTTGGAAACGCATTTCACAAAAATTTCGATTACCGCAAAGGCCCTTTTGGGGAACAAGAACCACTTGTCCGCGATGGCGGCTATTCGCTCAAGTGGATTGGCTTCGCAAGGTCCCGCATGTTTATATGGTGGTTTTCTGCAAGAGTGTATGATTTCGGGCGGCGACACTGGGCGGTTGAGTTAGTCGCCGAGGAGAGAGCAGATGACGATGAGAAGGGGAGCGGCGGTCCGGTTCCGGATTCGTAATTCGCCCTCCACTTTGCGAATCTCTACTCATATCTCAAGGCCACGAGGGGATCCGCTTTCGTCGCACGTCGCGCTGGAATATAGCAGGCGAGCAGCGCCACTGCGGTGAGGATTAAAGAGACCACGACGAAAGTTAGTGGGTCGGTGGGCTTGACGCCGTAAAGGAAGTTGGACAAGAAGCGAGTCAGGGTTAAGGCGCCGGCAACGCCGACCGCCACACCAATTACGGTCAGACTCATTCCCGCGTTCACGACAAGTTTAAGTACGTCGCGTTTTTGTGCTCCCAGAGCCATGCGGATGCCGATTTCGTGGGTGCGTTGGGAAACGGAGTAGGCAATGACGCCATACAGGCCTACGATGCCTAGTATCAGCGCCATACCGCCGGCCAATGCCAGCATCACCAATGTGAATGAAGTGCGCGCCATAGATTTTGTGTAGTAATAGTCCAGCGTGTGAATCTCGTACAGCGGAAGATCCGCGTCTACAGACGACACCGCTCTCCGGACTTCGTCCATCAGGCTCTGCGTCCCCGCGTGTGGGGCGCGAAATGCGAAGGCCGGGCTTTCCAGAAACCCATCGGCGTCCGTTATCGGCCAATACACCGTCGCCGGAGCTTCCTGGCTCGTCCCATCATCGTGGATGTTCCCGACAACGCCCACAATCTGCCGCCAGTACCCCGGGGTTCCAATTTGCCTCCCAAGTGCATCCGACGGATTGTGCCAATACTCGCGCGCGAGGTTCTCTGACACGATAGCTACAGGGCGCTTGTTTAATACTTCGTCCCAGGTCAAATCGCGGCCGGCGACCATCGGGATGCCCATGGTTTTGAAAAAGCCTGGCGAAACCCAGAAGCTCCTGCGCGCCGGAGGAGGCTGCCCCTGCTGCATGTGATCCTTCACGAGCACGGGATAACTCTCGGCGCCGGCATCCATTGGCACGGCCCCACTAAAATCGGCAGACGAGACGCCGGGAATCGCCGCGATATTGTCGAGAATCGCCCGATCCAAACGGACCAGCCGCTCGGGAACCTTGATCATCTCCGGCGGAAAATGGACATGGAACGTTCCGACTTCGGCTGGCGCCGTGAATCCCGGCTCAACGTGCACCAAGGCCTGGAAGGTACGGATCATCAGCCCCGAGCTCACGAGCAAAACAAGAGCCAGACCTACCTGGACCACAACAAGCGCGCTACGAGCCCGATGCTGCTTTCGGCTGGCGCTGACAGAACGGCCCGATTCACGCAAAGCGATCCCCGCGCGAACATCACCATATCGAAGAGATGGCATCGCGCCGAACAAGAGACCGGCCACAATCGTAATGCCAATGGTGAAAACCAAAACGAGCCCATCGATGCCTATGTCATTCAGCCGCGGCAGCTGGCTCGGCGCCAAAGCGATCAGGAGCCGCAAGCCGCCATAAGCAAACAGCAAGCCGAGCCCGCCGCCAATCGCCGCCAGTATCAGGTTCTCAAGCAACAAACCGCCGGCGATGCGTCCACGGGTGCCGCCCAATGCCGCTCGAATCGCCAACTCCTGTTGTCGCCCTTCAATTCTGACCAGAAGAAGACTGGCCACGTTGGCACAGGCGATCAGCAGCACCAGGACTATCCCACCCATCACGACCCATAACACCTTGCCTACGTCGCCGACGATGTATTGCTTCAGCGGCTGCAGATTCGGCCTTATCTGCGTCTCCTTGAAGAATTGGGCTGCCTCGGGAAAACGCTCCACTTGCAGTCGTAACATGCGAGCCACGTCTGCATTGGCTTCGGCCAGGGTTACTCCTGGCTTGAGTCGGGCAACCGAAAAGTAGTTATATCCTCGCTGTGTTTTTGGCCTGAGAGGCATCAGTATCCCCAGATCTGTCATGTCCAGGAAGCGAAAGCGCTGCGGTAGCACCCCTATAATCGTGCTGGGCTTGCCATCGATGTCGATCGTTTTCCCAATCACCGAACGGTCGCCGCCGAACTTGCTGTGCCAGTAGCCATAGGTGATCATCACTGTATCCGGACTGCCCGGCTGATCGTCTGCCCGCGTGAAGGCACGCCCCAACAGAGGCGCGACTTCCAAAATCTGG
>CAVREL010000108.1:0-77073 GCA_963720105.1 uncultured Acidobacteriota bacterium | reverse complement strand
AGGTCATGGCTGAATGCATATCCCAGTCCGCCATATACGCATGCATAAATACCGGACCCAGCCGCATCCAAGACCAGGAATCGGAGCCGGCTGGTGCACGATGTTCCTGCCAGGGGCGGCGAGACCGCATCCAGACCAGGGACGAATTTGGACACCAGCAGAAGCGGCAGCCCATAGCGGGCAAAGACTCTTTTCGCCCTGCGATCGTGAAAGTCAGGATCGCGAGTGAATCGATGCATGAAGTGCAACACCTTATCACCGCCGCGACGCCCCGCTTCAAACCAGACCCAATCAGCGGTTACGCTAGCGACGATGGTCAGGCCGACCACGGCAAAGAAGTTCAGCTTTCCGTTTGCCGCCAGCGCTCCGCCTGCCAGGAGAAACATTGGTCCCGGCAAGGGGAATCCTATCTGATGCGCAAACAGCGCCATGAACAGAAAGGAATAGCCGTGCTTCAGAATGAATTGAAGGATCGCATTCACTGGCGGCGGCCTTCCGTGCGCACCAGTTCCGCCTGTGCGACGACGCGCTGCATCTCCGCATCGAAGAGCTGAGCCTTGGCATCGGCCAGTTGAGCCTGGGCATTCTTGAGTGCGGACTCGTACGCTGTTTTGGCCGTGACCTGGTCATTGGTGATGCGAACAATTTCGGTTCGCGCGGTCACGCTTCGCCGGGCGGCCTGCAATCCGGTGTCGGAGCGGTTAATCTTGCGTATCTCCGATTCCACATCGATGCGCACTTTGTTCCGGGTGGCGTGAAGGTTTTCCTGCGTCTCCGCTACCTGCGCCCTGCGTTCGCGAACCAGGCCGATGCGCTTGCCGAATTCGGAGATGGTCCACTCACTGTGAAAGCCGAAGGCGTAGGTGTTTTCCGGCAGCAGCGGCGCTCCGTTCTGATACGTGTGCTGCAGTACGAATGATACGTCGGGAATATACTCGGCCCACGCCGCGTGCAATCCCGCATGAGCCTGCTTCACCGCCTGCTGGGCGGAAAGCAGTTCGGGATTGTGCGCCAATGCTGCAGCCTCCAGATCTGCGGGACTCGGATCGGCCGCAACCTCGTCTTCCGATGGTTCAATTGGTTCGATAAGATCGGTCGCGGTTTCGATGGGCAAACCAACCAGATCGTTGAATGAGTTGGTCTGGTCGGCAATCTGGTCTTCGAGCGAGCCCAGGGTGTGTTTCGCTTCGGCAATCGTGGCGTCGCCCTCGAGGACGCTTACCCTAAGTACAACCCCGCTTTGGGCTGCATCGCTCGCCTCTTTCAAACGGGCCTCGCCGGCCATAAGGCGCAATTCCGCTGCCCGTTTGCGTTGCTGGGTCGAGAGCAGCCCATAGTAGAGCTTCTTTACATTCAGTGAGACTTCGTTGCGCGCCCGCTCCAGTTCCTCGTGCGCCATGCGAGCTTCGGCCTGCGCCGCGCTGAAGCCCGCCTGGATCTTGAACATCTGCGTGACCGGTTGAGCCAACGTGGTCTGGGTTACGAGGAAGTCCTGCTTTCCGAGCTGGATCTTGACATCCTTGCCCGGCAGCGGGCCGGTGGTACCGTAACTTCCGAGCACTCCTTGCTTGATGGTCAGAAACTCGGTTTCCCCAGTGTGCAGCGCGTTGGTCTCATTCTTGGCGGTCGGAAAGTAATTCGCTCGGGCCTGGACAACTTTAGCGTCAGCCTCCCGGGCCTTCTGCTCGGCGATGCGGACCGTGGAGTTCTGTTTCTCCGCCAATTGCAGTGCTTCATCCAGAGTGATGGAGCGCCGCTCCGTCGCCGGCGTAGCAAGGCTATCGTTGGGGACCACCGGTTGCTGGGCCTGGCTGGGAGTGGCGAGTCCAATCGCGAGGAGTATGGTTGCCGCCACCGCCATTGCGGACTTGGAGACCTTCTTGGTGTTGACCACCACGAACAAGACCGGAATGGCGACCAGGGTAAAGAACATGGAGCCGAGCAAGCCGAAAGCGATCACGCTCGCCAGCGGGGACCACATGCTGGAGCGGGAGAGAATCATGGGCGTGACTCCGACGGCGGCTGCCATGGTGGTCAGGAAGATCGGCCGGAGCCTTCTTTCGCCGGCTTCGAGAGTTGCTTCCTCCAGGCCAACTCCATGCTTCATGCGTTCGTGAATATAGTCGACCAGGATGATGGAGTTGCGCACCACCAGTCCGCCCAGGCTGATGACCCCGATGAACGCGGTGAAGCCGAACGGGTTGTGGGTGATGAACAAGCCCAGTGCAGCTCCGGGCAGCGCCAGCGGGAACGCGGCCATGACGATGAGCGCATCGGATAACTTCCGAAACTGCAGCAGCAGGATCAGGAAGATCAGCACCAGGCTGATTCCGAGCGCGACGCGCATCTCGCCAAATGTTTCGCGCTGGTTTTCATCCTCGCCGCCATACTCGATGCGATAACCTTGCGGCAATTGCAGGTTGCCGATCTGCTTTCTGGCATCCGTCAGGATCTGGCTGCCGAGCCGCCCTCCATCGGGGAACGCGCGCACGGTTAACGTGCGGACACCGTTGCGGCGCACGATCCTGCCTGGATGCCACTGCGGCGAGAGCGACGCCATTGCGTTGACAGGAACGCGGGCCCCTGTGATCGGCGAAAGCATGTATGTATCCGAAATATTTTGGAAACTCTGGCGCTGCGCTGGATCGAGACGAAGATCAAGGTCCACATCGCGATCGCCTTCCCAGAACGTTGAGACCGTCTCGCCATCGAAACTCCCGGCGAGTTCGTTCGCAATCGTGGTGTTGGTGAATCCCAGCCGGTTTGCCACCTCCTGGCGCATGTCCACCCCGGCCAGCATCTGGTCTTCATGCCAATCGGTATGCACATAAATCGCGCCCGGCGTGTGATTGAGAATGTTCTGCACCTGGTCGCCTATGGTTCGCAACGTCTTCAAGTCATCGCCGACGATACGCACCTCGACGGGAGCCTCCATCACATCCCCTTGCTGCAACTCCTTCGTGAACACCTTGGCTTCAGGCACCACCGAAGGCAACTGCTCACGGAGGTGCTCGACCAGTTTCGGCGTTCCCTTTACTGTGCGGGTGTTCACCAGGATCTGGGCGAAGTTGGATGCCGTAGGCACCGGGTTGACGTTGTAGTAGAACCGCGGAAAGCTGGAACCCAGGAAGCTCGTGTAGTTACGAACCTCGCCTTCCTTGCTCAAAACGGCCTCGATGCGGCGCACCGTCGCGTCGGTAGCTTCGATGCGCGTCCCTTCCGGCAGCCATACGTCGAGGATGAACTGGTCGCGTTCCGCGAGGGGGAAGAACTGCTGGCGGACAAGCGACAGGATACCGATTCCTCCAACGAAGCTGATCGCAGCCGCGATCAATACCTTCTTGCGGTGATGCATCGCCCAGGCAATGATCTGGTTGTAATACCGTTGCATGTAGTCCAATGCCGTGGGCTTCTTGTCCTTTTTTTCGGCCGACGGATCATGCAGACCCTTCTTGATGAAGGCGCCGTTGATCATCGGAGTCAACATCATCGCGACCACGAATGAGACACTCAATGCAACCGCGACCGCGATCGGCAGAGCGCGAATGAACTCTCCGCAGGCTCCGCTGAGAAGAAGCAGAGGCAGGAACGATGCGATGATGGTGAGCGTGGCCGCCAGCACCGGCACCGCCATCTCACTGGCGCAGCGCCAGCAGGCATCGGCAATGGGAACCTTGTGGTCCAGTAATTCGACATAGTTGTCCGCGATAACGATCGCATCGTCAACCACCATTCCGAGCACCACGATGAGCCCCGCTATCGAGACCTGGTGCAGTTCGATCCCCGCGGCATTGAGCATGCCGAACGTGACCGAAACGGTGACGGGGATGGCAACCGCGGAGACCAGGGCGACCCTCATGGGCAGCAGAACCAGCGTGACGAGAATGACGGATATGATCGCGATCCCGAATTCTCGGGTGAAGTCGCGGACACGTTCGGAAACCACGCGCGGCTGGTCGGCAACAAACTCCAACTGCACGTCGGGCGGCAACTGGTTTTGCATTTGCGCCAGGGTTTGGTGCAATTGCTTGCCGAACTCTACGATATTGTTTCCCTCGTGCATCTCGACGGAGAGCAGGATGGTGGGTTCGCCTCCCATGCGCGCATACTCGTCCGGATCCTTGTAAACGCGCTTCACGTTGGCAAGATCGCCCAGGTAGATGGGCTGTCCTGCCGGCGAAACATCCACCATAATTTGCCGAATCTGCTCTTCGGTCTGGAACGGCCCGTTGGCCTCGATGGGAAGCTTGCTGGTTCCGCTGGGAATGCGACCGCCAAAGTTGATGGTGTTCCGGCCTTGCAGCGCCTGTTCCACTTTCCGTGGATCCACTCCGTATTGCGAAATCCGTTCCCACGACCCAGTGACCTCGATGCTCTCCTTCTGGTCGCCGATGCGCTTGATCTTGGACGCGGCCGGAATCGTCCGAATCGCACTTTCCACCCGCTGCGCGTAGTCCTTCAACTCGCGATATCCGTAATTTCCGCCCTTTACCGCGATGAGGGCGGCAACGGTATCACCGAAATCGGAGTCCACAATCGGGCCGCGGACCCCCGAAGGCAGTTCGGCCTGTTTCAACTGCGCCATGTCGAGGCGGAGCTTCGACCAGAACTGGTCGGAGTTCTTCACCGACTTGTTCAACTCCACGTTGATGATCACCAGTCCGTTCCGGGAGGTGGAGTAGGTCTTTTCCCGGCGCACTTCTTCAAAGCGGAACAGCCGCTCTTCGATCTTGTGGGTAACCTGGCTTTCCACCTCTTCCGCGGTGGCGCCCGGATAGGCCGCGATCACCAGACCAGTGCGGATCGTGATCTTGGGGTCCTCGCGGCGCGGCATGGTCAGAAATTCCATGACGCCGCCGATAAACAGCATGGCGGTGAGAACCAGCGTCACCTGGGGGAAGCGCAGGGATGCGCGCACTGGGTTCATTGACCACCTCCGGCAATGCGAACCAGGGAGCCTTCGTGCACGTTCTGCTGCCCGGCAACCACGATCTGCTCCTCCGGCCGCAAGCCGCTCTTGATCTCCACCTCGTCAGCGATCAATTGCCCGACCTCTACGTGGCGGGCGAACACGCGCTGCCGCGTGGCATCGTACACATAGACAAAAGGAAGACCGCGAAGATCGCGAACCACGGCGACGGCAGGAACCGCGATCACGTCGATCATCGCGGAATCGTAGACGCGCGCTTCGCTGATCATGCCGGCGCGTAGAACGTGGTTTGGATTGGGAACTGCAATCTTGGTGGCGAAGGTGCGCGAAACCGAGTCAGCGTAATAGCCAACCGCCTCCACCTTGCCCTCGAACTGCTGCTGGCCGAGCGACGGAATGATGACCAGCGCGCGCTTGCCTTCGTGAACCTTTCCGATTTCTGCTTCGGGAATACCCACGCGCACCTTCACCGGATCGAGATCCAGAACCGAGAACACCGGGTATCCGGCAGCCACCGTATCGCCGACGTTCACATGCCGCATCCCGACGAAGCCCGTAATGGGCGCCCTGAGCTGGCAATCGCCGAGGTGTTTCCTGGCTTCGCTGAAATTCCCGCTGGCCGCATGTGCCTGGCCCTGGGTAGCTTCCTTTTCTTCAACCCGCGCCCCTTCGCGGGCCATGGCGTAGCGCTGCTGCGATATCAGGTACGCCGCCTCGATCTTGTGGAAGTCGTTGGCCGGGAGGCTTTCATGATCGAACAGGTACTTGTTTCGCTGGTACTCGTCCTGGGCGCGCTCGAAGTCGACGCGCGCCTGTTCGAGTTCCTGCGCGCGCACGCCGTTCTTCGCCTGCAGTGCGTTGGCATCCGCCGCGGTGGCCTGACCAGCGGCCGCTTCGAATGCGTTGCGGTAGTCGGAACAATCGAGTTCCGCCAGGACTTGCCCCTGCCTGACCAACTGGCCTTCTTCCGCAAAAACGTGCGCCACGCGGCCACCCACCTGGAAAGCCGTCTGAGCCGTCACGTTCGCTTCCACTGAACCGCTGGCGGAAATCGATGATGGCTGAACCAGGCGGTGAGGCGCACGGAGTTCGACCGGGATGGGCTGATCCGCCGCGATCTTCGGATTGCGGACGCATCCGGCCAGCAGGCTGACCGAAGCGCCGATCACCGCGAGAGACCGAATCAGGTCCTTGGTGACCTTTGAATTAGAGCAGAAGTTCATCGTATTCCCTTTCGCATAGTCGGAGTGTTTTCGGACAGGATTAGGCACAGATGTCTGCGTATCCCGGGCTTCATTTCTATGGGCATCCGCAGCGCGCGGGTTCTTCTTGCCAGCCGATCTTCACCCCGGTCCACGTCGACAACCGACCTTGTCTCGTTTTGAGGGTTGAGTCTTAGCCTCGCCTTACGATTTGCATTTCGGTGCCCAAAACGAAAACCGGATCGATCCGCTGAATCAAAACCAGATGGATAAGCCTCAGGCTCCGTGGACGCCGAGATTGAGTGCCGCTATTGCGGCACTTGCCGCGGATGCGTCAACGTGATCGCGCTTCTCGGCTGCCCGAACTCCGCACCTGGCCCGGCAAAGACAAATGCCAAGTTAGACCCATGCGGTATTCATCCAAGAATCAAGAGAATGGAAGAGCGCTCGTCGAATGGGAGTGGCGAGGATTCGCGATATGTCTTTCGGCGCTTTGGCCTCCGGGTTGCAGGGAATGTACGTAGCGGATCGGAGGAACACAGCGTGAAGCTCTTCGGATGGATCCATCTCGCATTTGGACTTCTCGCAGCGGGCGCCGGAGTCATCGTGTTGCGTGGCGTCTTTCAGAGGACGCTCAGTAGTGCATCGACCGTCCGGTTTTTGAGGTGGAGCCTGATTGCGAGTCTGGCCGGGCTCTTGCCCTTATCGCGTCACCTTGCGCCGGTTCAACAGATTTGCATCCTTTCGGTCTATTGGTCAGCTGCAGCGATCGTTGCCTGGCTTAAATTCGGCCTCGTAGGACGTTCGCGCTGGATCTTTGCGCTCTCTGTTACGGGTATCCTGTATTTCGACCTTGTCTTCGTGGCCACACGCCTGTTCAGGAACCCGCCACTGTTTACCGCGCCCCTCGCAAATCCACTTCCTTTCTTTCAATTTGTCCAGATCCTGTTCGCAGCGGCGTTCATCGTCTTGGGAATACTGGCGGTCAGCAAGTGCCGGATTGAACCAGCCGGGATGCCCGCGAGCGCGAAGTTCAGGCACATACATTGAATTCCCTGTTCGCGCAGCCGAAAAAGAAACATTCGCCAATCGATTAACCTTCCGATTGCCGCAACGGAGTAAGCATATGTTGAACATCGCTGACTTTGACGACCGCACAGCAAGACGCTCTGGAATGGGACATCCACACCCTTCGCATCTGATCATGCACTGGGTCAACGCATGGTCCGATTCCGCAGATCAAAGAATCACGGGCGAATCACGCATTGACATCAATCGACGCAGGCTTCGGAACCAACTTGTGGCTGTATGGATCGAGCAGGCTCGATAAAGAGGAATGAAAGACGTGCTCCAGATGAAAGGTGACCGGGTCAGTATTAACCAGAAGAGTCTCTATGCGACAGCGGGAGATTTCGAGCAGCACTTTGCAAAAAGAGACCACTGATCTGCTTCGCTTGTCGTTGCATCTAACCGCCGATGCCGGGAAAGCTGAAAACTGCCTTATCCTTGCGATGAGGGACTGCTTTTTCAGGAGCACCGTTTTGAAAGTTAGGGTGCGTATCTGGGCGCGCCGGATGGTGATCCGGAATGCAGTCCGCTTGATCTGGGGAACGCCGCATGACATTGGCGATGACTCGGCACTTGAATTTCAATTGCAGGCCCGCGACTATCCGCTAGAGAAACTCAGGGAATCAGTCGCAATTCTGACTTTGCCCGACCTCGATCGCCTTTGCTTTGTGATCTGCGTCCTTGAGCGTTATTCCATCCTGGATTGCGCCCTCCTGCTGAGGAAAACGCCGCAGGAGGTGCACGCAGCGATTCTGCGAGCAACCGATCAGGTCGTTTCGGTCGGGCAACCGATAACAGCCGCAATCCTGGAGAAATAACATTGGTGTTTCAACAGGGATCGCTTAATGGTTCTGGAGCCAGGGAACACCCACTATGTCCGTTCACGGCCTCGCCAGCGATCAGCACGACCACTGAGCGAGCGCCAGCCCTGTAGGTTGACTCGGGCACTGGCGTTTCTCTGTTCCATTCGCAGATCTCGTGCGGCGGTTCGAGTGCCGTATCGATCCACCGGAACCAGTTACCGGCGCCTGTCTTCAATGCCGGAAGTTCGAAATCCAGAGGCTCCCAATACGCATTGAATATGACGTGCGCGAATACCTGTTCGTTCTTTAATTCCCCGTTGATCGCAAAGCTGTGTGAGAAACTCGACCGATCCGGTCGGTTAAGTTTCACGCCATGCAGGGCGTGCTTCGACTCGCCCAGGACCTGGGTAAGACGTGCCCGCCGGCGCTCATGTTCCAAATCGCGGATCAAACGCCGCTCGATAAGCAATTTCACAAAGCGGTGTACATCGGCGTGCTTGGAAAGCAGCGTCCAATCCAACCAACTTGTCTCGTTGTCCTGGCAATAGGCGTTGTTGTTGCCCCTCTGGCTGCGCCGCACCTCATCGCCCATCACAAACATGGGCACACCCAATGACAACATGGTCGCAACGAAAAAGTTCTTCACCTGCCGGTTGCGCAACTTCTCAATTTCGGGATCCGTTGCCGGGCCTTCGCAACCGCAGTTCCAGCTCCGGTTATCGTCGTGACCGTCGCGGTTATCTTCCCCATTCTCATGGTTGTGCTTGTGATTGTATGTAACCACATCGTTGAGCGTGAACCCGTCGTGACAGGCAACAAAGTTGATGCTCTCCTCGGCTTCGCGCCCTCGCTTGGCGTAGATGCCGGGGCTTCCGAGCAGGCGATCGGCCATGCGCTCTACCGAATCATCCGCTCCCCGGAAGAAGTCGCGCACGTCATCGCGAAAGTGATCGTTCCATTCCTTCCAACTGTCTCCGACGAACGTGCCGACCTGGTAAAGCCCCGCCGCGTCCCAGGCCTCCGCGATCATCTTGGTGGTGGCCAGCGCCGGATCGGATTCGATGTCCCATAGCACAGGCGGATTCGACATCACGGCGCCCGACGAGTCGCGGGCAAGAATGGATGCCAGATCGAAGCGGAAACCATCCACATGCATCTCGGTTACCCAGTAACGGAGGCTGTCCACGATCATGCGCCGGATCACCGGATGGTTCGCATTCAGCGTGTTTCCCGTACCGGTGAAGTTTGCATAGCGCGAGCGGTCTTCACCCAACAAGTAATAGGTAGGATTGTCCAGACCGCGAAAGCATTGCGTGGGACCGTCATGACCATCCTCCGCCGTATGATTGAACACGACATCGAGAATCACCTCGATGCCTGCCCGGTGAAGCGCCTTGACCATATCCCGGAATTCATCCAGAACGGCCAGGGGCTCCGGACGGGAACTGTACGCCTGATGTGGCGCAAAGAAGGAAACCGGCGAGTAGCCCCAGTAGTTTGTTCGCCCCTCAAGCGCATCCTGCGGATCAAATTGGAATACCGGAAGCAGTTCAACCGCTGTCACGCCGAGTTGCTGAAGGTAGGGAATCTTCTCGATCAGGCCGGCGTACGTGCCGCGCTTCGATGCCGGCAGGCCGGAACCGGGATGTGCGGTAAAGCCGCGCACATGCATTTCGTAAATGATGGTGCGCGCCCACGGCCGTTTCAGGGGAGCATCTCCCTCCCAGTCATACGCCTGAGCGTCTGCAACAACACTTTTCATGGCGGTAGCCGTGTTATCGCCGGCGTGGCGGGCGGCCTCGCGGCTGTAGTTTCGTGGGATAGCAACCGCCCGGCCATAGGGATCGAGAAGTACCTTGGATGAATCAAACCTGAGCCCCTGGTCCGGATCATGCGCGCCGGAGGCTCGGAACCCGTAGATCTGTCCCGCTTTGAGGCCGGGAACGAATACGTGCCAATAATGGTACGTGCGATTCACACACGGATCCATGCGAACTACGCGCGAAGGACGACTGTCGTCGGCCCCATCGAAGAGCAGAAGTTCGATACCGTCCGCGCTGCGAGAAAAGACCGAAAAGTTGACCCCGTCATCCTCCAGCGTGGCGCCTATGGGAAAGCTGCGACCGGTTCGCGGCATGGGGACAGCGGGAAGATGACTCATGGATGAATCGAATTGGTCAAGACCTGCAAATTCCAACTCCGATTCAACCCATCCATGAGCCTGCTTTCGAGTGGCGGCCTTCACTTGTTTTCGTACGGCCACTTCCACCCGCTGATCTCCTGGCTGTCGATGCCGTGCTCGTAAGCGTGGCGCCGGCAGGCAATCTGCATGTCGCGGAATTCCTCCTTGGCATGAGCACCGGTGCGCTGCAGCTTCGGGATGCGGTCAATCGCATCGATGGCGAGGCTGAACCGGTCGGTCTGGTTGTTAATGGCCAGTTCCATCGGCGTGTTGATATTGCCCTTTTCCTTGTACCCGCGCACATGCAGGTTGCGGTGATTAGTGCGCCGGTAGGCGAGGCGGTGAATCAACCACGGATAGCCGTGGAAGTTGAAGATGATCGGCTTGTCGGCCGTAAACAGGGAATCGAAATCCGCATCCGTCAACCCGTGCGGATGTTCCGTGTTGGGCTGCAGTTTGAAAAGATCAACCACGTTGATGAATCGGATTTTCAGGTCGGAAAACTTTTCCCTGAGCAAAACCGTCGCCGCCAGCGCTTCTTGTGTCGGAATGTCGCCCGCCGCCGCAAAAACAACGTCCGGTTCGCTGCCTTCGTCGTTGCTGGCCCAATTCCAGATGCCGATGCCTTTGGTGCAGTGCGTGATGGCTGCGTCAATGTCCAGGAACTGCAGATGTTTCTGCTTGTCGGAGACAATCACGTTGATGTAGTTCTCCGAGCGCAGACAGTGATCCGCAACCGACAACAAGCAATTCGCGTCCGGCGGCAGATAGATGCGCGTCACCGCCGCGCTCTTGTTGAGAACCACGTCCAGAAATCCAGGGTCCTGGTGCGTGAATCCGTTATGATCCTGCCGCCACACGGTCGAGGTAATCAGAAGGTTCAGCGAGGCGATCTTGCGGCGCCACGACAACTGGTTGCAGATCGACAGCCATTTCGCATGTTGATTGAACATGGAGTCGATCACGTGAACGAAAGCTTCGTACGATGACAGGAACCCGTTTCGGCCGGTCAGCAAATAGCCTTCGAGCATGCCTTCCATCGTGTGCTCGCTGAGCATTTCTATTACCCGTCCGTCCGCATCCAGTTCGGTCCCGTTGCTGTCCTCGGGGAACACTTCGGCGATCCAGAACTTCTTCGAGACCTGGTAAATCGCATCGAGCTTATTGGACGTGTTCTCATCCGGCCCGAAAACCCGGAAGCTGTTCATGTTCGATTTCATGACATCCCGAAGAAAGGTGCCCAGGGGCGGCACGTTCTCCACTTCGGTGCTTCCGGGGCGCTCGATCTTGATCGCATAGTCGCGGAAGTCGGGCAAACGCAGTTTCTTCCTCAGCTCTCCGCTGGCATGCGGGCTGGCGCTCATCCGTAGCGAACCTGATGGCCCAAATTCGGTAAGTTCCCGCCGCAGTCGCCCGGATTCGTCGAACAGATCTTCCGGCTTGAGCGACCGCATCCAGTCTTCCAGAATGCGCAGACGCTGCGGATTGGTCTTGACGTCTGCCAACGGCACCTGGTGCGAGCGCCAGAACGCTTCAATGTGCTGTCCATCCACCTCTGCGGGCGCGCCCCAACCTTTGGGCGAACGCAAGACAATCATGGGCCAGCGGGGACGGGTCGCGATGCCGCTGTCGCGGCACACTTGCTGATGGGTCCGGATCTCGGCAAGACAACGATCCATCGTCGCGGCCATGGCCTGATGCATGCTCTCGTGATCGGATCCTTCGACGAAGTAGGGGTGCCAGCCATACCCGCGCAGGAGATTCTCCAACTCCTCGTGCGTGATCCTGGCCAGCAAGGTGGGGTTGTTGATCTTGTATCCGTTCAGGTGAAGGATGGGCAGCACTGCCCCGTCGCGGATCGGGTTCAGAAACTTGCTGATATGCCACGAGGTCGCCAGAGGGCCGGTTTCGGCTTCTCCGTCGCCGACCACGGCTGCGACGACCAGGCCGGGGTTGTCGAACGCTGCTCCGCAGGCATGGGAGAGGACATAACCGAGTTCCCCACCCTCGTGAATGGACCCTGGCGTTTCCGGCGTGCAGTGGCTGCCGATCCCGCCCGGGAATGAGAACTGTTTGAAAAAGTCGCGCAGGCCTTTTTCGTCCTGGCTCTTATCGGGGTAGATCTCGCTGTAGGTGCCCTCCAGGTATACAGGAGCCAGAACTCCAGGCGCGCCATGGCCCGGGCCTGCGAGAAAGATCATTTCGGCATCATGTTCCCGGATGAGCCGGCTCAAGTGGGTATAGAGAAAGGCAAGGCCGGGGCTCGAACCCCAATGACCGAGCAGCCGGCTCTTGATATGTTCGGGCTTCAGGGGTTCCCGCAAGAGGGGATTCGCCTGCAGATAAATCATGCCCAGCGCCAGGTAATTGCACGCGCGCCAGTAGGCGTCGATCCTGTTCAGTTCATCGGCGGATAGCGGCGCTCCCGCGACCGTCGACCGTGCTGTTCCGTGGGCGCTCAGTTGCCCGGTCAATTCCTCAGGTTTTACCAGTAATGTCATTTCTCTATGTCCTCACTTTTGTGGGTAACTGATTCGCGGGCGACGATATCTGCCGGGCGCTCTTTGTTCTGATACGCTCGCCAAAACTGGTCCATGGTCGGGTACGGCAATGGGCGTTGTGCAGGTGTAATCATGAGGTTCCTTTGACGCTGTCTCAGACTGACTCCGGGTAGCGAACAGCAGCCCTCGCCAGAAGCCGATGCATGTTGTCCTAATTAACGGTGGAGAAGCTCCAGTACTGGTCCTCGCCTCTCCTTCGCAATTCGCGCTGAATCTGGTGGATCTCTGTTCCTTCGTTTGCCGTCACGGCGAGTTCGCCGGCGATGATGGTGAACAGCATTTCAATCAGCGAATCCGTGGGAATGTTCGCCAGTTGCCCATCCATCGCGCACCACCGTCGAGCGGCTAAAGATCAATTCGATACTTCCTATGTGCATTCCGGCTGCCAGACCCGAGCACATCCAGATGGATCGAAGCCCTTGCGAATCAGTGGCGCGACAAGTCCCGGGCTGGCGCCGCATGCCGCCATTGCGGCACCGACGCAATGCGGGCAGGAGGCTCTCGATGTGTTGAGTTGGACCGGCGAAACAACGGAATTTCTTCAAGCGAGCCGCATCGTTCTCACAAGAACGCGAGTTTGGTTGTTTGTTCTCAATGTGTTAGCATTGAGTCCCACCGTGAGACGAAGCGTGAGGATGGCCGCGTGTGCCCTGGGTATCGTATGTGGGGGCTGCCCGAGCTTTTTTGCGCTCAATCCATCACTGGACATCAGCCAGTACGGGCACACCACGTGGACAATCCGCGACGGGTTCGCTCCGGGCACCGCCTTCGCGATGGCCCAGACGCCGGACGGTTATCTCTGGCTTGGTACGGAATTTGGCTTGTTTCGTTCCGATGGCGTTCGTTTCGTCCCCTGGCAACCGCCGGCGGGGCAGCAGCTCCCCGACGCTCCTTACAGTCTGCTCGTCACGCGCGACGGAATTCTCTGGATTGGTACATATTCTGGGCTCGCGAGTTGGAAGGGCGGCAAGCTGACTCAATACCCGGAGCTTCAGGATTTGTTTGTGACATCGCTGCTCGAAGACCGGGAGGGAACGGTGTGGGCGGGGGCGATGGGCGGTTCACCGCTGTGCGCCATTCGAAGCGGCAGTACCCAGTGTTTCGGACAGGATGGCGCCTTCGGCGGTTTCGTCTGGAGTCTGGGTGAGGACGCTTCCGGCGCTCTCTGGGCTGGCGCAGAATCCGGTCTTTGGCGCTGGAAGCCCGGTCCGCCGAAGCGCTATGCGGTGCCCGGAGTGCGGCTTGCCGACCTGGCTCAATCCGGCGACGGTCGATTGATCGTTGGGATCAGAGGTGGAGAACTCAGACAGGTGGCTGGTGACAATCTCGAAGCCTATCCGATTCGCAGGGCCATGAACTCCAATGCGATGCTGCCCGATCGCGACATCGATGCGAATAAGCTGCTTCGGGACCGCGACGGAGGTCTCTGGATCGGAACCAACCAGCGGGGGCTGATCCACGTGCATCAGGGTCGCACGGATGTCTTCACGGCTGAGAACGGTTTGTCAGGCAACATCATCGCCGGCCTTTTCGAGGATCGTGAAGGGAATATCTGGGTGTCCACCGCCGGGGGACTTGATCGGTTTCGAGAACTCCCCGTCACTACTGTTTCTACGAAACAGGGTTTGTCCAGCGATGACGTCCGTTCGGTAATCGCGACGACGGATGGGAGCACCTGGATTGCCACTCGCGATGGTTTGACGAGATGGCAGAAGGGACAAACGACCATATTCCGTAAAGCCGATGGACTGCCGGATGACGTGGTGCAGTCCATGTACCAGGACCATGCCGGGCGCATCTGGGTGTTTACAGCTCACGGACTGGCCTGGTTCAACAACCGCAGGTTCGTTTCCGCAGATGGAGTACCCAGCACGGAAGTCTATTCGATCACCGGGGACAACGCAGGCAATCTCTGGCTTTCAGGAAACAGAGGCCTTTCCCATCTTCGGGAAGGACGCCTGATAGAGAATCTTCCCTGGACAGTACTCGGGCGCCGTCAACAGGCCAAGGTGATCATTTTCGATCAGGACCGCGGCGGACTGTGGCTTGGATTCTGGCAGGATGGAGGTGTGGAGTATTTCAGGGATGGCCAGGTCCGACTTTCGTACACAGCCGCGAATGGAATGACTAAGGGGCCCGTTGCCCACCTTCGCCTCGATCGGGATGGGGCCGTGTGGGCCGCAACGCAGTCTGGCGGCGTGAGCCGCATCAAAGACGGCCGGATCACAACCCTCACAACCAGCAACGGCTTGCCGTGCGACAGGATTCACTGGACAACAGAGGAGGACGATCGTTCCCTGTGGCTGTACACGGACTGCGGCCTGCTTCGCATACCACACAGCCAGGTGGATGCCTGGATCTCCGACCCGGCGCGCCGGGTTGAACCGGCGATTTGGGATGCAATCGACGGCGCCTTGCCCTGGGGAGCGCCTTCCTCCTTCGGTCCAACTTTTGCAAAAGCTGCTGATGGCAAACTGTGGTTCGTAACTCGAGAAGACATTGAGGTGGTCGATCCTGCTCATCCTGCTTTGAATAAACTCGCGCCTCCGGTGCACATCGAGCGTGTAGTTGCTGACCAGAAGACGTATTGGCAGAATATGCCGGGCGTGGGTGGGTCGAACCTGCGTCTGCCCGCCCATACCCACGATTTGCAGATCTATTACACGGCCCTCAGCCTCGTCTCGTCGAGAAAGGTTCATTTCAAATACCGGCTTGAGGGCCAGGATACTGACTGGCGGGAGGTGGTCAACGACCGCGACGTGCAGTATTCAAACCTTGGCCCGGGTACTTACCGGTTTCGCGTGATCGCATGCAACAACAGCGGCGTCTGGAACGAGTTGGGCGATTCGCTGGAGTTCTCGATCGCGCCGGCGTATTACCAGACGAATTGGTTTCGCGCCCTTTGCGCGGTTCTCGCTCTGGCACTCGTGTGGATAATCTACCAGGTCAGGGTCAGGCAATTGCGCCACCAATTCGCCTTGACGCTGGAAGCGCGGGTCGGAGAACGGACCAGCATCGCCCGCGATCTCCATGACACTCTGCTACAGAGCTTCCATGGGTTGATGCTCCGGTTTCAGATCGTGTCCCAACTGCTGCCGGATCGCCCCATAGAAGCAAAGACGGAGCTGGACATGACCATCGACCGGGCCGCCCGGGCGATCACCGAAGGCCGCGATGCGGTCCAGGGCCTGCGCGCCTCCACTGTGCAAACCAACGACCTTGCTCGGGCCATCAACACCCTCGGCGAGGAGCTCGCAACCGACCCCGGCAACGATGGGTCTCCGGCGTTTCGCGTGACCGTCGAAGGGGAGCCGCGCGATCTGCACCCCATCCTGCGCGACGAAATCTACCGGATTGCCGCCGAGGCGCTCCGCAACGCTTTTCACCACGCCGCGTCCCGCCAGATCGAGGTTGAAATCAGGTACGACCATGAACAGTTCCGGCTGCGTGTCCGGGACGATGGCAAAGGCATGGACCAAACCGTTGGGTCCGGCATGGGGCGTAAAGGTCACTACGGGTTACCCGGCATGCGGGAACGCGCCAAATCGATAGGGGGCAACCTGGAGATTTGGAGTGAAATTGACGCGGGCACCGAAGTGGAATTGCGCATTGGCGCGGACACAGCCTACGCTTCGACTGCCAAACGTTCCTGGTTATCGGGATTGTTGGCCAGAAAGTAAAGGCATGCAACAGGAGAAAACTCCATGAATACCGGGGCAGCTCGCATCCGAATTCTTGCGGTCGATGATCATCCCATCGTACGAGAGGGGATTGCTGCATTGATCGCGATTCAGCCGGACATGATTCTGGTGGGTCAAGCCTCCGACGGCCGCGAAGCCATCCAGCAGTTCCGGACGCATCGTCCGGACGTTACGGTCATGGATGTGCAAATGCCGGAAATGAACGGGCTGGATGCGCTCATTGCCATTCGCAATGAATTCCCGGATGCGAAGATCATTATGCTGACAACCTACAAGAGCGACGCCCAAATCGTGCGCGCGCTCAAGGCCGGCGCACAGGGTTATCTCCTGAAGAACGCACTTCACAAGGAGTTACTGGACACCATCCGCGCCGCGTATGCGGGCAAGAAGACCATTTCCCCGGAGGCTTCCCTGGAAATTGTCGAGCATGCCATGGACGACTCACTGACCGCGGCCGAGATCAGCGTGCTCCGCCTGATTGCCGCCGGACGCGCAAATAAGGAGATCGCGGATCAGCTCTCCACCACGGAAGAATCGGTCAAAAGCCGGGTCAGGAGCATCCTTTCAAAACTGGGCGCCAGCGACCGGACCCACGCCACCACCATCGCGGTGAAACGGGGAATCATCGAGCTGTAGATCCACGCGCCCCCGTTTTGTTCAGATCCGCGCCTCGAAAGAGGCTCGATCAGACCTCTTTGTGGGGCTCCATTTCGTAAAGAAACCGTTAAGAATTGAACAGGTAAACGAGAGGTGCGTCCCATTGCGGCGCTTGTATTCGAATTTTGCCGGCGGCTGGCCTGGGATTGGTCTCATCTTGATGCGGCTGGTTGTCGGGTTTGCTTTGATGAGTAGCTCGGCGATCGCCCTGCTGAGCGGTCCGGCCACCCCCATGACAATCCTATCTATTCTCCTGGCCACCGCAGCCATTCTTCTCGTCATCGGCCTGTATACCCCGATCGTGGGAACATTCGTGGCGATCATTGAAAGCTGCAGGGTGGTTATCATATCTGCCGATCGGTTGCTCTACCTCCTGTTAGCAACCATTAGTGTCGCCCTCGCCATGCTGGGCCCGGGCCTATGGTCGGTCGATGCTCGCCTCTTTGGATGGAAACGCATCGAATCTTCGCCTCGTAACAGGTAAAATCCCCACCCGAAAGATACCCGCCACTCCCCTCAAACAAGCCTGCGTTTACCTCGCAAGGAGGCGTCCACTCGCCTCCATAATGCCTCTGATTCCCCTCGATGCAGAGTTCCGCAAAAAGAAAATAGGTTCCAGAATGTCTCTAATCAAGCGCTGGCCATCCGCACTCGGGATCGGTTGAGAAAGAAGCATGAGGGCGGCCTGAGCTAGTGCATTCGTCCTTCCGGGCCGCATACTTCCCTTCCCAGATCGTGGCAGAAAGCGAGAAACGAAAATGCAGAGTATCCACCAGAGTGAACAGTACACAGATAGGGGACACTTCGCCGTGATGACGCGGACCGCAGTTCTCCATGACGCGCAGCTGGCCAAAATCGCCGATCACCTTCGCCGCAATGCCGAAGATCTCGCGGACTCTTCGAACTGCCCAACGATCGACGACTGCCGCATCGCCGGAGCCATGTTGGGCTGGGCCTTCACCATCGCGCCTATACGCATCGTGGTCAAATTCGACCACTAACGAACCCATATCCAAGGCCAAGCAGCAGGAACGACGGCTGATTTCGAAACGGGCAAACCGGCAGAGAGGATGACAAAATGGCGACCGTTGTTTTCACAAACCCCGGAGGTTTCATGAAGACACGCTTTCCGAAGCCAGGCCACTTCGATGACGAGCAACTCTGTCCAGGCTCCGAAGAAAGCTCTGTCGGCGGCTTTGAAGACATCGTCGGCAAAAGCTCCGCCTTGCGGAAGGTGCTCGAACAGGTGACGATCGTCGCTCCCACCAACGCCACGGTCCTGCTGCACGGTGAGACGGGAACGGGGAAGGAACTGATTGCACGAGCGATTCACAAGGTCAGCCGCCGGCGCCACCGCAGCTTCGTCTGCATGAACTGCGCTGCCACTCCCTCCGGACTCCTGGAAAGCGACGTCTTCGGACACGAGAAAGGCGCGTTCACCGGGGCCCTGATCCAAAAGAAGGGAAGATTGGAGCTGGCCGACGGCGGCACGTTCTTTCTCGATGAGATCGGCGACATCAGCCTGGAGTTACAGCCGAAATTGTTGCGCGCAGTCCAGGAGCAGGAGTTTGAACGCCTGGGAAGCACCAGGACCATTCAAGTAGATGTGCGCATGATTGCCGCGACCCACCGAAGCCTCCGCGATATGGTCCGCAGCGGAAGCTTTCGCGAGGATCTCTTTTATCGGCTGAACGTGTTTCCCATTGAGATTCCGCCCCTTCGCGAACGCCGCGAAGACATTCCCCTCCTGGTGAATTACTTCGTCGCGAAAATATCCCGGCGGATGGGCAAACAGATCAAGTCCATTCCGGACCATGCAATGGATCTTCTCACCGGGAATGCGTGGCGCGGAAACATCCGGGAACTGGCAAACTTCATGGAACGCGCTGTCATCCTTACGCGCGGCGACGAGTTAGAAGTTCCGACACTGGAACTCGCCGGTCCTCCCGAAATGTCTACTACCACCACCCCTTCGAGCTTTCATCAGGCGGAATCCAACGCCATCATCGCCGCTTTAAAAGAAACATCCGGACGTGTATCGGGCAACGGCGGCGCCGCCGAGCGGCTGGGACTGAAGCGCACCACACTGCAGACCAAGATGCGCAAGCTGAACATCTGCCGCGGCGATTACGGTTTCTAGCCGCGGCGCCCTTGCGAACATTCCGCCCACATGATGGGACTCCGATTGAACAGCATGAACCGAGGCGTACCCATGAGACAAACCGAAACAGACCGCGCCTGCGAACCCCATAACTGCGTACCTGGTTTTCAGGCCAAGAAATTTCTCCCGGCGATGGGAGCGTTGCTCCTGCTTTGCTCGGCCTGGTCCTCATCTGCCCAAATCGATCCTGCCCAACTCATCGATCGAAATTCATCACGAGCTCCAACCGTATCCAGGAACCAGTTGCTCGCTCCAGTCAAAGCTGTTCGCGCCATTCAGCGAGCCCGCAAAGATGTAGTCGACGGACACCTCGAGGCGGCACAAAAGGAGCTCGCCCGGGCACTCGAGCTCGCTCCCCATTTCGCGGTCGCCAAGGTCATGCAGGGAGCGATTGATATAGCCACCGAAAACTATGCCGCTGCCACGACGTTGTTCCAGGAGGCGATCGATGACGACCCTGCTTTGGGCGGCGCATACGTGGGGATGGCTGTGGCGTTGATTCACGAACGACAGTTCCAGGCAGCCCTCCCATTACTTGACCGTGCGGAAGGACTCTTGCCCGGCGCCTGGTTCGTACATTTTGCCAAGGGCTGGGCTCAACTGGAACTCGGAAATACCGAAGCTGCCCTCAAGCAGGCCGAGTTTGCCGAGCGCATTGCGGGCACGGAGGCGGAAAAGAGATCCGGCGTGTCGTACTTGCGAGCCATGGTGTGCATTCATTTGAACGACGTGGCAACGGCAAGAGAATACCTGGCCGAGGCGGTCGAGCGTGATCGCGGCGGACAATATGCCGCGCTTGCAAACCGGGAAATGGAAAGACTGCAACCGCTTTTGGCTGCCGGGCGATGAAATGTTCACGCCGTAATCAAGAGACTGCGGAGGCACACATGAGCGCTGTCGTAATCAGCTTCGGAAGCGATCTTCGAATCCCGGAATCTGGTTCAGTCCGGTTTAACGATTCCGGATCGCGAGTCGATGTGAATTCTCAGGAAGCTCCGGTCATCCGGAAATCCAACGACGACAATGGTCAGAGCCTCTGTTATGAGACGGCCTGCGAAGCGGACCTTGTCGCAGCGGCGAAGAGCGGCGATCAGCACGCATTCGTCGAATTATGCCGCCGCCACAAGCCGTCGCTGAAGCGGAGGATACGCGGCATCCTTCGCAACTGTGAAGACGCAGAAGATGTCCTCCAGGAAACGTTGATGAGCGCATTCCGGCATTTGGCTGGATTTCGCGCCGATTGCAGCTTCCGCACTTGGATCATGACAATTGCGACCAATACTTCACTGATGCTCCTCAGAAAGCGAAGGAAACATCCTGAAGCCGGATTCGGACTCGTCACGGCGGAGGGTAAGGAGGTCGAGATCTTCCAAATATCCGACCCGATGCCCAATCCCGAGCAAGTCTACGCCAGGCGGCAAGCGAGCCAGAGCGTGTCCCAGGCCGTGAAGATGCTTGCTCCGGGATTCCGCCTGCTTGTGGAGCGCTATCACCAGGATGAGGTCAAGCTCGTGGAGGCTGCGAATGCCATGGGCATCACAGCGGCCGCTGCGAAGTCACGGCTGTTGCGGGCGCGGAAGGTGCTTCGCCGTCATCTCCATAACGACAGAAGCCGATATCTTGACTGACGATCCCGGAATCGACAACCGGTCAGGTGCCCGATCACCGGCTCTCGCCTGCCGCAATGGCGGCAATTGCCCCCATACAGTGTACGAGCGGGCGCCCTCCTCGATTCCATTCCGCCCTCCCGATGGCTCATAACAACGAGATTGGCTGTTCATTAGCGGATGGCAATTCACGTGCACAACATTCAGTGTTCGCAGCCACGATCTCCGCGTGCATTAAGGGCCAAATGCGAATCGTAAGGTGGGGATTGATCGGCCGGCTGTTCGGCTTTCAACTGGAGGGATGCTACCGTGATCAAGCAAGTCATAACCTGCGATATCTGCGGAGCGCAGAAGCGCGAGGCCAACCACTGGTTTGTTGCCTCCCAAGAATCCGGAGAGTTGCGGATTAACGGCTGGAACTCTCTCCGCCTGCTATCACCGGAAACCAAACATCTGTGCGGCGAGACATGTGCGCACAAGTTGATCAGCCAATTCCTGGTGAGATTGGTTGAGGCGGGACCGGAACGGGCTGAAGAAAGCAGTGACACTGCCCCGGCGGCGGAGAGGACGACTAGTGCAAGAGCAGATTGCGGCATCCCTTCGGCATCACCATGGCAAGCTCCCCAGGGCGCGCAACGATCACCCCGATCTCCCGACAATGCACACCTGAGGCGGTCGCACTCGTGCACCGGAAAGAGAACATCATCATAAAGGTCAGTCCTTGTGCAAACAACCCATGCTCTCGCTCTCCTCAGTGTGGCTGGTGACCCCAAGCAGTCTTTGACACGAATCAGGAGTACCCTCCTGGCCCGAGAGGAGCCCGCGTAATGTCTGAGGAACTGAATTCCAGCATGGCCATCAGTAATATTGCTGTTGCAACCGACTTCTCGCCGTGGTCGGACCGCGCCATGCAGCACGCCCTGCTGATAGCTCGCTGGTATGGGGCCACACTTCATATTCTTCACACGGTTCGTCCATCCGAGTTCTCCTTCGTGCCCGACCTGATGGTGCAACTGGATGAATTGGCTGAGCGGGACTACGAGGATCTGATGGGCCGTCTGCATGCTTCTCACAAGCTCGACGGCATCGCACATCGGTCATGGAACCTCTACGGCGAGGTTTCGACGTTCGGTGACTTCGTTCGCGATCAGAACATCGATCTATTGGTGCTGGGGACCCGCGGTAGGAGCGGCATTTCGAAACTTTTCCTTGGCTCGGTTGCAGAGCAAATCTTCCATTGCGTTTCTTGCCCGGTGCTCACGGTCGGACCGTGGTCGCGTGGTGCCGCCAGCCGGCTTGCATTGAAGAACGTTCTCTTCGCAACCGATCTTTCCCCCCAGTCCGCCGCCGCATTGCCCTATGTCCTGACTGCGGCGAAGTCGTGGCGTGCCGCCGTCGACGTCTTGCACGTCTGCTCTCAGGATCGTTCCGACGGCGACTTTCGAATGCAGGCTTACCGCCGCAAGCTCGAGGCTCTTATCACAAACGAACCGCGGCTTTCCATCCGCTATCACCAGGTGCCCGGCGAGCCCTCGTCGGCCGTGCTCGATTTCGCCAGCCGGAACAAAGAAGATTTGATCGTCCTGGGTCTCGATGACCATCGCTCTCTCTATGAGGGTCCGCCTCTATCGCACGCCTATGAGATTATGCGACAGGCCCTGTGCCCGGTCCTGAGCGTGCGGTCCGCTGCTGCTTTTCTCATCCGCCAGTAACCCCAAAGCGCTTCGCAGATCGCCCATGCCGGACCCTCGGCGGCGTCCACGCTCATATCCATATTGGAAGGCCGGACTCGCTTCGCGAATCCCACCAGAGACAAAAAATCGGGGATCGCGCCTTCTCTTTTCGAGATCCGGCGTGATCCCCAACGTGGTGCAGTTTGCTCTTACCTCGAATGCCTCAAACTGGGCGTCAACCGGGGAAGGATGAACTCCTGCGCGATGGCGGCAAATACGCGTTCGGCTTCGCTGATGCCGAATGCGAGAGACAGATCTCCGCCCCCGCGGTTCGAACTGGGATAATAGGTCCTCGACAGCGCCGTGGCTCCGATATCGCCTCCGATGCTGGAGAAGTTGATCTGTCGATGACCGTTGTCGCCCCGACAAATAAATGGGGACGCCATTGCGTGTCTGAGCCGCGACCTCGTTCCTCCCGTGCCCTGATAGAAGTAGCGAGGATCCTGATGCAACAGCGACGGCAGCACTGCGCCGCCGAGCAGGATGTCGCTGAATCCGCCGGCCGCATTAGCTCCAAAGCGTTGCCCGAATCCCTTGGCGCCCTGTACGTAATCCGGCCTGTTGGCGGCTTGATCGATGCCCGACATGAAGCCCACGCCCAGGATCGTGATGGGATCTCTTGCGACCCTCATGGCCAGCTTGAACTTGAGCTTGGCGGTGAGAGGCACGGCGTTCGCACCATCATAGACAACATAAAAGTTGGGGATGAACCCAAGTACGCGTTGCTGCTCCTCCAGATGCACCTGCTCGACCGCGATTTCCTCCGTAGAGCCATAGACGGTGACGGAAGTTGTTTCGCCTTCCATTTTCAGGTGAATGTCATCGAGGATCAGGAACTGCGATGGCTCGAGAGAGATGGCCGGAGAGGTCCACGTTGAGAAACCCTGCACCTGAATTGTGATTTCATAAGGAATGCCGGACGTGACGGAGTCGAATTTGAACCCGGCAGTATCATCCGCCGTGACTTCGCGCCGGTCGCCGGACGTCGCACCGTTCAACACCACGGTTGCACCCGGAACAAGGCCTCCGTTCACGTCAAGTACGGTTCCGCTGATCGTGGCCGTCGCAGAGTGTACAGGGCTGCCGCCGGGGCTGCTGGCGGTTCCAGCTTCTGAAGCAGGCCGCGGGGCCTCAGGCAACTCCGCGCGCGCGGCGTTTAGCTGTGTTCCCGCGACGACGGTCGTATGCGCAGCCTCGGCCGGCGCCTGGGCAAAGACCGGCTGCCGCATGGCAAGCACCAGGAAGGTTGCGATAAGGGCTCGAATGTATCTCCCGGCGATTCTGAAGCAAGGTTTGAGCCGCCGCACCGATGTGGGGCCCTCATCGGACGGTGTGGAGGTGGAAAAGCCGCTCATTGTGATGTCGAGTTTGTGATTCAGGATCATAATTCTCTGCATTCTCAGGCGCTCTGTCACCGCGCCCGCATGGTTTGGAGCTTGCGTCTGTTGGCTAGACCGCGTCTCTCGAAGGACTCGGATACTCTGCGTCGGGCACGATAGAGGCTCGATTTTGCCGAACCGATCGTGAGTCCGAGAGACGACGCGGCGTCGGCAACGCGAGCGTCATCGAAAACACACCGTTCGAGGATGATCTGGTGGATTGGCGATTGCCGCAGAAGTATTGTTCGGAGTAATGCGAGGAGTTCCCGCTGCATGGTCTCCTCCTCCGGATCACGGCGAACATCGGGAATATCCCAGCGTTTCAGACCGGCTGGTTCTTCGTGCCTGCTGTCGAGAGATACAAAGTAAGTGTTCTTTCCTTTTCGCTTCATCGAGAGTGCTGCATTGTTCACGATTGCCGTCAACCAGGTGGCGAAGCGACACTCGTTGCGGAATCGACGCACATTGACAAATGCCCGTAACATCGCGTCCTGCACCAGGTCCTCGGCATCTTCGTGGCTCCTCGTGAACCGTTTGGCGGCGCGATACAGAGCCGTCCTATGCCTGAGCAACAGTTCGTCCATTGCCTCTGTCATTCCGGCCTGGGCTGCGGCAACCAGGGCTGGTTCCCCTGACCGGTCGTAAAAACCAGCGCGCATATTGGTCATTTCCGTCACAAAGGCTCCTGGGTGCAAAAGATCAGCAGCGCAACAGCAAGGAGGAGGCACCAGAACATAACCTTGCCCGCCAGCTTGGCTTCATAAGTCATGACAGCCGTCCATCAGCGTTGATACCGGATTCGCGGCCCGTGCTTGGGGCTCGCCGCAACTCCCGGGTTCAGTCGATCGATTACCGTCAGCAAGTCGCCAGGCTCAATGTTTGACGGCACTCTCTCGTCATAAAGTGGATGCCGCAGAGCCTCGGAGCAGCCTCCCACGAGCACGATCACGGCATCAGGCCAGGTCTGCCGGATATACTTGGCCCTGCGCCGAAGTTCACGAGCGGGATTCGCATCGTTCAACACTGCAACCTGGAACTCTTCTCTCTGGAGCGAGAATGAACACAGGTCCCAGTAGTTACTTACGACAGCCAGTTTGGAATGGGGCCGAAGTATCAACGCATCGCGAACTAAAGACGCCGATTCGCTGAGACCGACCGATAGAACTTTCAACCCGCACATTCCGTCACCCTTAGTGAATTAATGCCATCGACATCCCGTGTTTCGCACGCACCTCGCGCGTCCAGAGACATGAGCGCAGCCAGGGCGTTGACTCGAGCGCAATGTGATTCGCTACCGCTTCCTTGATTTGCACGATCTGTGCCATAACGGCTAACCTCCCAACCGCTTGAGCTCGAATGACATAGGAATTGCGCGCATCGCCACGCGGACGAAGATGCTGCCGCAATGGCGGCTTTCGCCGCGATAGTGGCAAATAGGCGGATGATCAGGACATACTGAAGCTATGAGCCGGCAGGCAGCTCAACGCGCTTATTGGAGGCGGAGTTCGAGAGACAGCGGGAAATGGTCAGAGGCAGTTACTGACTCGTGGATCTCGGGGGCGCTTGCGGATAGTGGCCCTCTGGTTAGGATCCAGTCGATCGCGGCCGCCTTGGCATGATTGGGTACCGTCCTCCGTCCTCCCAACGATGCGAATCGGTTATCGATTCGCATGCCGGCGAGGAGCGTAGTCGCGGGTCCACGGGACAGGTCGAAGTTGAAGTCACCCGCCACCAAGATTGGTGTCTCTGCAGGGTTCTTCCTGATCTCGGTGAGCATCTCGGAGAGTTGCCCGATCCGAAGTTCGTCATTTCCTCGGCTCTCGAGGTGCAAGTTATAGAGCACCAGTGTTCGGCCCTGGATTGTAATCTCGCAAATTAGCGCCATCCTGCCACCCTGCCGTCTTTGGAAAAGCTGCAGGGGAGGGATGAACCATCGTGGACGCCAGAATGTCGACTGGTCGCGAAACCTGAGAATACAAGGATGCGATAGCGGCAGGCGGGACAATGTCGTCTGGCCATGATAAGCAGGAGAGGCTTCGGTCCCTTGCGCTAATTCCTCAAACTCGCGTCCGAAGATGTAATTCATTCGCAGAGCTCGCGCGATTTCCCGGGGAATATTGCGATGCCGGGTTCGGCGGGCATTGACATCGGTCTCCTGCAGGAGGATCAGATCGGCTGACGAGCTCTGGAGGAACTCAATAATCCCATTCAATTGAAGGCCGCGATTGACATTCCAACTAACAACCCGGAGACTCTCAGGCCACTCGCGCGGAAACGGCGGACTTAGAAATGAACCTATTTCGAGTTCCTTGATCAAACGGAAGCCCGGCATCATGGGACTGAAAACGCTCAGGCTTCGGGGTTCAGAGCTGTCATTTCTGATCGTCATGCACCTGCTTCCACAGCCGCGGAATTGCTCCTCATAGAAAAACTAATAACAGAGCGCAGAGAGATAATCCATGCCACGTTGGCGCCGATCGCAGCCATGTAGATCAGAGTGGGCATCAGGTTCAGCAACGCGAGCAGCAAGATCCAATAGGGCAGAAAGCAGCGGCGAACAATGAACTCCGTGTGCCGTGCCATCCGCATCATCAAGCCCGCCGAGCGCTTCTCCGCGCTCTTTTGCCACACCTCAAGATACTGCTCGGGCCGGCTGCCCGAAAGCCGCTTGCGGCCAATCCCGGCCATGATGAATGTAAGGATCGCACCGGCGAAAACAGCGATACTCCATCCGGCCAGACTCGGATCTCCCTTGCTGCGCAGCACTCCAATGATCACGCCGGCGAAGGTTACGAAGTAATAGAGATAGTCGCAAATGGTGTCCAGCCAGCAACCGAAATCCGACACCTGCAGCTTCAACCGGGCCACTTCCCCATCGCATCCGTCCAGGATGCTCCCCCACACACCGAGCAAGGCGCCTGTCAGGCAGTTCCAGTATCCACCTGCCGCGAAACATACACCGGCCGAAACACTCAGGGCAAGCGTGAACAGGCTCACCATATTTGGCGTAACAGGGAACTTGATCAGTTGGCGGCTGATGGGGATGGAAACCCGCCGATTCATGCGCGCAAAGATACCGTCGGTAGACTTGACCAGCCACCCGTAGAGTTTTCTTTCCGCTCCGATGCAGTCTTCCGGCCGAGTGACGGCTTGCCAGGACTCCCCATCCACCTCCCGGTAAGGGCGCTGCCCCGCAACATGGGCGTCCAGCCTCTCTGCGATCCAGGCATGCAGATCGTTCTTACTCACAACCATTGATTCAGAATCTGAGACCAGCTTGGCGGCAAGGTCGGGTGCGAGAGCTACAAGTCCGATTGGCCGGCCCGAGCTTACGAACTCCAGGGCGCCGCCTTCTCCATCCCATTCGTGCAGCGCGCGCAGGAGATTCGGCCGATAGCTGCAGTCTGCGCTGATGACGGCGATTCGGCCGCCATTCAAACCTGCCGTCCGAAGGATCGTAGAGAGTGGGGTGCCGGCAGGAGTCTTCTTCCATTCGATATCCGCCGGCATGCGGCCGGTCGCGAGAAGCTCGGCCCGTATTCGGGGACCGGTCTCAGGGTTCACCACCAGCACCGTCCGAACACGTTCCTTCCCTCGAACGCCCAGAATCGTACGAAGAATCAGCGGAAGGGTTGCGACCCTGGCCAGGGCCGGTTCGAACTGCTCCGCATCGGGAAAATCATGGGCGAGAATAAACACGGTCTCACATAAATTGAGCGATCGGAGGAAATTCTTGTTCGGCATCGTTGTTGTACTCGTTTCACTCTTTGTGTTGGGTTCGGCTCCGTTACGCGTGCGCCTTTTCGAGAGCCATACAAGGCAGATCCCTCCAATGATCGCCCAGAAAACCGCCCGCGCCCGGCGGCAAAGTGCAAGTAACAAGCCCTGCGTTCCTGTCAGGCGGACCAGCCTCCCGATCGACATGGTTCCGGCTTCGTACGTGCCCACATTGCCGGGATTTACAGATCCTGCAACATTGATGAGTTTCGTGAGCGATTCCATCACCAGCGCTCCGGCCAGCGTGGAATGCGCCCCAAGCATCCTGAGACAAATGTAGACTTCAACAATCGCCAGGAAATGACAGAAGAGGTTGAGAAGCACGCTGGACCAGAAAGCCCCTGGCGCGTCGTGGTAGAAAGCGGCAATCCGCTGCTCCGATACGATGAGAGTCGATTCACTCGATCCCAGCCATTTCCTGAATCCCGGAATCCATCCCATGGCGCGCGCGCTTGCCGACAGCACCGGCCATCGGCGCTGGATGGCGATGGCGCCCGCCGCCAAAAGGCATAACAAACCAATCGCCAGCGCCACGACGTAGAGGCGAATTGCGTGTGGAAGCGGGATCGCAAAACCAATTCCAGCAATGCCGGACAGCGTGACGACCGCCCCCGTAAGGATGAACAGACCGCGATCCAATGTTACCGAGCTGATTGCCGCGGGAAGAGACACGCCCGGCCCGAGCAAGGAAACTCGCGTCGTTTCTCCTCCCACCATGCCGATGAATCCCAACTGGCCGATCGCCTCGGACGCCAACCTCAGTCCGAACGCCCGGGCGAAGTTGACATAGCGGCGTTCGCCGCGCATCGTGAGCAGCCACGCCAACGTTTTCACGACGTGCGACAAACCTCCCAGCGCGATCACCAGAAGCAGTCCCCACGCAATCGCCTTCGCGTTGACTGCCAGCGCGCGAACATCCAACTTTGACATCAGATACGCCAGCAAGCCTATGCCTAATAGCGGGACCAAGCGCAGAAGAGTCTGCTTGTGTCGCGAGAAATCAGGCATACGCGACACTCGGGCCGTCGCCGGCATTCCAGCAATTTGCTGGGAAGACTTGTTGGGCGTAGTCAAGGGCGGCCGGCGTGTCTACATCCTGCCAGTGTGCGGCTCCAATATCGAACCCCCTGAATTTGCCATCCGCTGCCATGAGCCGCATCCCATCCGACAACGAGCAACTTCCGTTGGCCGCCGCTCGTTCAAGCCAGCCGAAGAGAGCGGGACTGCACAGGAACATCCCTGTATCCAGAGCGTTATAGCTCTGCAGCGCTTTCCCGATCTCGACGATGCGGCCCTTTTCGAGCTTCACCTTGGTTGCATCATCGAGATCAAAAATATTGCCTATGTTACGGTCAACCGCCAGAATGACCTCGTCGTTTCCAACCGGCTGTCGAAGCACAGACCTGGCTGTCTCGGCTTCGAAGATGTGATCGGCCATCAGCAGCAGGAAATTCTCCTGAATCGCGTTTTTGGCGCACAAAACCGAGATGCCATTGTCTTTTCGAAAATCGGGGTTCTCGATCCACGTCACGTGCACGCCGGCAAGCGGGTGCTTCTCGTACCATTCCCTGATGGCTTCCCCGCGATATCCCACGACGATCACGAATTCTTCGATGCCGGCCTGACGGGCGCGGCTCATCACGTGCTCGAGAAGGGGTTTCCCATTCAGGTTTACGAGCGGCTTGGGCCCCTCGCCCGATCGGGCGGCAATGCGGCTTCCGTTCCCCGCGGCGAGAATCAGGGCTATCTTAGCGCTTTGCATAGTGCGCCTCCGTCAGTGTGTAGTCAGGAGCCTGGGCCGGCGCCTCAAGCACCGGCTTGTAATCGAAATAGCGGATGCTTACCTCGGTGGTGCCGAACATTCGTGCCTCGGTTACGCTCGTGGTTTCCATGGGAAACCAGTACTCGCCCGCCTTGTAGTACTGCTGCACAAACTGCACCTTGCGCGTCCAGAACGAAGGATTCTTTGCCGGCTCGCCTTCCACGCGAGCCAGCGCGTAGTCTTCCGTATCCACCCAGATCCGCCCTCGAAACAGCGATTTGTCTTCCCGCTTCGGGGAGACTTCGATGACATAAGCAGTCCGGCCTTCGTGCGTCCCGGTATCGATCATGCGAAACGTATAGTTATCTGAAGTGATGCGGTTCCGGGGACGCATTTCCGGACGCGAGCTGTCCGACTCCGAGGCCAGCATCTGGCGCAGAACACGCTTGTTGGCTGACTTCCATCCATCCTCGGATATCACCTCAAAGTGCTTCGTTCCGGTTTCGTCGCAGGTCACGCGAACCACCATTTGCGCGCTCTTCTGGAATAGTTGGTTATCGAGCACGTATTCGCGGCTTCCCGTGTACCCGCCGCTGGCCGCCTCCCGCAGAGTGTCACGTGCATTCATGTTGGCTACCACCTCATCGGCGGTAGGCGTGGAGGCCTGGGCAGCCAAAACCCGGCCTGCACAAAGCAATATCGAAGCGAAGATCAGATGAGCTCTCATGGTTAAAACTCGAACACCAGCTTTCCGCGAAATTCTCTCCAGGCATCGTTGTAGAAAGACCCGAACGCTGGAACTGTCGAGGTTGTTCTGAACATCGCGAGGATTGTCGTGATTGAAAACGTTGAAGACGGACCCGCCGGCGCGCAGGTGCATTTCCTTGCTGCGGATGTGCGTCGTGAAGGGCCTTGTGATCTGAAGGTCAGCCGATTGGAAACGCGGGAAGCGCCTCGAACTGCGCGGACCCACGTAATCGCGGTACTGATTCTGCACCGAATACGGGAACCCGGTGTGCACGTCGTAGACGGGCAGGACAGTCAGCTTCCACGGGCATTGGACGTCCGACCAGAAAAGAACTCGGTGGGGATCGTCGAATGAGAGGCGCCCTTTCTGATCAGGCTGAACCACCGCCTGCGGGTAATTGCCAATGAACAGAAACGGATCGTTGAGGTCTCCATAGGTCCGAGAATGCACGTACGATCCATTCAAAGCGGCGCGCGGAAATTGGTATCGTCCCGATACCTGGAATTCCCGGTAGGAATCGGCGCCTGTATTCGACAAGGCGATGAGACCAGGTTGCGACCCGCTCGTCGAAGACAGAATCAAGTCTCTTGCCGTCACGCGATTCTCATATCCGGTGCGGAAGGTCAGCCGCGCTGTCACCTGCCGCTCGATTTCAACGTTCCAGGTCGTGCTTCGCGGGTTTTCAAGCGCACTAACTTGATTCACGAATGCGGTCGAACTTGAAACCTGGCCCCCCGGGCCGATGAGCGTCACTGTTCGGCCAGGTAACTCCGCGAAAGCGGGCAGCATCAGCGGGATGCGATCGTAGAAGATGCCCGCGCCCCCCTTGAGAAGAGTCTTGCCGTCGCCGGTCAGCGAGAGCAGGACACCGGCCCGGGGTGCAAAATGGATCGAACTCGTGATCGTGTCGCTGTCAACGCGAACACCGTAGCTGAGCGAAAGCCTGCTGGAGACCGTCCATTGATCCGCGGAGTAGAATGCGGTCTCGTTCTGGTTGACTTCGAACGCCGACGGCCGGGAAAAATCGATGTGCTCGATCACGTCATCGGACGCGCCCACCAGTTCGACGGGACGAAATGTCTCAGCCCCGGCCAGTTCGGAGTGCGCGTAATCCCACCCAACCTTCATCTGGTGCGCGCCGAGCAACTGCTGCGGAGAGAACTGATAACTCTCCACCGACTCGTACCGGGTGGTCCTGCGGCGTTGCTGGTTGTAGAACCCGCCTTCCGTGGTGTCAATTAGGAGCCGGTACATCTCGTCGCTCTGCGGGTTCAAGTCGACGTCGTACGTCTTGTAACTGAACTGCGATATGAGCGCGGTATTCTCGCGAGCGAAGTATCTGTGCTGCGCATACACCTGGTAACCGCGCTGCTTGAAATCCGTCGTGGAGGGTTGCGGGGTAAACGTGTTCAGCCCCATGTAATCCAGCTTCTGCGGATACACAGCCAGCGAGACCGTCGCGGTCTGCCTTGGGGTTGCAGTAATATCCGCCTGGCTATAAGAATTGAACCCCTCCAATTTGGTGTCTCGTTGCAATGGCGGAAGGCTATTCACGGGTGTCCGGACAAACCGGTACTCAAACGACTGCATGAAGGCGGCCCGGTTCCGCACGAGCGGCCCCGTGAATGTCAGTCTTGGCGTTGCGGCGCCCAGTCCGGCGATCGTTCCGGCCCGCTCACGCCAGCGGGGAAGAACATTTTGAACCGAGAAGTGCATCTTCTCGTAGTTCCCGGTCTTGGTTTCTACGGTAGAAAGCGCCCCGGTGAATCTGCCGTACTGCGGATCGAATGGGTTTGAGACCACCTGCACGGAGGAGACGACATCGATGGGCAGGCTGATTGCCGAACTGCCCGACGCCGGATCCGTCACATTGGCGCTGTTGACCAGCGCTCCACTCTGCGTGTTGCGCGCACCCTTCATGTTGATTCGTCCGTCCGGGCCGCGAACTACGCCGGGTACCAATGGAAGAAGCGTTTCAAACTTCTGGTCTGCATTGGGAGCGTCATCAATCGTCTTCTGTTCAACCGTCTGGGTTGTGGTGATATCGGCGTCGGCGGCGCTGGCGGTCACCGTAACATCGGTGGTCGTCGTCGAAAGTTGCAGCTCCAGCGAAACATCCGTGGCCTCGCCTGGAGTCACAGTGACCAACTGCTGTGCTTCAAGCCCCGGCGCCGTCGCTTGAATGGTGTAAGTGCCGGGGACGACCGACGGAAACGTAAAATGGCCGGTTGCATCCGATTCCGTTTGAAGGTTTAAGGGGCCGTTCAGAACAATCCCTGCTCCAGGAACGTAGGAACTGCCGGTGGCATCCTTAACGACCACTTGCCCCTTGATACTTCCAGGATTGGTGCCGGTTTGCGCCATAACACCGCCCGAGTGCAGAAGCCATAACGCACCGAACAGGATTGCCGGGAGAGTTCCGCGGCGCTTTTGTACGCCCGGACATCTTCCCTTCGTGTTTGTAAGTTCCGTCATGTTCTTCTCACTCGGGAGGTGTAAGTCAGGAGCACTTACCTCTGCCCATGATCATCGTTTGCCGGGTCCCGCTCGAGCGCCGGCAGCGGATTTGGTTGAAGTTTCGTATGAGCCGCTATATTTTCGTCGTAGTCCCGCACCCTGCCGAGAGGAATCGAGGAATATCCGTCTTCCCAGCGGATGAAATGCGACCCGTCTTCGAGCGATACGATCGTCCCGGGTAAGGTCGCGGGAAGCTTGATTTCTCCCAAGACGCGGGTACCAACGGGAAGAGAAAGAAGATCTTCGAGCAACATCGTCCACCTCACTCAGCAGACCGCCGCGGATGCTGGTTTGCTTCCGCCGCGGTCAATGCATCAAGCCTTCCGGCATGAGCCCTTCGGTACTCCCGGAGCTTATGAGAACCGTCCGGCCCCTTTCCGTTGGTGTCGTCGGGATCCGAGGACCCGACCCGCTCGAGTTTGAGGCGATGGCAAAGGTCCTTCCCGTAGGCCGACTCGGTGATGAACCTCGCTCCCCGGCGAGCGAGCAGCTGCAACGCTTCCTCGCCCTCGGAGTCGACATAAAAGACTTCCTGAAGATCGAAGATGTTGCCGTCGCTCTGCTTGGTCCCTCGCGCAACGCGAAGGAATTCCTTCACCCATAAGCCGGTCAGCCTGCCCTCAAGGACGAACCGCCCGGAGTGACTCGCTGTCGGCAACGTAATTCGCAACATGCCCCATTCAGTGCACGCTTTCTGCCAAACGCGAGCGGGACTAGAATTCATTGATTTAGAAGGAGACTGCGAGTGTGTTCCTACACTTCCGTGGGATCCATATTCTGACGCCATTGCGGCAATATGCCGCCAACGCGGCAACTGAGAGGCAGCGAGACGAATGGACTTGAGCAGTCTTTAAACAATAAATCGAGCTGGAGGATCTATAAGTCTGGGCATGATTATTCCGGACAAGCGATATAACGAAGCCGTAAGTTACCCGGCTAAGTGAGGAACACCACGTCAAGCCGTATTTTTAGGTAAATAGCGCGATCACCTTCCTGCCGGACGTCTGCCGCCGCTATGGTGACAGTGCCACGATCGCGGCAGCCCCATGGAAGCCCATCTGTTCAATTTGAAGAAGATAGTCAACTTATAATTTGGCACTTCCTTTGCAGCAGGTCCGATGGAAACATCCGGGAGTTAACCGCCGGCGCCGTGGAACTGCAACACAGCTGGGACAAGCCCTGGTATCCAACCGGGGATGAATTATCCTCGCGTCGCGGATATGCGAGGCCAGACGAGGACAAGATACATGCTTGACCGCATCGTGGCTGCGATCGATCCCTCCCGGGAGAGCGCCAGGGCACTCCGGCTGGCGATCGAGCTGGCCCGCGAAATCGGCGCGGACCTGAAAGTGATTATCGTACTCAAACCGCTTCCCGCCTGCTTCTCATTTGCGGTGTCAGCTGTCTTCGCTCACATCTGGAAGCGCTCACAGTCGCAGAAGTGTTCTGCGCTCCACGGCCACGCAAAGCAACAGATGGCCAAAGCCGGAATATTTCCGGATGCCGAGGTGGTCGCCGGCAGTGAAGTACATACCATCCTCAGATGCGCAAAGCAATACCAGGCCGATCTGATCGTCATGGGTATGAGAAACCGCACCATCGTGATGGATCGTACGACTCAGGACGTGGCTGAGCGGTCTCCCTGCGCTGTGCTGGGCGTGCCATAACCGTGCGTCACGATGGCGTCCAAGCCATGGATTTACGCAACAACCGGCTCGCGATGGTATTCGGAACGGGTGATGCTGAGGCGGCTCATCTTTCTCTGCAGTGTAGTGCGCTTCAACCCCAGGCGCTCAGCCGCTCCGCCACAACCCGCAAGTCTGCCCGAGCAGGCCCGAAGTGCGTCGATGATGGCCCGCCTCTCCGCTTCGTGAAATGTCGATGCAGGCATCGAATGCACCGCTCCTGGCGCCGCCAATTCGTCCACAGGAACAAATAGTTGGTCGCCTCGCGTCAGGATTACGCAGCGCTCGATGAAGTTTTCGAGTTCCCGGATGTTACCCGGCCATGGAGCGTTCGTCAGAGCGTCCATGGCGCGCGCCGGAATCGTCCCGATCTGCTTTTCCATCTGGCGCGCGAAGCGTCCGGCAAAGTGGTGGACGAGCAACGGTATGTCTTCGCGGCGCTCGCGCAGCGGCGGCACCTCGATCGGGAAAACGTTGAGACGGTAGAAAAGATCTTCGCGGAATTTGCCTTCGCGGATCATGGCACCCAGGTTGCGGTGCGTCGCGGCCACCAACCGCACATTCACGTGGATGGTCTTCGTGCTGCCGAGGCGCTCGAACTCTTGTTCCTGCAAGGCGCGCAGAAGCTTCGGCTGCAGGTCCAGGCCGATATCGCCGATCTCATCGAGAAACAGCGTGCCGTGATCCGCAAGCTCAAATCGTCCACGCTTTTGGATCAGAGCGCCCGTAAACGCTCCCCTCTCGTGCCCGAAGAGTTCACTTTCCACCAGGCCTGAAGGAATCGCGGCGCAATTCAATCGCACCAGGTTCCGGTCCTTTCGCGGGCTTAGGTTGTGCACCGCGCGTGCCACAAGTTCCTTGCCGGTGCCGGTCTCGCCATGCAGAAGCACCGTGGAGTCCGTCGGCGCGACAATCGCGACCTGTTCCAGCACTTTGCGCAGGGCATTGCTCTTGCCAACCATGTCTGCGAAGTTGTGTTCGAACGGCTCCTCCGGGGCGAGGTGATGCAGTGCCCCTTTATAGTCCGCGGTACTCTGCTGGATCGCGTTCAGAAGCTCTTCGTCGTCGAATGGCTTGGTCAGGAAATTCACGGCGCCCGCTTTGACCGCGCGGACCGTCGTGGGAATGTCGCCATGACCAGTGAGGAAGATGATGGGCATGTGGACAGCCGCTTTCGCAAGCTCCTGTTGGACCTCAAGCCCGCTTACCCCGGGGAGATTTACATCGAGCAACAGGCAGCTTGGCTTTTTGGGCGGCGGGGCCGCAAGGAACTCCTCGCCTGACGCGAAGGTCTTGGCCCTGATCCCGGCGGAACGTAGCAGGCCGGCCACTCCTTCGCGCGCGGACGCATCGTCATCCACTACATACACCAATGTCCCTGTGTCGCTCACGATTCCTCCTCGGCTGGCTGTGTGCATTAGCTATTGGACTGCCATTTCAACGCTGTCTGCACCGCGTCAAACAGCTCGTCCTCGCTGAATGGCTTGGTTAAACAGGCCACCGTCCACTCCGAATAGGTTTGTGACCTGGTGCGCTCATCGTATCCGTGTGCGGTAATGAAAATGGCAGGGACCTTGCACCTGCGGGCCATGAGTTCCCGGTGGAGCTCAATGCCGCTCATGCCCGGAAGACGAACGTCGAGGATGAGGCAGTCCGCCCTGCGCGGGTGGACTGAGTTCAAGAACTCCTCTGCGGATGCAAACACCCTGACGTCCAGTCCCGCTGACCTGATCAGGCTCTGAAGCGATTCCCGAACGGAAATATCATCGTCGACTACTGCAGCAAGAGGTGGCATCGCGCGCTTTCCATCTAATGAATAGCACCGGGCGCTGTCAGAATCTATTACACCTTGGCACTAGGTCTGTGACCGCCTGATTCTGTACCAATCGTGGGTGCCCCAGGTCCCCGGTTTTGGGACCTGGGACCATGGTTCAAAGGCGCAAATTCAGACGGTCGGAAACCTGGATGATGATGGTCGCCGGCCGGCCGGCAGGACCAACTCGCAGCGTTCGATTCCGGGTTGGTGATTAGCGCTCGTTTGCGCGGATTCCCAGGCTTTCCGCCATCCTCACCAGGTGCGCCAACGAATCCGCGCGCATTTTGCGCATTACCTGTGCGCGGTGAATCTTAACCGTGAATTCAGTGATCTTGAGCTCCGCCGCGACCTGCTTGTTCAGCAGGCCGGAAATCACCTGCTGCATCACTTCCCGCTCGCGTGCCGTCAGGGTCTCATACCGGCTTTGCAGATCGTGAATCTCTGCGTGCTGCTGCCGGGTACGACGATCGCATTCGATAGCCTCTCGAATGGCCCGCAGAAGGTCTTCTTCTTGCACCGGCTTGGTCAAAAACTCAATCGCCCCCGCTTTCATCGCCTGTACAGAGGCGGGAATATCGCCATGCCCGGTCAGAAAGACGATGGGAATCTGAAGTGCGACTTCGGCCATGCGCTTCTGCAGGTCGAGACCGCTCAGCCCTGGCAATTGGAGGTCCAATACCAGGCAACTTGGCGCTTCCGTGGCGTGGCGGGCGAGGAACTCCTGCGCCGATCCGAACATCTCCGCTCGCCACCCCACGGACCGGATGAGACTGTGCAGACCTTCGCGAGCCGATGGGTCGTCGTCCACAATCGCGATCACGGGACTAGATTCGCGCGCGCTCTGCATTTGCCTCTTCCTGTTCCCTGGGTAAGGTGAAGTGGAACGTTGTGCCTGGGCCCTCGTTGACCGTAGCCCATAGCCGCCCGCCATGAGCGTGAAGAATGGAACGGCAGATCGAGAGTCCCATGCCCATGCCGGTGGGCTTTGTGGTGTAGAACGCGTCAAACATCCGAGCGCTTTGATCGGGGTCGAGACCGATCCCTAAGTCTCGAATCGCGACCTCCACGCACTCCTGATCCCCGTTCCCGCTGGTGATTACCAGCTCCCGTTCCCGGTCCGTGATGCTGCTCATCGCTTCCAGCCCATTCATCACCAGGTTCAGGACCACCTGCTGCAACTGCACGCGATCGCCCATCACCGGAAGAATTTCCTCCGCAAAACAAGTGCGGATGATCACGCTTCTTTTCTTGGCTTCATCGCCGACCAGCGGCAGGACTTCCCGGATGGTTTCATTCAGGTCGAGTCTTTCTCGTTGCTCCGCTGTCCTTTTGGTCAGGGCTCGAATCCGGGCGATGATGTCAGCCGCTCGTTTTCCGTCCCGGACGATGCGCCGCGCTGCTTCCCTGGCCTCCTCCACGTTTGGGGTGTCTGCGGCCAGCCAGCGCAGGCAGGCGCTGGCGTTACTCACAACCCCTGACAGAGGCTGATTGACCTCGTGGGCGATCGATGCCGTCAGTTCCCCCATTACACTCACCCGGTTCATGTGGGCGAGCTCGGCCTCGAGTTGATATAGCTTGGCGCGTTCCTGTTCGGCGCGTTTGCGTTCCGTCACATCCACTACAGTCCCAACCACTTCAACCAGGTCCCCATTCGCATTCAAAACGGGATGACCTATGCCATGGGCGTATTTGAGTGTTCCGTCCGGCAGCAGGATTCTGTATTCAAGTTCGGCGTCAACCTTCTGACGGATCACTCGATCGAAGGCTTGGACGAAGTGATGCAGGTCTTCCGGATGGATTCGCTCCAGCGGTTGGTCACGCCCAGGTAAGCCCTGCCGCGGATCGAATCCGAAGATCCGGTACAGTTCCTCGGACCAGTACAGGGGCTGGGTGGTGGCATCTCCCGCAAAACTGCCCGTATGGGTAAGCCGCTGGGCTTCGGACAGATAAGCTTCGCTCCGGCGAAGAGTCTCCTCCGCCCGCTTGCGCTCCGTGATATCAACCGTCGTACCAACGAACTCGACAACTTCTCCCTGATCATTCAAAACCGGATGACCGACGCTCTGGGCATGTCGGATGGTTCCATCCCCGAACACGATCCTGTATTCGACTTCGCAATCGACTTTGTCATGGATCGCCGTCTCGAACGCCCCACGAAACCTTTCTCGGTCTTCAGGGTGTATCCGCTCGAGCGGTTGGTCCCGCGTAGGCAATCCTTGTCCTGGATCGAATCCAAAAATCCGATACAGTTCCTCGGACCAGTACAACGGCTGCCCGTTTCCATCGTCGGCCCAACTCCCCGTATGGGTCAGCCTCTGACCTTCGGCGAGATAGGCTTCGCTTCGCCGCAGGGCCTCTTCAAGCCTCTGGCGCTCGGTGATGGGGTGATTGGTTTCCATGGTGATGGGCCGGACTGCCGTTCATGCAGTGCAAAGCGAACCTGCTGCCATGTGACCAGTTCGTGACGGCGGCCTGAAAGAGGCTGCGGAAAAACTCGTTACGGGATGTGCTTTGTAACAGGGCACGACTTCAGTCGTGCCGCAAGTGGCCCAAAATCAACGCGGGCTTTAGCCCCTGCTATGCTCGCCCGCGCAATTTCGCTGTACATTCCCCGTTTTTCCGCAGCCTGTGAAGTCGAACTTACGCCCACAGGGAAATGCGACCGGGCTCCTCGGGATTCGGACTCTCATGCGACTGCGGTTGATCCTGCGAGTAATTGCGCGCCAAGCCAGGGATGGAAGCGACAATAGCCTTTAGCCCGATGACGGCAGTATGTATTCCATATTATGCATGTTCGCCGTGCCTTTTAACCAGAGATCTCGATATGCTCTTCGATTAACTCGATAGGATCCGAAATGCATATGCATATTTGCACGGGGGATTTTCAGGGGTCCAGATTTCCAAGCCTGCCGATCCCCGCGTCCACTTGATCGCCGCGTTCAATCCGAGCAATTCCACCTTTTCAATTCGGCGCGGATGGTTGGCGGACCCTTCAGCCAGCGACTTGATCAACATCTTCCCATCCGTCGGCCAACCCAAAGCGATGGCGTAAAGAGTCTCGGCCTTCGTCGTGAACCGTATGTCTGTGTGGTCGAACTTTATCTTCGATAGCTGATAAGACGGCACCTCCTGGGCTTGTGTCGACGGGCCCTCCCCGAAAATGCTCCACGGGCGTGTACCTCTGATTGCGTCTGAATTGACCTTCTGCCAGTCGGCAAGCTCTCCGAGGAATGCAATTTCATCGCTGTCCGGTTCCCCATGTCCGGGCAAGGGGATGCTGAGAAGGAGGTTCCCGTTTTTGCTGACGATGTCGACCAGGAATGGAATGATGAACGAGGCCTTTTGATAGGTATGTTGCTCAAAGACAGACCTGTCATAGTGCCAATGTCCGATACATGCCTCGGTCTGCCATGGATCATTCTGAAGCTTGTCGGCCAGCGACATCTCGAAATCGCGCGTGAGTGTGCCCCAAACCGGCTCAGGAACCACTTTGAGGTCGATGACCCCCTCCAGGCGACCCCCGTGTGCTTGCACGTTCTTGTTGTAGTAATAGGCCATGATTTGCGGCGCCAGGTCCGGAATCCCTAACCATACTCCTAAGTCCGGGGCGAATTTCCCGCCTGCATCGAAATCGAACTGCGCGTTGTCGTCGAAGCACAGAATATCGGGACTGTAGTTGTCGATCACGTCCTGCACTCGCAGCAAAAACTGCTGCACAAACTCGGGGCACGGGGTGTTCTTCAGGTGAGGTTTCCCATTGATCATCTGGGGATCCATGCCTTCCCACCACTTCCCCTTGCCGTCGGCCATTGTCTGAACACCGTCGTAAGGAACTCCTGCGAAGGGGCCGCTGGCATCGCTTTTGTATCGGACCGGAAGAAACTCGTCCCAGACACGGTGCGGTGTCCCGTGATAGCTCACGCCAAATCGGAGGCCGTTGGCCCGCGCAACCCGGGACCAACTGCCGGCGATATCGCGCTTTGGACCTACATTGACGCAATTCCAGGGCTGGTGCTTTGAATTCCAGCAATCGAAGTTGTCATGATGGGTAGCCAGGGAAACAAAGTATTCAGCGCCCGCCCGCTTGTACAGCTTCATCAGCGCGTCGGCGTCCCATCGCTCTGCCTTCCATAAGTGGCAAATATCTTTGTATCCGAACTGCGACGGATGCCCATACTGCTTGACGTGATACTCATATTGACGCGAACCTTGTATGTACATATTCCGCGCGTACCAATCGCCTTGTTCGGGGACACATTGGGGACTCCAATGCGCCCAGATCCCAAACTTCGCATCCCGAAACCAGTCCGGGCAGCGATAAGACTTTAGAGACTCCCAGAATGGCAGGAATGGGCCCTGGGGAGTTTCGCCCTGAAAAAACTGCGAATCTCCCAACCCCTGCGCCATGCGGGTCAGCGCGAGCACGGAGAGTCCGCCTTTGAAGAACGATCTGCGATTCATGGTTGCATTTCTCCGCTTTCGAAATCCATCGACGCAATGCTGTGCCCGATTCACATGCAGGGCTATTGGCGGCTCACATCCGTGCCCATCTGCTCCAGCACAACCCGCGCTCGATCGTTCCACCGGCTTACCAGGCGCTTCGACTCCTTGAAGGCCTCTTCTGCGGCAACCTTGTTTCCCGATTTCTGATAAAGACGGGCGAGTTGGTAGTGGAGGCTGCCGTCCTCATCGGTTGTTAGGCCCTGCTTGTATTCCGCGATCGCCGCTGGAACTCGATCGGTTTCTGCATAGACGCTTCCAAGGAGAGCGTGGTAGCGAGGCAAAAGCTCCGGTTTTAGGCTTGCGCACTTCAGCAGATAAGGTTCTGCCCGAGAGAATTGGTTGCGCTGCACCAGGATCTCACCCGCCAGAAGATTTGCCTCGGGATCAGCCCCGTCCTCCGCCAGGAGAGATTCGTCCAGGTTGAGCGCTTCATCGTTCTTCAGTTCGGAGAACAGGGTGATCGCCAGACTCAGACGAGCGCTACGACTCCTCGGGTCCAGGGCGACCGCCTTTCTGTATTCTGCTTCCGCTTCATCCCAACGCCGCCTTTCCCGGAAGACATCTCCGAGCAGTACATGCATGCGCGGGGAATTCGCGTCAATTTCACCCGCTCGAGTCAGGGCCTGGATGGCCAGGTTCTGATCGGCCTTGCTCTCCCAATAGAGACCCTGGGCGCGCATCAACGGATTCCTCTTGAGCCGCTGTGCCGCAAGCGCCGTGGTTCGATAATCCGCCGCGTAAAAAGAGCAAAACGCGAGAAGCTGCAACTGTTCCATGCTGTAGGCTTGCGAAGCCGCCTTCAGAGCGTCGTTGCAACTCGAATATCGACCCTCGCCTGACAACCCTCCCGCATCCGCTGATGCGTATGTCTCGGAACTCGCGGAGGCGCCCGCCGCCGGGCCGTTCAACGCGGGCAGCATCTCATCGGAAAGAAAGCCGCCCTCAATCAAGGCAGCGAGATCGATTGAAGAAGAATCAGCCTTTCTTCGCGCCATGTCAGTCAACGACCTGATTTGCTCTGTCGTAATGGCGCCACGAAAGAGCGGAAGGCTCGTACGAACGAAGACTGGATCGGCATTCGCAACCGATGCAAGCTTGTTGAGCGCGTCAGCCTGGTCCCCCGTGGCAACGTCGGCGATCGCCTCACCGAGAGCCGCAAGTCCACAATGAGAACCTGTTTGGAGCTCGCGCTCGAATTGCGGCCGTGCCTCGGCAATCTTCTGCTGACGCAACAGCGTGATTCCAAACTCCGCGAAACCGCATGGCACGGCCGGGGTGAGGGCATTGGCAGCTTTGTGTGCCTCGTCGGCGTCGATGAGCTTGCCTTCTGCGGCGAGGACCTCGGCTGCTCTCAATTTGACATACGCGGAATCCTTGTAGGCAGACATCATCAGGCGCGCGTCGTTCTCCACGTTCAGCAGATAGGATGTTCCGAGATCGAACCAGGCGCTGCCTTCGTTGGGGGCCAGTTGAACCGCTTCCCAATACAACTCCGTGGCTCTCGCGTTCTCACCGAGCATCCCATAGACTTTTCCCAGCGAACGAACCGCCTGAATGTCCTTGGGATTCAGCTTCATGGCGGTTTTGAGGTAGGGCAGAGCCGCCTCGGCTCTCTTCGATTGCAGATACTCCAGCCCCAGGAACAGCTGAGGAACAAATAGAGATGGATTGAATCGGATGGCCTGCTGAAAGCTTCTGATGGCTTCCCAATGATTTCCCGACTCGTGATACATCAGGCCCAGGTTCGCCCACAGCTCCGGCATGGTGGGTTCCAGCGCCACCGCTCTTCGATACGCTTCGGCAGCCTGAGAAAAATCCCCCCTGGACTGAGCCGCGCGGGCATCGGCCAGGAGGGATTGAACGGTTTGCTCCGGCGCCTCTTTAACCGCGACGGCGTTCACGATTGGATTTGTGAGCGCGATCGTCAGCCAGAGAGCAAGAACGGTTCGCTGCATAGAAGGGCTCTGCTCTAATAGGTTAGCTTCAGTACCCCCTGCATTTGTCTCGCTCCCTGGGTGCTGGAGCTCAGGCCCATGTTGGGGCTCCCCACGCCGGCGGCGGGTATGCCGAAATTGGGATGGTTGAATGCGTTGAACATCTGGACAGCGAACTGCATTCGCAGCTTTTCGGTGAAGTTGAACCACTTTCCCAACGTCAGATCTTCGTCTACATATTTGGGTGCTCTCAGATTGGAAAGGTAGCGAGGAGCATTGCCGAAGGTGAAATCCTGCGGCGCAGCAAAAGCGGCCGGGTTTAAGAAGCAGTATTTCGATCCCACAGGGATCTCGGGTACGCCGCCCGTGCCGCCGCAGTGGCCGCTCTTCAATGGCTGACCTGTCAAATCCGCGTGCTGATTCCCTCCAAAAACCGATGCCGCGTTTCCGCCCGCTCCGATCGCCATCGGAAAACCGCTCTGAGCGGTGGTGATTCCCGACACCTGCCATCCGCCGGCCACTGCACCCTCAACCCGGTTCATGCCCCCGCCGAACCTCTTCCCGCGGCCAACCGGCAGGTCATACACATAGTTCAAAACCAGAGAGTGGGGGATATCGTCCCCGTCCACGGACCAGTCTCCCTTCAGGTTATAGAAGTTGCGGATACCCGAACCTCCCTGGTCGCCATTAATGGAACCCCATTCCTCCGGGCCGCCCGTGTCGGAGAGAAACTTCGAGAACGTGTAGGAGGCCGTAAACACCAGGCCCTCTCCGAAACGATGTTTGAAGTTTGCCTGCAGGGCGTTGTAGTTGTTGATTCCGACCGGTTCGTCGATGGCTGAAACGCCACCGCAATATTCCGGATACGGCATGAGGGATTGCGCCACCGTGTAGGGGCAGCTCGGCGCGGCAAGGCCCAGGTTGCTCAAGGCGGGCGCGTAGGGACTGGGCAAAGCGTTATTCAGCGCCGAGCCCATGGAAAGGTAGTTTGGATTCAGCTGGCCGTAGTTCATGCCGCCGACGGTAATCCGCCTTCCGCGGCTCCCAACGTAGTTGATATCGAGCACATCGTTGGGAGTAAAGGCGTATTGGAACCCAAAACTGAACTGCTGGATCATGGGTTCGGGGCGGTGCCGATCGACCACGCTGGGGCTCTGACCCACCTGGGTCAGGCCTCCCAGTGTATTCCCTGTAACCGGCACCAGTCCCGACTGGAATGCCAGCGAGAGCGGAGTCGTGATGTGGATCCCGTCGGCCGACGAAGTCCAGGCTGTCGATGTCGAATACCCCGGGTCTGGTCCGTTACCGCCATAGAAGTTTCTTGCGTAATAGATACCATAACCGCCTCGCACGACCAGCTTCGGCCTGACCGCGTAGGCAAAGCCAAGCCGGGGCGCCAGGTCATTCCAATTGGTGTCCCATAGAAAGCGGTCTCCCGGCTGGTTGTAGACGATCTCCCCATACACCGGAACTCCCGCCGTCACACTGATCGGATTGAGCGCGTGGAGATCGAAATACGCCTGCTCGTTATGGCGCGCAGTCGGGGGCATCTGGATATCGTAGCGGAAGCCCAGGTTCAAGGTGAGCTTAGTCGTCGCCTTCCAATCGTCCTGAACATACATCCCGTGCAAGTAGTACGTGGGCGCCGGATACGCGTTGAACCCCGTGGAGCCGCCCGCACCGGCTCCCGGATTGCCCGCACCAACCATGAAGGATGCAAGCGCGTCTCCGGCGCTTTCGCCTTTCAAGTTCGACGGGTCTGGACCGGCAGTCATTTCGTTACTGAAGTTGAATACGGTCGGGATCAGTCTGCCGCCGTCGTCGGTCTGCCACACGCCCATATACCCGATCGAGATGGATTGTGTTTTGAAAGTTTTGTTCACGTCGATGGTAAGGCTGCCGTTATTCTGCGGGAAGCTGGCTTCACCGGAGTTCTGGGTTGCGCCCAGGGGAGCATAGAAACCACTCCCACTGAAAGTGTTCCCAAACTGAACCTGCGGAAACTGCGGGGTCCACGAATCAAGTTGGCCCGGCAGCCCCAGCGAGGAGGGTTTGAACGGGTAGCCCTGGACAACGTTCCCCCCCGGGTTGCGAATGAAGAATAGCTCGCTGGACAGGACGAAGGTTGGCGAGAAGACATGAGAATAGCCCAACACGCCAAACATGCGGTTGTTCGGATCGAAAACGTAGGGCCCCGCTACATCGTTCGCTCCGTAAAAGGCCCCGGTTTGCACCTTTCCCTCATGCTTATTCGAGAACTGTCCGTACATCCGGTTATTGGCGTTGAAGTTGTGGTCGATGCGAATTCCCCACTCGTTGGAAGTCGTCGGTGCAGTCACCGTGGTATTGAAGTTGAAGCCACCGCCCGGGTTCTTTGGCGCCGGCCAGTAGTTACCGGTGGCGAATTTGTTCGCCAGAGCGTCGATTGCTCCCACGCCGGTGGTGGGGATGATATTTCCCGGATAGGGATCGCGCACCACCGACCCGCCCGGGCAGGTGCTTAACGAGTAGGGATTGTAGATCGCCCCCTGATACATGGTCCGGCCCAAACAGTCCGTGCCCAATGGCGTCGTAGTGAGCTCCGCCGAAAAGTCACCCCCTAACTGAGCTTGGGTAGGCACCTCGGCGCTGTAGGTGAGGCCCCCGTGGAGCCGCAGCCCCTCATAGTGGGCGAAAAAGAAGGTTTTGTCTCGCTGTTTATAGATCCCCGGAATGTATAACGGCCCGCCACCGGCGATCCCGAACTGATTGCGATGATCATTAGGCTTGGACACGCCATTCAGGTTGTTGAAGTAGAGGTTGGCGTCCAGATCCGGGTTGCGTATGTACTCGTCGGCAACGAAATGGTAGTCGCGGGTGCCGGCCTTGGTGGTAATGCTGATGACATTGCCGGTGCTAAATCCGTATTCGGCCGAAAACGAGTAGCTGGTTACCTTGACCAGGTCCGTATCCTCCGGCGCGGGCACATAAAAAATCCCTCCCCAGCCTTGAGCCGTATCGTAACCGCCCTCCAGGAGGAACAGGTTGGTCCCGAAGTAGCCGCCTCCAAAATTAAGGAATGAGTAATCCTGGTCGGCCGTATCTTCACTCCCGCCCGCGCCCAGCAGCTGCCGGTCGCCCTGCACGTTCACAGCAGAATCCAGCGTCGCGAAGGAAAGCACATTGCGGAGATTGAGCGGAAGTTCCTCAAGTTGTTTGGTCGAGATTTCGGTGCTGATGTTTGCGTTCTGGGTTTGAAGCAGCGGCCCGGTCGTGCTGACCGTCACCTGCTCGGTCGTGCCGATCGTCAAAGTGACGTTTTCCGCCACCGTATCTCCGGCGGTCAGGACTATCCCGTTTTGCCTCGTGGTCTTAAATCCCGGAGCGCTCACCTCGAGGGTGTAGGTTCCGTCGACCAGAAGGGCAAATGAAAACTCCCCCGTCGAACTCGTTGTATCGGTACGGACGATTCCATTTTCCGGGTTGGTGAGTTTCACCGACGCTTTTGGGACTCTGGCCCCGGAAGGGTCGGCAACGGAACCGGATAGTGAGGCTGTCGTGCTTTTCGACTGCGCAAGCAGCTTCGAACTGAAAACCAGTCCGATGGTGGCCATCAAGACTGACAAAGCTATGAGCCGAAGCCTGGTCATGTTGCCTCCTGGACGATCGCTGATTTCGCTTATGATTCTCCCCGGGCTTTTCGCGGAAGGCCCCAAAGCCGTGCTGATGTTGCGGGGAAACCTCTTGTTCGCGAGCGGCGCCAGTAAACGGTAACTATGTTCTCATCGGCAAGGTGCTGTACGGTACTGTCCCTGCCGTTCGTCAACATAATGCGCCTCTTATGGCCGGCATTCCCGCGGAGGTAGAGTACGGCGCACAGGTTGAATCATGGGTTGGGAGCGTCTTGGCGGATGGCATTTGAAGCCCGCACCCCGCCGGCCCCACCCGGGATGGCGTGACGGTGCCTGGGCAAGATACTCAACTGAAGCCTGTTGTCGATTCGGACGGGGCTTGGCGTCCTATCCGGGGCTGGAACTCACCGGGAACCGCTGGCTTGAGGAGCGCACAACAATATGCGGCGTGATAAGCTCCGCTTTTGGCCTCAGTGGCTCTTTTTTTCGAGCGATTTTGAGCGCCAATTCCGCGGCTGATCGTCCGATGTTCTCGCTTCCTTGATCGACCGAAGATAAGGGCACGCGCAGGAAATCCGAATAGGACAGATTGCCGCATCCCACTACGGCAATATCCTCTGGAATCCGAAGTCCCGCCTCCAGAATTGCCCGCATGGCTCCGAGTGCGGATGGATCGTTGAAGCAGAAAATGCCATCCGGCAGCGGTTTGGAAGCAAGCAGTTTCCTGGCCGCCTCATAGCCGCCCTTTTCTCCGCGATGATCTCCCGACGTCCCCAGCGAAACAATGTGCCCGGGCAGAGGCGTGAGATTGTAGGACGCCAGCACTCGCTTGTAGCCTTCGAGGCGGCCGACGGCAGTGCTGACTTCAGGCCCGCGGATGTGCGCGATCCGTTTGCATCCCTGCTCAATCAGGTGGGAGGTGGCAAGGGCGCCGACCGCCTCGTCATCCACTCCGACGAAATTCGCGTTAAGTCCCTTAAACCGCCTGTCGATCAGGATATACGGAGTCTTGTGTTCTTCAATCATGCGGAAGCAGCCGACCGACCATTGTGCCGAAGCGACCAGAATGACATCGACTCGGCGCGCCAAAAACTGCTTGATTTCCTGAACCTCAAGTTCCGGATCTTCATCGGAAGACGAGATCAGGAGACTATACCCATGCTTGCGCGCCTCCACTGAGATAGCTTTGGCCACATCCGCGAAGAACGGATGCAACAAGTCGGGAACCACCAGGCCGAGCGTCCACGTACGGCCGGTGACCAGCGACCGGGCGGCGAAGTTTGGCTGATAATTTAACTCCCGCATCCGTTTCAACACCCGCCGGCGCGTGTCGGCAGCGATGTCCGGGTGATCTCGCAACACCTTGGAGATGGTAACCACCGATAGCCCGAGATCGTTAGCGATGTCCTTCAATCGGATTGCCATGGCTCAGATTTACCCCGTTCTTCCTCCGCATGGAAAATCGACGCAGAAAAGGATCGGTTCCCCTCGATCTAAGCGGTTTTCAAGCCCCACCGAAACTCCCCCATCTGGGTGCACCTTTTCCTGCTTTTTGGTTTGACCTTCTAGCAATTCCGGGTCTACTATAATACGTTTTAGTTAGCGATGACTGTAACATTTAAGGATTTATCATGCCAGAAATGCCTCAGATGCTCGAAAAGAATCCCCTTCGCATCGATCCTGCGCAACTGCCCGGCAAAATGTTACGCGGGGGGGCCCGAATGCCTGCCATTGGCCTCGGGACCTTCGGCTCGGACCATGTTTCCCCTCAGGCGGTCGCCGACGCAGTCAGCTATGCGGCGTCGATCGGTTACCGGCACTTCGATTGCGCTTCCGTATATGGCAATGAGGACCGAATCGGTCACGCGTTCAAAGAACTCTTTCAAAACCGTTTGCGACGCGGCGAAGTCTGGGTCACCTCGAAGCTCTGGAACGACAAGCACGGTGAAAACGATGTAATTCCATCCTGCGAAAAGTCAGTGAAGGATCTGCAACTCGAGTATCTCGATCTTTATCTGGTTCACTGGCCCTTTCCTAATCATCACCCGCCGGGATGCGACGTCACAGCCCGCAACCCGCATGCCGTGCCCTACATCCACGAAAACTACATGCGCACTTGGCGCAAGATGGAGGAACTGGTCGATCGCGGCCTGGTTCGCCACATCGGCACCTCGAACATGACCATCGCGAAGATGAAACTGCTTCTGCGCGATGCCCGGATCAAGCCCGTGGCTAACGAGATGGAGCTTCATCCGCACTTTCAGCAGCCGGAGTTCTTTCGTTACCTCGTGGACAACCAAATCCAGCCCATCGGTTACTCGCCAATTGGATCGCCGGCGCGTCCGGAGCGCGATCGCACGCCCCAAGACACCTCTCCGACAGAAGATCCGGCGATTCGCGAGATTGCCCAGCGGATCGGAGTTCATCCCGCAGTCGTATGCATCAAGTGGGCCGTTCAACGCGGACAGGTGCCGATCCCCTTCTCCACCAATCCCAACAACATCTTGAGCAATCTCCTGGGCGTAGTCGGTGAACCGCTGAGCGCGCAGGACATGCAGAGGATCGAGAGACTGGATCGCAACGGCCGCCTGATAAAGGGGCAGGTCTTTCTGTGGAAGGACAACCAGTCTTGGGAAGACCTGTGGGACGTCAACGGCATCATCGCTCCCCCGTAAGGGTCCGCGGCCGGAAGTGTCCTCATCTCTGCGTACTGGACGCGTGCTGCCTTCGTACTAGACACGTCGATTCCGCAGCGCTCAGCGGGAGAAGACCAACAAGGAGACCGATCGATGGCCAAGACGATGAAGGCGGCTTATCTTCCCGGCAACAGCACGGTTGAAATGAAGATCGTTCCTGTTCCGGAGCCAGGGCACGGCGAAGTGCTCATCGCAGTCAAGGCTTCAACGATTTGCGGGTCGGATATCCGCTGCATCTATCACCAGCATCTTGGCAAGGGGCCCGAAGGATATCAAGGGGTTATCGCCGGCCACGAACCCTCGGGGCAGATCGTCCAAACTGGCCCCGGCTGTCGTCGCTTCAAAACCGGTGATCGCGTAATCGTCTATCACATTTCAGGTTGCGGCGTGTGCAACGACTGCCGGCGCGGATACATGATCTCCTGTACCAGTGCGGAGTACCGCCGCGCCTACGGATGGCAGCGCGATGGCGGTATGGCTGAATACCTGCTCGCCGAAGAAAAGGATCTGATTTTTCTGCCCGGCCAACTCACCTATCTCGACGGCGCTCAGGTCGCCTGCGGATTTGGCACGGTATATGAAGCGCTCCAGAAGGTTGGCGTCGGCGGTAACGATGCAGTGCTCATTACCGGCCTGGGGCCGGTGGGCCTGGCAGCCGGCGCGCTCTGCCGCAAGCTGGGCGCGGAGAAGATCATCGGAATCGATATCTTGGCCGAACGCCGCGACCTTGCCCTGCAATTGGGCCTCTGCGATTCCGTGCTCATGGCCGGACCGGACAACGTCAATCAGGTCCGCGACCTGACCGGCGGAAACGGCGTAGAGCGCGCCGTCGATTGCTCCGCCAACGCCGAAGCGCGCGCCACGGCCATTCGCGCCACCCGCAAGTGGGGAAAGGTGGTGATGGTCGGTGAAGGCGGCGCGGTGACATTCAATCCCTCCCCGGACATGATTCATGATCAGAAAACGATCTACGGCTCCTGGGTGACTTCCACCTGGTTGATGGAGGAGCTGGTCGAGCGCCTCGTGCGCTGGAATCTCCACCCCGAAGACATCGTCACCCATCGGTTCTCTCTCGACCAGGCCGGCGACGCATACAGGTTGATGGCCTCGGGACTTTGCGGTAAAGTCGCGGTCTGCCCCGCTGCGGATAACGCTTGTACATATCTTCAGTCGCCGATGACCGAAGCAACACCGGGCGAGGTTCAATGTGATTAGGAGACATGATGCTGAGCCCTGGGAGCTTTCGCTAAAACGCTTGCTTCCCTTGTGGGGCCACCGCAATTGGATCGTTGTTGCAGATTCGGCCTATCCGGCGCAGTCGAACCCCGGCATCGAAACCGTCGCTACCGAAGCCGATCATTTGAAGGTGCTGAAGGCGACCCTCGACGCAATCGATAACCGCTCGCATGTCCGGCCCAACATTTACTTGGATGCGGAGCTCAAGCTGGTGGCGGAGAGAGACGGACCTGGCATCACACGCTATCGGCAGAAGTTAGCTCGTCTCATTGGAAATCGGGAGACTCAAGCTTTACCACATGATCGGATCATCGCCAGACTCGACGAGAGCGCAAAACTGTTTCGCGTTCTGATTCTCAAATCCACGCTCACCATTCCCTATACCTCCGTCTTCATGGAACTGGACTGCGGTTATTGGACCCGGGAAGCTGAAGCGCGTCTGAGGCTCTCCCTGGGGAGTCTCCAGCAACCCCGTAACCGGCGCGATACCCATCGAGCTTGAAAATGGAATTCCGGAAAGTAAAACAGAATGTCGATCGGTCGGCGTAAAGTGCTTCGGTCGCTTGCCTCAGGTACTCGCCTGAACACCGGAACAGTTCAATCGCCAATCTCACCACGACCGGAGGTCCCCGTGTTTCACTACCAGGCGCGAAGAGCTACCACGGTCGGTGTCGTGGGGATATTGTTCACGACCTTTGTCTGAAGTACGAATTCGAGGTTCCTGTTTGCCCATCCTGCGGGAGCTGTCCGGAGTAATTCGCGGACGCCTTCCGGCGAGGTTATCAACTCGGCAGCTGCGCGAGTGCCGCACTGGGTAATCCCGGCAATCGCGATCAGCGCGCCACCGGTCCGCGAATGAGGCAGGCGAGCAACAACTGCATAGTCGAGCTGGACTTTGTTTTCGGAAGAATACACCGGCCGCCATTGACGGGTCTGATCGGATTGATCCTTTATGGTGAGCCCGCTCCCGAATACAAAAGGCAGGTCGCCGGTCATTTGCAGGGTCCATGCATTGTTGAATGCGCCGATCAAGATTGCCGGGGACTGGCGAAGGTCGCCAAATGCCACGTCCTCTCCGGAACGAAGGTCGAATGTACGGTTGAAGTGCGTCAACAGAGAGGCGACACTGACGTTCGCAGAGACGTCACCGAGCGTCAAAAATTCGTTCTTCATCTCCATCAAATCGCCGGCCCCAAGCTTTTGGTCCTCTGACACCGGAACCAGGAACTCGTGTCCCTCGGTGTCCAGGTCGCTCAAGTGGTGTGTAGCCTTGTAGCGCTCAATCAATTGAGGGCTCGGCATATAGACGGGGTTTGCCCCGGTGTAAATCAGTACCGGTTTCGGCGTGTCGAGAAGCGGGGACCAGAATTGCTCCAACACGCTTCGCGGTCTAAAGCTGTAGGCCAGCACGGTGAGGAAAACCGCCGAGAGGACCGCCGCAACAATCCACCATCGGCGGCTCCGATGAGCGACAACGCCGCCAATGGCGCTCGGGCTTGCGTCTGCGGATTCAGCTTGAGGGATCGCGTCCGGCGCCGCCGGGGAACGATCCGCGACGGCCTCGCCACTGTCCAACTCGTTTAGGCGGGCCTTGCCTGATTCTGGAAACGTCGCATGGTACGATCCGGGACTGATTTCGACCCGGAATGAACTGCCGCTGCCCTCTCCGACGTAGTACTGAGCGAGCCGTTTTCTCACTTCGGCCGCCCGCGCACGGACGATGGGGTCCTGGTTGGTGTCGTAATCGAGTGGCCGGCCAAATACCTCCGCACCGATGATTCGCTCTTTAAGCTGTTCGAGATGCCCGGCCAGGCTCCGGTCTACGATGTATTGCAGGAGCTGTTGCGACTGCTTGCTTCCCCGGAAAGGCCCGCTTTTGAGGATCTCGTCAAGCGCCTTCTGAACGCGCGCGGGAACCCCTTCCGGTGTATCGGACATGCGGTCGTGAGAATGAACCAGCTCGGCACTGTCCCTCATCGCACACTCCAAAGCCATTTCCACAGTACTGTACTCCCCCCAATCATCCGCTACAAGCGCAGCCTTTGGCGGCAAATGCTCGCGGACGGCACCGTACAGTACCTTGCAGAGATTCTCACAGTTAACGTTTTCTATGGTCCGATTAGAATTCTCATTCAAACCGCCGGGTCTCGCGGGCTCGCTTGCCAGGATGCATTGAACTGACGTTGATTCTGCAGTTTGCACACCCTGAAGGAGGGACCCGTGAAAACCGTATGTTGGGCGCCGTTTTGGATACTGCGGATTACCCGCTCGACTGGATTTGGTTCGTCCGCACATTGGGAGCCTTGATTATGTTTGCTTTCAGGAAGCTGGTTCCACTGTCTGCATGTGTTCTCGTGCTTGCGTTCTTCACATGCGCGGCCCGCTCCATCGCGGAGCCGCTTGAACGAACCGCCAACGGCGAAAGGGTGCACTCTGCCGCCGGAATCACGACAGTGGAAGTCTGCTCCGACAGCGTGATCCACATCCTCGCCGGCAAGACGGACGTGCAGCCGAACCAGCTCGTGCCGGCCGTCATTCACCCCTGTGCTGGAGCCGCGTTTACTGTCTCATCCGACAGTTATGCAGTCCACATCACGACAGGCAAACTGAGGGTTGACGTGGCGGCAGATTCAGGATCGGTGCGCTTTTCAGGAAAAGATGGGAAGACGATCCTGGCCGAACTGCCGAACGAACTTGTCACAGGAGCGGATGGTCCCGGTGCGCCCCGCAAAGCAATCCAGCAGGCGTTCCTGCTCTCCTCCGATGAAGCGCTCTACGGATTGGGGCAGCATCAGGAGGGATTCCTCAACCTGCGCGATATCCCCGTCAGGCTCTTACAGGCCAATACGGATATAGCCATTCCGTTCCTTATCTCCACTCAAGGCTACGGCCTGCTATGGAACAATCCTGCCTTGACCGATTTCAACCCTGCCGATCAGGAAATCATGCTGGACGAGCACGGCACCGGAGCTTTTCAATCCGGTCCGGAGGGAGAATACGGGTTCCTCCTGAGCGGCAACGGAAGAGACAAGCTTTGCCTCACCGTCAATGGTGAAAACGTCATCGACCTTAAGAACATGTGGCTCCCCTGGTCCGCCGGCGGGAGGATTCACCTTGCCGCGAATACAACCTACAAGGTGACCGCGGAATCCGGAGGGAATACCAGGCTCTTCGCCCGATCTCCCTCCAATACCATGGCCTTTCGTTCCGATGCCGGCCGCGCCGTCGACTACTACTTCATGTACGGTCCCGCCCCCGACCGGATTCTCGCGAACTATCGAACCTTCACCGGCGACGCCCCACTTCTGCCGCGCTGGGCCTACGGATTCTGGCAGTGCCGCGAGCGCTATTCAAGCCAGCAGCAGATCCTCGATACCGCAGCGGAGTTCCGCAAGCGAAGAATTCCCGTCGATGTCCTGGTGCAGGACTGGCAGTACTGGGGCAAATACGGCTGGAACGCTATGCGCTTCGATGAGCGCCAGTACCCCGATCCCGCCGCAATGATGTCGGCTCTGCATGGCCAGGACTTTCACATGGTGATTTCGGTTTGGGCCAAGTTCGGCGTCGAAACCGCCGTCAATCGTGAAATGCTGGACGCTCATCTGCTTCTCACCTCCGCGGCAAGTACAGGAGAACCCGGGGAAGCGAAAGAACGCGAGAACTGGGCCGACCTCTTTAACCCAAAAACGCAAAACGCTTTTTGGTCGGATCTTGACCGCAGTCTCTTCCGCTTCGGATTGGATGGATGGTGGCTCGACGCTTCGGAACCCGAAGGCGACCCGCTCAAAGACGATCAGACGTTTCTCGGACCGGGGAAGGCGGTGCGCAATGCGTACCCCCTATTCGAAACCTCCGCCGTCTATCAGGGCCAGCGCGCGACAACCCAGACCAAGCGCGTGGTTATCTTGTCACGCTCCGCCTATGCGGGACAGCAACGCAACGGGTCCATCTCCTGGTCAGGGGACGTTTCCGCCAATTGGGAGACACTCCAGCGGCAAATTGCAGCCGGACTCAGCTTCGGCATGTCCGGCTTTCCGTATTGGACTACGGATATCGGGGGCTTTTTTCGCCCCGCCGACCAGTACACATCCGCGGATTACCACGAATTGCTCATCCGCTGGTTTCAGTTCGGTGCCTTCTGCCCCATTTTTCGCATCCACGGGTTTCGCTCTGAAACGGAGATGTGGAATTACGGCCCCGACGTCGAAAGAATCCTCAGAAAATACGATGAACTTCGTTATCGCCTGCTTCCTTACATCTACTCGTCCGCATGGGGCGTCACCAGCCGGGGTGAAATCCTCATGAAGGCTCTGCCCTTTGCCTATCCTGATGACCGATCGTTGCGAGACATTCGCGATCAATTCATGTTCGGCGATTCGCTGCTCGTGAACCCTGTCATTGAACCCCATGCAACCACGCGCCAGGCGGTGTTGCCGCTGGGAACCGGCTGGGTGGATTTCTGGACGGGACAAAACTATCGTGGAGGACAGTCGGTTGTCGCCGACGCTCCATTGGATCGAATTCCAATCTTCGTCCGAGAGGGCAGCATCGTGCCCCTGGGCCCGCTGGTCCAATCCGCTTCCGAATTTGCAGACCCGTTGGATATTCGGGTGTATCGCGGCAAGGACGCCGATTTCCTGTTATACGAAGATGCCGGCGACGGATATGCATACGAGCACGGCGCGAGAGCCACAATTCGCCTGCATTGGGATGACCGTCGAAACACCCTCTCGATCGGTGATCGATCCGGAAGCTTTCCCGGTCTTAGATCCGAGCGTACATTTCGCGTTACATTGGTCGCCAAGGGGCATGGCGTTGGAATCGAGTCCGAACCTGCCGGCCGCACGGTGAAGTACGACGGCCATCAGGTGGTGCTCAGCCTGGGCAGCTAACCTTAAACCTCGTTGGCGCGCCTCCGGCCAATCACCGAACTTCCCCAGCAGGCTGGTCCGCGGTCTGAAACAGCCGCGGTGCAAAGTCCTTCAGGTCGCGGCGCCACGTTTGCCATTCGTGCGCCGTGCCCGGAGACTCGTAAAACACGTGTTGGATTTTCGCGTCCTGCAATGAAGTGTGCAGGCGTTCGAGCCCATCCTTCATTCGGGCGGGCTCTTCCGTGCCCACGCCGATCCAAAGCAGCTGTACTCGCTTGCCGAACGCGCCCGGATCGGCGAGCGCCCCGTGAAAATCGGTCTTCGGATCGAGTTTGCGATCGCCCAGCACCAGCGCCCCCGCCGCCCCGCTGAATCCCCCTATGTACGAGAACAGATCCAGATGATCGAACGTCACCTGGAATGTCTGCATGCCACCCATCGAAAGCCCCGCCATGGCGCGGTGACCGCGATCGGGAAGGGTACGAAAGGTTCTGTCGATGAACGGAATCAAAGCCTGGGTCATTTCATCTTCAAAGGCCTGAGCGTTTTCCTGCATGGCTTTCATCATCTCCGGCGACCCAAATGGCTTTCCGGTAAGGTCGGGAACGGGCTGGCCCGCGCGCCGCGCATAGCCCAGTGCCATCACCACAAGCATCGGCTTGCAGTTCCCGGCGGCAATCAGGTTGTCCACGATGAAATTCGCATGGCCCTGCCTGATCCATCCGGTCTCGTCCTCCCCGGCGCCGTGCTGCAGGTAGAGCACCGGGTAGCGGTTCTTCGGCTGGTTGTCGTATTCGGGCGGCGTGTAAACCAGTACATGCCGCCACGTCCCCGTCACATCCGAGTGGTACCAGACCTCGCGAACCTGCCCGTGCGGAACGTCCTGGGGCAGGTAATACGTCGCGCCCGCCTCCGGCACCTCGATCATGCTGGCGTCCTTGCTTCCGCCGTAGAAAGAATGGCTGTTGGGATCGCTCACTTCGGCGCCGTCGACGATGAGCGTGTAGTAATGAATTCCCGGCGCGAGGGGAGCCGTGGTGACGGTCCAGAACCCGTCCTGCCCTTTCACCATATCCATCTTCGGGCCGCTCCAGAAATTCACCTTCACGGTGTTCGCATCGGGCGCCTTCACCCGGATCAGGGCCCGGGACTGACTGTCAACCTGCGGGTATTTGCCATCCTGGACGTTGGTCACCGCAGGCCTGAAGTCGCCCGCTTCCTGCGCATAACAAAGGCTCGCTGCCATCAGCATCGCAATTCCCAAAAGTTTCATTTCTTCCCCCTCCCCGCGCCTGGCCCACGCAGTACGCTGCGGGAACGGCTTGGACGCGTCTGGTCGGGATTTGACGGTTCCCTCTGGCATGGTATGAGCAGGAGCGCGAACAACGCAAGGAATAAACCGATTTATTCCAGTTGCCCTACGGAAGACGCCCCGCGATAGTGGATGTCTGCGGAAAAATCCATTCCGGGATGTGCTTTGTAAAAGGGCACGACTTTAGTCGGGCCGCAAAACACACAAATCAACCTGGGCTTTAGCCCCTGCTACGCTCGCCTGGGCGATTTCGCTGCATATTCCGGTTTTTCCGCAGCCTCTTTAGAACCTCTCGCGGCCTTTCGGGCGGGTATGCCGGCGGATATGAGAAAACTGGTATGGAAGGAGCTTGCAGATGGCGCCCCTCATTTGTCTCATCGTGGCCTTTCTTTTCTTTCGAATGATCGGACTGGAGTGGGGTTATCTATCGGATTGGCACATGGCCCTTCGCGCAGCCTTGGGGGCAATGTTCCTTCTTACTGCGTCCGCTCACTGGGGGAAGCGGCGGGCAGACCTCATTCGTATGGTGCCCGAATCGGTGGGAAATCCCGGTGTGTGGGTTACGCTGACCGGGATTGCAGAGATTGCAATTGCCGTGGGGCTTCAGATTCATGGTCTGGCGCCCTCCGTCGCTGCTATTGCCATTGTGATGCTCTGCTGCTTATTCCCAGCGAACTTGAAAGCCGCGCGCGAACATTTGACGATCCTCCGCAGGCCGGTTCTCTCTGCCGGGCCCCGTCTGCTCATTCAGCTCGTATTCATCGTGGCGCTAATCGCTAGTGTCTGGCCGCGGCGGTGATTAAGTGGCGGCCGCACTCTTAGATTGTTCGGCGCTCTGCAATTGGCGCCAGGCAATCGAGGCGTTCGCCCTCATGGCGGATTACTTGAAGAGAGCTTCAAAAGCCAGTCTGCCGGTCAGACCAGACGCAGGCACACGAGCTCGCCGAACTTCTGGCTGCGCCGCCTGTTCCCGTTCCCGCCGTACCTGCTCGGCCGGCACCACCACGATCTTGCTGTTCACAGGACGGCCGAGCGCGATAGCCGGTCGCGCCGCATCGGGTTTTTCGGGGGCCGGTTTCGGAGTTCGATGACGCATGGATCTGACTGAAGTCCTTTGCCCTTTCGAAGGAAATCTCTTTATAACGACACTCGGCGCCAAGATAAGTTCCGGTTGGGCGGTCGCCGGCTGCTCCGGATCGGAGCCATCCTGCATCACGGAGCTCGGAACCTGGGCGGCAACGTCAACGCGCTCCGTCTCTCTATTGAGATGAGCGGCGGGATGATTTGATCGAGATTTATTTTTCGCAGCCCAGGTTTTGCCGGATAGGACGGGCTCATCCTGCCTGGCGCGAGCCTTCCTTTTACCACGAGGTACCCTCGTCTGTGGCGCTTCCGTGCTTCGGTCTAACAGGATCTCTCTGGCCTGGCGCAAGCGCGAGACATACGCGTCAATCTCATCGATAATTTCAGGTATGGGCATCACGGACATTCTAAACCCAGGCGACTGTGGTCAGATGTTGGACGGCCTTCGGAGTTTCAGGAACGATTCGATCTCAACCACGCGTAGAGCGATCTCCGGCACTTCACCGTGGGCTCAATCGCTGGTGTAAATTGGTCTTGCTGAACCGCGATGAGTATCCTCATGCCGAGAATGATCGAAGTAAGGCAGTCGTATCCTGCTTCTCCACCGCTCGACTTCCAGAAGATCCTTGCCGAGCAGTTCGACAACGAGGGGCTGAACAGCAGAATATCGCCTGGAATGCGGATTGCCGTAGGGGTGGGCAGCCGCGGCATCGCAAATCTCAAAGAAATTGTGGATGCTGCAATCCGCGTGCTGATTCGAGCCGGCGCGCAGCCTTTTGTGGTACCGGCGATGGGCAGTCATGGTGGGGCCACGCCGGAGGGCCAGACAAAAGTCCTTGCCGAATACGGGATTACGGCGGAGAGCCTCGGCGTTCCTATTGATGCCGATATGGAGGTGAACAAGATCGGCGCCGCTTCAGGCGGGCGGGAGGTCGTCTTCAGTGCTGCCGCGCTTCGGGCGGATGGGATTGTGGTCATCAATCGCATCAAACCTCATACCGATTTCCGTGGCACCCTGGGCAGTGGAATTCAGAAAATGCTGACCATCGGTTTCGGCAAGCAGATCGGCGCGGCCAATGCTCACCGGGCCGCCGCTCATATCGGCTACGAAACTGCGATCCGGGAGTTTGCCAGGGTAGCTCTCGAGAACGTTCGGGTACTCTGCGGCATTGCCATACTTGAGGATCAACATCACCGGACATCGGAATTAAGGGTTCTCCGTCCGGACGTTATCGTCAGCGAGGAACAGGTACTTCTTGAGCGAGCTCGCTTGCTGATGCCACGCCTTCCACTGGATGAAATCGATCTGCTCATCGTGGACCAGATGGGAAAAGAGATCAGCGGCAGTGGAATGGATACGAACATCATAGGCCGGGATATCACCGGCTATTCCACATCTTTTCAGCAGTCGAATGGAAGAAGGCCGCGCATCGCGCGTATTTTTGTCCGCGATTTGTCGCACGCCACCAACGGTAACGGCGTCGGCATCGGCTTGGCCGACTTTACTACCGACCGCGCGGTAGAAGCTCTGGATCTGCGTTCCATGTATATCAATGCGACAACATCCCTCGGACTGAACACCGCAAAGATACCGATTCACTTCCCAAGTGATCGTGAAGCGATTCAGGAGGCACTGGCATCGCTCGCCTCTCCGGATCCCGAGACGATACGCATTGTGCGCATCGTTAACACCCTCAGCCTGGAACACATGCTCGTTTCAGAGAGTTGCTCTGAGCTGCTCGCAAGTCGGCCTGGAGTAACCATCGTCGGACAAGCGCGAGCCATGCAGTTCGATCAAACCGGCAACTTACTACCGATCTTCTGAGCTCCCGCGACTCGATTCTGCTGGCGGAGTATGGGCGCCCGGCTCGATCACTTTGAGAATCTGATCCACCGCGGGATGATCGATGCGCTGCCTGATACCGCTTGGCCAGCGTATCTCAATCCGATCGATCTTCGTCTCCGACCCGAGGCCAAAGTGGGCCCGGCGGTCGCTCGACGACATGAAGCCAACACTCGGATTCAAATGGTTGTAAAGAACACGACCCGGCCTGGTGACCACCTTGATCGCGGCGCCGATGGCGCTGCGATTGCTCTTTGTGCCGCGCAGATCGAGCAATAGCCAGTGGTTGCCGTTCAACGCGTTATTCATCATAATGCGCGGCTTCTCGCCGAGCGAAGTCACTACCAGATCGAGAAAGCCGTCGTTATTCAAATCCACAAACGCGGAGCCGCGCTGATATCCGATGAAAGCGAAATCCGGGCCCATCTTCGCCGTGACATCCTCCAGCGTCTTTCCATCCAAGTTCCTGAACATCGCGTCGCGCTGCTTCGACGTCTTACCCAGATTGTCCACGTCCCCATTGGCCGAGTATATGTCTTTCCAGCCGTCGTTGTTGTAATCGATAAAGCCAATGCTCCAGCCGCTCTGGTTGCGGGTGAGCGCCCCCAACTTCGAACTCCACGTAATATCCGCAAAGGATTTTCCCCCCTCGTTATGCAGCAGACCGAAAACTTGGCCGGACAAATCGTTATACACGATGTCAACCCAGCCGTCGTTGTCGAAGTCCCGCGCATCGCACCCCATTCCAGAGACACTGTCTCCGTGGGAGTTGTAGGCCACGCCGTATTCCAGGCCGCTCTCCTCAAAGGTGCCATCCCCCTGGTTGATGAAGAGGAAGTTGGGCTCCGTGTCGTTGGCCACAAAAATGTCCATCCGGCCGTCCCCGTTGAAGTCGGCGATGGAGATGCCCATCCCCTTGCCAAGTGCTTTGCCGATGCCGCTGGATTCGGTCACGTCTTCGAAACGGCCGTTCCCAAGGTTGCGATAGAGCCGTGACGGAACGCTTTTGTAAACCGTGGGGCTGCAATACTCCTCGTGTTCCGTGTCCATGAAGCAACGCTTGTCGGTCTCCGGAGTCCACACCGTGTAGTTGGTCACGAACAGGTCAAGCAGGCCATCGTTATCGTAGTCGAACCATGCCGCGCCCACACTCAGGACATTCTCCGGCTTTCGTTCCAGCCCGGAGCCCAGGGTTACATTGGAGAAGGTGCCATCGCCGTTGTTGTGATAGAGAGTGTTGGCTTTCGCGTTGCAAATGAAAATGTCGTCGAATCCGTCGTTGTCGTAGTCGGCGACCGCCACGCCGAAGCAGAATCCCAGCTTGGCGCCGTTCAGTCCAGCCTTCGCAGTCACGTCCTCGAAGGTACCGTCGCCCTTGTTGCGCAGCAGACAGTTGAAGTACGCGGGCGACGTCTTGGCAAGCGACGGGAGTTCCGAGCCGTTGGTGAAAAACAAGTCCATCAGACCATCATTGTTGTAATCGATGGCAGCCACGCCGCCACACATGGGCTGCGGGAAGTACTTCCTTCCCGTGAAATCGTTGTTGGTACGGTAGCCGAATGTCGACCGTCCAGCAACATCCGTAAACCACTCGGAAGCTGTCCTGGGCGCGGGGTGGGCCAATTGCAGTTCGAGCGGCTCCGGGCTTACGGTCGCAAGCAGGGACGGCCCGTGGCAGAACACTCGACGGGAGCACAGGCCGGGGAGACCAGCCGCCATGGCGGCCAGTAGACTTCGGCGTTTCAAAACCGTCATTGCTTCACCCCAGCCGCGTTTCGTGCAACAAGGAAGCATTGCACACCACGATCTTCATCGGAAAGCAGCATCGATTTACGGTGTCGAATGAGGATGAAGGCGCAGATAGGTTTGAACCTCGTCCCGTGCCGCGGGCTCCTGGCCAAGCTTATGATAGATCCGCGCCATAGCCATATGGGGCTCGGCATAGAGAGGATTCAATCTCGCCGCTTCACGCATTTCTGTTATAGCCTCTTGCGGTTGTTCAAGCTCCTCCAGAACCGTCCCCAATTGAAAATGCGCCTGCGCAAGCTTTGGATCGAGCCGAATCGCCTCACGCAGGTTTGCTTCGGATTCGGCGAGCTGGTTCAGAAACTGCTCCGTGATTGCCAGGTTCAGATAGGGCCACGCAGAAGGATGAGCCGACGCCTTCTGAAGTTCGATCGCCTTCCTGTAGTTCTCAACGGCCAGTTCATTCTCGTTCTGGTAGTAATAGCAGAGGCCCAGGTTGTCATAGGCCCGCGCCATTCCCGGGTCCAGTTCAATCGCATGTTGAAAATGCCGGATAGCTTTGTTGTATTCGTGGCCGTCGTAGTCCAGTCGCCCGAGCCAGTACGGATACAATGCCTCTTTGTCGTTTTTGACAGCCAGAGATTCCAGAACATCTCGGGCCCAGCCGGGGTGCGCCATGCGGACATAAGCCATGGCCAGTGAGAATTCAAGTTGGCGATCAAGCGGGGCGATCGCTTCCGACTTTTTCCACGCAATGGCCGCGCCTGTGTAGTCCTGGTTGAGAAAGTAAACAGTGCCCACAAAGGCCAGTTGGCGGGCGGCAGCGGCCGAGCCCGGGTCTCGCTCGATCTCAGCCAGCAAGAGCTTTTCCGCCGTAATATAATCGTGGGCGTCAATTGCCCTCTTCAATTGCGATGCCTGTGCCGGCGTGAGCCCAAGAGAAGTAACCGCGGGTGATGCCGGCGCGGGCTCGGCGGACGTGGTTTGCCCTCGCGCCGTCATGACGAGAGAATTGAAGAGTATCGCGGTCACCATCAACCTGCGGCACAGCTTACCGTTTCTCACCATGATTGGACTTAGTTTAGCGAATTGCAGCAGAAACGTGATAGCCGATCGGGAATCTCCGAGTCACGTGCAGCCAAACTGGGGTCGGCGTTTCACCCGCGCCCGCTGTCCCGCTCTGGTGTTCCTGGCTTTATTGCTCTCAACCGTGCCTGCGAGTTCTCAAACGTCCGCGGAAGACTACCGCCGGATAGTGCTTTCCATTCAGCAGCAAATTGAGGCCGGCAGCTTAGATAACGCGCGGGCGATGATTGCCGAGGCGGCCGGCAAGTATCCGTCCGATGGAGGTCTCGACAACCTGCTCGGCGTCGTCGAAATCCAGGAGGGGCATGTCGACAAGGCTCGCCAGGACTTCGCCGCGGCAATCAAGCATAATCCGCGTCTCGCCGGCGCCAGCCTGAACCTGAGCCGCATCGACATGCAGTCCGCGTCGGACGACCGTTCCCGGCGCAACGAGGCCCTCCGGCTTAGCGAGAAGGTTCTGCAACTGGATCCGTCGAACGACGAAGCGAAATATCAGTTGGCGACCATCTTTGCCTGGGATCAAAACTATCAGCGTTCTCTCCACTATCTTGAAACCCTCAGTGAGCAGGCGCGCGAACAGGTGGGTTCCGAGGCCCTTCGCTGTCTCGATGAAACGTCTCTTGGTCATTCCGAAAGGGCATCGAAGGCTGCAACTGCATTGGCCGCCAACCCAGACCTCACGGAACAGGATGCAATGGTATGCCTGCCTGCGTTGCGCTCCGCGCGGCGAGCCGACCTGATAGAAACGATCTTCGCTTCGGCCGCAGGCTCTCACGCACTCTCCCCCACGGGTCTTCGCATTCTCGGGCTCGCCATGGAGGCGGAAGGCAACCTGCAGCAGGCCCGGGCCACGCTGGAGAGCGCCTTTGCCGCCGACGCCAAGTCGGCGGCCGTGCTGGTCGATCTTACCCGTGTCGCAGAGACCGCAAACGACCACAACGGAGCCCTCGGATACCTCGCACACGCGCGCGAATTACAGCCCGGCGATGCCGGCCTGGCCTACGAGTTCGGCGTGATCTGTCTCAAGATGGACCTCTATGGAGAGGGACGCAAAGCGATCGCCGAAGCGGTGAAGATTGCCCCCGGCAACCCCACCTACAACTACGAGATGGGAATGATCGCCTCAAGGGGAAACGACCCCAGCGAAGCCCTCCCCTATCTGAACAAGTTTCATGGTCTTCGACCTCAGGACGCGGCTGGAATTCTCGCCCTGGGCGTAGCGTACTTTCGCGCTATGGATTACGACTCCGCTCTTAAGTGGCTGAAGCAAGCCGTCGCAAGCATGGCCACCGCAGCCGATGCGCACTTCTATCTGGGCCGGATCGCCCGCCTGGAGGGCCATCTGGATGAGGCAACTCGCGAGTTCAAACAATCTTTGTCCATGCGTCCGGATTCCGCCGATGTACTGGCGGAACTTGGACAGGTCTACCTGGTCAATCGCGACTATTCCCAGGCCACTCCGTGCTTTGAGCGCGCCATTCAACTGGATCCCGATAACTACGTGGCAAACTTCGGATTGCTTCAGCTCTACGCCCGCACCGGCGACCAACGGCGCGATCGCCAATCCGAGCGCTTCGATGAAATCAAGGACAAAAAGGAGCAGCGCGACCGCGAGATGATGCGCGCTATCGAGATTCGGCGCAATACCGGCCCTCCCCAATAACGCCGTCGAATTAGGCCGCGCTCTGAGTTGATGTGTCCGCATGATCGCTCTCTGACAGGCAAGACTTCCAGGCTGTCTCACTTCAGGGGGTCACCCCACGCTTGTCAAGTGCCTGAAATCCGCCGGAGCGCCTTAGTCATTGAAAATAAGCCAGATTTCCTCCCTGTCCCTTTGCATGTTCAAGTTCCCGGGAAGCGCACAATGGAAATAGCCTTGATTTTGGGCCTGCGGAAGATCCATTCCGGGATGTGCTTTGTAACCGGGCACGAACTCAGAGGCTGCGGAAAAACGCCGTGCGTTGGGCTGTTTTGAAAGGGCACGACTTCAGTCGTGCCGATAAGCCGAACAAAATGTATTGGGCTTTAGCCCCTGAGGGATGTTTTTTACCTCGATTGCTCGTCCCTTAACTGTTTTTCCGCGGCCTCTTCAGTCGGGCCGCAAAACGCACAAATCAACCTGGGCTATAGTGTTTGCGTGAGAACTGGATCTTCGCGCTGACTTGCTGACTTGCTATGCCGCGCAGCGGCGCTGACTTGCTGTTTTTGTCATCAAAAATTGTGGGCTCTACGCCCAAAACGAGCTCTCACGCACACTCTATAGCCCCTGCTACGCTCGCCTGGGCGATTTCGCTGCATATTCCGGTATTTCCGCAGCCTCTTTTAGCCTTTGCCGGGTGCACCAACCCGGATTTGCTCTATTGCCGCTCGCAAGTCCTTTGCTGAGATAACTCTGCGGGTAAGTCCTACATTAAGAGAACATTGCAGCAAAATCCCCGCCGTAACCCACTGAATCCATGGAACTTCGGTACAGAGTCCCGGGGGGGGGCGAGGGTATGGGTACCATATGGTACCGCCCATAAACACTGCGCCATCCATCCAGCGCTCGCCACCGGTCCGGAGAGGTGAGTCCCGTTCCTTTCACCTTCCGATCCACCGGAACGCCGCCGCCTCGAAATCCCCCCTTGAATCCTCAGTCCATCTCCAGCCACGATCCATCCGCCAAGCCCCGCCGGCCACCTGAGGCGACGGACCAGGCAAAAACCGATCTGCGGTATGATTTCGTGTTATGGAAAAAGAGGCTACACCTGCGGTTGAGATCGTGAGGGGTGCCTCTGTTGCGCGGAAACGAATTACATTCGGACTCTTCGAGGCCGATCTCTCCACCGGAGAGTTGAAACGGTCAGGTCGACGAATTCATCTCCAGAGCCAACCCTTCAGTGTATTGGAGGCGCTCCTGGAGAAGCCGGGACAATTGGTCTCCAGGCACGAACTTCAATTAAAGGTATGGGGATCGGATGTTGTTGTCGATTTTGAGCATGGACTTGGAAACGCCATTAAAAAAATCCGCGACGCCATTGGAGATTCCGCGGAGAATCCACGCTTCATCGAGACCATCGCGGGGCGCGGGTATCGATTCATTGCTCCGGTCGCATCACTTCCCGGATCGGCTGAGCCGTCTTTGGACGAATTCATTGAGCCGTCGCTCAGCGTCCAAGCGATCTCGACCAGTACAGTTACTACCAGGACGACCGCGGATCCCGATCCATTAGCCCACCAAAGAAAGGCCTTCCCCGGCCTTGGAGTTCAAAACCTTTCTTGGTTTCTTGCCGGTCTCTTGTGCGCCGCGGTTCTTGGGGTCTTTGCCCTGACGGAACTCCTCAATAGACGTCTGCCGGTCCTGCCGGGCATCTCGCAGGTGTCTATCGACGGCGGAGTCTATCCCCAGGGCTTTCGGTCCGCGGAGACTCTTTCTCCTCTAGCTGTCGACTACGGGCGAATCTTTTCATCTTCGATCAATCAGAGCAGTATCGTTATCTCCGAAACCGACGTGGACACTGGCCGGTCCCGGGAAATGAGCCTCCCGGCGGAAGTCCAGGGGCCGGAAGTCGACGACATTTCCCCAGACGGCACCAATTTATTGGTTCGCAGCCATTCCGGCGTTGAGTTGCAAGAGGCGGAGGAGCCTCTCTGGGTCATACCCACCAACGGAGGATCGGCTTTCCGCATCAGCGACATTCTCGCCCATGACGCCACCTGGTTTCCCGACGGTAAAAGAATTCTGTATGCGACTGAAAATCGTTTGGAAACAGTGCCGCTCGAAGGCGGACCCCCCAGACTTCTAGCTGTCGTTCCGGGGCGCCCCTTTTGGCTTCGATGGTCTCCCGACGGCAAATTGCTTCGCTTCACAATCGTGGATCTCCAGCGAAACATATACTCCCTTTGGGAGTTGCGCGCAGACGATCATGTTGCGCACCGTCTGTCCTTTGGCCCAAAGGCTCTTGAAAACGTGTGCTGCGGCATCTGGACTTCGGATGGCAAGTTCTTCGTCCTGCAAAGCACGTATCAAGGCAAATCCGATCTTTGGGAGTTGAAAGGGAATTCGACTAAAGGAGCCTTGCAAATCACGAATGGCCCCCTGAATTACACCTCGCCGGCAGCCGGACGCGACGAACAGGTCTTCCTTCAGGGAGTGGACTCCATCGCTCCCGTCGAAGAGCAAGAATTCGATCCCTCCCAAGGAAGGTTTCTACCCCGAACTGACTTCCTCCAAGAGGCGGTTAGAATCGTCTTCTCTCTAGACCATCAGTGGGTGGCCTGGACGGATGTCCGCGGCCATTTGTGGCGGGCCCGAGTCGACGGCACTGAAAAGCTCCAATTAACCTCTGATTCGATCCTCGTCTTGAATGCATCATGGTCAACGGATAATCGCACCCTCGCGGTCATGGCCGCGTATCCAAATCAAGGCTGGCAGATTTTCTGGATCAGTCAGAGTGGAGGCAAGCCGAAATATATCGTACCTCCGAATGGACAGGCGATCGGAGATCCTACGTTCTCGCCCGATGGGAACTCCCTGGCATTTGCAGGACTACCCGTTCTGATGGGCGGCGATACGAGCAATCATCCGCCCATCAGAATCCTCGACCTGGGAAAAAAGCCCATGATGGATCTGCCCGACTCCGCAAACATGTTCAGCCCAAGATGGTCACCGGATGGCCGATATATTGCGGCCCTGACCTTAGATCAGCAAAAGCTCATGCTGTATGACATCGCAGCACGATCATGGAAAGTGGTTGCCAAGATCTCGGCGTCCGACCCATTATGGGCTCCAGATGGCAAGTCCTTGTATTTCTACGCTAGCGACAGTAAGAGCCGCCCTATTTACCAAATCGGTATCCCCAGCCTGGAAGTCCGGCAGATCTACCACCCGGACTGCGGGCATCACAACTGCATTCTGTCGGGGATTTCACCCGACAACCGGCCACTCATTCGCGTGGAAATGAGACGTTCAAATATTTTCAGCCTCGATTTGGGCCGCAATTGACCCACCGCCCCATCTGTCATCTGGCATGATCCTCCATACCCATCGCGCATTTCGGTTAGAGCCTCCGCGTATGTGACCCCATGCACTGGTCCTTCTGAACCACGCACCTGCCGGCGGTGCGCATGGCCGGCTTGCCGGCCTGGCTGCCTGATCGCTGCAAACCACGACCGAAGCTGAATTCGCAATACCGAGAATTCGCCATTCCCGCTAGAACTCTCCTGAACGCCTGTCTATAGAGTCAGGAGCAAGCCCTGCGATCGAAGCCTTGAGCCGCTATTTTGTTTCCCCATTCGGCCCCCTTGCGGCCGGATTATATTCCAGCGTAAATAACAGCCCACAAAATGTTTATCTGGTTAAACCCTTCAGAGATTGAAAAAGGGATTAAAGGTTATTGGGCGGGGATTGCCAAGGCTGGGTTGACCTCGCTACAAACGATGCGCTCTTCAAAAAAGGCCGTTGTTAGTTGTCAAAAAGAGCAGGTGTTGGGTGGAGACAAGGCCTGAATGTAAGCGATTTCAAACCGGCATAACCGGAGGAAGCCATTAAAAATAAAAGACATACGATCAAGCGAATACTCTCGGGGGCGACTGTGTTCAGCTGCCATGCTGTTCCTCTCCGGCTTCAACCAAGCAGGCTCATTTCAAAGGAGACGCTATGACAATGACATCGAAAGGGATTTGGAGGCTTTTCCCGGCAATTCTCGGAGTGCTCCTGTTTGCCGCAACTCTGCGGGGATTCGGACAGGACATAAACGCCTCTCTGAGCGGAACGGTCTCAGATCCAAGTGGTGCCGCTATTCCCGGTGCAAAGCTCACATTGACCAACGAGGCAACCGGGTTCCAATCCGTCTTCGTGTCGGATGCCGCGGGGGAGTATACCTTCCGAAATCTGACGCCCGGTAAGTACGATCTGAGCGCGTCCGCGCCTGGATTCAAATCAGCCGATCAGAAAGGCATCGAACTGGCGATTAACCAAACCGCTCGCCAGGACGTGCACCTGCCCGTCGGCCAGACGGGCGAAACCGTGACGGTGGTTGCGGATGCCTCCTTGATCAACTATGAAAACCAGACTCTCGAAGGTGGCGTGAGCCCCGAGGCTCTGCAGGACTTCCCGCTGGTTGTCTCCGGTGCGCCGCGATCCTCGGTCGCCGTGGCCACCATGATGCCCGGCGTCACCTCCGCCGGCGGAAACAACGCCTTCAATGCGCGCATCAACGGCGGCATCATCACCGGAGACGAAGCCATCGTGGACGGAGTAACCACCTCGGAAGGCTTCATGAACCAGAGTGGCATGGTCGCTCTGCAAACCGACTTCGGTATGTCGCCCGACATCACCAGCGAGGTCAAGATCCTGACTGCCAACTACGACGCGCAGTATGGCAATACGACATCGGGCCAGCTCATTATCCAAACCAAGAGCGGCGGCGAGCATTTCCATGGCGGCGGCTACGAGTACATCCGCAACGACTTATTCAACTCGGCCCAGTACGGCAGCACGAAAGGTGCTGACAAAGAGAACGACTTCGGCGCCTACATCGGCGGCCCTTGGTATGTCCCCGGCTTCCATGGAGACAAATCGTTTTTCAAGGGCTACTTCTACTTCAACTGGGAAGGGTTCCAGGATCACGGGGGCGCAGTGAAGGCGGTTGACTCGATTACGTCGACCGCAGCCCGCAACGGCGACTTCAGCGGATGGGGAAGCCAGCTCTTTTATCCCAACGATGCAGCCAAGTTCGGCCCTCTTGCCGGAACGGCAATTCCCAACAACCAGATCGACCCGAAGTTCGAAGATCCCATCGCAAAGGCGTGGATGGGGGCATTGCCAACCCCCACCAACAGCAGTGAATTAAGCAACTATGTGATTCCGAGATCCGGCCAGGCCTCCCTCACTAACAGCGAAAACGTCTATTTTGCGCGCGCGGACATGAACATTGGACAAAAGGATCATCTGTATTACACCTACTGGTGGCAGTATGCGGGAGTTAACACCAACACTGACCTGCCAATAGCGCTCTCCAATGCCGGTCCTGCCAACCCTGAAAACGCCCCCATTCAACGCTTTAACTGGGAACACACTCTTAACAACTCCATGACCAACCACTTCAGCTTTGGCTACCTGAACCGCAACGAGGGCTATTACCAGCTCGACGGCGGCTCCAGCTTGCCGAAGGTGCCGGGCGTGGCCAGCACTAAGGACATGCCCACCATGCAGTTTCAGAACTACACCCAGCTTGGCACTACCCGCCCGGCCAACTCCTCCGACGATGTGACCACGCGCGGCACCTACGGCCTCACCGACGTCTTCACATTCGTGCGTGGCAGGCACACTTTCAAGGGTGGCTACGAATGGAAAAAGGCCGGCACCAGCATCCACAACGGCACCAATCGTGGCGGATCCTTCTCATTCAACGGCGACACCACCGGCACAACCGATGCGGCACTGTGCCCGACGGGTTGCCCCGGCGACGACATGGCCTCCTTCTACCTTGGCGCCGTGGCTCAGGCACAGACGATCTACTACAACGCGCCGGCAGAGTATCCTCGCCAGTACGGCTACGCTGCGCACTTTGGCGACTCGTGGCGCGTAACCACCAGGCTGACCGCCAACCTGAGCTTACGCTGGGACTACATTACCCCGTTCGCAGAGAAATACAACAAGCTGTCGTTTTTTGATCCGGTGGGCGCAAACCCCGGCGCCTACAATTCCACCACGGGAGCCTACCTGCCCGGCCGCCTGGCCTACGCTGGAAACGGGTGGGGCTCCGCCAGCTACGACAAGCCATATCCTGAAATTCCGTTCAAGAAAGGCGTCGCTCCTCGCGTCGGCTTTGCCTACACCCTCAACGAAAAGACCGTGGTTCGCGCCGGCTACGGCATCTACTATGCGCAGGCCTTTTACCCAGGCTGGGATGGCGGCATGAGCCAGGACGGTTTCAACAAGACAGTCACCGTTCAGGAATCCCCAAGCGGGTTTTTCAAGACCCCGGGTCTATACCTGGCCAACGGTATCTCCGCAGCCCAGACAGGTTCAACGGCGCCCACCATCTCCCCGACGTTTGACAACGGCTCAACGTCCATCAAGTACCGGCCGCTGGACGGTAACAGGCGGCCTTATTCGCAGCAGTGGAATCTCACCGTCGAGCATCAACTGCCCAGCAACTTCTTCGTCCAAGTCTCCTATGTTGGCACCAAGGGCACTCACCTGCCTTCGTCTTTGAGCCCACTGAACGTCCTTAACCCCAACAACCCGACGGTTCAGGCGCTCGGCACACATTTGAACGACGTGTACGCGCCGGGGCAGACTACGCTGGACGGCATCTCAATCCCCTACGACAACTTCGTGTCAGACTTGGGCTCGTCTTGCGCGACGGTCGCTCAGGCGATGTTGCCGTATCCGATGCTTTGCAACCGGTTGCAGGGCCAGAACGAGCAGCACGCCACCTCCATTTACAACTCGTTCCAGGCCAAGGTCGAGCGCCATCTTTCACACGGACTGTACCTGCTCGCCGACACGACTGTGCAGAAGATGTACACCGACGCTTCCGACACCGTGCAGTCGGGCAACACCGCGGGTACCGGCAACCAGGGCAACAATGGCCAGTTCTCGCCGTTCAACGAGAAACCGCGAGCATGGGCCATTGTGCCGGACAACGTTCCAGTCACCGTTCAGGCTACTGTGATTTACGATCTGCCATTCGGCAGAAACCAGCGGTTTGCCAGCCGTGGGGGGGTGTCTGACGCGATCGTAGGGGGCTGGCAGGTGATCCCGCTCTTCCACTACGACTACGGCACGCCGTTCTCCTTTTACTCCTCCACCTGCGTCACCGCGACAGATGCTGCAGCCCTGCGCGAGGGTTGCGTTCCGGGCATTCTGCCTGGCCAGACGGCGCAACTGCACGGTCGCAATGGATACAACCCCCAGAGTGGGGCTCCCTATCTGAATCCGAATGCATTCGAGCCGGCGTCCGCGTTCAACGTTTTCGGTTACACCGGCACGGGTAACGCCGTTACCTCCGTTTATGGCCCAAGCTACAAGAACTTCGACATTTCCCTGGCCAAGAACACCAAAATCGCAGAGAAACTGACTTTCAAGTTCGCCGCCAACTTCTTCAACGCCTTCAATAACCACTACCTGATCGCTTCCCAGGGCGGCAATTACGGCGGCCCCTCCGTGGCGTTCCATACAGACATCGCCAACAGCAACTTCGGAACCTGGAACGGCGGCGTTAGCTCGCCGAGGACCATCCAGTTCTCCGGGCGTCTTGAGTTCTAACTCGTTTGAGGTCCGAAGCGCTTTGACCTCGGCGCCACCCGGCCTTACCTCCGTTCGGCCAGGTGGCGCAGTTTTATCTATCGGTGGCTTGTTTGGAGTCGATGGCGGATGGATCCGTAAATACATCTGCGCTTCGGCTTGCGCGCATCATCCGGCCCAATTTGCTGCATGAACAGAATCGGGGTTACCAAATTCGTCCCTCCCGACGCTGGGCCGTGGACACTCCTCTGAAACACAGGCAGATACTCTGAATTTCCCGCTGGCAGAGGGCTCAACCGGCGTGATGCATATGGTCTATACGCCGTTCTGGCCTCTCGCAAAGGAGAGTATCCCTTTGTATCGTGGGACCAAACTGACATTTCAGGATCATAGATCCGGGTGGGTTGGAAGTATTGATGGGGCAATCGATGACCAGAGAATTCTCTTGTGCGGTACGCGCACTCATTGTTGCATTGGTGCTTACTGGAGGATTTTCTCCCGGAGCATTTACAACTGGCGCCAAGAACGATATCGGCCGAGTAACTCACGGGCGGGCCATTCCTGCGGCGACGCCACCAATGGGCTGGAACCCATGGAATGCCTTTCGAACCAACGTAGATGAGGGCAAGTACCTTTCTGTAGCAAGCGCGTTGATAGATAAAGGAATGGCGGATGTTGGCTACGAGTACATAGTCATTGACGATGGATGGTGGGAAGGTCGGACTGCGCAAGGGGACCTGCGTATCAGAACTAACATCTTCCCGTCGGCTAGAACCAATTTTGGCCAAACAAGCTTTTCGCCGTTCGTTGACAGGCTGCACGCCTTAGGCCTCAAGGTCGGAATTTATACCGATATTGGGCGAAACGTCTGTTCCCAATTCTGGGACGCAAACAGCCCCAATCTTCCGGTTGGCTCAGTGAGTGCCAGGGAGGTTGGAACATTCGGTCATCAAATGGAGGACGCTCGGCTCTTCTTCTCGAAATGGCATTTCGACTATATCAAGGTGGACGCATGCGGTATTGCGGACTATGGACCGGACTCTTCAGCGGTCAAGAGCGGATTGTTCCGGCCTTTCGAGCCTCTCATCATTCGCGGCGATCGTTACAGTTCAAATATCAAATCGGTTGCCCAGCTCTATTACGAATTCAATCGCGCTACGAGAGAGGCGGCCGCCGGGCAGGCGCCTGTATTTGAGATCTGTGTTTGGGGCGAAGCACAAGTTGCTGACTGGGCGTATCGGTATAGCAATGTCTGGCGGACTAGCGCAGATATTGGGCCGTCGTGGCAATCGATGCTTCACAACTTCGACACAGCTGCGCCGCGCGCTCTCTTTGCCGGGCCCGGCCACTGGAATGATCCCGACCTCCTGGAGGTAGGTAATGGAGAATTCGATGGCCGGCATCTTACTGAAGCTCGAGCACAGATGTCGCTCTGGGCTATCATCGCTGCCCCTCTCATTCTCAGCTACGACATTAGCACGCCTCAACCGGCTCTCGCAGACATCGTCACCAATCGCGAGATGATCGCAATCGATCAGGATCCTGCCGGGAATCAGGGTGTGATCCTTTCGCTGGAAGATTGCTCTGAAGTTATTACGAAGTCTCTTGCACCCAGGGGTGCAAAGGCAGTGGCCATGATCAACCGGGAGAACCGGTCTTGCACGCTGACTCTTAGGATGGAAGATATTCATATCGATCCTTCTGAACCCATCACGATCAGGGACGTCTGGAAGCACACGGCCAATTCGCTGCGAAATGGCAAGCTCAAAATCAAGCTTGCCCCTCACGAGACCGCTCTCTTCACGATCCAGGGTAATCCTCTAAGTGAGAATAGTAACTTTCTCGATGAGATGCCCGCCAAGATCGCAGTTATTTCCGACGATCATGTGCACCCATTGGAGCCGGCGTCAGCGGAGTGGGTACCTGCGCGGATCGGCTATCTTCCCACTGGGCAGCCCATTTGCTTTGATGGCAAGAGAGATGTCTCAGCCATTGGAATCGCATCGGGATTCCATTTACGGGTCGCGCTGGACAAGCGGTTCCGTCGGTTCCGTTCGATCGCTGAATTGGCGGCTACCTCCGATTCGCGCGCCGCTTCGACATTCTCCGTTTATGGCGACGGCAAGCTTCTCTACAGGCGCAAAGGTAAGAAGCGGCTCTCGATCGATGTTGCCGTAAAAGGTGTGCAGTCCCTGGAACTCATCGCCACAAGCACCAATCGTGGGCTGATCGAGAACTTTGTATGGGGTGATCCGGAGCTGATTCGGTGACCAGGGGATGTCTCTGTGCCAATGCATCTAGACGCAGTGTTTACGAGCGTGGCTTGTCGGATCCATCAGGGGCGCGATCCCGAGACGGGGACACGCAAGTGCCATAACCAGACTATCCAATCAAGAGCCCTGGTAGAGGATCGCGTACCTGCTAATCACGATGCGATTGCGTCGATCCGGAACTGCAGCTACAATAACCACATTTTACTATCGGCTTGACACGTTTGCGCGGATCGGGTTGGCCCATGCTGGCAAAGTGGACCCTGGGCAGATGGGGCGCGGCACTGAACGGCAGCGCGCTCGTCTATACTCTCTTCATTTGTTTCGTGCTGATGATGCCGCCGAATCAACTGGCTGCCAAAACTCTGGCGGCCGTATTGGCGGTGCTAACCCTCATCTACGCCTTGGAAGTGCGCGGCAAGTATGTGACTCCCGCGTGGGTCTCAGAACAGCAGCCCATCCCCGCCGCCGGACGACAGCAGGTTCCCAGGATCACACGCGATTAAATCGCATGTCAAACCGCTCCCTTATCATCGAAAGCGAGGACCAGACGGGGCGGGACGAAATCGCCGCTGCCGGAATCGTGCTACCTCGCGAGGCAGGAGCCTGACATGTTCGACAAAATTACGACATTTTCCTTCCCCACCCGCATCGTTTTTGGCGTGGGAGCGACGCGCCAGCTACCTGCTTGCCTGGAAGAAAATGGCGTTCGACGGCCTTTAATAGTAACCGATCCCGGTCTCCGTGCCGCGCCCCCGTTCAAGGCGGTTGAGTCCGCTCTCCAGGATGGCGGGATCCAATACGAAGTCTTCGCTGGCGTGCACCCGAACCCCATCGAGGAGGACGTCGTCCAGGCCGCGCAATCGTATCGCGCGGCAGGTTGCGATAGCGTCATCGGTGTCGGCGGGGGAAGCGCGATTGACGCGGCAAAGGCCACCGTCATCCTCGCTCGGCAGCAGGGAACCCTCGCCGATTTTGAAGCCCAGGCCGGCGGCATGGATCGCCTGACCGGGCCCTACGATCCGATCATCGCCATCCCGACGACTGCCGGCACGGGCAGCGAAGTAGGCAGGTCGTCGGTGATCACGTCGCCCAAACTGAGGCGAAAAATTATCATCTTCAGTCCGTGGCTGATGCCCAAAAGAGCGATCCTCGATCCCGAACTTACCGTAAGCCTCCCGCCATTTCTCACTGCGGCGACGGGCATGGACGCATTCACCCACTGCCTGGAATCGCTCACCTGCCCGGTATACCACCCGCTCTGCGACGCCATCGCCATTCACGGCCTGGAACTGATCATCCGCTACCTGGAGCGCGCAACCCGCAACGGCAAGGATATCGAGGCGCGCGGCAACATGCTGGTAGCGGCCTCCATGGGCGCGATCGCATTCCAAAAGGATCTCGGGGCAACTCATTCCCTCGCCCATCCGCTCTCCACGGAATTCGGCGTGCACCATGGATTGGCGAACGCACTGTGCCTGCCCGCCGTGATGAGATTCAACCTGGAGGCGGCGGCGCCGCACTATGCCCGCCTGGCCCGCCTTTATGGCGACTGTAATTCGAATGAGCCGGACAATCGAGAGGCCGCCAAGGCCGTCAACACGGTCGAAGCCATGATCGAGCGCCTCGGCATCAAGCGCGGATTGCGCAATCACGGCGTGCCCCGGGAGAGTCTTGAAGGACTTTCACAAAGCGCATTCGCCGATTCGTGTCACAAGACAAATATCCGCCCGTGCACTCAGGAAGATCTGCTCAGGCTGTACCAGGAGAGCTGGTGATGATGACCGCGACCCCATTGATGAACCTGGTGAACCCCGCGACGGAAGAAACATTCCGCACCGTCGAGATGACTTCGGAAACGGAACTGGGCGCCATCCTGGAGCGCATGCGGGCCGCTCAGACGAAATGGCGGGATGTCCCTGTACCCGAGAGAGTGGCGATCTGTCGCGGCTTCGTGGATGCGTTCCGCTCCATGCGAGAGACCGTCGCGCTGGACGTCACCCGCCAGATGGGAAAGCCGCTGGTACAGGCCAGGCGCGAAGTGGACACAATGCTGGATCGCGCCGATACCATGCTGCGGCTCGCGCCCTTGGGCCTCGCGGACGAGGCGCTCGAGCCGAAGCCGGGCTTTCACCGGTTCATCCGCCACGAGCCGCTGGGTATTGTCCTCGATATTCCCGCGTGGAATTATCCGCTATTGATCGCGGTGAACGTCGTGGTTCCTGCGCTGCTGGCAGGCAACGCGGTGCTGATTAAACACGCCCGCCTCACTCCGCTGTGCGGCGATGCCTTCATCGACGCTTTCCGCCAGACCAGGTTGCCGGCTGACTTGGTCGCTTCCGTCCACGTCGGTCACGAGACGATCACGCAATTGATCGCGCGGCGCGCGGTCGATTTCATCTCCTTCACCGGCTCCGTCGAGGGAGGCCGCGAGGTCTATCGCCAGGCCTCCGCGCAGTTGCTTGATATGGGTCTGGAACTCGGCGGAAAGGATCCCGCTCTGGTTTGCGAGGATGCAAATTTCGATTTTGCAGTAACCAACCTGGTCGACGGCGCCTTCTACAACGCCGGCCAGAGCTGTTGCGCAGTGGAGAGAATCTATGTCGCGCGTCCCCTCTTTCGAAGGTTCGTTGACGCATTCGTTGCGGAAGTGCGGAAGTACATCGTGGGCGACCCGGAGAATCCCGCCACCGGCATCGGACCGCTGGCGCAGCTTAAGGCCCTCGACGTTTTGAAGCACCAGGTCGATCAGGCCGTGCAACGAGGTGCCAAGCTTCTCATTGGGGGAAAAAGGGCGCCGGGCCGTGGATACTTTTTTGAGCCGGCGGTGCTGGTAGACGTGGATCATAGCATGGACCTGATGACTGAAGAAAGCTTCGGTCCAGTGATCGGCATTATGCCGGTCGATTCGGAAGATGAAGGGATACGATTGATGAACGACAGCCCATACGGGCTCACCGCCTCAATCTGGACCGAGGATGCAAAACGTGGGGAAGCCCTCGCAGCCCGGACGGCGGCGGGGACCGTCTATGTCAATCGTTGTGATTACCTCGATCCGGAGCTCGCCTGGGTTGGAATCAAGGACAGCGGCCACGGCTGCACGTTATCCCGGCTGGGATTTCATTACCTGACCCGTCCCAAGAGCTTCCATCTCCGGACGAAGACCGCAGGTTGAGGGCATGCGATGAAGATTAACGGAATGCTGACCATGGACGAACTTCGTACCATGGTCGACGAATCGCGCATCGACACGGTGTTGCTGACCTTCACCGATCTCTATGGCCGCCCCTTCGGTAAGCGGCTGGATGCCCGGTTCTTCCTCGAAAATGAAGAGCCGGGGACGCATGCCTGCGATTAT
>CAVREL010000107.1:0-246476 GCA_963720105.1 uncultured Acidobacteriota bacterium | reverse complement strand
CGATCGCCCAGCGCCTGGCCGAGCGCATGGGCACCGAAGAGCTCACGCCGCGCGAGTTCGACGTGCTGGAACAGATCGTGCACGGCAAGAGCAACAAAGAGATCGCCACCGAGTTGGATATTTCCGAGGCCACGGTGAAGACCCACATCAACAGCCTGCTTGGCAAGCTGGGCGTGACGGATCGCACCCAGGCGGCCACGGCAGCCATCCAGCGAGGCATTGTGCCCCTCGAATCGCTCAGGAAACCGAAGGCATGAAAAAAGTACTCATGACACTTTCTGATTTATTGGAACTCTGCGTTGTACGGACCGGTACGTCGGGGGCTACTGGTTCGTGCAAGATGGACCTCCCGGGAGCGGCCGAAAAGCAACCGCAGATCCTTCGACTCCGCGCCGCGCGCGGCGCTTCGCTCAGGATGACAATTGCTTTTACGCTTGCGATTCTCATATCTCCCGCAACGAACGCGCAGAAGGGGACGTGGCGGCAGGCGACCGACACAGAACTGGCGTCGCTGCTGCCGGCGCGGGCGCCGGTCGAAAAGGAACACATCGAAACCGAGATGCGCACCGCATCCGGGATCGTGAACGCGCATGGACGGTACATCGCCGGGGTGGTGCTGCTGACGGCGGGATACTCAGCGGACGGGAAGTATTCGCACTATCTGATTGTGCAGGCGCCGATGACGATTGGGGGCGTGGCGCTGAAGCCGGGGGAATACGTATTCGGTTGGGATCGCGCCAAGGACGGCGATGCGCTGCGCGTGCGTTTTCATATCGCGGCGACCGGTGTGCTGGTGGGGATTGCGGAAGCGCATCGCATGGCGGGGTCGACGCGCGTAGAGAGTTTACACATTTGGCCGCCGAACGATAAGGCGGTGTTTCAGATCGGCCGTTTCGCCATACCCTACGAGGTCGGAGAGGGTGGTTAGTGGTTAGTGTGGTGTTCATTTCATAAAGCCGGCCCGAACTTCAGATCCTTCGACTGCGTTTGGCCGTGATCCGGCCAAACTTCGCTCAGGATGACACTACCAATACTCAGGATGAACGGACCACTTATGTTGCGAACTTGAGGGACTAACCACTAACCACTAACCACTAATCACTGACCACTATTCCCTGCTCACTCGTATCGAAGCGCTTCGATGGGGTCGAGGTTGGCGGCTTTCCAGGCCGGATAGATGCCGAACACCAAACCGATGACGCAGGCGACGGTAAAGGCGATGGCGACCCACATGGTGGACACGGCGGCGTGCAGGAACGTGACCGCAAAGTGCAGGATCAGGGTGAACAGCGAGCCGGCCAGGATGCCGAGCAGGCCGCCGACCGCGCACAGTGTGACGGCTTCGAGGGTGAACTGGAGAAGGATGTTCTTCCTGGTGGCGCCGATGGCCTTGCGGATGCCGATCTCGCGGGTGCGCTCGGTGACCGAGACCAGCATGATGTTCATCACGCCCACGCCGCCCACCATCAATCCGACCGACGACACCGCGACCATGAAAAGAAACAGCCCGCCGGTGAGCTGGTTCCACAGCCGGGTTAAGGAGTCGGGCCCGAAGATGGCGAAGTTGTCATCCTGTTCCACGCGCACGTTGCGGCGGACGCGCAAAAGCTGGCGAATTTCTTCGATGACGATCGTTCTTGTGAATGGGATCGTCGTATTTGACCACGATCCAGTAGTCTTTCTGCTCGGGATGAATTTTGCGGAACGTGTTCAACGGGAAATAAACGGAGTTGTCCTGGGTGTTGCGCCCGCTGCCGAAGGGCTGGGGCTGCACGTCGAGCACACCGATGACGGTCATGATGTGCCCTTCGACATCGACGTCCTGGCCGATGGGCGATCCATCGGGGAACAGGTCTTCGGCGGCGTCATGGCCGAGGACGGCGACGTTGGCGGCCCGCTCTTCTTCGTTCTCGGTCCAGATGCGGCCGGCGACGAAATGAATGTCGGTCACGTCCTTCACGTAGGTGGTGGAGCCGTTGAGGATGGTGTTGGTGATCTTGTGCGTGCCTGCCCTCACCGATACGCTGCCCAGGCCGGTTTGAAAATTCTGATAGGTGAGCTCCGGATCGACCGCGGCCACAAACGGCAGCGTGCGCATGGCTACCGCATCTTCGTAGGTGAGCCTTTTGCGGTTCAGCTCCTCAGTGGTGGGACGATGACCGAAAGGAATGAAATGAAAGGCCCATAGATCGTTGGTGCCGAGCGAACGGACAAAGGTATCGATATTGGTGTTGAGCCCGTTGATCGCGGAGGAGATCAGGATCACGGTGGCAATGCCGATGGAGATGCCGAGAATAGTGAGGCCGGAGCGCAGCTTGTTCTTGCGCAGGGTGTCCAGCGCCAGGTGGATCGATTCCTTTGCATCATGGATACGCATAGTTCACAGTTCACAGTTCTTAGTTCACAGTTCGTAGTTCACAGTTTGCCGCCTCAGGCTTCGTTGAGTGAATCCAGAAGCCCGAAAAGCATTCTGCGAACCTCGTCGGAGAGGGCATCTGCCTCATCGATCAATCGCGAATCTCCAAATTCCAAGGCTCGCGCAATTTCGAGTTGAGTTTGGACCTCACAGTTTGATCCTCTTGCGATTCCCAGAAACTGCCGGAACTCGCCTGTGTTGCATCGGCCCTGGCCTTCCGCAATATTGCTTGGGATGGAAATGACCGAACGTCGAATCTGACTTGTGAGTCCATACTGTTCTTCCCGTGGAAAACCTCGCGTCAGCTTGTAGATTGCGACAGTTAACTGCATTGCACGCTGCCAAACCGTCAGGTCACGAAATGATTGCGCCATTTGAATTGCCCGCCTTGCTTAGGATCGAGAACCGCGACCTCCGAACTGTGAACTGTGAACTAAGAACTACGAACTGTGAACTGCTTCTCAAAGCTCAAACCTCAGCGCGGCGATCGGGTCCAGGGCCGAGGCTTTATACGCCGGATAGATTCCGAAAAACAGGCCCACCGAGGCTGAGACGACCAGGCTGACAAGGATGGACCAGGCTTCGACCTCGGAGGGGAACGAGATGGCCAGGGTGATCCCCTTGGCGATGACGATCCCGGCGATGACGCCGATGAGGCCGCCGGTAAGGGCCAGCGTGGCCGACTCGATGAGGAACTGCATCAGGATGTCATGGCGGCGCGCGCCGAGCGCTTTGCGCACGCCGATTTCGCGGGTGCGCTCGGTGACCGCCACCAGCATGATGTTCATGATGACGATGCCGCCCACCACCAGCGATATGGTCGCAATGGCGGCCACCACCGCGCCGAAATTGTTGATGATCTTTCCCAACAGGTTCTGGAAGGTGTCGCTGGAATCAATGGAAAACGCGTCCGGGGTACCGGGCGCGAGGTGGCGCCGGGCGCGCATGATGGTGCGCAGCTCATCGGCGGTGGACTCCATCACCTCGCCGCCGCCGCCGGCATCGACGTAGATGGCCAGGCTGAAGTGAGATCCATACTTGTGCAGGAACGAGGTCAGGGGAATGGCCACCCAGTTATCCAGGCTCATGCCCAGCATCTTGCCCTGGCGCTCGCCCACGCCGATGACGGTGTAGGGCGCCCCGTCCACGCGAATCTCCTTGCCCAGGGGATCGCCATCTCCAAGCACGTTATCGACGATATCCGGGCCCACGATGGCCACGGGCGTGGAGTGTTCGTCTTCGACCTGCGTGAACGACCGGCCGAGCTCGATGTTGAGATTGGAAAGAGCGGGCATGGTCCAGGTCCAGCCGCGAATGTCGGTGTCGGTCGCGGACTTGGTGCCGCGCACGACCTTCCCCGTCCCGTGGCGCTGGGCGCCGACCGACTGGCACAGTTGGCAGGCATCGAGAACCGCACGGTAATCGTCATAGGAGACGTCCTTGCGCTTCTGGAACGACACGTATTCCTCGAAGGTAATGAAGGTTTGAGGCATCTTGCTGATGGTGACGGTGGCCGCGCCGTAGGAATTGATCTTGGAGGTGACAAACTGCTTGGCGCCGTTGGTGAGGGTGACCACGGTGATCACCGAGCCGACACCGATGATGACGCCCAGCAGGGTGAGGATGGACCGCAGTTTATTGCCCCAGAGCGATTGCAGAGCGAGCCGTACCGCCTCGATGAATTGCATGGTCCGTCCCCTTGAGGGAGTATGGGAGCCGCCGCAAAAGCATAGCATTCACGGCGGATCGGAATGTATCGAGATTGTTAACAGTGTACGGGAAAGCAGGGAACAAGGGAACGAGGGAACGAGGGACCAAGGGACCAAGGGAACGAGGGACCAAGGGACCAAGGGAACGAGGGACCAAGGGAACGAGGGACCAAGGGACCAAGGGAACGAGGGACCAAGGGACCAAGGGAACGAGTGGAAGAGGAAGGAGTTCTGAATGCCAAGGTCGTTGCGCTTTCTTGTTCCCTTGGTCCCTTGTTCCCTGCCTTATTCGTATCGTAGGGCCTCGATGGGGTCGAGGTTGGCGGCTTTCCAAGCCGGATAAATGCCGAACAGCAGGCCGATGGAGCACGACACGCTGAAGCCGATCAGCACCCACAGGGTGGAGAGCGTAGCCGGAATGCCAATCGGCAGGAAGTAAACGATATAAGTGATCGCCGCTCCCGCCAGGATGCCAAGGATGCCGCCGATTGCGCACAGGGTCACGGCTTCGGTGGTGAACTGGGTGAGGATGGTGCGTTTGGTTGCTCCGATGGCCTTGCGCACGCCGATCTCCCGGGTGCGCTCGGTGACCGACACCAGCATGATGTTCATCACCCCCACGCCGCCCACCAACAGGCCGACGCTGGAGACGGCGATCATGAACAGCACCAGGCCGCCGGTCAGCTGACCCCAGAGCTTGGAAAGTGAATCGGGGCCGAAGATTTCGAAGTCGTCGGGCTTGTCGACCCGCACCTTGCGCATGATGCGCAGCCGCTCGCGAATTTCTTCCTCCACCAGGGAGCGGTTTTTCGGATCGTCGTATTTCACGCTGACCCACATGTCCTTGTCTTCGGGATGGAGATTGTGGAACGTATTGAGGGGAAAGATGATCTTGTTGTCGTCGGGATTCTTGCCTCCGCCGAAGGGCTGCTTCAGCTTGTCGAGCACGCCGATCACGGTGTACAAGCCCGTCTCGATGTTGACTTCTTTTCCTATGGCGTTCTCCTCGCCGAAGAGTTGCTGCCAGGCGTCATGGCCGAGCACGCATACGTGGCTGGCGCGCTCATTTTCTTCATCGGTGTAGAGGCGCCCCTGGAGAAAAATCAGGTCGGTAACCAGGGCGATTTGAGTTGTGGAGCCCTGCAGGCGGCTGCCGGAAACCTTCTTGCCGTTGTACTTGACGCTGACGACGCCCACGCGGAATTGGCCGACGTGCTGGAAGCCGCCGTCGGCGGCCACCACGTGTGGCAGCTTGCGGAGTTCGAACACTTCGTCGAGATTCAGCTTTTTGCGGGCCAGCATTTCGGTGGTGGGGCGCACGCCGATGACCGGCATATGGAAGACCCAGAACACGTTGGACCCGAGGGAACTGACCCAGTCATTGACGCGGTTATTCACTCCGCTGATGACCGAGGATATGGCGATGACCGCGGTCACGCCGATGACAATGCCGAGGATGGTCAAACCCGAGCGCAACTTGTTCGCGCGCAGCGTGGAGAGCGCCATCTTGACCGATTCTCGTGTTTGTCCTTGCGCCATAAAGGCAGCTCCTAGCTGTCAGCTTCCAGCTTCCAGCAAAAAACGTACGTTCAAAGAATGGCGGGCGTCTCCATGGTTGTGCCTGACAGTCTGCTTTACCAGAAATCCAGCTAAAAGCTAGAAGCTAGTAGCTAGAAGCTGCGTCTCTCACATTTCCGCCCTTAACGCTGCCACCGGGTCCAGCTTGGCGGCTTTGCTGGCCGGGTAGACGCCGAAGAAGATACCGACCGCCGCGGCCAGAAGCAGTCCCAGGAGGATGGCCCAGAGGGGCACCGCCGTGGGGAAGCCGACCACCAGGGTGATAAGTTTTCCCACCAGCACGCCGCCCATCACGCCGAACGCCCCGCCCACCAGCGCCAGCGATGCGCTCTCGATAAGGAACTGCAGGAGCACGTCGCGCTGCTTGGCGCCCAGCGCCTTGCGCACGCCGATCTCGCGGGTTCTCTCGGTGACGCTCACCAGCATGATGTTCATGATGACCACGCCGCCCACCACCAGCGCGATCGACGCCAGGCCCAGGACCACCGACGCGAATATCGAGCTGATCTGCTTCCAGATATCGAGGAAGGTGTCGTTGGTCTCGATCTCGAAATCGTCGGGTGCGCCGGGCGCGTTGTGCCGCCGGGTGCGCATCAGGACCCGCACCTCGTCCTTGGCGCGCTCCATCACCAGGGCGTTGCCGGCGGCGCGCGCGTAAATGTTGACCGAGTCGTTGTAGCCGTAGATCTGCTGGTAGGTGGTGATGGGAATGGCCACCCAGTTGTCCTGCGACTCGCCGAGGGTCTTTCCCTGGCGATCGCCCACGCCAATGATCGTGTAGGGAATGCCGTCCACCCGGATCTCCTTGCCGATGGGATCGCCGTAGGGCAGCAGGTTGTCCACGATGTCATAGCCCACGATCACGTTCTTGGTGGCGTGTTCTTCGTCGGCGGGAGTAAACCCGCGGCCGAGGGCGATATCGATATTGTTCAGCGACAGCATCGTCCAGGTGTAGCCACGCACGTCGGTGTTGTTGCTCGACTTGCCGTTGGCCACGACGTTGGTGGACTTGTCCAGGAAGGCGCCGACTTCGCCGCACTCGGTGCAGGCGTCGCGGACCGCGTAGTAGTCATCGATGCGGATGATTTTCCGTTTCTGGTATTTGAAGTACTCCTCGGGGGTAAAGATCACGCTCGACATCTTGGTGACCGTGAACACGTCCGCGCCGTAGCCGGAGAGCTTGGTGCTCACGTAGCGGTTGGCGCCCTGGACGAGGGTGATGACCATGATGACCGAGGCCACGCCCATGATCACGCCGATCAGGGTGAGGATGGAGCGCAGCTTGTTGGCCCACAGGGCCTGCAACGCCAGCCGAAATGCCTCAATCAGTTGCATGGGTTCAGTGATCCGTCTCCGGGAATGGGCGTGTCCGCAATGGAGCGGGCCCGAAAGGCCGTCCAGCCGGACCTCTTTTCAGTGTACGCAAACTCGCGATTCCGAGTGGCCCGGCGTCCCTTTTTTGGGGCGCTCCCCAGCTTTCCAGGGACGAATTGCCTCCCTTCCAGGCCGCGAGCGGCGGGTTAGACCGAGTTCGTGCTCAAAGCTCACTCACTGGATACGAGGATGGGCGGCATTCGGTTCCGCATGGCGGCTCCGGCGTGGTTCCCAGGTCCCAACACCAGGGACCCTGAGGCACCCTAGATCCGGGGCTGGTTCGGTTTCCGCAAGAGGCGCCAGATGCCCAAAGCGATGGCCGCCACTCCCAGGCCGATCGCCCAGCCTGCGTTGTGGGTTCCGCGCATCACGAATCCCCGATACAGGACGAATGCGCCAACAGCCAGCATCAGGATGCCGCGAACTTTTTCCATGGGTGAGCTTTCAGCCTTAAGCTTTCAGCTTTTAGCAGGATCGCACGTGGGACCGCCAGCTGAAAGCTGAAGGCTGAAAGCTACTGCGTTTGACCCTGTGCGCCGGGGAATCCTATCGTGGTTGGGTAGCGTTGGGTCACCTCAGCGACGAAGACCTGTCGCGGGACCCCGAACTGGAGAAGTGCTCATGTCCACCCCTGCTGCACCCGCCGCGCCGGCCTTGAAGAAAACCGCCCTCAACGCCACCCATCGCGCCTTGAAGGCCAAAATGGTAGATTTCGGCGGCTGGGACATGCCGGTGGAGTACCCGTGCCCCGGTGGAGGTTTGATCGCCGAGCACATGGCGGTGCGCACGGCTGTGGGCCTGTTCGACGTGAGCCACATGGGCGAAATCCATTTCCGCGGGCCGGGCGCGCTGGACGCCGTGCAGCACATCACCATGAACGACGCCTCCCGCCTTAAGAGCGGTCAGGCGCACTACTCCGCCCTGCTCACTCCCCAGGGGACATTCGTCGACGACATCCTGGTTCATCGCCTGGGGGAGAACGATTTTCTCCTGGTGGTGAATGCCGGCACGACGGACAAGGACTATGCCTGGATTCGGAAGAATGCCGGGTCGATGCCCGGCGTCCATATCAGCGATTACTCGCCCTACTACTCGCAACTGGCGCAGCAGGGGCCGCGGGCGCTTGAAACGCTGCAAAAGGTGACCCGCGTGGACCTGTCGGCCATTAAGAACTATTGGTTTACCTGGGGGACGGTGGCCGGCATTCCCAACGTGCTGATCTCGCGGACCGGTTACTCCGGTGAAGACGGCTTCGAGGTCTATACGCCGTCCGACGAGGCCACCTCGGTGAAGATGTGGAACGCGCTGATGGAAGCGGGCGCGGAGTTCGGCATCCGGCCCTGCGGGCTGGGGGCGCGCAATACCCTGCGGCTGGAAGCGGGCATGAGCCTCTACGGGCACGAAATCTCCGAAGAGATCAATGTGCTCGAAGCCGGTCTCGACCGGTGGCTCAAGCTCGACAAAGATGATTTCATCGGCCGCGATGCGTTGTTGGCGGTGCAAGGGGCCGGCGGACCAAAAAGAAAGATCATCGGACTGGAAATGGTGGATCGAGGGATCGCGCGGGATGGGTACCCGGTGCTCTCGATCTCCGGAGAAGAAATCGGAGTGATCACCTCCGGCTCGCCCGCCCCATTCCTGAAAACCAACATCGCCATGGCCCTGGTGCCGGCGGAAGTGGCGGCCAGCGGAAGCGATGTGCTGGTGCAGGTGAGAGCGAACCGGGTGAGGGCGAAGCAGGTGGCGATACCGTTTTACAAGCGGGCGAAGAAATAAAGGGAGGCGAACCTATCGCCCTCTAAGGACTTGTTCCTTGGGCACGTTTTTGTGTGCCGCTACACTGGAGATAATCGCGCTCAGCGTTCCAATTCGAAGAGCTTTGTGTGCCGGGACTGCAACACGGTGAGATGAGGGTTCTTGAGTTTGAAGGATGACATGACTGCCGACCTGGTGAATCCTGGCGTACGCCCAGTTCTTACAGAGAATCGCGATGAGTTCCTCGCCACTCAGGTCTCGCGGAAGCTTCATGCCACTGCCAGCACTTCATCTCGAACGAGGCGCAAACGGATAGACGCGGGGGGAGTGGAGTCAAAATAGAACGCCTGGACAGCTTCCCTGACGTTGGCCCTCAGTTCATCCCAGGTGTCGGCCTGGGTGAAGATGCTTTCGCCAAGAGCTTCCGCAGTATACCCGCCGTCGGCATCCTGGGAGACCTCAAACACAATTTCCTTCATCGGAACGGCACCTCCTCGTCCGGCCCCCTTCACACCTGCATCACTTCGACTTCCTTGCGCTGCGACATCTCTTCCATCTTGCGGATTTCGGCATCGGTCATCTTCTGCACTTCTTCCATGGCGCGCTTCTCTTCGTCCTCGCTGATTTTCTTTTCCTTGGCGAGTTTTTTCAGCGCCTCGTTGCCGTCGCGGCGGACGTTGCGCACCGCGGTGCGGTGGTCTTCGAGCAATTTGTGCAGGTGCTTCACCACATCGCGGCGCCGCTCCTCGGTCATGGGAGGCACGGGAACGCGCAGGATTTTGCCGTCGGAGAGGGGATTGAACCCCAGGTCCGACGAACGGACGGCTTTCTCCATCTCCTTCAGCACCGTGGGGTCCCAGGGCGAGATGAGAATGGTCTGCGCCTCGGGCGTGGAGATCTGCGCCAGTTGGGTGATAGGCGTCGGGGTTCCGTAGTAGTCGACCTTCACCTGGTCGAGCATGTGGGCGCTGGCGCGGCCGGTGCGGGTGGAAGCAAGGCTGGACTGAAATGTGGCCACCGCCTGGTCCATGCGCCGCCGCAGATCGGCATTCAATTCCTTCAAAGCCGGGATACCGGCCATACTCGAGACTGCCATCGTATCTTTCCTCGCTGAGAGAGGCAATTCGCCAACGGCTATTCTACTAAATGGACCGCACCCCGCCCGAGCAGAGCTCGGATGGGGCACCCGGTTCATCGCAAACTCATCGTGAGACTGCCATGCCTGCCACACCTTCCGACCAGGACTTATTGCACGAGCTCTCGTTCTACACCCTGGCGCTGGGCGATCCGGAATTCATCCACCAGCACGTCGTGGATGCCTACGCCGTGCAGCACGCCGGACCGGACAGCAAGCCCATCGCGATCGTGTTCGGCCTCATTGGCCTGTATCTCCATCTGGAAAAGAATTTCACCGGCCGGCAGGTGCAGCGTGCGCATATGCAGCTGGGGCGATATCGGCGTCCATGGGTTGCGCCGCCCATCCCCGAGCAGCACGCGGCCATCGCCGTCGCCGACGTTCTGGCCGCCCCGCCCGGCCCGGAACGCAATGCCATGATCCGCCGCTGGTGCGAAGCCGTATGGCAGGACTGGCAACACGCCCGCCCTCAGATCGCGGCACTCGCCCAATCCGAGCTCGGGGTCATTTCCTGAAGCAGGTGGAGAGACGGTCCTACATCGAGGTGGATACGAGGAAACAGACCATCGACACTGCCAGGGCCGCCACACGATAGCGATGGAGTGCGTCCCAAGTCCGGTGTTGGTGGCGGGCGACTTCCGCGACCGAACCCGGGCCGAACCGGGCCAGCCGATTATTGATGGGCACCAGGTAGATGACCGAAATCACGATGACCGCAGCCCAGATCACACTGGCCATCGCGCTCCATGAGGCACCGGGTTCATGCCGTCGCGCTACGGTATCGGCGATCAGCAGCGCCAGGCTGGCGCCGTACCAGAACGGCATCGCCCTCCCCAGTCGCTGCGCAAACAGGCGGATCGCCGCCAGTTGCAGGGAGTTTTCGAGCTTCCACAAAACCGGATCGATGAACACCGCCACCGCCAGCTCTGTACCGATCAACAGACCAATACACCCGGTCGTAACAATATCCAGGAATCGAGACATCTGCGCTCCTGAGCCTTTAGACGCCCGCCTGGGCAGCCCCGATTCATTCCGACGATCGTGGCGACCAGCGATTTTCAGTAGCGCTCAACACTAATTCCGCGCTACACTCTAAAGACCCGCCGAGCTTCCACTGCGCGAAGGAAGGCCTGATCGCGGGGATCCCGGAACTCCGGCACACGGAGGAGAACAATGTTCCAGCCCGTCATCATCACTCGATTTCGACTTTCCCGCTGAACATTGCCTCGGGCTTTACCCCACGCCGCAATCCGCGGCTGACCCGAGGACGACTCAGCCCCGGGTGATTGCACTGCACCAAATCAGATTGATCGCAGCGTGACCCCATCGCTCGTGCCCGCGTATTCGCCTGGCACCTCGTGGAGTTCCCCATGTCCGTCATTGAATCAACCGTGCCGCCGCCGGGCGATAACCAATCGATCGCGGCCACCGGCACACGCAGTTTCTTGTCCTCGGTGCGCGAAGCTCTGCGCGGATCGCACCAGGACTTCACCACCGGCAGCCTCAACCGCACCATCCTCCTGCTGGCCATTCCCATGGTGCTGGAGATGGTGCTCGAATCGCTATTCGCGGTCGTCGACGTGTTCTGGGTGGGCCGGCTGGGCGCCAATGCGGTGGCCACCGTCGGGCTCACCGAGTCGCTGCTGGCGCTGGTCTTCGCCATCGGCCTGGGCCTGTCGCTGTCCACCACCGCCATGGTGGCGCGGCGCATTGGCGAAAAAGACCCTGAAGATGCGGCTATTGCCGGCGTGCAGGCCATTGTCCTCGGCCTGGTGATCTCGCTGGGCATGGGCATCCCGGCGGGCATCTTTGCGCCGCAACTGCTCCATCTGATGGGCGCCTCTCCGGCCATCGTCGCCACCGGCTCAGGCTACGCGCGTATTGCCCTGGGCGGTTGCGGCGCGATCATCATGCTGTTTCTCAACAACGCCATCTTCCGCGGCGCGGGCGATGCGGCCATCGCCATGCGCCTGCTGTGGGTGTCGAACATCATCAATCTCATTCTCGATCCGCTGCTGATCTTCGGTATCGGACCGTTTCCGCACATGGGCGTCACGGGGGCCGCACTGGCCACGTTCACCGGCCGAAGCATCGGCGTGCTCTATCAGCTCTATCGGCTGATGAAGGGAAGCGAACGCATCCGCGTGCTTGCGCGCCACCTGCGCATCCACATGGGCGTGATGCTGCGCCTGTTACGCGTGTCGCTCACCGGCATGCTGCAGTTCGCCATCGCCAACGCAAGCTGGATCTTCCTGGTTCGCATCGTGTCGGTATTCGGCTCCAACTCGGTCGCCGGATATACGGTGGCGATCCGCATCGTGGTGTTTTTCATTCTTCCCGCATGGGGACTGAGCAACGCCGCGGCCACATTGGTGGGACAGAACCTGGGGGCTCGCCAGCCCGACCGCGCCGCGAAAGCCGTGTGGCGCACGGGCTTTTACAACATGCTGTTCCTGGGCACCATCGGAATCTTCTTCGTCATCTTCGCTACACCGGTGGTGAAGCTGTTCGTGGATGATCCGGCGGTGATTCCTATCGCCGCGGTGGCCTTGCGCACGTTCGCCTGCGGCAATGTCGGCTACGCCTACGGAATGGTGATGCTGCAGGCCTTCAATGGAGCCGGCGACACGTTCACGCCCACCATCGTGAACTTCTTCGGCTTCTGGGTGCTGGAGCTGCCGCTGGCCTGGGTGCTGGCCGTGAACCTGCACCTGCGGGCGGAGGGAGCGTTTCTGGCCATCGTTATCGCCGAGTGCTCCATGGCGGTGGCCGGCATCGTGCTGTTCCGGCAGGGGCGATGGAAGAAACAGCGGATCTAAATAGCAACATGGAATTGCGGGATCCCAGGTCTCAGAATCGAGACCTGGGGCACCCAGCACCCAGGATTTGAGCATACCCGAATCGACATTTCCGACTCGCCCGCCCCTGCCTCATTTGAGACAATAATGCCAGTGAGCAGAAAGACCCATCCTCTTCGGCGCATAGGGATGCTGGCCCTGGCCATATTGTTTTGCGCCCCCGGCGCTCGGCCCCAGGCGTCCAATCCCTCTTCTGCTTCAAATCCGTACTACGGCAGCATCACCGCGCATCCGGCCACCGATGACGTGATCCAGCTTTCGCTGGATGACGCGGTCCATCGCGGCCTGGAAAACAATCTCGGCCTGAAGCAGTTCGAATACTCGGAACACGCCATCCACGGGCAGAAGATGCAGGCCCTGCAGGAATTCCTGCCCACCGTCACGGTTTCCGGCGACAGCGGCTTTCACCAGTACAACCTGGAGGCGCTGGGGTTTGGCCCCGGGATTCTCAAGAAATTCGGCAACCGGTTTCCGCCGGGATTTTCCTTCATCACCCGCGCGACCCTCACTGAAGGCCAGGTCAAGTTCGACCAGACTCTCTTTTCCGGCCCGGTGATCGCCGGCTGGCGGGCGGCAGGCGCAGCCACGCGCGCCGCACATTTTGCCACTACCCGCGCCCGCGGCGAGGTGGTGCAGCAGGTGGCCACCGCTTACCTGCGAGCCGTCGCCGCGGCCAGCGAGGTGGATAACGCCAAAGCGCTCGAGCAGGTCGACCAGGTGGCGCTCAACCAGGCTCACGCCGCGCATGAAGCCGGAACCGTGTCGAACCTGGACGAGCTGCGGGCGCGCGTGCAGCTGCAGGCGCAGCAGCAGGCCCTCATCGCCGCGCAGAATGACATGGACAAGGACCTCATCCTGCTGAAGCGCGAAATCGGCCTCGATCCGGGCCAGAAAATCGTGCTCACCGATCCCGCTCCTTACGCCGAGCTGGCCGCGCAGACGCCCGATGAGGTCCGTGCCACTGCGCTCAAGAATCGCCAGGACTACCAGAACCTGCAGAACACGGTGGTCGAGCTGAGGGCCGTGCACGGCGCCTATCGCAGCCAGCGCCTGCCCACGCTCAGCTTCAGCGGCAACTACGGCGTCACAGACGTCGGAGGCATCGGCTCGCACGGCACATTTGCGGCCGTGGGCACGCTCAGTTTTCCATTGTTTCGCGAAGCCCGCCTGCGCGGCGACGAAGACGCGTCCCAGGCCCAGCTTGACTCCGCGAATGCGCAGCTTGAAGATCTGCGCGGCAAAATCGATCAGCAGGTGCGTTCCGCGCTGCTGGACGTGGACGCCACCGCCAAGCTCGTCGAAGTGGCGCGCTCCAACGTCGAGCTGGCCACCCGCGCGCTGAGCGATGAAACCGATCGCGTGAATGCCGGCGTGGATGATAACCTTCCCCTGGTCACCGCCCAGGCCACGCTGGCCGCGGCGCAGAGCAACCTCGTCGAGAGCCTTTACCAGTACAACCTCTCTAAGCTCATCCTCGCCCGCGCCTCGGGTGTGCTGGAGCAGCAGTATCGGGTGTACCTGGGGCGCTAGCGGCGAGCGTCATCTAGTAACACCAGAAATCAACGATGGTATTTCCCCCGGGGGTCACTTCCAGCCGTCCCGTCGCATCCTTTGGCGCGTCCGGATCGCACCCCAAACCGCCTTCCACTCTGTAGACCGTGTCGCCATTCTTGAATGTGTATATAGGAACTGCGCACACATTTGTCCCTTCGAAAGAACCGTCGCCTTTCATGATTTCCAAATCGGGCGCGCCGGCGAGGGACCGCGGCTTCTTCCATGCGCGATAGCGCAAGTTTCCGCCGGGCACCGTATCGATCACGATGAGATGCGCCTCCGTTTGGCACACGTACTCGATCTTGGGGATGTTCCATTTATTTATCGTCGAATACGGTGGAACGGCATCTCGATTGACTGACCAGATTGAATAGCCTCGTTCGTTGGCGTTGACCCAGATTACGCCGCGCGCGTACCCGATTCCTTCGGTCATGCAACCAACGTGGTCGTCCTTTTCGCTCAGGATTTCTTTGCGCACGGTGGGAGTGAAGACCTCCTGGAAGTGTGTCCTGAGAGCGGCTGCATTGTCGATGGAGATTGTGCCACCGGCATCGTTAACGCGCAAAGGGAAGGTCACCAGAAACGCCAGCTCGACAGCGTCCTGTCGGGAAAGCGCATCGCGCAGCTCCTTGTCGAACTGATCAAACGTGAGGAAACTCTTTGCCGCAGATTCGTTGGCCGGCATGGCGTGGCATGGATCCTTGTCCGGCAAGGCTTGTGCACACAGTTGAGTTGAGCCCACCACTGCCGCAAACAGACATACACAGATCGGTACTCTCATTTGGAATCCCATCACGTGACCATGAATTGGTCTTGATTGTATTCCTTCAGAAGCTGGCGAGGTTTCCCGTCATAGTCCCAGCCCTCCCAAAAGCATCTCCACCTGCGCTTCCATCTCGGCGCGGGTGTTGAGCACGCGGACCGTGCGGAACACGCCCATGAGGAATGTCATGATCAAATTCGCGGTTCTCTCCGCTTCGTAATCGCCGGGTAGTTCTCCCGACTGTTTGGCCGCTTCCAGGCGCTCTTTGAACGCGTTCCCAAACGCCTGCATGTCCCGGATAACAGTGGGAGCCAGCTCGCGCTCGCGCAACACCTCGTGGGAGACGCTTCCCGCCAGCATGCACACCGAGGGGATTTTAGGATTGTCGAATTCGTCGAGCAGGAACTGGAAAAAGGCCCGGATTCCGGCCTTCACGGACCGCGGCGCCCTGAGGGCATCGAGCCGCCGGCGGCAAACCGTGCCGTTGTAGTGCTTCAGGCATTCCAGGTAAAGACGCCGCTTGCTCTTGAAGGTGTTGTAGAACGAGCCCTCGCCAATGCCCATGGCCTTGAGCAAGTCGCGCAGGGACGCACCGCGATAGCCCTTCTTCCAGAACAACTGCGTGGCGCGGTCGATGGCGCGATGGTAGTCGAATTCGATGCGAGCCGGCATTCACTTATATTAGATGCGATTTGTGGCGTTCGCTACAAATAATATGTAACCCGGACCCATCGCGCGCCATCTTTTGTAGCAGGCGCTACAAATTCCAGTGCCGCCGCAAACGCCGATGACTCGATCCACGTTGACCAGCAACCCACTCGAAAAAGGAAAAACCCCTATGACCGCTTATCGCCGCACCCAGGTCGAAGGCCTGGAAATCTTCTATCGCGAAGCCGGCCCGAAGACCGCCCCCGTTATCCTCCTGGTGCACGGCTTTCCCACGTCGTCGCACATGTTCCGCAACCTGATTCCCGCGCTCGCCGAGCATTATCGCGTGATCGCGCCCGACCTGCCCGGCTTCGGCTTCTCCGATGCGCCCGACCGGAAGCATTTTCGTTACACCTTCGAGAATCTTGCCCGCGTGATCGACAGGTTCACCGAGGCGCTCGGTCTCGACCGCTATGCCATCTACGTGTTCGACTACGGCGCGCCGGTGGGCCTGCGGCTGGCATTGAAGCATCCCGAGCGGGTCACGGCCGTGATTTCGCAGAACGGCAATGCCTATGTTGAAGGTCTCAGCGAGGGTTGGAATCCCATTCAGAAATACTGGAGGGAACCGAGCCCCGAAAACCGCGCCGCGCTGCGCGATTTTCTCAAGCCGGAAACCACTCGCTGGCAATACGTGCATGGGGTAAAGGACGAGAGCCTGGTGGCCCCGGAAGCGTACCAGTTGGACTCGGCGCTCCTCGCAAGGCCGGGCAACGACGAGATCCAGCTGGACCTGTTTCTCGACTATGCCAGCAATGTAGCGCTCTATCCCCGGTTCCAGGAATTCTTCCGCACGCGCCGACCTCCCACTCTGGCCACGTGGGGCAAGAACGATCCGTTCTTTCTCCCCCAGGGCGCCGAAGCGTTCAGGCGCGATAACCACGAAGCCGAAGTGCAGTTCTATGACACCGGGCATTTCGCCCTGGAGACACATCACCGGGAAATCGCGGCGGCTATTCTCGACTTCCTGGGCCGCAAATTCGCGCGCGCTGCCACGGCCGCGTGAATCCTGACAAAGAGAATCTTTGGCGCCGTCCTGGCGGACGTTCCGTGTCCGCCAGGATATGAAGTCACCATCACCGCTCGCCCCAGCGCTGCCTCGCTTCGCTAATGACCGCGGCGAGAACCTCCACCCTGGATGGCGCATCTATCTACTAATCCGAGGGTGGATTTCGGTCCCCAAGAGGGAGTCTTTGCCTCGTGGGGTGCTTCGGCGGAATGGCTGGAACGCGATGCGCGCCCCATCCGTTGACAATTCTCTTATGTCCACCGTGTAACTTAGTGATCAAGAGGACTTGAGACATGCGCCGAAAACTGACGATCAAGTACTACGTCGAGGCTGATCCTGCTGCTCTCGCCCGGCGTGCGGCTTGTCATTTTGTGGAGATGGTGACGGAAGCCGCCGAAGCGAGCGGGCGGGCCCGCATCGCCGTGAGCGGGGGATCGACCCCCAAGGCGGCATTCGAGCTTCTTGCCAGGCCCGATCAGCCTTGTCTCAACCGCATGCCGTGGGAAGACCTGGAACTGTTCTGGGTGGACGAGCGTACCGTGCCGCCCGATCATCCGGAAAGCAACTACCGCATGACGAAAGAGGCGCTGCTCGATCACGTGCCCCTCAATCCTCAGCAGATCCACCGCATGGAGGGCGAACTCCCGCCGGAAGAGGCGGCAGCACGGTATGAGTCGGAATTGCGCAACACATTCCGCCTGGAAGGCGCGGAACTGCCGCGCTTCGATCTCATCTCGCTGGGCATGGGCGATGATGGCCACACCGCCTCCCTGTTTCCTCACACCGCCGCGATTCACGAGATGAACCGCCTGGTTACCGCCAACCAGGTGCCGCAAAAGAGCACCTGGCGCATCACCCTCACGTGGCCGGTGATCAACCATGGCGGATCGGTGTTCTTCCTCATCGCGGGCGCCGACAAGGCGGAGCGGGTTCACGAAGTTTTCATGGGACCGCGCGACCCGGAACGCCTTCCCAGTCAACTGATTTGGCCCTCAAGCGGTATACTCACTCTGTTTCTGGATAAGGCCGCTGCTGCACTTCTACCCGCACCCAATGGAGAAGGCTGCGGGGTTCTGGAGAGAGAAAGATGATTCTGGCCGGCGATGTAGGCGGCACCAAGGTTCACCTGGCGCTTTACGATTTCAGCGATGGAAAACTGACACATACGCGGGAAGAGCGGTTCCCGGCCAAGGAGTATTCCGGCCTGGTAGAAATCGTGAAGGAGTTCCTGGGCGCCGACGTGGCCACCGCGGCGTGTTTTGGCGTTCCCGGCCCGGTGCGGGACGGGCGCCTGCGCCTCACCAACCTGCCCTGGACGCTCGACAGCCGCGAGTTGACCATCAGCCTCGGCATCCCCCACGTGTTTCTTATTAATGACCTCGAGGCCAATGGCTATGGCATCGCGGAGTTGACTTCGGAACAGATCTATACCCTGAGCGAAGGCGACACCAGCCAGATCGGGAATCGCGCCCTGATCGCCGCCGGCACGGGACTGGGCGAGGGGCTGCTGATATGGAACGGCCACATCCACGTCCCGTTTCCCTCCGAAGGCGGCCACGCCGATTATGCCCCGCGCAACGAAGACGAGATCGACCTGCTGCGCTTCCTCAAGCAAAAGTACAACGGCCGCATCAGCCAGGAGCGGGTGGTCAGCGGCATGGGCATCACCAACATTTACGAGTTCCTGCGCGACGTGCGGGGAATGGAAGAACCCGCCTGGCTGGCCGAAGAGATGGCGGCTGCCGGCGACCCCAATTCCGTGATCACCGAACTGGCCCTGGCGGCCAAGAGCGAGATTTGCGTGCGGACTCTGGACATGTTCGTCTCCGCCTACGGCGCCGAGGCCGGCAACCTGGCGCTGAAGGTGCTGTCGGTCGGCGGCCTCTATGTCGGCGGCGGCATCGGCCCGCGCATCATCGAGAAGCTCAAGGATGGGACGTTCATCAAGGGCTTCACCGACAAGGGCCGCCTGAGCCAGTTGCTGATCAACATGCCGGTGCGAGTGATTCTGGAGAGCCGGGCCGCGGTGCTGGGCGCCGCGGCCTTCGCCGAAGCGCGCGCCGCCGAATTGAGCGGGGTATCGCCGCGGGCGGCGTCGGTGAAGATCTAATTCCAATTGCGCTGGGTCGGGCACGACTTTACGGCGTGTTGGAGGAACTCCCGTTAGAAACGCGCGCTTTGAAGGGCACGGTCTCTGGTTCCGTCGTTCCCTGCTTCTCTCATCGCCGCATCAGACTGCCCACCGTGGCAATGGTCCCGTGATAGAAGTACTGTCCCAGGCCCACGGTGAACAGCCAGCAGCCGTAGAGCGCGTGCTCAAAGCTTGACGTTGCCAGCGAGCCGGTTTCCGCGTAGCGGAACGCGAATAACAGACCGCCTGCGAATGTCAGCCCCACGGCCACCCAGTTGCGAAAAACGATGTGCATGAAGGCAAACGCCGCCGCGCTGGCGAAGATCATGGCCCATTTGCCGGGAAAGAAGTCAGCGTAACGTTGAAATAAAAATGCGCGGTACACCAGGCCCTGCGGGTAGACCGACAGCACCGGGTAAAGCATCATCGCCACCGCCCAGAATCCCGGGTTGCGTCGCACGAAACTCCACTCCAGCGCGGGCGCAAACAGCCGCACGCCCAGCCAGATGGCGATTGCGGCGAGCGCAAAGATGGCCAGAATCCTGGGCAGCATGGGGGGAAGCGCGCGCCCGCGTTCCACAACAGATGGCGGTCAAAGCGGCGGTCGCGCAGCAATTGCCACCACGCGTAGGCCGTGGCGATCCACAGGAGCGGGAGCACGGGAAAGCGCACCGGCGAGAACCGGTAACCGAGAGGCAGCGCAACGAAGAGAATGAGGAATTCTAGAATCAGCGCAAAGCGCGGCATGAGCGCGGCCCCGTTCAGGTTCGTGGTCTCCCACCCTCGCGACAGAAAAAAGTCGCGAGGATGGGGCACGGGAGGTTTGTTTCTGTTTAGACCGTCACGCCGCGCTGCGCTTCGCTCGGCGACGTAACTGCCGGGGTCCCGCTTTGCGATCCTTCTTCATCTTTCAAGATGGCTTCGCCCTTGGTCAGCCAAGCCACGCCGAATGCCAGCAGGCAAACCGTCTCGAAGATCAGAAGCATATTGATGTGCTGGAAGAAGCGGCCCACGGCGGGGATGTGGAGGCTCGTCATCACCGCCATGGAGAGGATCATGATCGCGCCGCACACCTTGTAGACGGTGTTGCGCTGCAGCTTGCGCCGGGTGGGATTGCCGCTCGTCTGGGTGAACAGGAAGAGACAGAAATAGGACAGCACCAGGAACAGGAGCGCGGCGAAGATCTCGTGCGCCCAGCCCAGCGCATTTGCCAGCGGCGTCACAGTTCCTTGATCCGGGGTGGTGGGACAGAACGCCACCCCGACACAGAACGCGCACGCCACGTATCCGGCGATCTCGTCCTGCCGGTCGTAGCCCCGGCAGCACGCCAGGAACATGGCAATAGCGCACAGGGCGCCGGTGAGGAGGTGCCCCATGCAGGTGAAGTAGTAAAGGCTGATCGACCCCTCGAAGAGGGGCTTTGGCCACGCACCGGAGGACCCGAGCGGCGTAAACAGCATGTTTCCGATCATGAGCGCAAACGGAAGGGCGAGCGCGAGAATGCCCACCGCCTTGCGCTGTGCAAAATAGGAAAGAACTGCGGGATCCTTGGGAATCACGGGACCTGTCATGGCGATCCTCCCGAAAGCGCGATGGTGCTTGATCCGCCGCGTCGAATGCCCGATTATTCTATACCTGATTCAATTCCGCGAACATCGGCAAAAACCATGCCCTTCTTCTCGACCATCGCCCATCGCCGTTACGAGTCCGGCAGCCTGCGCGAGTTGCCGGCCAAGGCAACGCCGTGAGTTGGCCGAGGCGCATCGCGCTGGCGCTGCTGGGTGGCGCAGTGGCCGCGTATGCCGGCGACTGGCTGGTCTACAGCCTGCGCGGCTCCATCACCTCGAAGGTCACGGTGAGCCGCTTCATTTCCGCGCCGCTCAAGAACAACAAGCAGGAGCTCGATTACCTCGGCTCAGAGGACGTGCCCTGCTCGGTGTCGCTGTTCCCCCAGGGCGGACACGCGCCCTGCTGGTATCTCCGAAAACACAAGAACCAGGTCACGAATGTTTAAACCAGTGGTCAGTGATCAGTCGTCCGGCCGCCGCTAATAGGGTCATTTACTCATGCCCCGCAGTTGGGTTGAATTTGAAGAAAAGGCGTCCCTCAGGGGCTAAAGCCCGGCTCATTTCGGGCCGTTTTACGGCACGACTGAAGTCGTGCCCTTTCAAAACAGCCCAACACACGGCGTTTTTCCGCAGCCTGTGAAGTCGTGCCCTTTCAAAACAGCCCAACACACGGCGTTTTTCCGCAGCCTGTGAAGTCGTGCCCTTTCAAAACATAAACGACCATCTGTGCGGCGGACACCACTAGCCGCTGATCACTCATCACTGGAGTCGTTGATTCGCGGACTGCGATGGCGCTCACGTGAATTGGTGATGCCAGTCACTCCGCTTTTTCTGCGAATGGCCATACCATCAGAGAATCTCGCCGCCGGATTTACGAGTCCACTATGTTCAGCCACACCCAGAACGACAATGGCACCTACAACACGCGCTGCCTCTACTGCTTCATCACGATAGCCTCGTCGGTGGAAAGCCTGGAAGAACTGGAGCGCGTGGAGGCACACCACATCTGCCCGGAAAAGGCGCTTTCCGACCTGCTGGCGCAGCGGGCGTCGGCGCCCCCGCTGGTTCATACGCATTGATCAAGAACTGGATCGATGGTCTCCCGCCCTGGCGATAAAAAATCGCGAGCAGGGCAAGGGAGACTATGGCTTCTGGCCAGGAGAGCCGGAAGCGGGCGGCGCGGCGCCGGGCGGGGGCTGGTGAGCGCCCGCAATCTTCTTGTAGAGTTCTTCGTCGGCGGCCTTGTTGAGCGTGCTTGCCTTGTCAAACTCCAGCCTGGCTTCTTCTTTCCGGCCCATGGCGCGGTAGAGCCGTCCCAGGCGCCAGTGGACATTCACGTCATCGGGCTGGAGCTTCTCGGCCATCAGCAATTCGCGCATGGCGCGGTCGCTTTCGCCCCCGTCGCTCAGGATGATGCCCAGATCGAGGTGCGCCAGCTCCTGGGAAGTGTCCAGTCGAATGACTCTTTCGAGCAGCGGCCTCGCATCGGCATAATTGTTCAACTGGACGTAAATATCGCTCAGGTACAACATCGCCTGAACATGGTTGGGATCATTCCCCAGTTCGGCCTGAAACTCGGTGATGGCTTCAGGATAGATCTTCTGCGTCCACAAAAGATATCCCAGCCCGAAGTGCACGTTGGGCTCCTTGGGGTTGGCCTTGACGGCGGCGCGGAACATTTTCGTCGAGCCCTCGTTGTCCTTCATCTCGTCCAAAGCCTCGCCTGCAATCATGTCGGCCTCGGCCGACTCCGCGTTGAGATTGAGAATCTCGTGATAGACGTCCATCACGCACTGCCACTGCTTGGACCAGAGACAACTGTGGGCCAGAGCCAGCCGCAGCGGCAGATTCTGCGTATCGCGGGCGGCGGCTGTCTTCAGGTAGGGGACCGCCTCGGGGTACTGCGCCAGGCCATAGTGGCACATGCCGATCAGGATAGTGAGCCGCTGCGCGTCGGGCGAATCCGCGGGAACCGTCTTCAGGCTTTTCTGAAACTCCGCCAGCGCGTCTTTCGGGTGGTCCGACTTGAAGAGCGCCAGGCCGAGATTGAGCCGCAGTCCCGGAACGTTGGGGTTCATGGCCAGCGCCTTGCGATAAAGCGGCACCGCCTCCTTGTAGTGTTCCTGCCGGGCTTCGAGCAGCCCCAGTTGCGCGTAGGGTTCGGGATCGGACGGATGGGCCTTGAGGTAAGCGCGCCACGCGGCTTCGGCTTCGGTGTTCCGGCCCTGCCGCTCGAGCGCCAGCGCGGTATCGCGCTGCGTTGACGCCGGAGCCTGTGCGGGCATCACGGCCGCGCTCAGCGCCAGCAGCCATGCCCCCCCGCAGACAGTCCTCACACGCCCAAGATACACACCGTCGCTCCCTGTTTCTCTTACGTCCAATGCTCTTTGGACGTGTCCGCACGTTGATTCTCTCTCCCGGCAGCGGGCACGGGCAAACTGGTTGGCAATGAAAAGCGCGGCGGGCAATGCCCGCCGCGCCGGTTGACGGGTTGATGTTTAGAACACGAATTTGCCGCCCAGCTCGAGGTTACGCGGATCCCACGTGCTGGTGACGTTGCCGAACTGGCCCGCACCGACTTTAGTGCTGAACACGCCGTTCGTGTAGTTCTGCGGGTTGAAGGTTGTCGCAAGACCGTATGGTTCGGTGTGGTTGAAGGTGTTGAACGACTCGAAGCGAAGCTCGAAGTGCGCCCGCTCGGTGATCGCGAACGACTTGTAAAGCGAGGTGGTAAAGTTCACGCGCCCCGGGCCCACCACCGAGTCCTTGCCTGCGGTGCCGAAGCCCAGATTCTGGCCACCCAGCCACTGGGGGGTCACGCTGGAGAACTTGGAGGTGTCGAACCACTCGCCCATCTTCTTCGGATAGCTCATCTTCCCGCTGACGTTGGGACGGACGGTGTAGCCGCCGCCCAGGCCAACCGGGTCGTAGCTGTTGTTGCTGTTGCCCGGAGGACCGCCGGCGCCGGTGATCTGGGTACCGGTGCCACCGACCAGACCGCTCTCATCCACGAACGTGCCGGCAACTTCCCAGCCGCCGATGATCGAGTGCGCCAGGCTGTTGCTGTGGGCGAAGAACGGGAGCTTATACACGTAGTTGGCGCTGACGATGTGGCGGCGATCGAGGTTCCCGGAGCCCTTGTCGTACTTCAGGTTCCAGGGGTTCGAAACGCAGCAGGCGTTGTCGCCGGACTGGATGTCGATTTCGTGCGAGTAGGTGTAATCCAGTTCGCCGCTCAAGCCCCAGCGGTTCTGGAGACGCACACCCATTTCGAAACCGTTGTAGTTGCCGTTGCTGTTCATGATCTGGTCGGTGATGCCCCCGAAGCCCTGGTAGGAGCGGAATTGGTTGAGCCCGGCCGGCCAGATGGAAGCCCCACCTGCAGCGCCGTTCACCTTCGCGCCGAAGCCGCCCTTGCAGCCGGAGTCAGCGTCAACGTTGTTGCCGCCGGGGCCCGTGAGGTGATCACCGCTGTCGCCGGCGAGGCACGTCAACGGAACGGTAACCGTGCCGGAAGCCCCCGACCACTGGTTGGGGATGGTCACGGTCTGGCCGATTGCAGTCAGAGGCATGTTGTTGATGGAGCTGTCTTCCCACTGGTGCCAGGCGAGGTTGCCCACGTATTGGACCACCAGGATGATGGAGGGGGACAGTTCGTGCTGCACGCCGAGGCTGTACATGGCCACCGCCGGCGGGTTGTAGTTGTTCACCGCGAGGCCCTCAGGACCGGTCACGGTGATCGGGAAGCCCTGCGCCGCCGCGTTCAAGCCCGTGCTCCAGTTCACGCCCGGGGCGCTCAGATAGGCGCTGCTGGTGTTCAGGCCGTAGACGAACGGCGCATTGGGTGCGGCGTTGTACACGTCGTTGCCCTGGGTGCGCTCGAAGAACGTTCCGAAGCCGCCGCGGAGAACCGTTTTGCCGTTCCCGAACAGATCCTCGGAGAACCCGATACGAGGCTGGTAGGTGGTGTATTTGTTGGTCACCTCGCCGCGCGGGGTGCCGTAGGAGCCGGCGACGCGGATGCCATTCAGATAGAACGGCAGAGGCGCCGCGAACTTTGAGGGATTGGTCGTCACCGAGGGGCTGGACGGGTCGATGTTGCCCGCCGCGGTCCAGATCGGCACGGCCGACGGGTTGTAGTAGCTGGGATCGAAGTTCGACTGGGCGTTGTTCCGCTCCCAGGCATGCGGCAGGGCGTCATAACGGAAGCCGAGCTGCAGGGTGAGCCGCGAGCTCACGTGCCAGTTGTCCATGATGTAGACCGAAGGCGTCTGGTTGACCCAGTGCCGGATCGGCGTCCAGTTGTCCTGCGAGTAGCTCCCGGTCAGCCCCAGCAGGATGTCCATGACGGCGTCGTTGGTGTTCGTGCTGGGGTTGTAAAAGCCCTGGGAGTCGCCGAAGATCTGCTGGTTTTTGGTGTAGCGGTTGTAGCTGAACCCGTACTTCATCTGGTGCTTGCCGCTGGTGTACGAGATATCGACCTTGGGCTCAAAGTCGCGCGCCGCGTTATGCCACGGAGCAGAGCCGGTGTCTTCGGCCACGCCATAGGGCCCCAGGTAACCCATGCCGGGGTAAACCTTGCGCGTGATGGTAAACGGCGCCGCCACTGGCGTCACGTTCCAGCCGGAGGGATAGAACGTGTTGGTGCTGGGAATGATGTTGAGCACGTTGCCGTCGTAGTTGAGGCTGCCTTCGAGCACCAGGTTGGGATTGATCTGGCCGGTGATCTTGAGGGCCGCCGATTGCGACGGGTTCGACAGGGTGCTGGTGAGAGTGTTATAGCTGGCCCACAGCCAGCCCAGTTCCGGCGCGGCATAGCCCTGCGTCACCTGGTCGTCCAGGTAGTGACCCAGGATCGCCCACTTGTCGTTGATCTTGTGGTCGATGCGCAGCACCGTATCCAGCACCTTGATGGGGTTCGATGCCGAGGTGATGTTCTTGTCCTGGGCCGGCACGTTCACCTTGGGGAAAATGCCGGAGTTGATGTACAGGATGCCGTTGGGGTCGAACAAGGACGCAGGAATCGTCTGTCCTGTCAAATGGGTGCACGTGATCGCGCCCGATGTGGTTGTCTGGTACGACCCGTCCCAGCAGCCTCCAGGCGTCAGACCCAGGGGCGCCAGGTTCTTGTTAAAGTAGTCGCTGCCGGCGATGTTCGGCACGATCAGTTGGTTGCTGCCGAACTTCGGCGGCACGTAGGTCAGGTTCTGGTTCGCCGTCGGGTAGTCCGCCGGATCGATCGTATTCTGCTCGTTGGTGCCGGCGCTGGACAGAATCCGCCGCCACTCCTGGTTGTAGAAGAAAAACGTCTTCTGCTTGTCGGTGTTGTACACCTTCGGGATGTAGAGGGGCCCGCCGATGTTATAGCCGAAGATGTTGTAGTGCGTGACAGCGCGGGGCGTCGCCGGCGAGGACAGCTTGTCGAAGAAGCTGTTGGCGTTGTAGTCGGTGTTGCGGTTGAACTCAAAGGCTTCGCCATGGAACTTCTGAGTGCCGCTCTTGAGCGAAAGGCTCATGGTGGCGCCCGAAGCAATGCCGTAGTCCGGGGGATAATTGGACGCCAGGACGTTGAACTCGGCGATGGCATCCTGCGAAGGCATGATGTCCATGCCGCCGGCACCACCGCGGTCATCGGCCTCGCCGCCGTCGATGAGCCAGATGTTATGGCTCTCGCGGAGTCCGTTGATGCTCAACGAGAAGCTTGAAGCCACGGAGGTGGGCGTGTTGCTGTCGGGAAGCGCGGAACTGACGCCCAGGCCGAGAGCGGCCAGCGCGGCGAAGTTGCGGTTCTCGGTAGCGATTTCGCTGATCTGCTCGGAGCTGATCAGAGTGCTGACTACGTTGGAGTCAGTTTGAACTGCGAGTGCGTCGGCCTCGACCGTTACGGTCTGGGTTTCGGCGCCGACGGTCAACTTGACGTCCACACGGGCCGTCGCCGATACGTTGACCACGATGCCGTTCTGCGCGAAAGCTTCAAAGCCCTTGGCAGTGACCTTGAGGTTGTAGTTGGCAGGGTTCAGACCGCTGACGTCGAACAGACCTGTTCCGCTGCTTTCCGTGGTTCTGGTGAATCCGGTGGCCGGGTCGGTGAGCACGATCTTGGCTCCCGCCACCACCGCTCCTGACTGGTCCGTAACGATGCCCGTTACTTCCGAGTTGGCCTGCGCGAATGCAAACACGCCGGCCACCACAAAAAGCAGGGGCAACAGGAAGAACCTGTATCTCATTTGTCTCATGTGACCTTCCTTTTCAAAATTGTTACTGTGGTTGCTCCGTACTACGTCGCTTCCCCGTCTCCCAGAAATGAGGCCGGCTGATGGTGCATTTGGGGTCCGATTCGACATCAGTCCTGGCTGGCTCGTGTATCGTCCCGGTGATCAACAGATCCGCGAAGACGAAAAACCGCTCCGGGGTCGCGCATCAAAGCGTGACGACGCAGCGGCAGGACACGAGTTGAACCGGATGCGTAGAGGAGCATACGATTCACCAGCTGAGGGTGAGTAGCGACCGGGCCATTTAATGCGTGCGAATCGTGAATTGTCAAGAAGAAAATCAATTTACTTCCGGGTCTTTCGCAATTCGCTCATTCAGCCCCGTTCTCGGTATGTCGGCCTCCGGGGTGCGTCTCCGGAATCGGCCGCGGGCGCTCAGAGGCGCTCATTGGCGGGGTTCCCACTACTTTCTTTCTCGGAGTGCTCCTCAGAACTCCGAATGTGGCTATTGGCTCTGCCCCAGCAGCGCAAAACCGTGCCGGCTTCTACGCTTCGGGGCGCGGGATAGCCGCCCTTTTCTCCAAGGTATGGAATATCGAATTCCAATTAATTCTGAATTTGGAATTCAAGCGCTCAAACGATTAAGCTAGAAGCGCTAACCATATGTGCCCTTTGAGCCGCAGCCATTAAAAGCCGCACGAACGACGATTGTCAAGTCAAAAAAGTTTGGCCGTGAAAAGGAAAGTTTGCGTTTTATATGCAGGTATTTACAAAACGGCTGGTGGGTTCCCATCATGTGCTTCCGATCACAGAAATGGCGCACACAATTCGCGTTTCTAGCGAAGCCGCCCCAGATCGCGCAGTTCCCGCGCTGAAGCCTCCAGGAAGGTCTCGGTGCTGACGCCGGGAGGCGCCTCCAATCCGGATTTTGCCCGGATGGCAGCGGCGATTTTTTCCGCAAGCGCCTGGCGGGTAGCCAGCGGCATGTCGAGACGCCGGGCAAAGAAGCCCTCCAGCACCTCCAGGTCGGTGGAAGAGAGCCGGGCAATTCCCTCGGCCGGAAGCGAGACCAGCGTGTGCGGTTCCGGAGGGGGCGCGGGCGGGGAAAAGATTTGCGCGGTGAAGGTGCGCGTGGAGAGGTCGCTCCAGGGGGTGGCGTCCTGTTCGCGGTCGCGCACCACCAGGGTGCCGGCCGCCAGATCGCCCAGCCGCTGATGCTGGCGGGTGACGAACATCGTAATCACCCCGACCGCATAGAAAAACGGAATCTGGTCCACGTAGCGAACGAGGTTGCGGGCCAGCGACTCGAAGAACCCGATGGGCCGCCCGGAACGCTGGATGACGCGGATTTTGGCCACTTTCTTGCCCGGTGTGCGCCCGTTCCAGAATGCTTCGAACAGGGTGAAATAGCCCCAGTTGAGAAGGAAAACGACCAGGGTCACGAGGGCGAATGCCCACTGGTATGAAAGCGCCGAGAAGGCTTCCATGGCCGGCTGCACGACCCAGAAGACCAGGCCCAGCACCAACAGGCAAGCCAGCCAGATGAGGGTATCGACCAGAAGAGCGATGAAGCGGCTCCCAATCCCGGCGAGCGGCATTTCGATGGCCACCAGTTCAGGTGTTTCGATGCTAAGCTGATCTGAACTCGGGTCCATGCCGCAAACTCTTTCCAACTCCTGGATTCAGAAGCGCCGTCCTCACTGGGACCGGCTGGCCGCTCTGCTGGGGCAATCGGACCAGGCGGGCCTCAAGCAGCTTTCGCGCACCGAGCTCCAGGAACTCGCCCTGCTCTACCGCCAGGTGGCCGCCGACCTCTCGGTGCTTCGCCAGGACGCCACCGCGCGCACCTATGCCGCCTATGTCAATCAGTTGCTGGCTCGCGCCCACCATATCATTTATTCGCGCCGCAAGACGAATCTTCTCACTCTCTTCCGTTTCCTGCGTGACGATTATCCGGCAATTTTCCGGGCCCAGATCCGCTATGTGCTGGCATCGCTGCTGATTTCCGGCGCTTGCGGGCTGTTGGGCGTGGTGCTTACCACTGCGCGTCCCGAGTTCATGCGCCACTATGTCGACCCCGCCATGATCGCCACCATGGAACGCCACGAGATGTGGACCCAGTCCATCGTCAGCATCGCCCCCAAAGAATCCAGCCGCATCATGACCAATAACCTGTCAGTCTGCTTTGTGATGTTCGCAGGCGGCATTTCGTTTGGACTGCTGACGCTCTTTTCGCTCTACAACAACGGCATGCTGCTGGGGGTGATCGGCGCGGCCTGCCATCACTACGGGATGTCGCTGAAGCTATGGAGCTTTGTCGCCGCGCACGGCTCGCTGGAGCTGCCATCGATCATCATTGCCGGCGCCGCGGGCTTGCGGCTCGGCCACGCTATGGTCTTCCCCGGCGGCTATCGCTGGAAGGACTCGGTGGCCAAAGGCGGCATCGAAGCCACGCGGCTGGTGTCGGGGATCATTCCGCTGCTGGTCATCGCCGGCTGCCTGGAAGGATTCTTCTCGCCCTCGCACGCGCCGGTGTGGCTCAAGTTCACCCTCGGCGGCGTGCTGTTTACGCTGCTGAATGCGTGGCTGTTCCGGCCGGTGAAGGCGGGCGCGGAAACTGCCTGAGTGCAGATCGATAGGATTCCCATTTCTCTATAGCTGTCATGCTGAGCGGAGTTTGGCGCGTCTTTACGCGCCAAACGCAGTCGAAGGACCTGCATTTCGGGATGCTCGAATTATGGGGGAGAGGGGGTATAGACCGTGCATTCAGAACCGTTCAGGCACCCAAGACTCTAGCGATGCCGAAGTCTCTACCACGTTTCGAGCGCCAGAATATTGGGCGGACCGGGATGCCCTTCGATCACCTGGGTCTCGATCACCGCTTCCAGGTTCATCTGTTCCCAATTCTTGGGAGCTTTGGCCAGCAGGGTATCGAGATAGACCGGGTTGTAGAGAATCTCCCCGGCGGCCTCGGTGCCTTCCTCGGAGATTCCGGCGGCAATAATCACCGGCTGGCCGGTGGTGTTGTCGTGGATGCGGGCCACGATCGCGTAATCGCGCGACAGTTTCTGGTAGGGAAGGTCCCAGGCCGTAGCCCAGGTCGTCTTGTTGGCGCTCTTGCGATCCACCAGCAGCGCCTGGCCTTCCTTTGACTCAAATCCGAACCGCAGCTTCTGGGTCACCCGCAGCGTCCAGATGTTGTCGAAAGCTCCAATCAGCACCACCGGCCCCTCGCGCAGTTGCGAAAAACTGGCGTCCGAGGCCGGCACAACCCGGAAGGTCTTATGGCGGGACGCCAGCGCCGCCACCGTGCGGGTGAGCGTGATGACGTCCGCCAGGGCCAGGTGACCGGAAAAATGGAGACGAACATACAACTGCTCGGGTTGGGTGTTGCTTACCACCGGCGCATCATAGGAGTCGATTGCATCCATATTTATGTTCTTGGCCGGCTCACCCAGGCAGAATGTCGTGGGGCTCAGGCTGGCGGTCACCGGCTCCCAGAAGCGTTCGATGTTTGATGGCGGCGGAGGCTCATCATGGTACCGCCGTCCGGCAACCCACCCCACCGTGGCTGCAACCGCTATAAGAATCAGTCCGCCTGATGCCACCAGCCAGCGCCACCGGCGGCCCGGGGCAGATGAGGGCGGGGAGACCTGAAGCGTATCCTCCCCGGCTCCTTCTGAACTTTCGCCTGCGGCCTCCGGCTGCGTTTCCGGACGCTCCGGCCCTCTGAACACCGGAACGTAGGAGCCTATGGGGAGTTCGATCACCAGTTCGCTGCGATGGCCCGGGTCGTAATAGTACTGGGTCAGGCGCTTCCGCACCTCGCCGGCCGTGATACGCACCACGGGATCGGCGTTGGCGTCATACGTGGGCGCGCGCCCGAAAACTTCCACTGCGATGCTGCGTTCTTTCAGCTCTCCCGCATTGCCCAGCAGCGTTTGCTCCACCGTGTAGCCCAGCAGGGCCGGGTACCGCTTGCTGTTGGCAAACAGCGGATGCGCCAGCAGCCGCTCCAATTGTTCGCGGATCTTTGGCGCGTCAATCAGGGGACTGGCCTCGATCATCTCCTGAGAACCTTTGGGCGCCACTGGCATTCTGTACTGATCCTCCGGCAACAGGACCCGCTATCCAATGCGTCCTGCAATGCCTGCATGTCTTATGTGAGCCTCAGAGGCACGCTCGAATCTGGCTGGAAACCGCCCGGACTGGGCTTGGCAGCTCCGGAGGTCGGTCGGATCGATACCCAACTTGGCCGCAAGGCGTATCATACGTGGACGTAATTTACTTGTCCAGATTTGATTCAACCCTCACCAGAATAAGCCATTTAACCCCTTCTTCCTGGGAAATGGTACCCGAAAAGACCTGTTGCCGCCGGGGCAGCCAAAATATATTCATTTCGGTCCAGGAAGCGTCTCAGAACAGGGATCAAACGGTGGATGACTACCGGAGCGGTTCTTGTATCTGTGTCTGCTTCCATGTGATTGCGGCTCCTCGCCCCTCCGGCCGGCCAGACTCGGACTTATCCGGGCACGTCCGCCGAGGGGCGCTTTTTTCTGCACCGAAGTCACACAGGAAACGGCGAGGATTAGTAAAACAAGTATTTCCGCCAGCGGTCATCGCCGCGACCGAGCATGCGCATGATCTGCCGGCTGGTGTGCAGCGAAAACGGCCGCGGCTCCCTCAACAACACCATGTCATCGATCTCGCTGAGCATGCGGTTGCCTTTGCGCCGGTTGCAGCCGTGACAGCAGGCCACCAGGTTCTCCCAGGTGGAATTGCCCCCCGGGATCGCGGAACCACGTGGTCCAGCGTCAGCTCGCCTGGAGCAAAAACTTCGCCGCAGTACTGGCATGTGTTTCGATCGCGCAGCAGGATGTTCTTGCGCGATAGCGCGCGTGTCTGGTGCGGAATCCGGCGGTATTCCAGAAGGCGAATCACGGAAGGCATGGCAATGATGTTGCGCTGGGCATGCAGCGTCAGGCCATGCTCTTCTTCGGTACGCGCGATTCCCTTCAGCACCAGTACCAGGGCACGCCGCGCCCCACAGATGTTGATGGGCTCATACGACGCATTGAGCACCAGGACCGGCATCTGCAGGATGTGGTTGGAGTGCACCGCGGCTGCATCCCCGGCATGCGCCATGGTCCGGGCAATGAATTTTTGTTTCCGTGCGTGAATCATGGCTTTACCCAGCGACATCCTTCCCCCGTCAAAAAGATGCTTGGTTGAGTGTCTCCCCATGCAGGCCGGCAGTTTGTTCGTCCCCCGCCGGATCGCCTCCGCTCCCGCCTTCTCTTTCTGAATAGACCCGGTCCGAAACGCCGCCGTAATCGAAGGCATGCCGCGCGCGCGCCAGCGTCGCTACCCAAACCTTCGCCGCCCCGGCCCGGATTAAAACCTGCGCCACTGATCGGGCCGTGGCCCCGGTGGTCATGATGTCGTCGGTCACCAGTACATGTTTGCCGTTCACTGTCTTCGGATCCGGTACCACGAAAGCGCCCCGCACGTTGACCCTGCGCTGGCGCGGCGTGAGGCCCGCCTGGCTTTCGGTAGCGCGCTGCCTGACGATCGTCGCAGAGGCCAGTTTCAGCCGCCATTCCGGATGCATCTTCTTGAGCGCCGCCAATGCCTCCGTCGCCAGCAGTCGGGCCTGGTTAAAGCCGCGCTGGGCGGACTTCGACCGGTGCAGCGGCACTGGGATGACCAGCATTTCGGCCGGAGCCTCCGCTACCAGTTGGCCGATCGCCTGGGCTAGCATTGAGCCCAGTTGCCGCGCCGCCGGCCGGAGACGGTCATACTTCAACGCGTGGATCGCCTCGCGCATCCGTCCCTCGTAGGGACCAAAGGAGACGGCGCGCACAAACGCGGGAGGCGCCAAACGGCATAATCGGCAGGTATTTGACGCGAAATCGGTCCTCCCCAACCCGTCCCCGCAGCGATTGCAGACAGGCTCGCTCTGCACCGGGATCTCAACCCAGCAGGCATGACAAATTGGAACGGACGAGAGGCGCGGCAGAGGGGAGCTACAAAGGGCGCAATCGGAGGGAAGCAAAGCGCAACTTATTGCGTCCAGGGGACTTCGGAGTACGCGCGACACGGCGCGCCATGCGGAAGTCCCCGATGGTGGAACGTCGAGCGTCAGTGAGTTTGGGTCACTGCTGAAGACGCACCTCTTCCAAAGGAAGTGGCCCTAGCAAGCGCTTTGCCACTTCTCCCTACCTATATCTATACCCGTTCGCCGGGTTGATGGCAAACTCCACTCGATGAAAAGATCGTTCAATTCACACCATCGAACCTGGATAAATATGGCTATTCTCGCTTCGCCGCCGGTTGCAAGCGCGGCCCTTCAGCGAGTTTTGGAGCGCGCAACCATGAGAAGCGCCCCACCGATGATGATTCCCGAAATCCCCAGCAACGGCGGAAGCAGCACTCTATGCCGTTGACTGGTCTCGATCTGCAGCGGACCCATGTCCACTGCGCGCTTGTGCGTCGTGTACGTGAACCCGCCGTACGCGAGGGCCAGAAGGCCGGCCAGCATCAAAACAATGCCCAGAATCTTCATCGGCGTTCAATCCTTGAAGATATCTAACACCCAAGTGACGGGGGACGGGGACGGAACAATCAGGCTTGAACCCGCGCCGATAACTGCCAGGTCGGCTTTCTCCATGCGCAGGACAATTGAAAGCCGGCGGAAACAATCTGTTTCTCGCCGGCTCTGGAACTACCCTTCTGGACCGAGGGCAGAGGAAATTCGTTGTGGCCCTGGCTACGGACGATCGATGTCGTCCCGATCGCGATCGCGGCTTGTATCACGATCGGCCGTGTCGCGGTCACGCTCCGACCGGTTGGTCGCATCGCGCGCTGCATCCTTCACGTTGCCCCACGCTTTTTCGACCTTGCCTTTCACCTGCTGGGTTGCGCCTTCCACCTGCGATTGCGTGTCGCCGGTCCATTCGCCTACATGACGTTTTACGCGTCCGGCCGCATCGTCGATCGTGCCCTTCACCCTGTCCTTGTCCATGAGTCCACCCTCCTTGGATTTCCGCTTGCCCAACTTAGCCGCTCATTGCGCCGAGTCAAACCTGTAAGTTGCGCACTGCTCCAAAAGACAGCAGCGCAGTACGTTTGCCGGTAGAATCCCGCCTGCTTGGAAATCGTCCTATAGCGCGGCTCGCCTGCCCGAGATCAACTGCAGAATCAGCACGACCACTGCCGCTACCAGCAACAAATGAATGAACCCTCCCAGCGTATAACTGCTCACGAGCCCGACTAACCACAGAACGAGGAGGATTACAAAAATCGTCCAAAGCATCCTAAGTACCTCCTGAGGTGATCTTCCTGCCTCAAACAACTAACGCTTGGACGCGGGGCTGTCGAAGTATGGTTGTTCGCGCAGTCAGACGCGCAGAAAAGCCTGGTCTATCTTTTTGAAACAAGGGCACAAACATCTGGAAATAGAATCTGAATGCAGCCGTGCCCGGTGAGCCTGCATCCAATCCGCGATGCGGATGCTGGATTCCGCGATGAACCGAGTTTGCCCGTGGCTGCCGCAGCTGACTAACTCAAAGGTATGTTCACCGGCAAAGGAGATAACATGCTGCTGATCATCATCTTGCTCATACTTATCCTTGGATTTGGGTATGGAGGCTATCGAGTCGGCCCGGGCTGGGGCTACTACGGTGGAGGCGGCCTCAGCCTCATCCTTACGATTATTCTCATTCTCTTGCTCCTGAGAGTAATCTGAAGCTGAACCCCTTCCCGCATGGGTGGAACCAGTAACCTCTATCCGCCACTTTGGCCGCCAAAGCGACCGCCGAACGCACCGCGTGCGTCCAATCCCCGATGATATCCATGCTTCTCGAATCGCAGGCTTCGCGGAACGGTCACCATGCCTTTCGCTGGCTGGCTCACCTCGGCATGCCCGGGGTATTTGGCGCTTCGATCATCGATTCATCCGTTATTCCCATGCCGGTGCCTGGCAGTACCGATCTTCTGCTGCTCTGGCTGGTGTCGCATCGAGGCAATCCATGGGGACTGGTGGCCTGCGCCGTTGCGGGCAGCCTGCTCGGCGGATACGGCACGTGGAAGCTCGGAAAGCAGGGCGGGGACGCTACCTTGCGCCGCCACGTGCCGGTGCGCCTGCTCGATCGGATCAAGCGTTGGGTTGAACGCCATCCCATTCTGGCAATCTTCGTTCCTTCGATTCTGCCCCCGCCGATTCCGCTGTCGCCGTTCCTTCTGGCTGCCGGCGCGCTGAAGATATCGCTGCGCCGATTCATGTTTGTATTCGCGCTGGCGCGCACTCTCCGTTATGGCTTCATTGCCTGGCTCTCTGTCCGCTACAGCCGGCCCGTCATTCGCCTCTGGTCCGCAACCCTCAGCAAATACGCCACGCCGATCGCCTGGTCGTTTGCGGTGATCGTAGCCCTGGGTGTGTCCTATGCGATCTGGAAACTTCGTCGCGAACGTATTCAATCGCAAGGCCATCCCGCGCTCCAAGCATCGCCAGGCGGCAGCCACTAAAAAGGATGCCTGGCCCATCTCGCAATGCGGCAAATCCCGGCCTAATCGTTAGTACCTCAGCGACTTCCATCATTATTGCGCCGAAGTTTGCTCACTAATGAAATCCGGACTATACCCACCTCTGAATTACGCATCCATACGAAACAGGCGCCTATAAGGCGATATCAAAGGAGATCCAAAACCATGAGGATTGCGCAGGTCGCACCCCTGTACGAAAGTGTGCCTCCGAAACTCTACGGAGGCACCGAGCGAGTGGTGTCGTACCTGACCGAGGAACTTGTACGTCAGGGGCACGATGTCACTTTGTTCGCCAGCGGCGACTCCACCACTTCGGCCAGGTTGTGGCCGGGATGCGAGAGGGCCTTGCGCCTCAGCGGCGCTCCTGCTTCTGCCGCACTCTCTCAGCACTTATTGCTCATCGAAAGAGTCGCGCAGCAGGCCTACCGGTTCGACATTGTGCATTTCCATCTCGATTTCATGCCCTTTTCCGTCATTCGCTACAGCGGCTTTTCCGCAGTGACTACACTGCACGGGCGCCAGGACATTCCCGGCCAGTTCCCGCTTTTTCGCGAGTTCGATGACATGTACCTGGTTTCCATTTCAAACACACAGAGACTTGCCATGCCGTGGGCAAATTGGTTCGCCACGGTTCATCACGGCATACCGGCGAAACTTTTTATGCCCTGCAAATATGGAAGTGAGTACCTGGCGTTCCTCGGCCGCATCTCCCCGGAAAAGCGGGTTGACCGTGCGGTCGAGATCGCCCGGCGCGCAGGAATGGAACTCCGCGTTGCCGCCAAAGTGGATGCCGCCGACCGCGAGTACTACGACAGCATCCACCATTGTCTTGAGGAACCGCACGTCCGATTCTTTAACGAGATCGGCGATGGGGATAAATGCGCTTTTCTCAGCAACGCGGCAGCCCTGTTGTTTCCCATCGACTGGCCCGAGCCCTTCGGCCTGGTGATGATTGAAGCCCTGTCGTGCGGAACGCCGGTCATCGCCTTTCGTGGCGGCGCCGTTGACGAGATTATCGAAGATGGCGTCACCGGGTTTATCGTGGAGAGCATAGAGGAGGCCGTCAAAGCCGTCGAACGCATTCCCTCGATCGACCGGCGCCGTTGCCGCACCGTTTTTGAACAGCGCTTCAGCGCCAGCCGGATGTGCGACGACTACCTCCGAGTCTATGAACGCATCATCGATGAGAGTGCGGCCAACCGCTCGCCTCTCGATCAGGAAGCCGTCGCCTGAAATGAGTCTCTCCATGGAGTTCCGCACCCATGCCCACATTGAAGAATGCTTCAGGCAAGGACGTCATCGAAGTCGGACAACAGTTCTACATTCGCGCCTCATCCTCGCTGGCTGACGATCGCACGCGAGTTTTGCTCAACGGTGACTCCTTCGCTGTTTTCGATCGCGGCGGCGATATTCAACCCGTCGGGTTTGGACAGCAGGGCATCTTTCACAAGGAAACCCGCCACCTCTCGCGCTTCGAGACGCGCTTCTGCGGCGAGCGCCCCCTGCTTCTCAGCTCGACCATTCGCGAAGACAACGTACTGTTTGCCGTCGACCTCACCAATCCCGACCTCGTCATGCCTTCCGGCATAACGCTGCCCCGCGGCACCCTGCACATTTATCGCTCCAAGTTTCTCACCGAGCGCACCGCCTACGACCAGATCACGCTCCACAACTATGGAGAGGCCACCATCGACGGCGATCTCTCCTTCGATTTCGAAGCCGACTTCGCCGACATCTTCGAAGTGCGCGGAGAAAAGCGGGCGCGCCGAGGCGAAAAACGTCCCGAGGTCGTGGAGGGGTCGGCCGTGACGCTCGAGTATGAAGGTCTCGACCACATCCGGCGCATCACGCGCGTGGAGTGCTGTGATGCTGCTTGCCACGCGCACGAGGGTGAAATCGCTGTTCCCATCCATCTCGAACCGCAGGCCGAAATGGTATTCACCCTGACGATCGAGTGCCGCCGCGATGAACCCGATATTCAGCCCGCCCCCTACGATCACGCGCTGCAGCGCATGACCCACGAGCGAAGCGCGAATCCCATCGCCGACGTCGATATCAGCACGTCGAACGAGCAGTTCAATCACTGGATCCGGCGCTCGCACGCTGACCTGATGATGATGATGGCGCCCACCCCGTTCGGCCCCTATCCCTATGCCGGCGTTCCCTGGTTCAGCACCGTGTTCGGCCGCGACGGCATCATCACCGCTCTCGAACTCTTGTGGGTCGCGCCCTCCGTCGCCCGCGGCGTGCTTTCCTATCTTGCCGCCACCCAGGCCACCAGCTTCGACCCCCAGCGCGACGCCGAGCCCGGCAAGATCCTCCACGAAATGCGCAAAGGGGAAATGGCGGAACTGGGCGAAGTTCCCTTCGGCCGCTATTACGGAACCATTGACGGCACCCCGCTTTTCGTCATGCTGGCCGCGGCCTACTACGAACGGACTGCGGATCTGGAATTCCTGCGCGAGCTATGGCCCAACATCCTCGCCGCGCTTGAGTGGATCGACAAGTATGGCGATCGGGACGGCGACGGGTTTGTCGAGTACGCTCGCCGAACCGAACACGGCCTGGTCCAGCAGGGGTGGAAGGATTCCAACGACTCAGTCTTTCATAGCGATGGCCGCCTTGCCGTGGGACCGATTGCGTTGTGCGAAGTGCAATCCTACGTCTACGCCGCGAAGAAGGGAATCGCCGCGGTCGCCCGAGACCTGGGCAACATCAGGCTGGCAGAACAACTGGACCAGCAGGCGCTCGAACTGCGCGCCAGGTTTTCCTCTGCCTTCTGGTCCGACGAACTGTCGGCTTTTGCCCTGGCGCTCGACGGCGAAAAAATGCAGTGCCGGGTCCGCAGTTCCAATGCCGGCCAATGCCTTTTCTCCGGCATCGCTTCAGAAGCGCAGCAACGCAGTCTGACCGAACTCCTGCTCTCTCCCGCATTCTTTTCCGGATGGGGCATTCGCACCATCGTCACCGGTGAGAGGCGCTACAATCCCATGTCCTATCACAACGGATCGGTGTGGCCGCACGACAACGCGATGATTGCCTACGGCGCTCTTCGCCGTCCTGAAAAGATGCTCCCCTTGAGGGTGATGTCGGGATTGATGGATCTTTCTGAGAACGTGAACCAGCACCGCCTGCCGGAACTGATCTGCGGCTTCGGGCGCCGCAAGGGAAAGGGTCCCACGCTGTATCCGGTCGCGTGTTCGCCGCAGGCGTGGGCGGCCGGATCGGTGTTCATGGTGCTGCAGGCCTGCCTCGGCCTCGAGGTTCGCGCCTCGGAAGCGCGGGTTTACCTGCATCATTCCGCTCTCCCCGAGTCGCTTGAGGAGGTCAATATCCGTAATCTGCGCGTAGGGGGCGCGTGCGTCGATGTCTCCTTTGAGCGTTACGGTGAAACCGTCGGCGTCAATATCCAGCGCCGCATTGGCTCAGTCGAAATCGTCGCCCTGCGCTGAGGACACCTTCAGATGTGTGTGCCCAGGCCTCGATTTTGAAGCCTGGGTGCCTCAGATTGCTAGCATTGCCACCTTATCCGGTCTCACCGTCACATTCCATTCCACCGAATGACCCTCTCCGAAAATGAGCTTCTCGATCTTCAGCTCGCCCTCGATGATGTGCACGTTCACGGTCCGCCCGTGCAGCGCGATCGTCCCGAACCCCGAGGCCGTCGAAAAGAAGCACTGGAACGGCCGCATCGTCAATCGCGGCGCGAACCACACTGTCCGGTCCACCGCAGAGTACCGGAATCCCGAAAGAGCGCCCAGCAGCGCATAACTGGCCATGGCCCGCGCATACCAGTTCCCACACTCATATTCATTCCAAGGATTGCGCGTGCGCCCGTCATAACGGCTGCGCGCGGCCTTCACGATGGTCAGTCCTTCTTCGACCAATCCTTCGTGAATCAGATGCGATGCCACCTGGTACTCGATCCCCGTCCACACCTCGTCTGAGTAGACGAAAGGCAGCGTCGGCTTGCCGCTCCGGGGCCAACTGCACAGCAGCAGTCCCGGCTCGTTTCCCATCGCATAGCCAGGCCGCTGCGCATTCGCATGCTCACTGAGATCGGTCTTGAAATTGTGTTTGAAAATCGCCCGCAGATTCGAATGAATATTGGCTGCGACCAGCGGCGTCTCGATGCCGTACATGCGCGCCATCCACACGCCGATTCCGCTGTCTGACAGGCATCCGCTGCCGTACTGGTATTTCGGCCCTTCGCGCTTGAGCAGTCGCTGCATCTCGCTGCTCGTCTCGTTTACCTGCGCGACCTTCTCCGCGAATGACCGGTCGCGCAGTCCTTGGTATTGCACCTTCTGCTCGTAGTACTCGCCATTGAACAGATGCTGGTCCATGTACTCCGCGCTCTTGCGGGCCAGTCCGCCATACAACTCGGCATCCGCCGGCTCGCCCACGGCTTTTGCCATCTGCGCCATCGCCGAAAGCGCCCCGATGTAGATGCTGGTGCACATCGGCTCCGCGCCCCAGAACTCGATGTCGTATGTATTGTGGTGCGGCTCGAAGAGCGCGCCCTTATGATCCGGATCCCACGTGCGGATGCCGTAATCGATGCTGCGCTTCGCCGGCGGGTACATGCGTCTGAGCCACTCCGGGTCGCCACCGATCTGCCAATCGCGAAACACCTTCATAATGCCGCCCAGCTGCCCATCGGCCGCCGCATGAAAGCTGTGATCGACAGGCCCGTCAGGAATCGCACCGCGAAACGTCACGTGCCCCCGCTCATCCATCGAGCGCGCCAGCTCCAGGTCGCGCAGCGTCCTTTCCAATTGCGGAAACAAATGCGGAAGCGCCTGCGCGTAATTCCACACGTGGGTGCACGAACCATGGCAACAGCCCCTGTCGGGAAAGCAGCCTTCCCAGCCCCACAGATTTCCATTTTCTTCGCGCAGCACGGTGGGTGATTTGAGAATGCCCAGGTTCGCAGAAACCGCATCCAGCACGTACCAGGGCAGCGTGGACGAGAAGAGCGCCTCTTGGAACTGCAAGGTGCGCGACCGCAGAGATGCATAATTCTGCTCCACGTAGAACGCCACCTCGCGCGCATCCTTCCATTGCGTTGCATAGTATGGCCGCCATGGCGCAGCCGAATCCGCAGCCACTTTCCGGCAGCCCGGATCGCCGGTGATTTTTGCCGTCTCCGCCTTTAAACCTTCGCGAAGGTAACAATTCGGAAAGTGCCACGCAATGAGAAAGGCATGGGTGCGCGATTCGCCCGGCGCCAAGCTTCCTTCCAGGAGAATCGATCCGCCGTTTCGCCCCGCATTGTCCACACTGTTCGATCCGTCGTTGGCGCTGAAATGTCCGCTCGACACCTCGCGCCACAATGCCGAGAGCGAATCGAATTCCCATCCCGGGCTGCGCAGCCACATGGCCTTGATCCGTGGCGCCCCGCCGATCGCAACCAGCGCCGCGCATCCGTACGCCTCCGCATTCGGCTCTTCGCGATTGCTAAAAAATACTCCCTTGCCCGGAATCGCGGTATTACTGCTGGCCGCCTGATCCGGCTTGCATCCGGGCGCCAGATGCGACAAGTGGTAGGAGAACTCATACCCAACTGTTTGCGAAGATGCATTCCGCAGCGCGTATTCGAGAATCACGCAAGGGATACCGGAGTTCTTGTCATCGAGCGGAATGAAAGGATTCCATCCGGTAACTTTCACCTCGAGCGGAACCGAATCATCTGAAAGAATCGCTTCGCCGAAAGGGTACTCGCCTTTGAACGTACATCGCTGGAACCGCGGAAATCCTTCGAAGCCGCCCCGCCGCAGGCCCTGCCCCTGCAATCCCTGGTCGAAGATCTTGAATGCCGGAAACGGCCCTTCGACAAGCCTGGTCACCCCGGCTTCGCCCTTGATGTGCAGAATCGCGAAGGCCGCCTCGGGCGAGTTGGCGCTGAAGCCCGCCGGCATGGCGGTGTTTTCCGGCCGCGTATGAATCGAGAAGTCCTGCAGGCCGCCGTAGCCGTTCATGCAGATGCAGCCCGCCCCGATGCCGCCGATGGGCATCGCAATCTGCGTAGCCTTCTCGCCGGTGAATGTCCGCTGGGCTCCGCTCGCAAACAGTTCCGCCGTCGTGAACCGCGCCGCTGGTTTTTCCGGGACTTTGGCTTCGGCGGGCAGCGGGTCCATCGCAGGCTTGGCCGCAGCGGCAATGGCAGCCGACGACGTGGCTTTCAAAAACTCGCGGCGCGTGGGCTTCTTCGATGAAGACATGGGCGGCTCCGATCAGGAACACGCCAGACTATCACCGTGCCTTGCCCCCATCTGCTCGAACTTCGCCGAAGTTCGGACGAGAGCCTTTCGCGTAGCCGGTCATCTCCAGGTAACCGGCGCCCCGCAGTTCATTCGCTCCCCGCTTGCCCTCCACATCGATGGCTCCCTCCCAGTAACTGGGGCCGTAGTCGCCGGTCATCTCCTGGTGTGCGAGAGGCGTAGTGATGGTTGCATCGATCCCCAGCTTCGCAATGGTCACATGCCACCGGATCGGATACACTCCCTTTGTCTGCGGACTCGTCCACGTCTCGCTGGCGGGCGTCATGCTGAAATCCGCCGCCGGCAAATACGTACACGTCCCCTGCGCGTCGATGTAACTTCCCGATGAATACGGATCGACCGTCCCATCCTTGTGCCGCAATCGGTAGAGCAGCACTTCGCTCCGGTCATCGAGCTGCAGGCTTAGCCAGTCCCACCCGCTTTCGCTCGCATCCATGGCTCCGGAGAAGAACTCGTGGTCCATCCACGACGTGCCTTGCACCCGGTAGCTGGCGCCGTTGAGGTCCACCCTGCCGGAGGTGGTGAGCCGGGTAAACGAGATGTAGTGCGATGCGTGTCCCGCTCCCGCACCTTTGCGGCTGATTCCATTGCGCCCATGAATCACGGGCGGCTTCGCCGGCGAGAGATTCAGCTCTATGGCGAATTTCTCTTCAATTCCGCGCAGCATCTGCCCGGCTTCCGCGATTTGTGCCTGCCAATTGCCGTTCCAGATCAAACCGCTGTTTTCATCGATTCCCGCGATGCCCGGGCCGGCGCGATTGATTCGTTCCTGGTGATAGAACCCGTGCCCGGTCAAATCGCTGAGCGCCAGGTGAGCCATGTAAAGATCGTGAATGCGCCACGCCGACCGGTCCGCATCCCGCGCAACTCCCTGCCGGAAAAACGTCAGCTCGAAGCCGAAACGATGCCCGTCCGCCGATCGGAGATTGCCCGTGTAGTACCACCACTCCGTCTGGTATTCCGGATGATCGAAATGATCGCGTGGAAACTCGTAGCGATACCCGGGCATCGCCTGCCTGTAGTCCGCAGCGCTGCCCGTCCACCCGAGCACCAGGACGAGGATGGCCGCCACGCTACTCTTCATGGACCACCTCGATCGGATTCAATCGTTGCGCGATGCGCGCCGGATAGAATCCCGCGAGCACGGTGGCCACGAAGACAATGCCGAGCGCAGCCAGCAGGACGGCCACCGGCCAGTGGAATTGGATCGTCCACCCGAACGATTGCTTGTTGATGACGAAGATGAGGATCAGCGAAAGCACCATCCCGAGCGCGATTCCCGCAATGTTGGCCAGTACTCCGATCAGTCCCGCCTCAAAAAGAATCAGCCGTCGGACCTGGCCGGAAGTGGCGCCTATGATGCGCAGCAACCCGAATTCGCGCTGCCGGTCGATGACAATTGACATCAATGCGCCCGCAATGCCCATCACCGCAACCACCACCGCGACCGCCTCAAGCGCGTACGTGATCGCAAAGGTTTGATCGAACACGCGTACGCCTTGGCGGCGGATCTCGGCGTTCGAAAAAATGAGCACGTCATGATGTGCCGCCGCTCGCTTGATCGCATCGCGCACCGCTTCGAGATCCGCGCCCGGCTCAAGATACACCGCCAGATTCGAGGGCGCCGGGTCCGGCAGATAGCGAAGCATCGTGGAGCGGTCCTGCAGGATGTAGCCGGCTTCGCTGCCGTAGTCGTAAAAGACATCGGCAATGCGGAACGTTACCAGTTTTCCGCCTGGCGCAAGGGTAATGCTGTCCCCCGCTTTCACGTAGTGCTTGTAGGCAAACGGCTCGCTTACGATGACCGCATCGTGGCCAACCAATTCTCCGATCACACGCTCCGGCGGCCGGCCCGACAGGAAATTGGAGAACTCCCGCCGCCGACCGGCAGTGAACTCTGCGCCCGCGATCGTGACCGGTAGTCCCTGGTAATCGATTTCGTAAGCCCGGAAGCGGCTGACGCTTTCCACTCCCGGCAAATGGGCGATGCGATCGGCGAGATCGAGCGCAATGGTGGGATGCCGGTCCGCGGCCGGATCGCCCGCTGGGCGCAAATAGAGATCCGCCGGCAATTCGTTATTCATCCACCTGATCACCGTCTCGCGAAAGCTGCCCACCATGATGCCGACAGAAGTCATCATGGCGATCGCCGTCGACAGCGCACCCACCAGCACCGACGTGCGCCGCAGCGATCCCGCCAGGCTCCGCGACGCAAGCATCGCTTCGACCCCCATCCACCTGCGCAGAGCGACCGACGCAATCGCCATGCATCCATGCACCAGCGAGGGAATCGTAAGGGCGCAGGCGCCGACCAGGAGGATCGCAGCCAGGTAGCCGAATAGCGGTTTGCCTTCGATGGCCGGTGCACGCGCCGCGACCGCGGCAAGCGCCGCTACCACAATCGCGATCACCATATCTCTCTTGCGCTCGACGCGAATATCAAATTCCCGCTTGCCGCGAGCCATGGCTTCGGTGGGCGGCACCATTGAGGCTTCGCGGGCCGGCGCCAGGGCCGACACAATCGCCACGCCTATCCCCATCACCAGCGCCAGAATCAAAGACCGGAGGGAAAGGTCGATAGATCCTGGACGGCTGGAGACATACAACGCATCGACTGTGGCCGCCAGCAGTCGAACCGCTCCCGACGCGAGCAACCTGCCCAATGGAATCGCAAGAACCGCTCCCAGTGCTCCGAACACCGCCCCTTCCGCCAGGAATGCAACAAGCACTGCGCGGCGGCTGGCGCCCAGGGCGCGCAGTATTCCGATATCGGCGCGCCGGCGCACCACCGAGAGCGAGATTGCGTTGTAAATAAGAAATGCGCCCACCAGGAGAGCAATGTAGCTGAGGATGCGCAGATTCCAGCGAAACGCGGCCAGCATGCGGCGATTGGCCGCCGTCTGGCTGCCCTGCGGACTGACAGTCACTCCCGCGGGCAATGCGTCCTGCAACCGCCTTTCCCAGGTGTCGATACCCGGCTCATCGGGCGCCTTCAGCAAAATGCGATCCACGCGGCCGGACTTGCCCGTCGTCCGTTGCGCCGCGCCTATGTCCATCAAGACCACATCTCCGCTGACTCTTGCGGAATCGGGAATGAAGCCGCGCACCGTATACTCGCGTGCCTGGTCATTGATCAACAGCGTGAGCTTGTTCCCAATTCGACTGGCGAGAGAACGCGTGACCCACACCGCATCCGGGTCGTTGATTTTATCGAACGCATCCTGATCGATCCCGGCGTCGCCCTCTGCCTGCTGCTGGTTGCCGGCTTCCGCGATCATGTCCACGCCGATGAGCGGAACCGTCTCGCCCGTACCGACCGCGGTTGCGAAATCCTGAATCCGCGGCCTGATGCGCAGCGCGTACGGCAGCCTGGCCAATGTGCCCACCATCCCCTCGGGCACTCCGCCCGCCGCCATGATCTCGAGGTCATTGTCGCCGGCGAGGGTTTCCATTGAGGAGCGGAACGATCCGGCCGCGGCGTTGCCTGCCAGGTCGATTGCCAGTACCACAGCCACGCCCATGGCAACGGAGGCAATCGCCAGCAGCGATCGTGCGCGCTCTCGAAGCATGGGCCGGACAATCAGCCGGAAGAACAACACCAATGCCGCCATATCACGATTCCGCAATGCGCCCGTCGCGCAGGCGAATCAGGGTATCGGACAGAGCCGCCGCCTCCACGCTATGCGTGGCCATGAGGATGGCCGCCTTCTGCTCATTGGCGATTTGCCGCAGCAGTTGGAGGATCGAGGTTCCGGTCGCCGAATCCAGATTTCCGGTCGGTTCATCGGCCAGAAGGATGCGCGGCGAGTGAACCAAAGCGCGAGCGATCGCCACGCGCTGCATCTGACCGCCGGAAAGCTGATGCGGCATGCGATGGGCCACGTCCGACAGCCCCACCGCGGCCAGCCGGTCCAGCGCGCGCGCCCGCGGGTCCGAGTCTCCCGCCAGCAGCAGCGGCAACTCAACGTTCTCCACGGCGCTCAACGTATGCAGCAACTGGAACGACTGGAAGATAAACCCCACCTTCTCGCGCCGCAACCGGGTCAATTGCGTCTCGGTCAATGAGTCCGTTGTGACCCCGTCGAGCCGGACATGACCACGGGTTGGAAAATCCATCGCGCCCGCCAGGTTCAGCAAGGTTGATTTTCCGCAACCGCTGCGGCCCACGATAGCCACGAATTCACCCGGGCAAACCAGGAACGAAACCTCGTTCAGGGCGCGCACCGGCCCGCTGTCGGTCTGGTATTCCTTCACCACTCCCTCGAACGTGAGCAAGCGAGCACGTCCGTCCCGGGAGGGCTCGGCCAAATCGGCAACCGGTTCGAATGTAGTCCTATCCATGCAGATGTCTATTAGATGGCATTTGGACCTTGATCGTCTCGCAAGGGAGCCGCTATGCCTGGAAATGGCAGACCGCTTCCCCGCAAAAATCCCTTTTCCGGCTGCAAAATCCCCGGCGTACACTGAAAAGCATTCAGGATGCGGTGAATCCGGCCCTCATTCTGGTCCTTGGCCGCTTTCCCCGGCGATTGTCGGCGGCTCGATTCAAATCACGATCGGAGACTCATAATGTCAACCGGCAGCAACTCGATCGAACGTACGCCCCCCAGGCCTCGATTTCGCTTTGCCGGCCCCACCGCCATATTTCTCCTCTCCGGCGCCCTCGCCCTTGCCACCGCCAGCGAATGCCATTCCATCACCCACCTCCCCTCGCTTCTGTATGGAATCGTCCTCTGGGGATGGTGGGGCTGTATTGCGGGCGTTCTCTGGACGCTCGGGGCGCGCATGCCTTCGCTGCTTCAGTTCTCTCCCCTGGCCATTGTTCTCCAGGTCCTCATCGGATCCTTGTTCGGCGTAGCCCATCTCCTCTTGCTGGGAGCGGTCGGCTCCTTCGTGGACGATTGGCAGCTCCATGTGTCCCCTGCCACCATCTGGACCAGCCTGCTGAGCATCAACCGCTTCGGCATGGAGTTCTTGACCTACGGCTTTATCTTCGGCATGGTCGGCATCCTCCACTTCCAGATGCGCGCCCAGCGCGACTCCATCAGAGCCCTGGAACTCGAGAAGCAGCTCTCTGCCGCACAACTGCGCGCCCTGCAAATGCAATTGGAGCCGCATTTTCTCTTCAATACCCTGAATGCCATTACCGCTCTCGTCGAGCTGGGCCGGCAGGCCGAAGCCATCCAGATGCTCGCCCACTTGAATGTCATCCTCAAAAGTACCCTGAAGCGGACCGCGCCCGAGAAGATTCCCCTGTCGCAGGAACTCGAAATTGTGGAGAACTACCTCGCCATCGAGCAGGTCCGATTTGCCGATCGCCTGCGCATCGAAGTCAAAGTCGATCCGGGAGCCCTCGATAGCCTCGTGCCTTGCTTTCTTCTTCAACCTATCGTGGAGAACGCCATCCGCCACGGCATTGCCCATTGTGAAAGCAACGGGATCGTGGAGGCGACGGCGCGGCGCGAGGGTAGTAACCTCCTGCGCCTGGAAGTGCGCGATACCGGTTCGCGGATGAATGGAATCTCTAAGCCCGGCAACGGCATCGGTCTCAAAAACACGCGCGAACGGCTCGCGCATTTCTACCACGAAGCTTATGATATGGTGGCGCGGCCGCTGGAGCAGGGTGGATTTGAGGTCGCCATCACCATTCCATACGAGCGAAGTTGAATGACCCTCCGCGTCCTCATTGCCGATGATGAACCGCTGGCCCGCGAGCGCCTCAGATTTCTGCTCTCCGGTGATGACGAAATCTCCATCGCCGGGGAGTGCCGCAATGGCAAAGAAGTCGTTGCCGCCCTCAAAGAGCATTTCTGCGACGTCCTGTTCCTCGACATCCAGATGCCCGGCGGGGACGGATTCGAGATTATCGAGCAAGTGGGCGTGGCCTGTATGCCGCTGACGGTCTTTGTCACCGCGCACAACCACTATGCGTTGAAAGCCTTCGACGTGCGCGCCCTCGATTACCTCACCAAGCCGGTTGAACCCGAACGCCTGAAGGCCACCCTCGCGCGCATCAAGGAGCGCATCGCGTCCCAGACCGCGCTGCAGGCGCAGGAACAATTCAAATTGCTCCTCGCCTCCCTGGCCGAAGGCGCGCGGGAAAAGAAGGAATTTCCCCAGCGCCTGGTGGTGCCCAACGGTTCCCGGGATGCGTTCGTGAATGTTGACGAGATCGACTGGATCGAAGCCGCAGATTATTACGCCTGCCTGCACGTCGGTCCGAAGACCTTAATGCTCCGCGAATCCATCAAGCAACTCGCAGAGACGCTGGACCCGCGGAAATTTGTCCGGGTGCATCGGTCGGCCATCGTGAACATCGCACGCGTGCGCGAGATTCTCCACGCCGGCCGCAACGAGGGTTGGGTGCTGCTCGCCACCGGCCACCGCTTGAAGATGAGCAAGGTCGGATGGCATACGCTTCTGGCTGCGACCCGCCGCCCGTGAGCGAGCCTCGCGGCGTTCCCGGCCCTACACGTTAGGCGCTTATTCGACCAGTTGCAGCGTCAGGCCGATACGCACCCCGTTCACCAGCACGGTGCTCTTGTTGATCAGGTCCTGCGTCGTGATCTTGTCCTCGACAAACGAGCGCATGGAATCCATCGGGCAAATGTATTCAATGGTCTCGTCCTTCTCCGCGCCCAGGTGGTTGAGCACGGAAAAATGCAGCGCGTCGACCGGCGCATCCGTGGGAACCTTCTTTGAAATGTCCTTCAATTCCGGGGCAAGAAACAGGTCGAAGCTCTGTGCTGCTCTCTTGTAGATCGATGTCTGGGTCCTCTCAAACGAAAGCGTGTTCTGCATGGTGAAATGCAGAAACCTGCGATCGCCGTTCGCTTCGAGAGACGGCGAAAGCGGTTCCGCGGCCGGTTCGGTGCCGGCGTCCGGATTCCTGATTGCGCTAACTTCGCCCTGCAATTTTCTTTGCACTGCCGTCGCGTCCGAATCCGCCGCTGCGGAATCCGCAACGCGGTGAGCAGGCAGGCTGGCAACATCCGGTAAGCCGGCCGCCGCGGCTGCCGGCGCGCGCGAAGGTTCGACCGCCCTGAATGAAGCCCGGTCCAGGATTGGCCGGGAAGCCGCCGGCTCCGGCGTATTCCCCGGCTCCCGCTCTCCCAGCCCCAGCGCGAATTGCTTCCCGTTCACAAAAATATCCGAACGGTCAAGGATTTCCTGCCATTCCGCATTGTTGGTCGACCGCGCCAGCGCGAATGCGTCATCGCGACCGAATACCGCGGTCAACACCTCGTGGCCCTCATAGTCGAACGATCCGCTCGCATCTCGCGCATCGTAGAGGATCTCGAACCCGATCGCATCGTAATCGTAGCTCTGAGAAATCTTCTCCGTGACCAGCCGTAGAATAGGAAGAACCGCGTCCTGCATCGTCTGGCTGGCGCGTCCAGCCTGAGTCACTTGCATCGCATTGAACGCCACACGGTAGAATCCGGATACTTTCAGCACTATCCTTTGCTGGAACTCCACAAACTCAATGCCGTTGGAATCGAGCGCAGCTCGCTGTCCCGGCTTGGCGTCCAGGTAGCGCGCCAACCGGAAGGCGAATGGGAATTGGGCGTTGCCGATCGCTCTCTGCAGCGAGACGAGCTGCGGAAGGTATTTCTGTTCATCCGCCTTTGCCCTGGGACTTTTAACTTCGGTCGGGCTCACCTGCCCATAGGCATAGGTTATCCCCAAGAAACATAGGCCCAAAATCAAAGGCCTGAATGCAATTTTAGTAATCTTCATTGAGCCTTACTCCGCGAATTAGTATTTTCCTGGCCCGACCCCTTGTGATATTCGGGTACGGCAATCACGCGCATATAGGCGATCAGATCGTCAATTTCTTCCTCGGTCAGCGTCTTTCCGTAAGGCGGCATCATCGCTGATTTGCCCACAGCGCTTCCCCCCAGGGAGATGATCTTCCGCAGAGATGCGTCGCTCTCCTTGTTGAGTATGTTTCCATCATTCATCAGGGGAGGATCCGGGCTCACGTTGGAGCGGTTGGAAGGTCCGGCGGGCGTCGCGTCGGCGTGACACCAGACGCATTGCTGGTAGAAAACTCGCTTGCCCTGGTCCTGGTTGTAATCCAGCGGAAGAATGCGGTCCGGATTATTCCAGTCTGCCTCGACCCCATAGGAACCATAGGAGACGTACTCGTTCTTTTCCACTTGCGGCTTCGGACCCGCCACCATGTGCTGGTCGCCCGACCAGCACCAGCAAAACTTGTCCACCACGGTTTTGCGTGCCATGGCCACCAGCCCGAGAGAAGCAACCATGACGGAGAAATACACCAGCAGGAGTTTCATTGTTGTCCTCCCGAGTTAGCCGTCGCGGTCTCGTTCGTGGAACTCTGCTTCAACGTCAGCAGGTACGCGGTTATGTCCCGGATATCTTCGTCGCTGAACGAATGCCTCGGCTCGATTGCGCCGGGGACCAGCTTCTGTGGATTTCGCAACCAAGCCTCGATCCACGCCGCCGTCATCCAGTTGCCGACGTTGTTAAGGCTCGGTCCTACATAGCCGCCGGAAGATCCGATCGTATGGCACGACTGGCATTGATATTTCGATTCGAACAGTTGTTTGCCGTGATCCGACATCTGCGGGGTAAACGAGCTCTCGTCAACCTCCTCGGGATTCACGTCTTCCTTTCGAAGATTGCCCGAGATATAGTCCGCCAGCACAGTCGCGTCCTGCTCCGGCATATTGAATCTCGGCATGCGGACCGTAAGCGCAGGCCGTAGCGTCGGCGGATTCTGCAGGAATTGAATCAGCCATTCGCGCTTCGACCGGCTTCCTTCGTAAGAAAGATCGGGGGCCAGGGTGCCTCCATATCCCTTAAACGTATGGCACGTGGAGCACCTGTAACGTTCGTAGAGTTGTCCTGCCTCACCCTCAGGGCGAAATACCGCATGAGGCCGTTCGCGGACCAACGGCTCTTCGCCCGGATTCGCCATCGCCGGTCCGCTCATGCTCAGCAACGCAGTCGTCACATCGTCAAGATCAGCCGGGCTCATGCGAAATGACGGCATATGCGTCTCGGGAGTTACCGATGCCGGGTTAGTGATCTTTGCCTGTAAGTACGCGATCATGGAGCGCGGTACGATCGACTGGCGTATATCGAGCCTGTCCACGTTGCCCTTGACAAAGTGAAAAGCAGCGGGCAATCTGCGTGGCGACTTAACCTCGATCGTGTACGGTCCAGCGGCCATTCCCAGAGAAGAAAGATCGGGCGCGAACTCCGGCTTCGCCTTCACTCCCTGGATCACGTGGCACTCGGCACACCCCTTTTCAACAAATAGGTGCCGCCCCAGTTGAACCTCGTCTTCGCTCGGCTGACCCAGATCGGGCACATTCTTCAATAGGTCCGGATCGGTCAGCTTCGTAAGAATGTATTGTGTCACCTGATACAAATCCTTATCGGACCATTGATAACGCGGCATCCGGGTATGTTCAAGATAGCCCCGAGGATCGCGCAGCCATGCGACCAGCCATTCCGGCTTAACCTTGCTCCCAACCTTGGTCAGCTCGGGCCCGATATCGCCGCCGATAAGTTTGGTTTCCCCCCCGCGTTCCACCGCGATCGAGTGGCACGTGACGCAAAACATCTGGTCAAAGTGCATCTTGCCCTGTTCGGCGGCATCTCCCGACTTTGCGACTACTGTGGCTATCTTCGCCTGCTCGATCCGCTTGGCTCGTTGCACACTTAGGTAAGCCGATAGTGCGCGAAGCTCTGCCTCGCTAAGTTGAAACTTCGGCATCCTCGGATCTAGATCCACTCCATTTACGGTGATGTTGCCATCGGCATCCGTTAGTGTACGGGGTTCTTTCAGCCACTTATAAATCCATTCACGGCTGACCTTATTACCTACGTTCGTCAGATCGGGACCGAGCATCGCAGGGCGTTCGATACCCTGCAGTTGGTGGCAGCCGACGCAGTTGTAACGCGCCAGCAACTGCCTTCCATGATTTAGCCGTGGGGTTTCCGCCAGGTCATCCCGGTGGCAGCTTCCGCAACTGGCCTGCGCAAACTGGGCCGGGACAATGGGCTGCTTCCACGAGAGGGTTCGCGCGCGGGGGCTTGCGAAGAGAATATGTCCGCTGGTGAGCTGTCTCAGCTCGCGCCAGTCAGTTCGAACCTGCCAATAGAACAGTGCTACGACGAACGCGCTGCACACCGCGAAAGCGTATGGCCGCTTTGAAATGCCTTTCGGGATTCTCCTTGCCGACATGGTCCCTCCCGCAGCTATGCCGGCGCGTCCGCCGTTTGGCCCGAGCGCCCGTATGGCGCTTTACTTCGTCACTGTCAGATTCACGCTTACCGTCGCACCGGCAACCGTCACAGCCTGAGAGGCGGGTTTGCCGTTTTCGCTCCCCGTTTTCAATGTGTATTGACCCGGAGGAACATTCTTGATCACAAAGTTGCCATCCTTATCGGTCACCGCGAAATAGGGAGTCGGGACCACAAAAATGTAGCCGGACATCTCGGGGTGCACATTGCACAGCAGTGGAACGTCGCCCACTTCGGTGAATGTGAATGGCTTCGAAAGACCTTGGGGCCAGGTGCCCATGTTATGCGCGAGTTTCTTATCGTGGTGGATCGCCGGCCAGTACACGTTGTGTCCGACGTTGTCGTCATTTCTGAACTCCACGGTCGTGCCCTGCTGGATCACCACGATGTGAGGAGCAAACGCAAGGTGCGACTGGTCGATCGTCACGTGTTCGCTCGGCGGGGTGAATGTTCTTCCAGGCACGCTGTCGACGTACACCGCTATGTTCTCTGCGGACCGCATGCCAACGGCGGTTACTTTGCCTCTTAACTCGCCTGCCCATCCCTGGCTGGCGGTCAATCCCAGAGCGACAAGCGCACTTGCGGTCAACAACGCGGTCCGTGACTTGGACATTACTGATCTCCTTGTGGGGTGTTTCATCGACCGTAGATTCGATAGCTTGCCCAGTCGACGCTTTGTGATCTTACGATTTAGTCGGGGATCGATTGTTTGCGAGTTGTCAAGATTCTTGTAAAGCTTTGTAAACTCCTCCGTGACAATTTCCTTCGCGTTCTGTACATCGTGACTGCCAAAAGACAGATTCGCGGATTCCGTCGCCCCGGAATCCGCGAAAGCAAACCATCATCAGGATGATCGTTACACAGAACTAATAAACGAAATCGACTCCGGTCAGGAATTGATTAGCCCGATAGAACGTCGTGGCTGTGACCGGCTGCTCGTAGTTGTACGTGTATTGAAATTGCCATTTGATGTTGGGTCGAAGGAGAATGTGAAGCGCCGGTTCAAAACTATTCCGGGTGTCATAACGCGACACGCCATTCTGTTGATCCGTGGGAGAATTGACGGCGTCGTAACGTACCAGGCCAATGAGCCATGGATACAACCAGTACTCCGCTTCCACGAATCCGCCGGAAAACGTCACCGGGGTCGCGCGAACAAAGCCCGTTCCGCCCCCATTCAGCACCCTGTTGGCATCGTGGCCGTGCTCCGCCAATCCCCAGAGTTCGAACTTGTCCCGGAACTTGTAGTCAAACGCACCGCCCGCGCGATAGAAAGGCTCGTACAATGCCCCGAGCCCTGGAAACAGTGAGCCAGCCTGGTTTAACTCGTTTCTTCCGAAGTAGCCAAACCCGTCAAACCGGATTGATGTGTGATCGCGCACCCCGGTCGAACCGGCCGCCTGAATCTCCTTGCGCACCGCCGGATCGCTCTCCAGATCGAAACGCTGCTGCAGGTGCACGTACACATCCTTGCGATTGTGTCCCACCAACGGCGAACTCGCACCATACACGCTGTTTTCGCCGTCGATGACCGCCACTGACCACCAGGTATAGCCGCGATTCGGATACCCGCCAAACTCAATTCCTTGCTGGTCGCTGGCCAGCGAGAGCGGGTTGTTTGTCGTTCCCGGAAGGGGTCCGCTTCCCGAGGGATTCACATTGGCCAATTGATTCCAAATGGCGTAGTTCGACTGGTTGATCGTACGCGCCTGCGTAAACGGCAGATCAAGCTCGAATTGGCCGTAGCGAACATTCAGGTCATTCACCGGAACATGAAGATAATGACCGATGAAGTCATTGGCCTTGATCCAGCCGTCGCCCAGGCCGCCCGCGGCCCCGGAACCGCCCGTCGAAATGTCATTGTCAATCCAGAACGAGATCGACGGCCCAAAGCTTCCCGCCGATATGATCGTAAACGTGTTCGGAGTGAACTCCGCCGTCGATGGCCCGGGCGGCGAGGTTACACTCGTGGGCGCCGGAGTGTTGTAGGTGAAGTATCCCGAATAGCGGAAAGCGATAGGAAGAATTGGCAGTTCGCCCGGATAGATCGAGTTCGGAAAATTCTCCTTTTGCGCCGAAGCTCCCAGCAGAAGCGGCGGATCCTTCACGAACTGGTCGTCATCCTTGGGGAACTTGAAACCGTTGATCTTGAAGGCCCTTCCGAAGTCATTCAACTCCGGCCAATTGTTATGACACGTGGCGCATGCCGTCTTGTACTTTCGCGCAAATGCCGGAATCGCCATCAGGCGAGGAGAGACACTTTGCAGCACGATCAAGCCGATAATAATTGAGAATCCTCTTACAACCAGCCAACGCATTGTCCGATTCAACATTTCATGCCTTTCCTGCTACTCGGTATTGGCCACAAGGACTGCGGAAGGAACAAGGCGTCGCTCAATCTCGATTACTCAGCAAGATATCGCGTTTTGGCCTGGGTACCCACTGGCCCGCTATGATCCTTGTAAAACTTATTAGGTATCTGACTTAGTCATGTTTGTTCGGCGTCAATCTGTATGTAAACTGTTGTAAAGACATGTGTCTACCCAATATAGACAGATGGGTAATTCGTGGCGCGCCTGGATAGGCGTCCAGGGCGCTGATCGGGACAAATTGTTAGGGTAGAAGAAGGTGAAATGGCGCACGTTAGATAACCGCGCCCGCCGGTGTTATATTCCAATCCTCGCTATTTCTGGATCCGCCTCTATCGCCGACTGGATGTCTGAACGCGCTCAAACTCGCGGTGAAGAAATGCCGCAGTCAGGTAAACCTGCACTCCCAGCATGATCATGTAACATCCGTCGGCTGTGACGACGTCCAGTTTGCTCAGCCCGGAACGAGCGGCCAGGATGATCCCCAGGGAAGAGGTCGTCGCCGCCAGGATAGAAAATGTGCCCGACTGAAGGGGGTTTGCGCTGAAGTGGAATGCCAGCCTCATGTAGCAGGAAGCCCAGAAAAGTCCCAGAAGCGCCGCGAGAATTCCCAGCACGCGTATATCCTGGGCCCCCGGTTGGACCAACAAGAAAACCATGCAGCAAGCTATCGATAACGCTCCTGCCGCCAGATAAACGCGCATTAAGCCCTGGGGCATCGTTCTCGTTTTCATGATTCCGAGCGAACGAAAGGCGATCAGTAAGCAAGCCGCGGTAAGTACCGCCGCGAGTACGTACCCCACTTGTTCTCGTACAGGTCGCGCCATGAGAGAACCCAGTGCGCAGACGAGTGTTCCGAGTGCAATCATCAGAACGCCATGCTTAGTCAGTTGTAGGTTCGATGTCGGAGGCAAGCTAAACTCCCGGTGAAGCGCGATAAGTGGACTAGCTGTGTGAGTTGTTCGTTGCCAAAGTGACAACGATGGAATGTAACATCCTTTCTGGTCGAGCTGTAGAGCAATCTCATGGAATTTACGTCTTTTTACAACTATTTACAAAGTCATTGATGCCGAGCAAGCCTTCATCACTCAGCTAAAAGCTACGGTTGCATCGGGCTAAGTGTGCTTATGCCAACCCCAAACGACTGCGTACAAGCCGGCCTGGCTTGTGCGAGCGCCCGATAGGACCAACCTGCATGGCTCAGATATTTGACCGCAGCTCGAATGCGTTGGCCCGGATGAGCCTGGTGTTGGCGGGTCTGATGGTGATTGCCATGGGGGTGACATTGGACGAGCTGCAGCGGTCGCCGTGGGTGACGCGGCAGGGTCAGCGACCGGACCAGCCGGTGCCTTTCAGCCACAAGCACCATGTGCAGGGCCTGGGATTGCAGTGCCAGTACTGCCACGTGACGGTGGAGAAGTCGAGCTACGCGGGGATCCCGCCGACCAAGACGTGCATCAACTGCCACGCGCAGATCTGGACCAATGCGCAGCTTTTGGAGCCGGTGCGGGCCAGCTGGGCGACGGGTCAGTCTCTGGCCTGGACCAAGGTGCACGACTTGCCCGATTTTGTGTACTTCAGCCACGAGATCCACGTGAACAAGGGGCTGGGGTGCTCGACCTGCCACGGGCGGGTGGACCAGATGCCGTTGATGTACGCGCAGAACACTTTGCAGATGGAGTGGTGCCTGGACTGCCACCGCAATCCGGCCAAGAACCTTCGTCCGACGGCGGAGATCTACAACATGGCGTGGGAAGCGCCGGCCGACGATCGTCCGGTGTGGTGCGCGGCGACGGGGGCCAACGAAGGTCCGACGTCTGAGGCGGTCAGTTGCGTGACCCGCAACCCGGCGGAGGAGTTTACCAAGCTGGCGTTGCTGGAGTTGCCCGGCAAGCCGGGTCTGGCGGGGGATGTCCGGGGGGCGGCGGTACCGCTTCCGGCCAACTACAAGAAGTTCACCAGCCAGGAGGAACTGGGACATTTTCTGCTTCAGCGGTACAAGATCCGTCCGCCCCGGGATCTGACCAGCTGCGAGGTCTGCCACCGATGAGCGAAGCGATGCGCGGGATGAACGGGCGGGCGGATGAGCAGGCGAGTGAAAAGGGTCGTGGTGTGAGCGAAATTTCCAAACCGCAAATCGCCGACGCGTGCGGTGCTTTGAAAGGGCACGACTTCAGTCGTGCCGCAAGGGCATCCTCCCCGGCTTCGGCTTTAGCCGCCGAGGGACGGCCTGCGTCGGAACGAACCATCCCTCAGGGGCTAAAGCCCGGCCATTCTTTAACGGACGCAATCGGCACGACTGAAGTCGTGCCCTTTCAAAACGCGGAGCGGCAAGCCGGCATAAAGGCAACCGCAGATCCTTCGACTGCGCTTGATGCGCGGGGCGCGTCAAGCTCCGCTCAGGATGACACCTCTAAAGGTAAGCCGCTGACGCTGGCCGAGGCGCGGGCGGAGTTGAAGGGCACGCGCGGCAGGCGTTTCTGGCGTTCGCTGGACGAGCTGGCGGGGAGCGAGGAGTTTCAGCGGGCGGTGGAGGAGGAGTTTCCCTCGGCGGCGGCGGAGTGGGTGGACCCGGTGTCGCGGCGGGGTTTCATGAAGCTGATGGGGGCGTCGATGGCGCTGGCGGGGCTGGCGGGGTGCACCAAGCAGCCGGACGAGCCGATCTTCCCTTACATCAAGCAGCCCGAGGACCTGGTGCTGGGCAAGGCGATGTATTTCGCCACCGCCAGCCCCTGGGCGGCGGGAGCGGTGCCGACGCTGGTCAAGGCGGACCAGTTCCGTCCCATCAAGATCGACGGCAACCCGGAGCACGGCTATAACCAGGGCTCGTCGGACGTGTACACCCAGGGGATGCTGATGGATCTGTACGATCCGGACCGGTCCAAGCGGGTGACGTTCGAGGGGGAGAACCGGGAGTGGGGGGAGTTTGCGCGCACCTTGCGCGAAGCGGCAGCCGCATCGAAGGACGGGACGGGAATTTATTTCCTCACCACGACGATTACGTCGCCGACCCTGGCGCGGCAGTGGAAGGCGAAGTCCAGAAGGCGTATCCGCAGGCGAAGCTGGTGCAGTACGATCCGGCGATCGCGGGCACCGCGCTGGCCGCGGGGCCGGTTCCGCAATATGACCTGTCGGGCGCGGACGTAATCGTATCGCTCGATGCCGACTTTTTGTCGGGGGCGTCGTATCCGGGCTTCCACAAGCTGGTGCGGGAGTATGCGGCGCGGCGCAAGGACCCGGCGAAGCTGAACCGGTTGTACGCGGTCGAGTCGACGCCCACCACGACGGGGATGAAAGCCGAGCATCGCCTCGGTCTGCGGGCCAGCGAAGTGCCGGCGTTCGCCGCGGCGCTGGCGGCGGCGGTGGGCGCGCAGGGGGTAAGCGCGCCGGGCTACGCGTGGACCGCGGAGCAGCAGAAGTTCCTCGCGGCGCTGGCCAAGGATCTGAAGGCCAACGCCGGCAGGAGCGCGGTCATTCCGGGGCTCTACCAGGATGGGTCGGTGGCGCAACTCGCACTGGCCATCAACAGCGCGCTGGGCAACGTGGGCAAGACGGTGCAGATCAGCTCCGCGCCGCTGAACCCGATCCCCAGCGACCAGATCGCGGACATGAAGAACCTGGTCGCGGACCTGAACGCGGGCAAGGTCCAGTGGCTGGTGATCCTCAACGCCAATCCGATCTACTCCTCGCCCGCCGACCTCAAGTTCCCCAGCGCGTTCAACAAGGCGAAGATCGTCGCTCATCTCGGTTCGCACGCCGACGAGACGGGGCAGATCGCGCACTGGCACATCCCGGCGGCCCACCCGCTGGAGTACTGGTCGGACGCGCGCAGCTACGACGGCACGGTGACGATCGTGCAGCCGCTGATCGATCCGCTCTACGGGGGCCACACGGCGCACGAGGTATTTCAGGCGCTGCTGAGCGATCCGCTGAAGAGCAGCTACGAAGCGGTGCGCGAGACGTGGCGGCCCACCATCAAGGGCGACTTCGAGCTGGGGTGGCGCAAGGCGCTGCACGCCGGCTGGATCGAGGATACGAAGTTCGAGACCAACGGAAAACCGGCATCGTCAGCGGCGATCCAGGTTCCGGCGCCTTCTCCGAAGGACGCCATCGAGATCATCTTCCGTCCCGATCCCAACGTGTACGACGGGCGGTTCGCCAATGTGGGCTGGCTGCAGGAGCTGCCCAAGCCGGTGACCAACCTGAGCTGGGATAACGCGGCCATCATGTCGGGGGCGACGCTGACCAGGCTGAATCTCGAAGAGCAGAACATCGTGGAGCTGACGGTGGGCTCGGGCAAGGTGAAGGCGCCGGTGATCGTGGCGCCGGGCCATCCCGATAACTCGGTGACCGTGCATCTCGGTTACGGCCGCGAGGCGGCGGGCCGGGTGGGCTCGGGGGCAGGCTTCAGCGCCTACCTCATCCGGCCTTCGTGGGCGCCGTTCTACGCCCCGGGGTCGGTGAAGAAGGTGGACGGCACCTGGGGGGTGGCGGTGACCAAGAGCCACTACCAGGACCATCGCTCGAAGACGTTCAGCGAGCAGGGCGACCAGAACCGCTCTCTTGAAGCCGTGGAAGCGCTGGGTCCGCGGGGCATCATCCGCTACGCCACGCTCGACGAGTACCGGCAGAACCCGCATTTCGCCAGCGAGGGCGAGGGGCGCGAAGTGACCCACATGGGGACCAGCATGTTCCCCAACTGGACGTACCCGGAAAACGCCTGGGGCATGTCGATCGACATGAACTCCTGCACGGGGTGCAACGCGTGCATCGTGGGCTGCTACGCGGAGAACAACATCGCGGTGGTGGGCAAGCAGCAGGTCAGGATCGGGCGCAACATGCAGTGGCTGCGCATCGACGCCTACTTCGAGGGAGATCTTGCGGCGCCGCGGGCCCACTTCCAGCCCATGCTGTGCCAGCACTGCGAGAACGCGCCCTGCGAGCAGGTGTGCCCGGTGGGGGCGACGGTGCATACCCCCGAAGGCTTGAACATGATGGTCTACAACCGCTGCGTGGGGACGCGCTACTGTTCCAACAACTGTCCCTACAAGGTGCGGCGGTTCAACTTCCTGCTGTTCTCCGACTACGACACCGAGAGCCTGAAGCTGATGCGCAACCCGGACGTGAGCGTGCGCTCGCGGGGGGTGATGGAGAAGTGCAGCTACTGCGTGCAGCGCATCGCGGCGGCCAGGATCGAGGCCGACAAGGAGAACCGGCCGATCCGCGACGGGGAGATCCAGACGGCCTGCCAGCAGGCCTGCCCGGCGCAGGTGATCACCTTCGGCAACATCAACGACCAGTCGAGCCGGGTAGCGAAGCTGCGCGCCGACCAGCGGACCTACCAGGTTTTAGCCGACCAGAACACGCGCCCGCGGACCACGTATGTGGCCGCGGTGCTGAACCCCAACGCGGAGCTGGAAGAGAAGCCGGTGGAGCACGGATGAAGCAGGGACTAAGGGACTAGTCACTGACCACTGACCACTGATCACTGATCACTGAGGAACGCATGGCAACCAGCAACCTGAAACCGACCGATCCGGAATACGCGCGCTGGGTGGACCCGGCCACGGGGGAGTACCGGGTCATCGAGCCGGGACAGACGTTCAAGTCGATCACCGACAAGATCACGCGCATCGTGCTGACCCCCCATACCCCCATGGGGTGGTTTGCGGTGTTCGCCCTGGCGGGCTCGGGGGCCACGGTGCTGCTGGTGGCGGTGACCTGGCTTTTCTTGAAAGGGGTGGGCATCTGGGCCATCACCCAGCCGGTGGCCTGGGGCTTCGCCATCATCAACTTCGTGTGGTGGATCGGCATCGGGCACGCGGGGACGCTGATCTCCGCCATTTTGCTGTTGTTCAAGCAGCAGTGGCGCAACTCCATCAGCCGCTTCGCCGAAGCCATGACCATCTTCGCGGTGGTGTGCGCCGGCATGTTCCCCCTGATCCACGTGGGGCGTCCGTGGCTGGGGTACTGGATGCTGCCCCTGCCCTACACCATGACGGTGTGGCCGCAGTTCCGCTCCCCGCTGGAGTGGGACGTGTTCGCGGTGTCCACCTACGCGACCATCTCGGTGGTGTTCTGGTACGTGGGCATGGTGCCCGACTTCGGCACCTTCCGCGACCGGGCCAAGTCCAAAGTGGGGCAGTACTTTTACGGCATCATCTCGCTCGGCTGGCGCGGCTCGGTGCGCCACTGGATGCGCTACGAGACGGCCTCGCTGCTGCTGGCCGGCCTGGCCACGCCGCTGGTGCTCAGCGTGCACACGGTGATCAGCTTCGACTTCGCGGTGGCGGTTCTGCCCGGCTGGCATACGACCATCTTCCCGCCCTACTTCGTGGCCGGGGCCATCTACTCGGGCTTCGCCATGGTGCTCACCCTGGCCATTCCGCTGCGCAAGTTCTATCGCCTGGAAGCGCTGGTCACCGAGCGGCACATCGACAACATGGGCAAGGTGATGCTGGCCACCGGCTTCATCGTGGCCTACGGCTACGGCATGGAAGCCTTCATGGCCTGGTACTCGGCCAGCCACTGGGAAGCGTTCATGTTCTGGAACCGCGATGTTCGGCCCCATGGGGTGGAGCTACTGGACGCTGATCCTGTGCAACCTGGCCATCCCCCTGACCACGCTGTGGTCGCGCAAGCTGAGGACCAGCATCAGCTTCATGTTCATCATTTCCATCGTGGTCAACACGGGCATGTGGTTCGAGCGCTTCGTGATCATCGTGACCAGCCTGTACCGCGACTTTCTGCCCTCCTCGTGGGGCACCTACCGGGCGACGAAGTGGGACTACATGACGTTCATCGGCACGCTGGGGCTGTTCACCACCCTGTTCGTCTTGTTCGTGCGCTTTCTGCCCATGATCCCCATGAACGAGCTGCGCATGCTGGTGCCCCAGGCCAGGATCCAGCCCAAACAGCCCAAAGCGGCAGCGGGGAGTGGAGATTAGGGAACAGGGACTAAGGGACTAAGGGACTAAGGACTAGGGAAAGAGCTGTCAGCCGTCAGCTATCAGCTGTCAGCTGGTGGCGGCAAGGCTGATAGCTGAAAGCTGGCAACTGTGAACTACGAACTGAAGACTGACAACTGAGAACTGAGAACTGAGAATTATGCCTCCGCGTGAAGGAACCTACGGACTGCTGGCCGAATTCGACACCCCCGGCGACCTGGTGCAGGGCGGCGCGCCAGGCCTACGCCGACGGCTGGCGGCGGCTGGACTGCTATACGCCCTATCCGGTCGAGGAAGCGGCCGAGGCCATCGGCTTCCACCGCAACCGGGTGCCGCTGTGCACCCTGATCGGCGGGCTGATGGGCCTGGCGGCCATGTTCTCGCTCGAGACCTGGATCTCGGTGGTGGCCTATCCGTTGAACATCGGCGGGCGGCCGTTGTACTCCTGGCCGGCGTTCATCGTGCCGGCGTATGAGTGGACCATTTTATGGGCCGGGTTGTCGGCGGCCTTCTGCATGTTCGCCCTGAACCACATGCCGGCCCTCTATCACCCCCTGTTCAACGCCCCCAACTTCCGCACCGGGGCCACGGTGGACAAGTTCTTCCTCTGCCTGGAAGCGCTCGATCCCAAGTTCGACCGGGCGACATCGCGCAGAAGTATCTCGAGACCCTGGACCCCGTCTCGGTGACGGAGGTGGAGTACTGATGAAGAACAGGGGTCAGTGGTCAGTGGTCAGGGATCAGTGTCCGGTTGGCGCAAGTTCCGTCGTTTTGAAAGGGCACGACTTCAGTCGTGCCGCAGAAGCGCATCATCTCGATCCGGCTTTAGCCGCTGAGGGAAGGTCCGTGGTGGAGAAAAACATCCCTCAGGGGCTAAAGCCCGCAGCATTTTTAAGCGCGCGGTTCGGCACGACTGAAGTCGTGCCCTTTCAAAACAGTTCGGCGCCGAATCCTCAACAGCTTGCTGCTCTGTTCAGCCTCTCCACGCTGCTGCTGGTCGCCGGCTGCCGGCAGGACATGCACGACCAGCCCAAGATCATCCCCCAGCGGGGCTCCAACCTGTTCGCCGACCATCGCGGGGCGCGGCCCCAGGTGGTCAACACCGTGGCCCGCGGGCAGTTGAAGGAAGACGCCTACTTCTCCACCGGCGTCACCCAGGCGGCCAACGGCTACCGCCAAGAACACGACGAGCTGCCCTTCCCGGCCACCATGGAAGTGCTCCAGCGCGGCCAGGAGCGGTTCAACATCTACTGCTCGCCGTGCCACTCGCGGGTGGGCAACGGATTAGGCGAGATCGTCGAGCGGGGCTACAAGCCGGCCGCCAACCTGCACGACCAGGTGCGGGTGTCGCAGCCCCTGTCGCACTACTTCTACGTGATGACGAACGGCTACGGGGCCATGCCCGACTACGCCGCGCAGCTCACCCCCGCCGACCGCTGGGCGGTGGCCGCCTACATCCGCGCGCTGCAGCTCAGCCAGGCGGCCAAGGAGAGCGACGTGCCCTCGGGGATCGAGGTGAAGAGCTTGAAAGACCTGGCCGCCGGCCAAGGCCTGCCCCAGTCCTTCGCCCAGCCGTGGCAGATGCCGGCTACCGCCGTCCAGCCCTACCAGCACGACTGGAAGCAGGGCTGGCCGGCCATGGCTCCGGCCAATCCCGCCGACCCCAGCCAGACCGCTCCCAACGCCAACAAGACCGACGACTCGGCATCAGGAAAATAGCCATGGCTTCTTCGATACATGCGCGCACCCTTCCCCCCGACCTCGGCGCCCCGCCGGCGGTGGACCGCTGGCGCGCGCGCGCGCTTACCGTGGGCGTCATCGCCGCCATCGGCGCCGCGGTGCTCGCCGTTCTGGACCGCGAGCCCAACGTGCCGGCTCTCGATCACGTGCTCCGGGGCTGGGTGCTGGGCATGATGCTCACCTTCGGCTGGTCGGTCGGGGGCCTGGCGCTGTTGATGGTGCAGTACTGCTCGGGCGGCAAGTGGGGCCTGCTGCTGCGCCGGCCCCTGGAAGCCATGACCCGTTCGCTGTGGCTGGTGTTCGCCTACTGGATCGTGGTGGCCCTGTTCCAGGGCCGGCTCTACATGTGGGCCAATCACGCCATCGTCGACAAGGACTTCCGCCTCGGCCTGATCACCCCCGACCAGGTGGAGTTCATCGACCACTGCATCCGCTTCAAGCACGCCATGCTCAACCCCACCATGTTCTGGATCGCGGGTATCGTCATGTTCCTCATCTGGGGCTACTACACCTGGCGGCTGAACTCCTGGGGCCTGGAGCGCGACGCCGATTCGCCGGTCAATACTCCGTCCTGGATCAAGAAGTTCGAAAATACCTCCGGCCCCGGCATCGTGGTCTACTCGCTCACCATGACCGCCGCGGTCATCTACTGGGTGATGTCCATGGACGTGACCTGGTTCTCGTCCGTCTACGGCCTGCTGTTCCTGGTCGGCCAGGGCTTCTCGGTGCTGGCCCTGTCCATCATCGTGGCCATCAGCCTGTCGCGCTACCAGCCCTTCGCCACCATCCTGCGCGCCACCGAGCAGCACGACCTCGGCAAGCTGACCTTCGCCTTCGTCATGCTCAACATCTATCTCGCCTTCGGACAGTTCCTCATCATCTGGTCCGGCAACCTGCCCGACGAGATCAACTGGTATCTGGACCGCATCCGCGGACACTGGGGCGTGATCATCACCCTGGACTTCATCTTCCACTGGGTGATCCCCTTCTCCCTGCTGCTGTCGCGCGACATCAAGCGCAACAAGAAGCGCCTCATCCGGGTCTGCCAGTGGATGATCCTGGCCAAGGCCTTCGACCTGTTCTGGCTCATCGAGCCCAACTTCAAGGACGCCGCCAGAAATCTCCACTTCTCCTTCGGCATCCTCCAGTACATCGCCGTTCCCGTCGCCCTGGTCAGCTTCTGGCTGGGGGCCTTCTGCACCCACCTCAAAGCTCGTCCCCTGGTCCAAACCAACGACCCCCACCTCACCCAAATCCTGGAGCCCGAACATGCGCATGCCTAAGTACGATCCGGAAACCTACCATCCCCAGCAGAGCTACTCCGCAAAACAACTCAGCCGGTACGACATGCAAGTCGCCGGCGTGGTGGTATTTGTTGTAGCCATGACCGTGTTCTTCGTGGTCGCCCTCGTGATGATGCTCTTCGGAGGCGAGGCGGCCACGCAGGCGCACGCCCAGACCGCGAAAGTGGAGCATCGGCCGGTCAGCGCCGGACAGCGCAACAAGCTGACTGAGCTGACGCAGCCGCTTCCCCAGCCGGAGTTGCGCGCCGAAGACGTCAACGACGACATTGCCCAACTTCATGTGCGCGAAGACCTGATGCTGGAGAACTACACCTGGGCCGACCGCGACCACGCCAAGGTGCGAATCCCGATTCGGAGGGCAATGATCCTGGTGGCGCAGCGCGGACTGCCGACTGCGCCCGCGGTGAACAGCGCACCGTTGATGACCGGTGATTCAAAGTTGACGGTGCCCGCTCCTCTGACCAGCGGATTCGCGCGCACCGAAGACGAGCAGGCGCAAACGCAAGCCCGTTAATACGGCGCTCGTCCACCGGCTCTCTACCTCTTCGCATTCGTCCGTTCATTTCCTGCTTAGAGCACAGGCGTGCCCAATAAACCCAAAAAGTCCCCTCCGGGCAATCCGCTTGCGGCCGGAATGCGTATTTCTATTGTCCTTACCGTCCTGACCTCCATATAGTACGTATCGCCGCCATAATCCTGTGCTGGAAACAAGGATTCCCTGGAGGAGGAACGAGAGAATGAAATCACTTGCCCTGCTGTGCGGTACGGCAGCGATGGTTCTTGCCATGGCTGCCTGCAACCAGGCTCCCCAGCCTGCTGCGGCTGCGCCCGATACTCACGATGCCGACGTGAAGGCGATCACCGACGACGAGGTTCAGTGGAACGCCGACTGGGCGGCGAAGGATGCCGACAAAATCGTAACCCATTATGCTGACGACGCCGTGCTGATGGCGCCTGGCATGGAACCCCTGAAAGGAAGAGACGCGATCAAGGGCGGACTGGGTGGAATGGTGTCAGACAAGGCCCTTTCGCTGACGTTCAAACCGTCGAAAGTAGATGTGTCGAAAGCGGGCGACCTGGGCTACAGCCAGGGCGACTACCAGATGACCATGACCGATCCGGCGACCCACAAGGTCATCCATGATCACGGAACCTACGTGACCACCTATCGCAAACAGGGAGATGGTTCGTGGAAGGCGGTGGCCGATATTGCCACATCGTCGGTTCCTCCAGGGCCGCCGCCCAAGCACAAGGGCTGAGGCGCCGGCGGGTTGAGGTTCGTGGTTTCCCACCTTCGCGGACGAAAGACAGAGACGTCCGCGAAGATGGGGCACGGACGGTTGTTTCTGGACTGCCGCCAACGCGGAGATCACCGTATGAAGAAGGCAACCCGGGGCGTGAAACTTCCACCCATGATCGGCCCGGAGAAGGCCACGGACGTGGAGAGCTATCTCGCGGCCTGCCCTGAACCCCATCGGAGTACGCTCGAAAAGCTGCGCGCCACCATTCGCTCCGTCGTCCCCAAAGAGACCACGGAGGCGATCAGCTACGGGATGCCGGCGTTCAATTACAAGGGCGGCCTGGTGGCCTACGCGGCATTCAAGGAGCATTGCAGTTTTTTCCCCATGAGCGGCAGGCTGGTGGAGGACTACGCCGAGGAACTGAAGGGCTACAAGACCTCCAAGGGCACCATCCAGTTCCCGGTGGACAAGCCTCTGCCGGCGGGCCTGGTGAAGAAGATCGTGAAGGCGAAGATCGCGCTGAACGAGTTGAGGAAAGGGAAGTAGGCGCGTAAAATCCGGCCATTTCGAAAACAGGATGAAACTGAGTTGCGTTGCGGTGGATTCGGCTCACGCGAAGCTTCCCCATCGAGCGACGATCCTCCCAGAAGGTTGATAACGATTCGAGAGACCGGTCGGCTCACGATCGCCTTTCCCCAAAGCGGTATGCCGGAGTCGGGTGATTTAAGTCACATTTTCCCCGGGACAGAGTTGGTAAAAGTGGAGTAGAGAGGTCTGCTATGTGTCTTGCGATTCCGGGCCGGGTGGAAGAAATCACGACCGACGGGGTGATTCGCGTGGGACGGGTGAACTTCGGGGGAGTGGTTAAGCGGGTCTGCCTCGACTATGTTCCGGAGATCGCGGTGGGCGACTATGCCATTGTGCACGTGGGGTTTGCCATCTCCAGAGTCGACGAGAAGACCGCCCAGGAGACACTCGAGACCTTCCGCGCGATGGGAGTGCTGGACGAGGAACTGGCCAGCGAGGAGGAGGTCTTCGCCCGAGCTGCGGTCGCGCCGTCATCGCCGTGTCCGGATGGAAGCTGCTCGGCGGAGTCTGGTCCGTCGACGGTGCCCGAAGAACAATAGCAGGTCCTTCGACTGCGTTGATCGCCCGGCGATCAACGCCGCTCAAGATGACAACTTTTTAAGGTTGGGTCGGCAATGAAGTATCTGACCGAGTTTCGCAACGGCGAGATCGCGCAGCGGATGGCGCGCGAGATCCGCCACGTGGCCACACGCCCGTGGAAGATCATGGAAGTCTGCGGCGGGCAGACCCACTCCATCATCAAGAACGGCATCGACCAGATGCTGCCGGCGGGGATCGAAATGGTCCACGGGCCGGGCTGCCCGGTATGCGTGACGCCCCTGGAACTGATTGACAAGGCGCTGGCCATTGCCGCGCAACCGGGGGTAATCTTCTGCTCGTTCGGCGACATGTTGCGCGTGCCGGGCACCGACGGCGACCTGTTCCAGGTGAAGGGGCGCGGCGCCGATGTGCGCGTGGTGTACTCACCGCTGGATGTGGTGGAGCTGGCCGTCAAGAATCCCGATCGGCAGGTGGTGTTTTTTGGCGTGGGGTTCGAGACCACCGGGCCGGCCAACGCCATGAGCGTGCACGTGGCCATGCGCCGCGGCCTGAAGAATTTTTCGCTGCTGGTGTCGCATGTGCTGGTGCCACCGGCCATCGAGGCCATCATGAGCTCGCCGGGGAACCAGGTGCAGGCGTTTCTCGCCGCCGGCCACGTGTGCAGCGTGATGGGCTACTGGGAATATCCGCCGCTGGCGGAGAAATACAAGATTCCTATTGTTGTCACGGGATTTGAGCCGCTCGATCTGCTGGACGGGATCCGGCGGGCGGTGATCCAGCTTGAGGCGGGCCGGCACGAAGTCGAGAACGCGTATGCGCGCATCGTGCGCTACGAGGGCAACCAGGCGGCACAGAAGCTGCTGGCGGAAGTTTTTGAGGTGACCGATCGGGCATGGCGCGGGATCGGCGTGATCCCGAACAGCGGCTGGCGGCTGAGCGAGGCGTATCGCGAGTATGACGCGGAGCTGAGATTCCGGATCAGCGGCATCCACACGGAGGAATCGAAGCTGTGCCGCTCCGGCGATGTGCTGCGGGGCGTGATCAAGCCGGAAGAGTGCGCGGCATTCGGCAAGGAGTGTACGCCGCGGCATCCGCTGGGCGCGACCATGGTGTCGAGCGAGGGAGCGTGCGCCGCCTACTACAACTATGGGCGGTATATTTCGGCGGAAGAGTTGGCGGGAGCAGGAGTTGCATTCGAAGAGACAGCGCGGAAATAAACCATGACGCGGACCGTTCGCCGGTGGGGAGCAATAACTTGGCTGATTCTGCGCGGTCTGCTCGCCGGATATGTTGCTTACTTGCCACTTTTGGCTATTACGCAACACTTCCTTTACGGAAGAGTTATGCATGGGTCTTCGACCCACCTATATGGATGAAAATCGGCTAGAGCCGAAGCGTTACCATCGAACGGGCGCTGGACGGCAAAGGCCGAGCCGACTCTGGATTAGTTGAGGCCGTGGAAGAGTTTGGTCTGGGTTGCGTGTTATGGACCAATTTGTGTGACGCCGGCCATCTCGGAATGGACTGGTAGCACGTGAGGGTGTGTCATGTCTTCGTTCACGCTTCCTGCCGCTCCACGCCCGGAGGAAGCGATGTCAGACAAGATTGCAGGGATCGACGTTCACAAGAAGGTTTTGATGGTAGTGGTGCTGGATGGAGCCGCACCTGGGCAGAAGCCAGAGCGGCGGCGATTTTCCACCATGCCCACGGAGTTGCACCATCTGGCGACATGGCTGCGGGAACGCGGTGTGGTGGAGGCGGTAATGGAATCGACCGCGCAATACTGGCGATCGGTGTGGCTGGAACTAGAGCCGCACATGAGTTTGCACCTGGCGCAAGCATTTTCGAACCGCGCTCCGCGAGGGCGAAAGCATGACTTCAAGGATGCGGAGCGGTTGGCGCGACGGTTCATCGCCGAGGAGTTGATCCTGAGTTTCGTGCCCGGAGGAGAACAGCGCATGTGGCGCAACCTGGCCCGAATGAAACTGCAGTTGATACGGGACCGGGTGCGCCTGCATAGCCAGATCGAGTGCCTCTTGGAAGAGATGCGCATCAAGCTGTCGGTCGTGGTGGCCGATCTTTTCGGGGCGAGCGGCCTTCGCATTCTGCATGCCCTGGCGTTAAACGAGACCGATCCGAAGAACCTTGCGTCGTTGGGTGACGAACGGCTGAAGTGCAGCGAGGAACAACTGATCGAAGCTCTGACGGGTGAATCTCATCCTGTGCATCGGCAAATGCTCGGCTTGCAGCTTGAACGGCTACGCCAGATCAATGATCAGATCGCCGTACTCAACACGATGATCGCCCAAGCCATGAGACCACATCAGGATGCGGTCGTCCGCCTGGCCGAAGTACCCGGTTTCGGCATCGACTCCGCACAGCAAATCATCGCTGAGGTAGGGGTAACAGCCGAAACCTTTCCATCTGCGGCGGAATTTACTTCCTGGGTTGGAACCTGTCCCGGGAAAGAAGAGAGCGCCGGGGAGAACCGCAGCAGTCGCTCCGCGAAAGGCAACAAGTACATGCGGCGAATACTCAATCAAGTCGCCCACGCCGCAGCCCGAAGCAAGGGCACCCATTTTCAGGCGGTTTTCCGGCGTTTGTTGCCCCGGCTGGGGTATCAATCTGCAATCTGGGCCATCGCCCATCGACTCTGTCGCCTCGTCTGGAAGATCCTCCACGAAGGAGTCCGTTACATCGAGCAGGGCATCTCGTACCAACCGAAGCTACTCATCTATCGGGCTCAATCCCTGGCCAAGCAACTTCGCAAGTTTGGTTATGACCTCCGTGTCACGACCACGAATCCGCTCATGCATGAATCGGCATCCTGAGTGATTTTCGAGGGAGTCGTCCACTACTCGCCCGGAAGCGACACTCGCGCACATAATTTCTGTTAGTTAAGTCCAAGTCTCCAACGAATAGCACGGTTAGGTGAACCAAGCGTAAAGCGCCATGCAAAAGCCGATGACGTACATCGCGATGAGGACAATCCAAAACTCTAGCCGCTGTCTCCGCTTGGTCTTCTCGCTTACGGTTCCACCCTGAACAGAGGTTGCCCATCCGCGACTCATTAGCCAAATTAGGCTTGCCATCAAAGGGGGGCCAGCGATCAGTATTGCAAGTTGCTCCCCGATTGGAGCAGCACCGGGTCTCATATCTTCTCCCCGTAAAAGTCTAACCCTCTCTCGCACACCGTTGACATTCCGAAGGTATCGCTCGTTCCGGTCGGATGACCGCCAACTCGGACATGACGCCGGAGGCATCCCTCAGGGGCTAAAGCCCGGACATTTCTTGGAGCGTTTGCGGCCCGACTGAAGTCGTGCCCTTGTTACAAAGCGTGGGATTGTTGGTGAGTGACCGCCTATTCGGACATGACCTCGAAGGCATCCCTCAGGGGCTAAAGCCCGATCGTTTTGGGCGGCTTTTCGGCACGACTGAAGAGGCTGCGGAAAAACGGGGAACACGCCGCGAAATCAACCTGCGGAGACATAGCAGGGGCTAAAGCCCAACGCATTTTGTTGGGCTTATCGGCCCGACTGAAGTCGGGCCCTGGTTACAAAGCAATGTCGACAAAGACAACCGCAGATCCTTCGCTACGCTCAGGATGACAGGCAAGAGGAGGGATGGGCGAAGCGGGAGGATGACCGCCTACTCGGAAATAACCTCGAAGTCATCCCTCAGGGGCTAAGAGTGTGGGTGAGAACTCGGCGTGCGAGTCCGAGGCTTGAGGGATTTTTTCTTTTCAAGACAAGAACGGCAAGTTGGCATCGCTTCCTCCACCCGACGGACGAAGACCTGTCCGTGGGGACCCCGGTCGCGACCTGGCGAGTTGGCGAGTTCGCGTGTGGATCCGAGTTCTCACGCAGACACTCAAGCCCAAGAGTTTTCTGGCCGACCACGGCACGACTGAACAGGCTGCGGAAAAACGGGGAATGTGCTGCGAAATTGCGCGGGCGAGCATAGCAGGGGCTAAAGCCCGACGCATTTTGTTGGGCTTATCGGCCCGACTGAAGTCGTGCCCTGTTACAAAGCACATCCCGTAACGAGTTTTTCCGGAGCCTCTGAAGTGGTGCGCTTTCAAAACCCGGCGATGCCGGCGTGACACCGGTGGTTGCGAATGGCAAAAGCGGGTCCTTCGCGTCCCTTGCTCAGGGCAGGCCAGAAGTCGTGCCCTGACACAAAGCTCGCCGAGCTCAGGTGAGTTCGACTTCGATGGTCTTCGCCGGAGTGTCGAGCTTGATGATTTTGAAGGTGCGGACCTGGCCGATTTGCAGGGGAGCGGGTTTGGCCGCGGGAGCAGGAGCGCTTCCTTTCCATCGCGCCTGCAGCATGGTGGAAAGCGAAGACAGGTCAGCCTTGGCCGGCTGGGATGCGGGCTGCGGTGCGGACTTGACGGCGCCCGCGGGTACGCGGCAGGCGGCGCGAATGCCTTCGCCGAGTTCGACCAAGGCAGGCGACTCCTCCACCACGCGGCCTGAAACGTGGTCGCCGATCTTGTGTTCGGCGATGTATTCGTCGATGCTCGTCGGCACAAGCTGCTTCATGCTGAGCTTCATCTGGCGCTTTTCGGTGTCGATGGCCAGGATCTGCGCTTTGACCACCTGGCCGGCGTGCAGGATGTCGGAGGGATGATTGAGGCGGCGCTCGGGAGTGATCTCGCTGATGTGGACGAGGCCCTCGACGCCCTCGGCGATCTGCACAAAGGCGCCGAACTTCATGAGCCTGGTTACCGGGCCTTCGACCTGCGAGCCCACCCCGTAGCGGCGCGTGACCTCTGTCCACGGATCGGCGAGCGTCTGTTTCAGGCCGAGAGAGATGCGGCGTTCCTCGGGCTTGATGGAGAGGATGACTACGTCGACGACTTCGCCCGCTTTGACGATGTCGCTGGCGATGCGGATCTTCCTGCCCCAGGACATTTCGGAAACATGGATGAGACCTTCGACGCCGGGCTCGAGCTCGACAAAAGCGCCGAACTCGGCGACCCGCGTGACCCGGCCGCGAACGCGCTGGCCGAGCTCGAAACGTTGCGGCGCGGTCGCCCAGGGCTCGGGCTGGAGCTGCTTGAGGCCGAGGGAAATCTTTTTGGTTTCGGGATCGATCTTGAGAATCCTGACCTGCAGCTCCTGGCCGAGAGAGACAACGTCGTCGGGCTTGTTGACGCGGTTCCAGGCCATGTCGGAGATGTGGAGCAATCCATCCACGCCGCCGAGATCGACGAACGCTCCGTAGCTCATCAAGGTGCGCACCTTGCCGGTAAGCACATCGCCTTCTTTGATGGCGCCGAAATGCTGTTCGGACGCGGCGCGGGCCTGCTCTTCGAGGACCACGCGGCGATCGACGACCAGGTCTTCATCGGTGACGTCGAGCTTGGTGATGCGGCAATTGATCTGCTGTCCGACCAGAGCTTCCATCTCCGCGGCATCGCGCGCGCCGCTGCGGCTGGCGGGCATGAAGGCGCGCACGCCGACATCGACATTGAAACCGCCCTTGACCTGGCCGGTGACGGTGCCGACCACGGCTAGTTTTTGTGCGAAGGCTTGTTCAAGCGCGGACCAGTCGCGCGGCTGCGCAACCTTGAAACGGGTCAGAGAGTAGTAACCTTCTTCGTTGCGGCCTGTCACGGAGACGGGAATCGTATCGCCGGGCTTGACCGATTCGGCGTTGTTCTCAAACGCGGAACGGGGAAGCACGCCTTCGATCTTGAAGCCGATGTCGAGAAAAACCTGCTCCGAGGAGATCGAGATGACGTTGCCCTGTAATTGTTGGCCAGGTTTAGGCGCGTGGGCATGGGTCTTTTCAAATTGCGCCAGCAGATCGCCGAAATTTTCTGCCGGTTCGGGGGCGGGCTCGGTGGGTGCGACAGGGGCGGCCTCGGTGGGCGGCTGGGCGGCAGATGCGATGGCCGGCTCGGGGGGAGGGGCGAATTCCGGCTCCGCGGCGGGATTGGGATGGTTCTCGGGGGTGGGCTCGATTTCCGGAGTTTCGTTCGTCATGGCCTGTATGGCCTTATTGTTTCATGACGGCCGCAGCGACCAAAAGCGGGGCGCTCGCAGTTGGGGCGGATTCAGAGTTTGATGTGTCAGCGTGAGTCCTACCCCACCCTAGCAGAGCCAGGATGGGGCACCCCGCTTAGGGTTGAGAATGGGTTAAATCGCCGACATGGGGCGGTGGCGAAGCGTGGGCCAGGGCGGAACACCGGCCGCTACCCGGAGGAACACGCGAAGATCCTCCGCGGACGCAAACTCGAGGGGACCATCGGGACTGGCGATAAGGACGGAAGAGATCTCGCCACGCTGGTTCAGGAACGGAGTGCCCGGATCGCTTCTGGCGATTTCTCCATCGTCATAGGACAAGGAAGAAAAGTCGGATGAGTTTTCATCCAGGGGCAGAGCGGAAATCTGCGCGGCGGCGCGATCTACAGGAGATTCGAAGTCGATGCAGGCGAGGTTCAGACCGAGAGGATAGAAGCCGAGGTCACGGAATTTGGCCGGGTAGGGCGTTCCGTCCACAACGATATCGATCCTTTGTTTTACGTTGTTCCAGGTCTGCCGCTCCTCGTATTTCTTGACGACGTCGAAGGTGGTGACCACATCGCAGGTGTCGTTGGAGAAGCCCACAGCCTGGGCAATCACGAACTCCTGATCTTTGCCGTGCTTGACGGAGCGCATTTCCTTGACCGCAACAGTGATGACCTGAGAGGCTGCGGCAGGATGGAGGACGGATGAACCGGCCTTGAGCTGGGCATGCGCGGGGCCAACGGCCAGCAGCGCAACCATGACCGAAACAGCGAGAACAACATGCGACCTTTCCACTTAGAACCTCCCACACGACGTTTGGGGGAAGGGGGAAAGTGCATTGTCCTCCCGTGATTCCAACGATAAGGGGAGTTGATCCCGGATACTTTGCTCAAAAACAAGCGTGGACACAGGTCATCGGGTGATAAGTGGGCCCGATTGACCAAGGTCAAGTTGGAGGCCAACAGGAGAGCCCCGATTCTCTCGCATAGAGTTGCCGGATGAAGTAGCGGCAGGCCGGCTCCGACTAGCGCCTTCGAGCATCACGTTTCTGATGGGTTATCGCCGATGATCTTCCGCGTTGACGCGGCAAGTTTATCCGCTTCTTCCGCCCGCTGCGCGGGCTGGACCTGTTCGTGCACCCGCACTCCCCAGGCTTGCGCCTGGGGCTACCATCTCACGCCAGCTGCGCGGGCTGGGATGGTTGAGCCGGTTCTGGAACAAAAGAGAGTTCCGTGGTGTCTATCTCCAGGTAGATCAGGATTGCAGGTCAAGGCGCAGGATGCGCCTTGGGCTGGTGTGCGCCTGGCAGGGCGAGTTTTTGCCGCCGCATTCGCTCGCTCACTGCATTCAGACTGCACCGTCAAAGACACAGATCGCAATTTTCGTTGCAAGTCGGGCAAATTCATTCGTTCCTAAGCCGACACCGAAACAATCGCACTCCCAACGAGCGCGGTTGCGCACCAGGAGCACGTATGAAAGTCCGCTGGATGCGTTTGCAGTCGAATTGCGTCGTTCGCGCGTTGTGGTTCGCAGCCTTTACCGCATTCACATGCCTTTGCGGTGCGGGGGCTGATGGCGAATCGTTGCGGGCGATCTACTCTCACCGCGAACTTTCACTTGTCATTCCCTACCACGGCTCTCACGCGGGAGCAGGCACGCTCGCGGTGGAGTTGCTCGATCCGGAAGACCGGGTGCTGGGGCGCGCCGAACGCGAGGCGCGAATCTCGGACGGCGATGGACGATGGAGAATCCTGCTTCCGGTGGCGAAGTCGATCGCCTACGACGATCTGGTGTGGGAGCGGGTCCGTTATCGATTTACATATGGCGACGAGAAGGTTGCCGCTCTGGAAGAAACCCGGTCGGTCGGGGAGATCCTGCGGAGGCCGGTGGTTCGCGTTGTGGGGCAGAACACCTATCTTTCCGGCGGCGAGGCTGCCATTCGCGTTCTGGTTACGGATTCCGATAATCGTCCCATTCCCGGCGACAGCTCGGTGCATGTCGAGTTGCTGGTTCCGAAAGAGCCGGCGCGCAGCCTGTTTGACGGGCACGTGAATGGGCGCGGCACCCTGGAAGCGCAATTCCGGTTTCCTGTCCTGGTGGGCAATTTCCAGTTGCATTATGTTGCCGAGACGCCGATGGGAAGCAGCGAATACACCGGGCCGGTGCGGCTGGAAAACAAGGTGTCGATTCTGCTGACGACGGAGAAGCCCATCTATCAGCCGGGGCAGACAATTCACGCGCGCGCCCTGGCGCTGGATCGCGCCGATCACCACGCGGCCACAGGACCACTCACCTTCGAAGTGGAGGATTCGCGCGGGAACAAGGTGTTCAAGAAAGCAACCGAGACCGATGAGTTTGGCGTGGCTTCAGCGGAGTTTGCGCTGGCCGACGAGGTGAACCTGGGCACATATCATCTGCGCGCGTTGATGGGCGACCCGGCGGCGCCGGCCAACAGCGCTGAACTGGCGCTGAACGTGGAACGGTACGTGTTGCCCAAGTTCAAGGTCACGGTTGAGTTTCCCGACAAGGATGGAAAGCCGAAGCGCGACTATCGCCCGGGGGAACACGTAACGGGCACAGTGCACGCCAACTATTTTTTCGGAAAGCCGGTAGAGAACGCCGAGATTGCGGTGAAGAACACGGCCATGGACGTGGTCCTGGCCGGGGTGGGTTCAGTGAGTGGAAGAACGGATAAGGATGGGGCGTATCGTTTCGATCTGCAGTTGCCGTCGTATTTTGCGGGGCGGCCGTTGAACAACGGGACCGCGCCGGTGGTGGTGGAGGCGACGGTAAAGGATTCTTCGGGGCACACCGAGACGCGCGGCGAGCCGATCACGGTGAGCCAATCGCCCATGCTGCTGATGGCGGCGCCGGAGGGCGGAAAGCTGATTCCGGGGCTGGAGAACCAGGTGTTCGTTCTGGCATCGTACCCTGACGGTTCGCCGGCCGCCGCGCATCTTACGGTGCATGTGCCCGGTGCTCCCGATCAGGATGCCGAGACCGACAAAAGCGGTGTGGGAGTGGTTCGCGTAACTCCGCATGGCGAGAACGTAAATCTGGCGATCGATGCGTCGGATGCGCATGGGAATCACGCGTCGAGTTCCATGGTGCTGGAATCGCGGGCCGGCGCGGACCAGGTGCTGCTGCGAAGCGATCGCACGCTCTACAAGGTGGGCGACCGATTGGATCTCACGATGTTTTCGACGGCGCCCGGCGGGTCTGCGTACATCGACGTTATCAAGGACGGACAGACGATTCTCACCCGCGATGTGGACGTCGTGAACGGCAGCGCGAGGCTGTCGCTGGACCTGGGTCCGGAAATGGCGGGAACGCTGGAGATCCATGCGTATCGCTTCGGGCAGGATGCGCAGGCGGTCGGCGACCATCGGCTGGTTTTCGTACAGCCGGCCGGGGAACTGCATATCGAGGCGGTGGCGGACGCGCAGGAATACAAGCCGGGCGCCGAGGCGCGGATCCGGTTCTGCATTACCGATGAGCATGGGAGTCCGGTGCACGCGGCGCTGGGATTGCAGGTGGTGGATGAGGCGGTGTTCGCGCTGGCAGAAAAGCAGCCGGGGTTCGCAAAGGTCTTCTTCTATCTCGAGCAGGAACTGCTGAAGCCGCGGTTCGAGATCCATTCGCTCTCGATGGACGATGTGGTGCAGCCGGAGAGCGGGCCGGATGTGAGCCAGCGCGACCGCGCGGCGGGCGCGCTGTTCTCCGTTATGGAGATGACCGACACCAACAAGCTCGATACGGAGTTCGGACGCGAATTGCCGCAGGCCAAGGAGCAGGAATATTCGGAGCGGTATCGCGACGCGTTTATCGACGCGGTGAAGAAGATTGCCGCCAAGCTGAGCGCGGACTATGGAGAGAATGGGCATGCGGATCTGGCGAAGATCTTCGTTGAAGTGAAGAGCAAAGATCCGTCGCTGCTTCGCGACGCGTGGGGGACTGAGTTGCGGCTCGAGCCGGTGACGTGGTGGCAGCAAAAGAACGCGAAATTCTACATGATTCGCAGTGCCGGGGCCGACCGTCAATTTGGAACCAATGACGATTTGGCGACCACCGTTGAAGCGCGTGTCGGAGTGGTTCGCGGCACGGAGAACCGCTCTTCGATCGACGTGCAGATGGAGCATGAGCTCGGGCCCGTCAATGGCAAGGCGGAAATCACCGGGGCGGTGGAGGACTTGTCCGGCGCCGTGGTCCCGGGAGCGATTGTCACGCTGGATGCGGAGCCCAAGGGTGAGCAGCGGAATGCCAAAGCGGACCAGAGCGGCAATTTCTCGTTTGCGGGTTTGCCGCCGGGAACGTACCGGATTCAGATTTCTTCGCAGGGCTTTCGATCGGCGATCCGGCGGATTACGCTTGCGGCGCGCGACCGGGCCGTGCTTGCTGCGACGCTCAACGTGGGAGCCTCCACGCAAACCGTGATGGTCGAAGGGAGCATGGGCGAGGGGGCCATGGGCGGTCCGATCAAGATGAAAATGATGCTGGCTGTGCCAGCCCCAATGGCAATAACGGCAGGAAGGAGCTTCGGCGTGGCCGGGATGGCAGGCCTTGGGGCCGACAAGGGCAGCGCGGGCGGCGGACTCTTCGGAGTTGTCGATCAAAAGGCCCAGGCGGGCGCGACGCACGTCCGTTCGTACTTTCCAGAAGCGCTCTACATCAATCCTGAAATCGTGACGGACGCGAACGGCGAGGCCAGCATCGAGATTCCTATCGCCGACTCGATTACCACGTGGCGGATGGCCATGCTGGCGTCCACCGCGGACGGCGCGCTGGGAACGAGCACCTCTTCGCTCAAGGTGTTCCAGGATTTCTTTGCCGATCTCGATCTGCCGGTGACGCTCACCGAGGGGGACCGCGTTTCGATTCCGGTGGCGATTTACAACTACACGGGCGGGCGAGGCGATGTGAGCCTGACCCTGAAACCGGATGACTGGTTTGCGCCGGCGGACGACTCAGGGACGAAGAGCGTCTCTATCGATGCCGGGCAGGTGGGCGGATCGGAGTTCACGCTGGAAGCCAAACGGATCGGCAAATTCAAGTTGACCCTGGCGGCGGCGATGAAAGGCGCCGCGGAGCGCGAAGACATCGTGGTGCGGGACATTGAAGTGGTGCCCAACGGGCGCCAGCAGGATGCGGTGTTTAACGGGCGCATCGACTCGCCGGGACAACCGACGATTCAACACATCGTGCAATTTCCCAAGGATGCGATTCCGGAGGCGAGCAAGATTTTGGTGCGGCTGTATCCCGGGCCGCTGAGCCAGGTGATCGAAGGCATGGACAGCATTCTCAGCATGCCGGGCGGGTGCTTCGAGCAGACCTCGTCGAGCACTTATCCGAATGTGCTGGCGCTGGACTACATGAAGAGGACGAAGAAGCTGACCCCGGAGGTGCACGCCAAGGCCGAAGGATACATTGCCAATGGCTATCAGCGGCTGCTGACGTTCGAGGTTGCGGGCGGCGGGTTTTCATGGTTTGGGCAGAAGCCGGCCAACAAGATACTCACCGCGTATGGGCTGATGGAATTCAACGACATGGCCAAAGTTCATGACGTGGACCAGAGGCTGATCGACCGGACCCGCGAGTGGCTCATCCAGCAACAGCAGGCGGATGGAAGCTGGAAGGCGGATACAGAATTCATCAATGAAGGCGCGACCAATCGCTACAACTCCGACATGGGGCGCATCACGGCATATATTGCATGGGGGCTGGAGAGCACGGGTTACCGCGGCGACGCGACAGAAAAAGCTATGCGCTACCTGTCCGCGCATCTTGACAGCAAAGCCGACGCCTATACGCTGGCCGTGCTGGCCAACTTCGCGGTCGAAAACGGCAAGGATGATTCGTTCACGCGCCAGGCGATGAAGATGCTGCTCGATGCGCGCCAGGAGAAAGATGGCCAGGTGTGGTGGAGCGCGGAACAGACGGGGGTGTATTCGACCGGCGAAAGCGCGGCCATTGAAACCACGGGGCTGGCGGTGCAGGCGCTGCTGAAGTGGCGGCAGGCGCCGGAGATTGCGCGCAAGGCGCTGGCGTATATCGCCGGCAAAAAGCAGGCGTCCGGAGCATGGGGAACGACGCAGGCGACCATCATGGCTCTGCGCGCGCTGCTGGTTGCCTCCAGCGAGAGTTCGGCGGACGTGCGCGGCACGGCGGAAATCATCCTCAACGGCAAGGTTGCGGAGAAGATCGATCTGACCGCCGAAAACAATGACTTGTTCCACCAGTTTGTGCTCCGCGACGTGGATTCCGAAGCGGGCAACGAGGTACAGATTCACTTTGAAGGAAACGGCTCGCTTGCCTACCAGGTGGTGGGCAGCTATTTTGTCCCGTGGGATGTGAAGCCGGAGCATGAGGCGCTTTCGATCGACGTGACCTACGACCGCACTAAACTGGCGCAGAACGATATAGTCACTGAGACAGCGCGTATCCGCAACAACCTGCCGAAGACTGCCAACATGGTGATGGTCGATCTCGGCATTCCGCCGGGGTTCGAGCTTCTGAGCGAGGATCTGCAGGCAGTGGAGGAAAAGAGCGCCGGAGCAAAGAGCGGCTCGCTGGAGAAGTTCAATCTCACGGCAACGCAGGCGATCCTCTATTTCAACCGCCTGGCGCCGGCAAGCGAAATCGAGCTGCGTTTCCGGCTCCGGGCCAAGTATCCGATCCGCGCGCGCACATTCCCATCACAGGTCTACGAATATTACGATCCTTCGGTGAACTCGATTGCGCGGCCGGTGCAGCTGGAGGTGAGCGAGAAGTAATTGGCGCCCAGTTGCCGATGGATGAAGCGGGCAGATGTCATGACCATAGTGCGTGGCAAGAATTGGCGATTATCCGTTGACCCAACGAGATTGCGCCAGCCCATTCTTACGCCCCCAGCGGGGGCTGGGAGGTAGTCATTTGCCAGCTTTCCCCAGGCTGGCGCCTGGGGCTACCGCCTTACGCCCGCTTTGCGGGCTTGGTTCGACACGCAAGAGGGAATTGACGCGGCTCCGGCCATGCGATTGGATAATAGATGTGCGCCGAACGCTTCCGCTTCCCGTGGATGGCATCATCCCGGAGATCCTCTCAAAACTCCAACGGGGTTCGAATCTCGTCATCCAGGCTGAGCCGGGGGCGGGCAAGACCACACGCATCCCGGCCGCGTTGCTGACCGCAGTCAGCGGGCAGGTGCTGGTGCTGGAGCCGCGGCGAATCGCGGCGCGGCTGGCCGCCCGGCGCGTGGCGTGGGAATTCTCAGAAGAAATTGGAGAGACGGTTGGGTACCAGGTTCGGTTTGAGAGAGTCGCCGGACCGGACACTCGCCTGCATTTCCTGACGGAAGGCGTATTGACGCGGCGCCTGCTGTCCGATCCCGAATTGCATGGCGTGGACGCCGTGGTTCTGGACGAATTCCATGAGCGGCACCTGGAGAGCGACCTGGCGCTGGCGCTGCTGAAGAGATTGCAACGCAAGCGGGCGGATCTTCGGATTGTGGTCATGTCGGCCACGCTGGATGTTGCGGCGGTGGCGCGTTTTCTCGGCGACTGCCCGGTGACGCGATCCGAGGGAAGGCGGTTTGACCTGGCAATTGAGCACGTGCCGTATTCGCCTGCACCGCTTCACGAGCAAGTGAGGGATGCATTGGAATTGCTGGTGCGCGCCGAGCAGGGCGGAGACGTGCTGGTTTTCCTGCCAGGTGCGGCGGAGATACGCCGCGCCGCGCGGGCCTGCGAGCCGCTGGCGCGCCAAGGCAATCGATTGCTGCTGCCGCTGCATGGCGATTTGACCGCCTCCGAGCAGGATCGTGCGGTGGCGCCGGCCGCGCAACCTAAAGTGATTTTGTCGACGAATGTTGCCGAGAGTTCGATCACCATCGATGGCGTCAGGGCGGTGATCGACAGCGGCCTGGCGCGGATGGCCGCTTACTCGCCATGGACGGGATTGCCCACGTTGCGAGTGGGACGGATCAGCAAATCCTCGGCGCGGCAGAGAGCCGGCCGGGCCGCCCGGACCGCGCCCGGCCGAGTGATTCGTCTTTATTCGCAAATGGACTACCAGGCTCGCGCAGAACATGAGACGCCGGAAATTCTGCGCAGCGATCTCACCCAACTTTGCCTGGCGTTGCGCGCGATGGGCATTCGGGATCCGGGGGCGGTTGAATGGCTCGATGCTCTACCGGAACAGGCGGTTAACCATGGCGAAGAGTTGCTTGACTTGTTGATTCGCACGGACCAGGATGCCCGAAACCTGATGCGTCTGCCGGTGCATCCGCGCTTGTCGCGGATGATCGCGGCGGCCGAGGAGCGCGGAGCCGGACGCGCAGCCTGCATGGCGGCGGCATTTTTGAGCGCCGGCGAGCGCCTGGAACACAACGATCTATTGGAAGCACTCGACGAGCGGCCAGGAGATGCGACGCGACAGCAGATCCAGCATCTGCTGCGGATGGTGCGCCCGACGAAGCGGTTTCCCGCCCTAGCAAAGCTAGGACGGGGTACCCAGGGCATAGGGCAGATCGAGAACGATGACGATGGGTTGCTTCAATCGGTGCTGATGGGTTTTCCCGATCGGGTTGCGCAGCGCAAATCGGGCCAGCAGGTGATGCTGTCGAATGGCACAGCAGCAGAAATTGTCGGCCCACTCGCGTCTTATCCGCTCATGGTGGCTCTTGACGCGGAAGATCGCAGCGACCAGCCCTTGCCGCTGGTTCGTCTGTTTTCTCGCGTGGAGCCCGAGTGGCTCCTGGACTTTTTTCCGGAACGGGTGCGGGAGGAAACGGCGATCGGCTGGAATCGGCAGGCAGAGCGGGTTGATTCGGTAAGCCGGCTGATGTACGACAAGCTGACTCTGCAGGAATCGAGCGGCGAACCCGAGCCGGAGGCCGCCGCGGAATTGCTCGCGGAAAAGGCGCTGGAAGCGGGAATCGAGCGGTTCGTCGATCCCGAGGTTCTCGAGGACGTTGTCGGGCGGCTGGAATTCTCCGGGATTGAGGCGCCGGACACGGAAAGCGCGTTGCAGGAGTTTTGCCGCGGGCTGCGCAGTTTCGCGCAACTCAAGAGCGCCGGCGCGAGCTTCGTATCATGGCTGGAGTCGAAAGTGGATGCCGGGCGGCTGGGCCGGAACGCGCCGCGGACGTTGCGCCTGAAAGGCGGGCGCCAGGTGAAAGTCCATTATCAGCCGGGCAAGACTCCTTGGATCGCCTCGCGGCTGCAGGATTTTTTGGGCATGGATGAGACGCCGCGGCTGGGACCGCATCAAACGCCGGTCGTTCTTCACCTGCTTGCGCCCAATCATCGTCCGGTGCAGACCACAACGGACCTGGCGGGATTCTGGTCGAGATTGTATCCGCAGGTGCGACGCGAGCTGATGCGGCGTTATCCGCGGCACCTGTGGCCGGAGGACCCGCGGCATTGATTTACGATCCTGTGGTGGAGTGAGAATGACTGCGCATGGAGGGCGAATCATCGGCGCCGTGGATATCGGCGGGACGAAGATTGCCGTGGGCATGGTGGACGATGAGGGCAGCGTGCTCGTCTCGGAGGAGTGCGCCACCGAGCAGGAACGGGGATTCACTGACGCCGTGGATCGCATGGAACGGATGCTGCAGGAGTGCGCCGCGCGCGCGAACGCGAACATCGATGGAATTGGGATCGGTTGCACCGGGCCGGTGTATCCGCGCACCGGCGAAATCGGCGACGTGGCGTTTTTGAAATCGTGGAGAGGCGCAAACCTTGTGGAAGCGCTGGAGTCGCGCTTCGGCGTGCAGGTTGCGCTGGAGAACGACGCCGACGCAGCCACGCTGGGTGAAGCATTCTGGGGCGCAGGCAAGGGGAAGGCGCAGGTGCTTTTCGTCACGGTCGGCACGGGCATTGGCGTTGGCCTGGTCCTCCACGGCCAACTGTACCGCGGGGTGGATGATGCCCATCCCGAGATCGGGCATCAGGTAATCGATGCCGGCGGACCGCTGTGCTACTGCGGCGCGCGCGGTTGCTGGGAAGTGTTGGCCGCGGGTCCGGCCATGACGGCGTGGATGAACGGCCATGGCCGGGCAGGCATGAGCGCAAAACGAATTTGCGCCATGGCAACAGCTGGAGATGGGCTCGCGAAACAGGCCGTCGAACGCGAAGCGCATTATCTAGGGCTCGGGCTCGCCAACCTGGTCACCATTTTCTGTCCCGAGGTCATGGTGCTGGGCGGCAGCGTGATGCGCAGCGCGCCCCTGTTCCTGGACGGTATTCGCGACGAAATCCGACGGAACTGCACCCAGGTCCCGGCGGAGCGCAGCGAAGTTCGTCTTGCCTCGCTGGGCCCGCAGGCGGCTATCATCGGCGCGGCTCGGACGTGGCATCATCGATTCAGCGAAACAGGAGCTAGCGCGTGTCATTGAACGTTATCCATGGCCGATATTTTTCCGATCTTTTCGATCAGCCGCACGCGTTACGGGCCACATGGAACGTGCTGGGGGTCACGACTGTTTTCGAGGACATTGCGCGCGCGCTAGACCATACTCATTTTCAACGTGTCGTCCTCACCGGCATGGGCTCCTCGTACCACGGCCTTCATCCGCTCCAGATCGAACTGGCCGAACACGGCTGGACCCCGCTGATGCTCGAGACCTCGGAACTGATCCACTACTATCCGCACCTGCTGGCGCCGGAGACATTGGTGATTGCCGTTTCGCAGTCCGGCAAGAGCGTTGAAACCGTGCGCATGCTGGAATTGAATGCCAAGGGGTCCCCGGGTTCTGGTTTGCGGGGTGGTGGACGCCGGGCCACGGTGATCGCCGTGACCAACCAGGTGGACGGCCCCCTGGCGCGGGAGGCCGATTTCACCGTCCTCAGCGCCGCCGGCGAGGAATCCACGGTCTCATGCAAAACCTATGTCTCGGCACAAATGGCGCTGCGCATGCTGGCCGGGGCTCTTTGCAAGCTTGACCCTGCAGCGCGGCTGCGCGAATTGGAAGCCGCGCCCGAGGCCGTCGAGGATTATCTGCGAGACTGGAAAGCGCACGTAGAGGAGTTCGGGGAGATGCTCCGCGATGCCCGGCATATTTTCCTGGTGGGGCGCGGGCCGTCGCTGGCCGCGGTGGGAACCGGCGCGCTGATCATCAAGGAGTCGGATCATTTTCATGCCGAGGGCATGAGCAGCGCCGCGTTCCGGCATGGCCCGTTCGAGATGCTGCAGACGGGGATGGTGGTGGGCATTTTTGCCGGGCCGTCAAGAACGCGCGTGCTTCATGATGGCTTGTTCCGCGATGTTGCGAACACATCCGCGAAGGCGATGTTGTTTTCGGCCGATGCTGAGCGGCCCGCGTGCAGGCTGCCGGATACGGCGGAGATCGCCAGGCCGATCGTGGAGATTCTGCCGGTGCAGATGATGACGCTGGCCCTGGCCGCGCTCGCCCATCGCGAAGCGGGAAAATTCGATCGCGCCACCAAGGTGACGGTGGTGGAATAGACAGGATCGGGGGAAGCCAATGCGCAGGAGCTACCTGATGGTCGGTGTCGTGTTCCTGGTGTTCTTCGTCCTGTCGTTCCTGACGAATATTCTGGGCCCCATCATCCCCGATATCATCGACAGCTTTCATGTCAGTCTCGGGGCGGCGGCGTTCCTCCCTTTTTCGTTCTTTCTCGCGTACGGAGTCTTCTCGGTGCCGGCGGGCTTTCTAATCGATCGCTTTAGAGAGAAGCCGGTGATGCTGGCCGCGTTTCTTGCCGCGCTGGCGGGCGCGTTGAGCTTTGCCATTCATCCAGCGTACGGGGTCGCGGTGGTGTCGCTGTTCACCATCGGCGCGGGAATGGCCATGCTGCAGGTGGCGATCAATCCGCTGCTGCGGGTGGCGGGCGGCGAAGAGCACTTCGCCTTCAACTCCGCTTTCGCGCAATTTGTGTTCGGAGCGGCCTCCTTTGTCAGCCCGCTGATCTACGCCTACATGGTGAACCATCTGCCCGAGCCGCGCGGGCCGGTGCTTCGGGCCCTGGCGCGCATTACGCCGCACGATCTTCCCTGGGCCTCCATCTACTGGATCTTTGCCGCCGTTGCGGGGGTCATGGTTCTGGTTTTGAGCGCCATCCGTTTTCCCCGGATCGAGAAGACGGAAGAAGAGCAGACCGGCACGGTGGGCACGTATTCGCAGTTGCTGCGCCGCGGGATGGTGTGGCTCTATTTCGGATGCGTGTTTGCGTACGTGGGATCGGAACAGGGCACCGCGGACTGGATTTCAAAATTCCTGTCGCAATATCACGGGTACGATCCGCACACCACGGGGGCGAGCGCCGTTTCCTGGTTCTGGGGACTGATGACCGCGGGCTGCTTTGTGGGCATGATCCTGCTGAAGGCGTTTGACAGCCGGCGCGTGCTGCTGGGGTTTTCCATCGGCGCGCTATGCACGCTGAGCGCCGCACTGTTCGGTCCGGCGACGGTTTCGCTCTACGCCTTTCCGCTCATCGGGTTCTTTGCATCGATCATGTGGCCCACGGTGATCTCGCTGGCGCTGAACTCGGTGAGCGAGCATCATGGCTCATTCGCCGGCATCCTTTGTACGGGCATCGTGGGCGGCGCGGTGGTTCCGCTGATCATCGGCCGCCTCGGAGACATCGTCGGCCTTCGAGCCGGGATGACGTTCCTGTATGTTACGTTCGGTTGCGTTCTAAGCGTGGGCTTTTGGGCCAGGCCGATCATTAGCAATGCGACGTTCGGCAAGGAGCCGGAGAAGTCTGTCGCGCGTTGAGGCCCATAGCCGCGCCCGGATGAAGGGTCGTCTTCACAGCAGCCGCCTGAAGGCATCGCGATATCTGCCGTACAGCATCGACACCAGGGTGAGTGCGGCGCCGCCTCCCAGGTCCCAACAGCAGGGACCTCCACCCCACGGACAAAAGACCAGTCCGTGGGGACCCCGGGACCTGGGGCACCCGGCACTCGGCTTATTCAACTGTTTGCTCGACGTGGGCCATGGCGAGAGCCTTGACGCCGCGCAGGTCGAGCTTTCCCGTTCCCAACAAAGGCAATGCGGGGACCTGAACAAATTGCCCGGGCTTCGGTTTCCAGAGCGCCGGCAAGTCGCAGTGAGCCAGCTTGTCGGGGACGGTTTCGAGCTTGCTTCCAGCGAGGGTGGTCACGACCATGATGCGCTCGCCTTTCTTTTCGTCGGGCACAGCGGTGACGGCGAAGACCTGATCTGTCGCATCAGCCATTTCCTGCAGCTTTTCTTCGATGCGAAGATGGGGGACCATCTCTCCGCCGATCTTGCTGAAGCGGGAGAGGCGGTCGGTGATGGTGAGGAATCCGTCTTCTTCCATCACCGCGACGTCCCCGGTGGTGTACCACCCGTCTTTGAGCACTTCAGCGGTTTTGTCTGCATTGCCGAGATAGCCGCGCATCACGTTCGGTCCCTTCACCAGCAACATGCCCGCGGTTCCTGCGGGAACCGGGGCGCCGGTTTCGATGTCGACCACCTTCACGGACACGCCCGGGAGCGGATGGCCGATCCGGCCGCGCCTGGCGGCGACCTGCAAAAAGCCCGGGGCGCGATAGTCGCGCCCGTTGACGGCCACCACCGGCGAGCATTCGGTGCAGCCGTAGCCTTCAAGGGGGCGGATGCTGAACCGGTCCTCGAATGCCAGCGCGACCCGCTCCTGGAGCTTCTCCGCGCCCACCAGCACGTACTCGAGTGAGCTGAAGCTCTCCGGCGAGCAGCGGCGAATGTAGGTCTGGAGGAAGGTGGGCGTGGCGACCATGAAGGTGACCTTGTACCGGGCAATGAGAGCGCCGATGGCCTGGGCGTCGAGTGGATTGGGATGATACACGACGCCCACGCCGTTGACGGCCGGCAGCCACAGGCCGGCCATGAAACCGAAGGAATGAAAGAACGGCAGGATGCCCATGATCCTGTCGCGCGCGCCCAGCATGAACACCTGGCTCACCTGGCTGATGTTCGATTCGAGATTGAAGTGGCTGAGCATCACGCCCTTGGGATCGCCGGTGCTGCCGCTGGAGAAGATGACGGTCGCCAACTGGTCCATCGGCGATTCGTTGTCGGGCGTGACACCTTTCCTTCCCAGGTCCCAAAACCGGGGACCTGGGGCACCCAGATTAAGAGCGCGCCGCAACCACGCGGCGGGGACGAACCAGGCCAGCGCCAGGGCACGCAGCCTCTCAGTGAATGCCGGCTCGCGCAACGCATCTTCCAGCAGAAGGGTGCGGCCAGGGATGTTCAGATTTGGCAGCCGCTCCAGGAATGCCTTGGAAGTGATCACCACGTCGAGGCCGCACTGTGCGGCACAGGATGCGATCACCTCATTCGACGAGGTGTAATTCAGGTTGACGGGAACGCGGCCCAACAGCATGAGGGCGTAATTGGTGAGCGCTCCGCCGACGGAAGGGGGCAGCAAGACCCCGATCATTCTGCGATCGCCGATCAGACGGCGGAGTCTGCCGGCAATGTAGATGGTGCGGGTGAGAGCCGCGCCGAACGTGAGCCGTGGAGTGTTGCCGTCGGCCATCATGAAGCGCCGGCGAAACCGCCGTGCCGTGGACACGAAAGCCCGGTCGAGGGTGTTCATGAAGGGCTTGCGGCGGGCGAAGGCTTCAGCGTGCAGTTCCTGGACGGCGGCGCGTACTTCGATGGCCGTGGACGCGGGCGGCATGGGCTTGCCGAAGCTCACCGTAATCTTGTGGGCCATGCGGCGGGGCAGCTTCCACAGGAACCGCCCCCGCTCGAAGCTAAAGATGCTTCCCCACACGCCGTCGAGGTTGACGGGGATGATGGGGGCATCCACATCCTTCATGATCCGCTCCAGGCCGCGGCGGAAGGGAAGCAACTGGCCGGTGCGGGTGATCTGGCCCTCGGCAAAGATGCACACGATTTCGTCCTGGCGCAGAGCTTCGCCGGCGGCATGCAGGGAGCGGATCATCTCCCGCGGATGCTGTTCGCTGGAAATCGGAATGGCCTTCAGGACGGCGGCGAATGGCTTCACCAGCGGATGATCGTAGATGCCCTGGTACATGATGAAGCGGATGGGGCGATCGGTAGCGGCTACCAGCAGCGCGGCATCGACGAACGACATGTGGTTGCAGACCAGCAGGGCGCCCGATTTCTCGGAGAAGTTGTCGCGCCCCACCACCTGGATGCGGTAGAGGCTGCGGGTGATGAAGAAGAGGATGAGGCGGGCGAACCACTCCGGGAGCAGGACCAGTACGTACACGGTGCCGGCAGCGGTGATGAGCGATGCCGCCACGATGACGCCGCGCGGGTCGAGGTGAATGTACGACGTGAAGACGAAGTACACGCCGGAAGAAATGGCAATGCCGACAAAGGACAGCAGGTTCGCGGCGGCGATGATTCCGCCCTTGTCGCTGGCCGAAGGACGATGCTGGATCAGCGCATTGACCGGAACGGCGAAGAATCCCGCCCAGAAACCGAGCAGGCCGAGCAGGACCGCGGAGCCGGCCATCCCGTGCGGAAGCGCGCCTAACGCCAACCCGGTGCACGTCATCCCGATGGAACCGAGGGGAATGAGCCCGTATTCGATTTTGTTGTCGCTCAGCCAGCCGGCCGCCATGCTGCCGATCCCGATGCCGACCGCCAGCGTCGCGTTAAGGTAGCCGGTTTTGGTTTGGCCGATGTGCAGGACGTCGGGTCCATACACCACGATGGTGGAGAAGAGCAGCGAGCCCAGGAACCAGAAGTAGGCGTTGCCGAGAACAGCCAGAAACAGGGCGCGGTCCTTGTGCATCAAGCGGACCTGGACGAAGAGGTCTTTCAGGACATTGGCGCGAAACGCCTTGCGGGGAGCGGCGGCGGGAACCTTGTCGATGGCAAGGCTGGCGAGCAGGCCGGCTAAGGCGAGGGCAAGCAGCGCGTATCCGGCATAGATTTCGTGCCCGTGGAAGCCTTCGGCCATGGCGGCGCCGGCGACTGTGCCCACGATGATGGCCAGGAAGGTACCGAGTTCGATGACTCCGTTGCCCCAGGAAAGGCTCTTCTCGGGCAGCAGTTCCGGCAGGAGGCCGTACTTCGACGGCCCGAAGAGTGCCGCCTGGCTGGCGACCAGAGCCAGCGCCGCGAGGCAGACCGCAAGTGAATGGGTGGCCAGCCCGGCAGTAGCCAGCAGCATGGAGGCGAATTCCATGACCTTGGTCCAGATGGTTACCTGGCGCTTGCTGAAGCGGTCGGCGAGCCATCCTCCGGGCATGCTGAGCAGCAGGAAGGGCACCGAGAAGATGAAGGTTACGGCGGAAACGAATGTCTCCCGCTCCTGCCGGCCGATCCCCATGCCCACGATCATGGAGAGCAGCAGGTTGCGAAGAATATTGTCACTGAACGCGCCCTGGAATTGGGTTGCAATCAGCGCCCAGAAACCCTTGCGGCTGCGCTCCGCCTCCGATGGCGGCTGAGAGACTGTCTCGATGGGATGGTTTGCAGTGCTCGCCATTTCGACCCTCCGTGGGGACCCTGATGAACGAAGCATAGCCATCGGCGTGGAGGCGCAAGAGGGTTTTTGTACAGTTTTCGCAGTGTCCCTAGAAACGCGAACCTGCGGCGATGCGCTCCAGTTCGCGACGGGCCGAATCGGCCAGCAGGGAATAAACGAAGCGGCGGGGGCCAGCGGGCAGGGTGCGGGTATTTGCGGTGAGGACGTCGCAGATGATGCCGGCTGTCTGTTCGAGCCCGCGAGCCCAACGCGGCCGGTGGGTATCGCGAAGCACCAGCAGGTCAGGGTCGACTCCGGCCGCGGCCAGCATGGTGCGCGCGGTCTCGAGGAATTCGGGCCAATGCGAGACTACTCCGATGAGCTGATCCTTCAGGCTGGGAAGCGAAGGGGCAAGCCAGGCGTTGGCGGACCGAATCTGCAGGGTGATCAGTTCAATGCCCGCCGGCAGGATGGCCTGAACGATCTTCGTTTTGCTGGGGCGGCAGAGGGGGATGGCTCCGCGCAGCGTTTCCGGAGTCGTCCCGTCTTCAAGAGAAGCGCCGGCGACGGGGAAACTGGTGAGTTGGCGGATTTCCGTGAGCAGGATTTCGCGCAATTCCGGATCCGGGTCGATCACCAGGAAATGATCGGGTGGCGATGAGGCGAGCCATTGCGCAACCCTCTGCCGCACCTCGGCCGCGGGGAGATCGAGCTCGCGCACGGCCCGGAAAAACGCGGAGATATGCTGATCGAGGATCTGGGCGGGCGTGGTTGGCGGCTCCGCTTTCGACTTCACGTAGACGCCGCTGCCGTGACGGTATTGCGCCCATCCTTCACGCACCAGCTGCCGATATCCGGCGCTGATGGTGTTGGGATGGACGCGGAATCTGCGCGCCAGCTCGCGGGTGCTGGGCAGGCGGTCGCCGGGCCGGAGGTCGCAGCTCAGAATGGCCAGCACGATCTGGGTGACAAGCTGGCGATAGATGGGGACTTCGCTCTCGGGGGAGAACCAGAGTCGCACATTGTCCTCGCGGTGACAACCATGTCATTTATACAGGCCAGGCAATTAGTTGGGGTACTCGAACTGGTGGCAGGATACAGCCGGGGTTCATGCAAGGACATACCTCAGGGGCTAAAGCCCGCGATTCCTCCTGACATTGGCGGCACGGATAAATCCGTGCCCTTTCAAAGCAGCTTTGATGCGACCAGTCCCAAGGCTGCTATTTCGTGGGGTCGACGACGCGGCCGAGGAAGAGAATGCTTCCCGATTTGGTGTCGCGGATCATGAACAGGAAGGGATGGTCGGCATTGAAGACGATGGGCGGAGGCTCCTGTCGGATGGCCGTCGGTGCCATGGCGATGCCGGTGGCGGCCGCGGCCTCGGTGCCCGTTTCGTTCACGTCGACGAACGCCTTGTGCACTGCCGCGGAGATCAGGAAGCCGGGTTTGCCGGTCATTCCCGAGAAATCTGCCCGGGCGCTGAAAGCCTGGGGCATGCCCATGGCAGCCAGAGTCCCGCCAAGTTCGAAACGCTGCGTCATGGTGAAGCGCGGCAGCGCGAGGATCACCCTGTTTCCGAATTGGAGTTTCGCGAGCCAAGTGGCGACGGCCTCGGCGGTGAAGGAATCCTCGAGGGCGGGAAGGCCTTCGGTCTTCTTTGGCAACAGGACGACCATGGAGAGCTCGTTCCCTTTGTAGGGAAGTTCCAGCGCCTGGAAGGTGCCGCCGTCGTAATAGCGGTAGCTTCCGGTGCGATGCATGAAGGGCGCCTGGACGGACTGCGAGGAAGAGACGTGAAACGGGCCATTTCGGGTCCCGTCCTTTTCGAAGGGGTCGACCCAACTGCCTTTGAAGTAGATGGCGTTGGTGAGCACCAGGCGCGTCATGGGCGTAACCGTGCCGGGTGGAAGCAGGTCCTTGATCCTGTCGTTGGTTTGTTTCTCGATCCACTGATTGATGGTGGTGCGCGCCGACTCCGGAGAGGATTTGAAATCGACCTGGTGGAAGCCGGCGCCATATGCGGATTGCACCAGATTGAGGTAGCTCTGGAGAAAGCTCTGGTCGTGTTGCGCCCATAGCGCGTCGGCGACGTGCAATTCGAAGCCGTTATGGGAGGCATTCATGGCGGCCAGGAGCGCGCCCATGGCCGGGTGCAGGCGGTCAGGGGGAAGGGTGTAGTGGAAGACGCGCGCCATCTCCGCGGCGGTTTGGCCGCGCGCTCCCGCCCAGGCCATAGCGAATGCGGTCGAGATGCTTTCGGGGGAGAAGAAGAGGTTGCCGGGCTGGGAACGGAGCCGCGCGTAGAGGCCGGTGGCGAAGGCGTTGCTGCCCGCGACGGCCTCAGCCCGATCGGCGGGCGGGGCGGCGCTTTGTGCTGAAGCTTGTTGCATAGAAATCGCAGTGCAGCAACCAATCACGACGAGAGCAGCATAGAGCCGAGCCTTCATCAAGCTCTCCTCTCCCGCCTGCGCGGGCGCTTACGATTCTACTAAGCTCGACTGCGCTGGTGTGGTGCGTCATGTAGATTGCCGATTATCTAATCCTTTTTCGGCACCTGCGCGTGTTTCTTCCGCCCCCTGCGGGGGGCTTTACCTATTGGCTTGACTCGCTTCCCCAGGCTTACGCCTGGGGCTACCGTCTTGCGCCCGCTTCGCGGGCTTTACGCCTGGAGTTGGAATAACCGTCGAAATTCACGATGCCCTACACCAGCCCAATTCCGGCGCGCCGCAGGACAATTCACATTGCGGTCGACGAGACCAAGACAATGTGGCGCTCGCCGGTGGCGGCGATCTTTCTGTAGAAATCGCGCATGGCTGGGTAATCCTTTGGATCGAGGGCGACGAAGGTTCTCGCAAATGCATATTTCACGTCGACCATGCCGGCGGTGCTGCTGTTGGTGACCCTCAAGGCGGCATGGTCGGGCCAGGCAAGCTGAATCCCCTGCGGCGCGGTCTCCACCGAGGACCCGGCGGGGATGCGCAGTTTCAACTCGTCGATCACCTGCTCCGGATAGCGCAGGTCCATCGGGGTCTCGCGATCATCCGCTGCGAACTGTTCGCGTGGGGCGCGAAAGAAGAGGTTGGCGGGGATGATGATGCGTTTCTGGGTCCTGGCAGCGATGGTTCCACTCACGTTGATGGTGGCCCGCAGGAAGGTCTCGGAATCTTCCCATCCCTTGAACTGCGCCGATTCCACGAGGAATCCCGCCGGGAGCAGGTCCTGCATTCTGCGGGCAAACAGGCGCTCGGTCTGGGCGGAGTTGGTGCTGAGCCTGAGTTGGCGCCAATAGAGCGCCTGCGGGCCTTTCATGATCACTTTCACGATGCCCGAGATTCTGCCCCCGGCATCGATGGACAACTCCGCGACCCGGGCGGTGAGGGCGTCATCGAGCGATCCGGCGGGAGTCTGGATCGGCTCATTGGATTTCTGAGAAATGCCGCCCGTCAGGGTATGGTTCCACGCCAGCTGTCCGAAGGGGCACATCTTTTCGCCGGGGTCCAGGTACAGGTCCCTACCCTGGATGCGTATGCCCACCAGGAATGCATCAAGCTGTTCGAACGAGAGCAGGTGTGGATCGAAGACACGGCGTTCGCGGTCGGCGACCTGCAAGCCGTAAGCATCAAGACCGGCAGCCGTGGAAAGAGCGAGGTAGAGCATGGCGATGTCGTTTGGCGATCCGGTCTTTTGCTTCCAAACGTCCTCCGGTCTCCTCGGTTCAGCCGGGAACCACGCCGGGGAGTGGAGGGAGGCTTCGCCTTGACCGAGGTCGAGAGTATTCAGACGCTGCACAGCGGTGTATAAGCGTCGGGCCTTCTCCTCCGGAGAGGCGGCCGAGCCGATGATCGCGGCCGCCGCATGGCGGATCTCCGCTGTGGGCGCAGACTGCCTGGCTACTTCATTCGACCAGCGCCTGGTCTCGGCCGGCCAGTACGACTTCGCCGTCGCCGGGCGGAAATTTTGTGCTTCGGTGAGCGATGAGCACGACAGGAACGCAATCAACAGAAAGGTTTTTGCGAGGAGTCTGTCGCTTCCCATGGATCTGTCCGCCCGCCCGCGCAGCACAACCAACCCGCCGGATCAACGATAAACGGCGTAAAATGCGCAGCAATGTTCTCGAAGTTGCAGCGCAATCATAGCACTGCATCAGATGGAAGATTGTGATGGGTGAATGGCCGTAACCTTGATTCCCGGAATGGCAGATCGTTATCACGCGTGGCATCAAAACGGTTCTGCGGATGCAGAATTCGAGTGAAATGGATCACCGATCCGATCGCGAATTGAGGCATCGAGTGATGTATTTCACCTGGCCGTGGCTCCGCCAGATGCCATGCCTACCGGTTCTCGTTTGTGGGCCATCAATTCTGCCGCCTTCAGGGCAATGTGTTCGGCGCTGACTTCCAGCTCTTTGACCAGTTCCCATGGCGCTCCTGAATCGCCGAACCGGTCCTTGACGCCGATAGCAGCGGTGATCACGGGATGACCGTAGAGCTGCGGGCTTTCCGTGATGACGGAGCTGACACGCCCCGCCAGCGCGCCGATCTGATGCTCTTCGGCGGTCACGATCGCGCCGGTCTCGCAAGCCGCCCGGATGATGGCCTGGCTGTCGATGGGCTTGAGCGTGTGCATGTTCAAAACGCGCGCCGCGTAGCCGTACTCGTGGCGCAGGATCCATGCAGCGCGCATGGCCTCCGGCACTTCCGGCCCGCAGGCGATGATGGTCAGATTCTCGCCTTCGTCGCTGCATTGTTCGTCAAGCCGGGTCTCGAATGCGTTGCAGAAGCCGGCCGCGTCGTGACGAAGGCGGATGCGGTTGGCTTTGCCGAAGACGAAAGGAGTGTGTTCGCTGGTGACCACCGGGGTAGCTTCGCGCGCGAAGCGGATGTATTTGGGTCCGCGGTGCTCGAGCAGCAGGTAGGTGGTTGCCTTGCGCGCCTCCACAATGTCGCAGGGCACAACCACCGACATGTGGGGCAGGCCCATCATGGCAAACAGATCTTCGAGCGCCTGGTGGGTGGCGCCGTCGGGCCCCACCGAGACACCGGCATGGGCTCCCACAATCAGCACATTCAAGTTGGAGTAGCACACCGAGACGCGGATCTGGTCGAGATTGCGCGCCGCGGAGAAGGTGGCGTAGGAACCGACCACCGGGAGCTTGCCCTCTCGCGCCAGGCCGGCCGCGGCCGAAGTCGCCGACTGCTCGGCGATGCCCATGCTGAACCAGCGCGCGGCGCGTTCCGGCTTGCCGGCATGAAAATCGCCGATGGTGATGGAGCCGGAGATGTCGAGGCCCAGGCAGACCACGCGCTCATCCCCGCCGTTGGCGGCCAGCGATTGTCCCAGCCCCTTGCGGGTTGGCTCCATGCCAACCTTCATGGTGTCGTCCGAGTTCCACCAGTAATTGCGCGAGAAGTGCGGCATCCGGGCGTCGAGTTGGCGTTCGGCCTCGGCCTGGTAGTTCTGTGCCCGGGTGAGCAATTGCGCGACGGGGATGCGCTCGGCGAGTCCGAGCTCGCGCAGCGCGGCGGCGAGTTCTTCACGATTGGGCACCTTGCCATGCCATCCGGCCTGGTTCTCCATGAAGCTGACGCCGCGGCCCTTGATGGTGTCGGCCAGAATGACGACGGGATGGCCCTGGGCCGCGCGGGCCTGTTCGAAGACCTTGACGAGCGCCTGGATGTCGTGGCCGTCGACGCGCATCACATTCCAGCCGAAGCTCGCGTACTTGCCGGCCAGCGGCTCTACTTGCATCACGTCTTTGACCCATCCATCGATCTGCAGGCGATTGCAGTCGATCACGGCGATGAGGTTGTCGAGATGGTAGTGCGCGGCTTCCATGGCGGCTTCCCAGACCTGGCCCTCCTGCTGTTCGCCATCGCCCATGAGGCAGAAGATCTTGTGATGTTTGCCATCGAGGCGCGCGGCCAGCGCCATGCCCACCGAGACGCTGAGGCCTTGTCCGAGCGAGCCCGTGGAAACTTCGACGCCGGGAAGCTTGAGCCAGTGGGGATGGCCCTGGAACGGCGAGCCCAGCTTGCGCAGCGTAACGACATCCTGGAGGGGACAGAAGCCGGCCATGGCCAGCCCGAGATAGAGGCTGGGAGCCTTGTGGCCCGCCGACCACACAATCCGGTCGCGATCCGGCCAGGAGGGATTTGCCGGGTCGTGGCGTGCGGCGCGCAGATAGAGCGCCGCGGTGATGTCCATGATGGACAGCGTGCCCCCGGCATGGCCCGATCCGGCCGCGCACAGCGCAACCAGGTCGTAGCCGCGCATCAGGTTGGCGGCCTCGCGCAGTTGATCGATGGTATATTCCTGTCTAACTTGCCCATTTGCGGAATCGATAAGAGCCATCGGGTTCTCCTCTGCGAACAACATCGAGGTTCGTGGTCTCCCGCCTTCGCGACAGAAAAAAGTCGCAAAGACGGGGCACGGGAGGTTTGTTCAGAGATTTTGCTTGGCCCAGCCGGCGATGCGCTGCAAGGCCTCCTCCAGTTGGGCCATCGAATTGGCCACGCTAAAGCGGAGATAGCCTTCGCCGAACCGCCCGAAGGCGGCGCCGGAGAGAGCCGCGACTCCCGCCGTGTCCAGCAGGGCGTCCGCCATCGGTTTGGATCGCCAGCCGGTGCTCTGGATGTTCGGGAAGACGTAAAACGCTCCCTTGGGCATGCGGCAGGAAAATCCCGGGATGCGGTTCAGCCCGTCGACAAAGAACCGGCTGCGGCGCTCGAACTCGGTCCGCATGAGGTCCACGGGGCTCTGGTCTCCGGTGATGGCCTCGATGCCCGCTCTTTGGGTAAAACTCGCCGTGCAGGAGTTGGAGTTGGTCATCAGGCGGGTGAACTGGGCGGCCAGATCGGCGCGCATCACGCCGTAGCCCATGCGCCAGCCGGTCATGGCATAGGTCTTGGAGAAGCCGTCGAGCAGGATGGTGCGGTCCTGCATCCAGGGAAGCGACATGATGGAAAACGGCTCGCCCTGGAATTGCAAGCGGCTGTAGATCTCGTCCGACAGGACCATTATGTTGCGATCGCCGATGGCCTGGGCAATTCTCTCGATGTCGCGGCGGGAGAGAACGCCCCCGGTGGGATTTTGCGGAGAGTTGAGGATGATCAGGCGGGTGCGATCGGTCATGAGGGATTCGAGTTCGGAGGGGTCGACCGCGAAATCCCGCTCCTCGCGCAACGGAATGGGAACGGCGGCGCCGCCCACGTAGTTGATCATCGATTCGTAAATCGGAAAACCGGGGTTGGGGTAGATCACTTCATCGCCCTGGTCGATGAGCGCCAGCATGGCGTAAAAGATGATCGGCTTGCCCCCCGGAACGACCACCACTTCGTCGGGAGAAACCTCGACGTTGCGGCTGCGGCTTACATAATCGGCGATGGTCTGGCGCAACTCCGGCAATCCCGCCGACGGCCCGTAATGGGTCCACCCGGCGTGCAGCGCAGCCGAGGCCGCCTCCACGATGTTCGATGGAGTATCGAAGTCGGGTTCCCCGATCTCCAGGTGGACGATGCTTTTGCCCTGCCGTTCGAGGGCTTTGGCCTTGCTGAGAACCTCAAACGCGGTTTCGGTGCCCAGCCTGGCCATACGGGGGGCCAGGACGAGTTCGTGCTGCAGTGTTTGCGTGATCATCTGTACCGCTCCTGGGGCAGATCCTCAATTCCGCCAACCCAAACCGCAGAAAAGGGATCAAGCCCAAACGGCCACCGATTCTATGTCCGTCAAAAGAGCACAGTATGTGACCGGGAACACCATAAGCTGGCGTTAGTCCGGGCAGAGACGTCCATTTCCGAACAGTTGTTCGGCGAAAGCGAACATTCGCGGAGAGGGCAAACTCCTGGATCCTTGCGCAGACCCCACCTGGTATCAGTGTTTTTCATCGTCGCCGTGTTTGGAACCGAACGTGCAAGAGGGATAGACAAACATCCACTCAGATTGGCACTTCTTGGGGAAACACGTCTGTTTCGGGCCTCACCACCACAAGTGTCGATACAGCAAGGAGCATCGATGCGCTCGCGGTTTCTTTTCGTGTGTTTATTGGTTGTGAACGAAGCAATGTTGTGCCAGGCGTCGGAAAAACAGCCGGCGCTCTCTGGCGAGTGGGAAGGCGCGGTTGAGATTCCGGGGTACGAACTGCGCCTGGTGATTGACCTGGCGCAGAAGGATCGGGAATGGGTGGGATCGCTGACCGCGCCGCAGTTTGAGAAGAAAGGCGCGCCACTGAGTCAAATCGCGGTCAAAGGGAACGATGTGGCGTTTGAAGCGAAAGGCATCGCGACGTTCAAGGCGCACCTCGAAGCAGACGGGGTGCTGAAGGGCGAATACGAGCAAGGCGGCAACAGCGCGCCATTTTTGTTGAGGCGAGTGGGTGAGGCTCATGTCGACTTTCCCGAGCCCAGCACTCCCATCAGCAAAGACGTCCAGGGAGAGTGGAAGGACGACCTTCAGCTTGGATCGACGATCAACGTGATCCTCAAGCTTCCGGATGGCGGCACGCCCACCGCGCCGCGCGGAGAGCTGGTCATTACCGCGCCGGGAAGCGCCACGTTTCCCATCACTCTCTGGAAACAGGTTGGCCGCCATTTCTTCGCCGCATTCGGCGACAGCGGAATAAGCTATGAAGCCGAGTTCCGCGAGAAGACCGGGGAGATGACCGGGACCATTCGTACCGGCTTTGGCGAGGCGCCGTTAATTCTTCATCGCAGCACGACGACCACATCGGCTCCGGCCGCCCCGGTTGCGCACTCCGAGTCGAAGTAAGGGGAGAATTCGATGCATTCATTGAAACAAGCGTCCATAAGATTGTTTGGCAAGTCGCTGGCCGTCGCGATCTTCGTCTCTGCCGGTTCCTCTATCTGCGTGGGGCAGTCGATGTTCCGGGGCAATGCCGCGCACAGCGGCATTTATAACGCCCGCGGACCGCGGGAGCTTAAGGGAATCAAGTGGAAGTTCGCCACCGGCGGCAAGGTTCTTTCCTCGCCGGTAGCCGATAAGGGCGTGATCTATTTCGGCAGCTACGACCGCAACGTGTATGCGGTGGATGCCGAAACCGGGGTTCAGAAGTGGAAGTACTCGACGTCCGGTCCGGTGGCATCCACGCCGGCCGTCGCCAACGGCGTGGTTTATTTCTTCAGCTATGACGGCAATTTCTATGCGGTCGATGCCGCGAGCGGCGAGACGAGGTGGAAGTTCGCCACCAATGGGGACCGCCGCCTTGAAGCCAAGGGTTTGAATGGCATGTTGCCGAGGACCCAAACCTATGTCGACGCCTGGGATATGTTCCAGTCCAGCCCGGTCGTAGCCCAGGGCATGGTTTTCTTCGGCTGCGGCGACGGCAATGTTTACGCGCTGGATGCGGCAACCGGCGCGCAGCGCTGGAAGTTCGCCACCGGCGATGTGGTGCATGCCTCGCCGGCCTACGATGCGGGGACCGTCTACTTCGGCAGTTGGGACACCTATCTCTACGCGGTCGATGCAGCCACCGGCCAGAAGAAATGGCAATTCAAGACTGGCGACGATCCGCTGGTTCATAACCAGGTTGGCTTTCCCGGCTCGCCGGCAGTGGTTGATGGAGTGGTGTACGTCGGTTGCCGTGACTCCAACCTGTACGCTGTGGACGCGGCAACCGGCACCGAGAAATGGAAATACAACAACAAGGGAAGCTGGGTGGTGGTCTCGCCCGCGGTGATGAACGGCAAGGTTCTCTTCGGAACGTCGGATTCGGGCCTGGTCCATCTGCTCGATGCGGCAACGGCGAAATCGGATCTCGACCTCAAGGTGACCGCGTTCGATTTTTCCTCTCCCGCAGTGGCGCGGGATGTGGCGTACTTCGGCCTGATGAATGGCACGTTTGTGGCCGTCGATCTGAAGACCGGCAAGCAGCTATGGGAGTTCCAGACTGAAGTCTCGCGCGAGAATCGCGGCTTCTATATGAACGCGGACAAGTCGCTCAATTACATGATGCTTTTCCGAGGGCAATTTGAACCGAGCGATATAGGAGTGGAGAGAATGTTCACGCTCGGTTCGATCGCGTCCTCGCCGCTGGTGATGAACGGCATCGTGTATTTCGGCAGCGCCGATGGATATCTGTACGCGCTTCAATAGTTCGATGGAAGCGCCCTGATGGACAGCGGCGCGCGTGACAGGAATGCAGGTGGTTCTTACGCCCGCGTTGCGGGCTGAGGCGGCTCTATTGATATGGGTCCCCAGGCTGGCGCCTGGGGCTAGCATCTTGCGCCCGCTTTGCGGGCTTGGGGCGGCTCTAATGACATGGGTCCCCAGGCTGGCGCCTGCGGCTGGCATCTTACGCCCGCTTCGCGGGCTTGGGGCCGCATATTGCGGGCTGAGGCCGCGTTGCCGGGCGGTTGTCGAGCAGTGTATTTTGTTGACGTGAGATGAAGGTGCGGGAACCCGCCAAAACCTTCATGCCTGACTTCCCCAAATTCTTTCAGCGAAATGGTCTGCAATCCGTGGCTTCATTGAGACTTGGCAAGATGTTATGCGACGCCTGATCTTCGTTCTCGGAATCTGCTTCATCATGGCGGTGGCTGGCGGGGTTTTGTATGCGGCCTGGATGGTCCACCATGGATTCAGCACGCGGACTGCGCCGGGCGCGGTAGAGACATGGTTGGCGGGATCGATGCGTGACGGGGCGATCCCGGGGCGCTACAAGTCGATGAGGAACCCGGTGGCGGCCAGCCCCGAGGTGTTGCAGGAAGGGATGGAGCACTGGGCGGACCACTGCGCAACGTGCCACGCCAACAACGGCAGCGGCGACAGCATGTACGGAAACGGCATGTACCCGCGGCCCCCGGACATGCGTGGCAAGGAAACCCAGGAAATGTCGGATGGCGAACTCTATTACACCATCCAGAATGGCATCAAATTAAGCGGAATGCCGGCCTTTGGCACGCCGGGCGACAACGATCTCGATAGCTGGAAACTGGTAAGGTTCATCCGCCATCTGCCGTCGCTCTCGCAAAACGAGGCGAGCGAAATGGAGAAGATGAACCCCAAGTCGCCCGAGGAGATGCAGGAAGAGAAGGAGGAGGAGAACTTTCTTCAGGGCGGGTCCGCTCCTCCGCAACCACCACCCTCTCACCATCACTGAAAGGACTCAGCATGAATCGCCGAAGCCTGATCGCGGGATTGCTGCTTACTTGTACGACGGTTCTCCTACATGCGCATGGGGGAATGATCCACGTAATGGGAACCGTGACCGGAATGACAGACACCTCGGTGACAGTAGAAACGACCGACAAGAAGACCGTGGAAGTACAGTTGACCGACGCGACAACGTATTTGAATGGTTCCAATCCGTCCAGCAGGAAAGAACTGAAGGTCGGCGACCGTGTGGTCATCCATGCCGTCAAGGTGAAGGAAACTTTGCAGGCACACGAAGTGCGGTTCAGCCAGGGAGGACCCGCCTCGGCCCATTAGACGGATGTCTTTCGACGCCGGTAGGCGAGATATGATTTGGTAGCTTGTGACAGCAACGGCAGAAGTATCTTTCGCCCCCTTTGGGGGCTGGACCTGCTATATTTACCCGCATTCCCAGGCTTGCGCCTGGGGCTACCATCTGGCGCCCGCTTCGCGGGCTGCGACCGTGAGCCTGAAATAAGATCTAGAAGTATGATGGCCTAGCCTGAACGTTTGCAAGAGTTCCGATGCCCCGGACAAGAACATTTGAAAGAGAGGAAATCCCCATGCGCTCCAGAACTATGACCATTTCCCTGCTGCTTCTTTTGCCTGTAGCTGTGGTAATGGCTAAAGCCTCGCCCAAGTCTGCTCACGCCGATATCGTCAACGCGCAAGGCGCGAAGATCGGGACAGCGAATATTACGTCCACGGCTAAAGGCGTGAAGATCGCTGTCACGGTTTCGCAGTTGACTCCCGGTGAACACGGCATCCACATCCATACGGTGGGAAAGTGCGAGGGCCCGGCATTCGCTTCGGCGGGTGGACACTTTAATCCCACCAGCGCGCATCACGGAATCCACAACACCCAGGATCCTCATCCGCACGTGGGCGACCTGCCGAATCTTACCGTGGATGAGAGTGGGAAGGGCAAGGCCACTTTCACGGTTGAAGGCGCCACGCTTGGCGACGGGGCCGATTCGCTGTTTCACGACGGCGGCACGGCACTGGTCATCCATGCCAAACCGGATGACCTGATGTCCGATCCTTCGGGGAACTCGGGCGACCGAGTCGCGTGCGGCGTGATTGAGAAATAGGATACGTGGCAGGTTGTTCGCGATTATCTTTGTTCTCTGCCAGCGATGAAAATGCAAACGCAGATCCTTCGCTGCGCTCAGGATGACAGCTTTGAGGAGGAAGCGGATTATTTTCAGGGCAGTCAAAGATGGCGCGTTGCGGCACCCAGAAAACATGAAAATGGGTCCGTTCTTACGTCCCTTGTATCTGTAGAACAGCGGCAGTTTCGGCGAGACTGTTGCGGTGGGGGAACCGAGGAATCGGTTCCCCCGCGGGCGGGCGGCTCCCGTACGTCCCTTGATGGTTGCCCATCGTCCCGTAGCTAGGGACCGCTGCCCAAGTCACGAACGACCGAACAGTCGAACGATGAAATCCATCGCACTTACAAGGAAGGTTATACCGTGACACGAGTGATTTGTGGAGTGGATGTTGCCGCCCGCAGTCTGGAAGCGCGGATTGGGCGAGACGGTGAGCAGGCCAGCTTTAGCAACGATGCGGAGGGCATAGCCGCTCTTGCGGATTTCTGCCACCGCCACGAGGTGGAGTTGGTGGCGTTGGAGGCCACCGGCGGTTACGAGCGTCAGGCGTGGGCGCTTCTGTCGGCGCAGGGTATGGGTGTGGCGGTGCTGAACCCGCGCGCGGTGCGGCAGTTTGCCCAGGCCATGGGCTTGCTGGAGAAGACGGACCGGATCGACACGGGCGCGATCGCCTGGTATGCGGAGGTGAAGAACAGCCAGGCCACGATCCTGGGGGAGGCCAACCAGCAAAAGCTGCGCGCGCTGGTGATACGGCTTCGGCAGTTGACGGAAATGCGCACGGCCGAGCGCAATCAGGCGCGGCTGGTGACTGAACCGGAGGTGTGCGAACAATTCGCGCGGCTGCTGGCGGTGGTGGAGGAACAGATCGAGCAGTTGGCGGGCTCGGTGGCCCGGTTGATCAGCGAGGATCCGGTGTGGCGTGAGTTGGATCATGCCTGGCGTTCGGTGAAGGGAGTGTCGGACCGCACTGTGGCGCGGTTGATGGCGGAGATGCCGGAGATCGGCACGTTGACGAACAAGGCGGTGTCCAAGCTGGCCGGACTGGCGCCTCTGGCGCAGGACAGCGGTCAGTATCAGGGCAAGCGGGCCATCCGGGGAGGGCGGCCGGCGGTGCGCGAGATTCTGTACATGGCGGCCGGCGTGGCGGGGCAGTACGAACCGGACTTCAAGGCCTTCCGCCAGCGGCTGATGGCGGCGGGCAAGCCGGCCAAAGTGGTGCGCGTGGCGTTGGCGCACAAGCTGCTGGTGCGGCTGAACGCCAAGGCTCGCGAGGTTCGGCAGCGGATGGAATCGGCCCGTTCGGGGGGTGGGCTGGAGCTGATGACGGCGGCCTGAAGCTCTCTTCCCAGCCGGTTCTCGGCTCGGAGATACTGAAGCCATCCGGTAAAGCGGAGACGGGCTCTGGTGGAGACCAACCTGTCGAGGAATAGCCGGCTGCGACTCATCCGGACCGATGAGGACCGGGAACGGGCCTGACGACTCGCTCCCGGTCAAAGAACATATCGGGCGGAAAGATCGCCAATGCCTCAAAAACTCAAAACAGCGCTGTTCCCCACCATATTTTGTGTTGACAAAACAGACAGTCGCTACGGGACTGGGGTTCATAGGGCGCGCTATCCCAGGGTTTCACCCTGGGATATTCTCTTGCGTTCCCTCCGGGAACTCAGTGCGTGCTCAGTTCGAACAGTGTGGTTTGGGAAGCCAATTTTCACAGCAGTCCAGGATGGAACGGGGTTCCACCCGAAAGCATGAAAATGCAACCGCAGATCCTTCGCTGCGCTCAGGATGACAGCTTTGAGGAGGAAGCGAATTATTTTCAGGGCAGGTCCTTCGACTCCATTTGGCGCGACGAGCGCGCCAAATTTCGCTCAGGATGACAGCGCACTTGGGTTGCGAACTTCAGTTACAGGACACTAGAAGTTGAACATCATTTGCAGGTCGATGCTGCGGTTGGAAGCGGGCGAGGAGAAGAACCCTCCTGCGAGCGCATTTGATTTTCCAAACAGGGGCGACTCGAGCACGCCCACCGGTTGAGACAGGTTCACGGTGTTGAAGACGTTCCTGACCATCGCCCCGAAGGTGAGCGAATAGCGGCGCGGCACTGCGGCATCGAGTCGCGGTGGTCCGTTGCTGCCGCTGCTGCTCAGGCCGCCCGGTCCCAGTCCTCCTCCCGGAGGTCCGCCACCACCGGGCCCGCGTCCCGGCGGAGGGCCGCCGCCAGGACCGCCGAACGATCCACCGGAAGCCGCGCGCTCGACCTTCGGACCGATCCCGAAGGTCTTGCTCATTCTGGTGTTCATGCTCAATTGAGCAGGCCCATTGCCATAGTTGTAGGGAATGCGCTGGGCATTGGCGGCGGGATCGAGATCGAAGGTTCCGTAGCGTGTCTGGACGACATCGGCGCCGGCAGCGGCGGCAAATGCCGGGCGATCATTGAACTGGTTGTCGCCGTTGAGGTCCTGTCCGATGACGATGTTGAACGGCTGTCCCGAATCGGCTACGAGCATGGGGCTGAACGACACCCCATAGGGGCCCTGCAGGTTTCCGGCGAGCAGGAACCGGTTGCGCACGTCGAAGTTCGCGCGGCCGTAGTCGGCGCCGGGACTGAATTGGTTGGAAGGAAAATAGGCAGCGCCCGAGGTGTCGGCCTTGGCGAAGTTGAGCATATAAAAGCCAAACAGCGAGACGCGTTTGGCGCGAACCGTGTAGTTCACAATGACCTGGTTCTGGTTGTAAAAGCCGCCGGATTGAAACTGGTAGATGTTCTCGTTGACGCCGTTGGGACGGGTTCCGGTTGCGGTCACGGGATCGTAAGTCCCGGGCAGATAGGCGTTGATATTGTCGCTCAGGAACTGATGAATGCCGCGCGAGTTGACGTAGGTGACCGAAGTCGTGGCGATTTTGCCGAATTGATGCTCGACACCCACACCTGCCTGCATATTGAGTGAAGCGCGCAGATCAGGCGACAGTTGATGAATTGTCGGAGTGGCCGAATTCAGGGAGCTCAGCACCGAGACAGGCGGAGCAGCCTGGTAGAAGTCGGGATTCTTGATGACGTATTGCTGCTGGTTGACCCCGTTTTGCCGGACTGCATCGAGCACGTAGGTGGAGTTGAAGCGATCGTAGAACCAGCCGTAGCCCGCCCGAATGACGGTTTTGGGCTGCGAGTTGCGCTGTCCGGGAGCCCAGGCCAGCGCAATGCGGGGCGCCCAGTCGTTGCGATCGCCGATCCGATCCTGTGCTTCATAGCGCAATCCATAACTCAGGGTGAGATTGGGACGTGCCTTGAAGTCGTCCTGAAAAAACAGGCCGGCATCGAACATGTTCACACTTGAGTTCGCTTTTCCCACGGTAATGTCATATTCGGAAGGCGTATTCGCCGCGTAGGATGCCAGCGAGGAGTAGATGTAATTGCCATTGAAGCCCGAAGTCTGGTAGCTCGAGTCCCGCGTGAAGCGTAGCCGGCCGCCGAATTTCAACGCGTGCGCGCTTTTGGCGGCGGTCACGTAATCTTCGAGCTCGAATCGATCCTGGTTGTCGCGAACGGTTCCCTGATTGCTTCCGCCTCCGGTAAATGCGCCTTGCACGGTGATCGTGGGATCGGAGTTCTGGGCGGATTGGTTGTCGCGGTCGCGGATGTACTGGAAGCGGGTTTCATTCACCATGTTGGCGTTGATGATCTGGGTGTCGCTGACCTGCAGGGTGTTTTCGTAATTGATGGCGTTGTATCCCTGGGTTTCGAGCGCGAACTGGGAGATGCCGCTGTTGGTTTGCTTCTGCCGGTCGAACATGTAGCGAACGGTAAGGGTGTTATTGGGGCTGAGCTGGAAATCAAGCCGCGGGCTGATGTCGAGGCGCGACTGGGGATTGGCGACGGCGGCTGTGTAGCGCGAAGCGCTGCCATTCGGGTCGAGGATCTCGGCGCTGACGATGGAGTTCGAAGCATTATCGCGGCGGAAGATACTTCCAAACCAGGAGGTCTGCTTCCCGAGCGCTCCTCCGGCGCTGCCGTTTATGAACGTGGTGTAGTAGGGCGGCTCCTGGCTGACAAATGGATTCAGGGAGTTGAATGCGGAGTCATTGCCCATCACCATGAGGTTTCCATGGAACTTGTCGGTGCCCGGCTTGGTGAGGATCTCGATGCGTCCATAACCTAGCTTGTCGAATTGGGCGGCAAACGGATTCTGATTAATGCGGATCTCGCGGATGGAAGACTTGGGCGGGAGCTGCCCGCCGGTGAACCCGTCAATGAAGATCTGGGCTCCGTTCGGGCCGGCAGATGGGCCGGCGAGCGCAGTCAACTCGCTCTGCAATTCGTCGGGATCGTCGGAGAGAGCATCGAGGTCCTTGCCCGAGATCACGATGGAACTGGCGTTGGCGTCGGAACTGGTGCTCACGCCGAGAGTGGAATCATTCACCTGCACCTGCTGTTCTTCGACCGGCATCTGGAGCTGAACGTCTTGCTGCACGGTTTTGCCGGGGAGAACTTCAACATTCTCCACCCTGGTCTCGGCAAATCCGTTGGCGGTCACAGCCAGGACATACTTTCCGGGCGGAACAGCGGAGAGGTGAAACGTTCCGTCGTGGCCGCTCTCCGCCGATCGCGAGCCGCCATTGGCGTCGCTCAACACGATTTTGGCGGAGGGAACGAGAGCGCCGGTAGGATCGGTAACGGTTCCGCGAATCTCGCCGGTTTGGTTTTGCGCGCCCGCGGTCAGGCTCACCGCAATGAGCGCAAGCATTGCGACGGCGTAGGCCAGATTGAGAACGATCTTGTTCGCCACTTGGATCTCCTGCTTCAGTAGGACTGATTCAAGGAGACCGCATGCAGGGCTCGAGCGCGGTCACGATGAGTAACGCAAGGTAAAGATTTGTAACGCGGTTGTGACCATTTGTTACATTTCTCCTGTGCCGTCCCGGGGAGAACCGGCGTAGGCTAATGAGCGGGGCATTCCGTGGAAGAAATCCTGTTGATCGACGACGATGTGGCGCTCTGCTCGATGCTGACGGAATACCTGGGAAAGAACGGATTCCGGGTCACGAGCGTGCATCGCGGCGATACGGGATTGAAGACCGCGCAACAAGGGCCGTGGCCCTTGATTCTTCTCGACGTGATGCTGCCCGGCATGGACGGTTTCGAGGTGCTGCGGCGAATCCGCGCCGAATCGGGAGTGAAAGTGCTTCTGCTTACCGCGCGCGGGGAGGATGTGGACCGGATCATCGGCCTGGAGATTGGAGCGGACGATTACCTGCCCAAGCCCTTCAATCCCCGGGAACTGCTGGCGCGCATGCGGGCGATTCTGCGCCGCAATGCGGTTCCGGTGTCGACCGAGTCAGCAGTGCTGCGCGTGCAGGACCTGGAATTGGATCCGGCCGCGCGCAGGGTGCTGCAGGGCGGAAAGAAAATCGATCTGACCGACGTGGAGTTCGGGCTTCTGGAGGCGCTGATGAGCTCGCCGGGCAAGGTGGTCAGCCGCGACGAGCTTTCAGAAAAGGTGCTGGGGAGAAAATTCGATCCCTTCGATCGCAGTCTTGACATGCACGTCAGCCGGCTGCGGCGGAAGCTCGCCCAGGAAGAGCAGGTCAAGACGGTCCGCGGGATGGGTTACCAACTGGTCGTTATCCGCAATTACGTCGATTCCAAAGGTTGAGGCAATGCGTACTCTCTTCTTCAAGATCTTCATCATCTTCTGGATTGCGCAGAGCCTGATTTTTGTCATCTCGACGACCGTGATCATCAAGAGCCGTAGTCCACGGCCCGATTTTTTCCTGAATGCGGTGTTCGATGGGATGCGCAGCGCTTCGGCGGAGGCGGCCTCCGTATACGAGTCCGGAGGCTGCGACGCGTTGAGCAGGATGCGGAGGCCGCCGGACAATATCGTGGTCCTGGAGGATGAGAGCGGGAAGGAGCTGTGCGGAGATTCGAGGCTCTCCTCGCTTCCGGCCAACGCGGGCTCGTCTGAGATCAGCGGCCGGCAGGTAGGCGACCGGTACGTCTGGAGCGCCCCGGTGACCGCAAAGTCGGGGAGAGGATATCGCTACGTTTTGAGCGTTCCCCGCCATGGCCGGCAGCATCCGTGGTACGAGGACCTGCTTCATTTCGCGTTTCCGCAGTTGCCGGTGGCCATCGCGGTGGGAGGACTTACCACCTTTGTCCTGGTGCTTATATTCACCCGCCCTCTGATTCGTCTGCGCAAAGCGGCGCGGGAGCTGGCTTCGGGAAATCTCCATGCCCGGGTGAAGGAAACGGGCGGGAAAAGCGGCGTGGCGCCGGGCGATGAATTCCACGGCCTGGTCCACGATTTCAATCACATGGCGGAACGGCTGCAGTCGCTGGTGGATGCACACAAGCTTCTGCTCCGCGATGTTTCCCATGAGCTTCGTTCGCCGCTGGCGCGCCTGAGTGTGGCGTTAGAGCTGGGGCGGGAGGATGCCGACGCGACCATGGTCCATCATCTGGACAGGATGGAACGCGAGACGGAGCGTCTGAATCAGTTGATCGGCCAATTGCTCACGCTGTCGTCGATGGAAGCGGTGGAGAGCGTGGAAAGATCAGAGCCGGTCTCTCTGCGGCAAGTTCTGGAAGAGATGCTGCCCGATGCTCAGTACGAAGCCCGGCAGCGGGACACGTCGGTGGTGCTGCATGCGGAATGCGATGGTGTCATCGAGGGCCGGCGCGAACTGCTGTATCGAGCGGTGGAAAATGTATTGCGGAACGCTGTCCGGTACACGGATGCAGGCTCTGCGGTCGAGGTCAAGCTGTATGAATCCAAAGCGGGGGCGGACCGCATGGCCATCGTGGAGGTGAGCGATCGCGGGCCGGGCATACCTGACGCAGAACGAGAATCGATACTACGGCCGTTCTACCGGCTGGACCAAGCCCGGAGCGAGCATACGGGAGGCTTTGGCGTGGGCCTGGCGATTGCTGACCGGGCAGTGAAGCTCCACAAGGGCCAGCTTGAGATTCTGAATCGCGACGAAGGCGGAGCCATTATCCGAATGAGGTTTCGAATGGCGGATTCCGCAAACCTTCCCGGAAGCGATGCGGAGGCGAGCCGGATGCAATCCTCCCAGACCTAGCGTAAGCCGCAGTGGGGTTGAATTTGAAGAAGAGGCGTCCCTCAGGGGCTAAACAGGCTGCGGAAAAACGCCGTGTGTTGGGCTGTTTTGAAAGGGCACGACTTTAGTCGTGCCGATAAGCCGAACAAAATGTATCGGGCTTTAGCCCCTGAGGGATGTTTTTTTACCTCGATTGCTCGTCCCTTAACTGTTTTTCCGCAGCCTCTAAAGCCCGGCTCATTTCGGGCCGTTTTACGGCACGACTGAAGTCGTGCCCTTTCAAGACATAAACGACCATCTGGGCTTTGCGTCCGCCCGCTTTGCGGGCTTGGTAAAATGCGTTGATCTGATTCCCAATGCCAAAGCCGTCTTATATGGCTGGGAGAAGCGTGTAACAAGGCATTCACAATGGCGGGATACCATGAGGACTCCCCGACCATTCCGCCTGCCCCGAATCGATGTAAACGGAAAGGACAGCACGTATGACAATCTCGACCGAGTCCATGGATGGTGGCATCACCCGGGTGGTGCTTGAGGGGCGGCTCGATATCCAGGGCGCCGCGGCTATCGATCTGAAAATGAACGTGCTGGCCGGGAGCAGCAAGTTCCTGCTTGTCGACCTGACCAACGTGTCGTTTATCGGCTCGATGGGACTTCGTTCCATCGTGGTGCCGGCGCAGGCCATGCGCCGCCGGGGAGGCAAAATGGCGCTGCTGTCGCCGGCGCCGATGGTGGAGGAAGTGCTGAAGGCCAGCAATATCAGCGAAGTGATTCCCATTGTTTACGATCTCGAGTCCGCGGCGGCGGTGCTCAGTTAGCCGCAGCGCAGAAGATCGTGCCAACTCATGGCAAGGGGCTGGACGCGGATGGAGAAAGTGCAGAACGGGCTGGAACTCGACAGCCGCTTGACGGAGCTGAGCCGAATCTGGCCTTGGGTTGAGGCATTGGCGGATGAGTACGGCCTTGCGGAAGAGCAACGGTTCGCCATGCATCTGTGCCTGGAAGAGGCGCTAGCGAATGTGGTTTTGCATGGATACGGTGAGGAGCCCGGACATCCAATCGCGATCCGGTCTTCGGTCATGGACGGGTGGCTTTTCATTGCCATTGAAGATGAGGCGCCGCCCTTTGCGCCGGATGAGGCTGGTCCGTCGGGTCAAAACCCCGCCGATCTCGAAGCGATGGAACCGGGAGGAAATGGGATCCGGTTGTTGCGGCGTTTCGCGGGGTCGGTGGTTTATGAGCCGCTTCAACCCGGTAATCGGCTTACGATCGGTTTTCCCCTAGCGCAATAGAAATCACCTGACGTTTGCGGCGGCTGATGACGTGGGTATGGCGCCCGTGATCAGTGGGGCCGGAATGATGTCGTTCGCACTTGCCGAACAAGCCATGCTGGAGATGGGGGGCGCCTTGAAGCTACTCAATCCCACAGTTCCACCGCAAACCGTGCTCGCTGACCGGCTGAAAGCGGTGGTGCTGGACTGGGCCGGCACCACGGTCGACTTTGGCAGCGTTGCGCCCGCCCGCACGCTGCAAAAGCTGTTTGCGTCGCGTGAAATCGAGCTGACGGACGCGGAGGTCCGCCGCGACATGGGGCTGCCCAAGAAGGAACATATCCGGCGGATCCTCTCGATGGCGCGCATTCGCGAGGTGTGGATGGTGATCCACGGCGCATTGCCTGATGACGTATCTGTGGAAGAGATGTACGCGCAGTTCATTCCCATGCAGTTTTCCTGCCTGGCTGATTACTCGGGGGTGATTGCCGGGGTGGCCGATGCGGTGGCGGACCTTCGCGCGCGCGGGCTCAAGATCGGGTCCACGACGGGCTACACGCGGGAGATGCTCGATCAACTGCTTGAGTCCGCCGCGCGGGAAGGATATGTTCCCGATTGCAGTGTGACGCCGGGCGAAGCGGGGTCCGGCCGGCCGCATCCGTTCATGATGTATGAGTGCGCAATTCGCACCCAGGTCTATCCGATGGCGGCTTTTGCCAAGGTGGGCGATACGACGGTGGATGTTCAGGAAGGACTGAACGCTGGCGCATGGTCAATCGGGGTTGCGGGAACAGGAAACATGATCGGGCTCACGCGCGATGAATTCCTGGGGCTCGCGGAGGCAGAACGAGCGACGCGGCTGGCGCGAGCGCGCGCCGAACTGGAACAGGCGGGAGCGCATTTCGTTGTCGACAGCGTTGCCGAGCTGGCGCCGGCGCTGGATGCGATTGATGCTCTGCTGGAGAAGGCGTGTGCGCAAGAGGTCAAGCCATGAAGGAGACGAAGCTCCTGTTTACTCCCGGTCCGCTCACCACGAGCGCCAGCGTGAAGAGGGCGATGCAGCGCGATGCGGGCTCGCGCGATCGCGATTTCATCGAGGTGGTGCGCGATATCCGGCGGCGGCTGCTTTGGCTGGGCGGGGCACAGACCGGCGACGATGAAGAATATGAATGCGTTCTGATGCCGGGCAGCGGGACGTTCTCGATTGAATCCGTCATCTCGTCCGCGATTCCGCCCCAGGGCAAACTGCTGGTCCTGATCAACGGAGCCTACGGCTGCCGCATCGCGCAGATGGCCCGGATTCACGGCATCGCGACGGACACGATGGAGATTCCGGAGAACCGGAAGTTCGATGCGGGAATGGTGTCAGGACGGCTCGCATCGGCAACCGGGGTGACGCATGTGGCCATCGTTCACTGCGAAACCACGACCGGAATACTCAACCCGATCGAGGAGATTGGCGCGGCCGTACGCGCGGCCGGAGCGATCTACATTGTGGATGCGATGAGCAGCTACGGCGGAATCCCCATTGAGCCTGCCGGCGCGAAGATCGATTTCCTGATCTCTTCCGCGAACAAGTGCATTGAAGGCGTGCCCGGTTTCGGATTCGTGCTTGCCCGCCGCGCGCGGCTGCTGGAGGCGAAAGGCGGCGCCCGTACGCTGAGCCTGGATCTGTATGCGCAATGGGCAGGCCTGGAAGGGGATGGGCAGTTTCGCTTCACGCCGCCGACGCACGCGCTGCTCGCGTTCCACCAGGCCTTGCTCGAGCTTGAGGCCGAAGGCGGCCCGGCGGGCCGCGCGGTGCGATACGCGGCCAATCATGCCGAGTTGATGCGCGGCATGACGGCGATGAACTTCGAGCCGTATCTTGCGCCCGAGGATCGGAGCTATATCATCACCACGTTCCGCTACCCTCGCGATCCTGGCTTCGTGTTTGAGCGCTTTTACGACGCGCTGAGCGAGCGAGGGTTTGTGATTTATCCGGGCAAACTGACCACGGAGGCCTGTTTTCGAATCGGGACGATCGGGCGGCTCTATCCCAGCGATATTCAGGCATTGCTCAAGGGCATCGCAAAAGCTGTGAGCGAGTGGGCCAGAGTGGGGGTCCACTGAGGTCATGCGGCCGGTGGAACCTCGGGCCACGAAAGCCGGTCATTCCGCTCGCAGGGCGCGCATGGGATCGATCGATGCGGCGCGGCGGGCGGGGATCAGCGCGGCCGCAGCGGTGCAGATGGCGAGCACCACGATTGCGCCCAGCAGCGACAGCGGATCGTGATGGCGAACGTGGTAGAGAAGGCCGTCCATGAGCCGGCTGGTGAAAAGAGCGGCGGGAATCCCAAGGGTCAGGCCGGCGAAAAGCTGCCAGAGCGCGCCGCGCAGCACGATGGAAATTACGGCGGAGCGAGTGGCGCCCAGTGCCATTCGAACCCCGATCTCCGTGGTACGGCGATTGACGAAGTACGACATGACACCGTAAATGCCGACGGAGGCGAGCAGCAGGGCGAGGATTCCGAACGCGCTTGTGAGACGGGCCACCAGCCGATCCTGATTGAAGTTGCCGGCTACCTCGGAGGCATAGGGTGTGTACCTGAAGATGGTCAGATTGGGATCGATTTCCGCCAGTGTTCCGCGCACCAGGGACTCGGCCTGCGGCTGAGGACGAGCGAAGTTGAGAATCAGGCAGCCCAGAAAGAGGGAGCTGTTTTCGGCGTCCTGCAGATTCGGATCTTTGTATCCGGTGAACTGCTGGCCGAGCGGGCGCAGAAACAGGGGGCGCGCATCACCGCGGGCATCGGTCATTTTGAAATCGGCGAAGACGCCGACGATCTCGAATGCGCCCGAGTATTGCGGCGAATCGGTGCCGAAGCGTTGCCCGATGGGATCCTGACCGGGAAAGAATCGGCGCGCGAAGGTCTGGTTGACGATGACGACCTGTTGCGGGCTGGTGGCGTCCTGGGAATTGAAGTTGCGACCGCGAACGATGGGCACACCGATAGAGTCAAGAAAGCGCCAGCTCACGCGATCCCAGGTCGAATAACATTTGTCGTTGGGGCCGGGCGCCGGGCGCCCCTGCTGAATGACGCATGCATCCCAGTCATTGCCGCCCAGGGGGATGTATCTTGCCAGGCTCAGATTGACCATGTCGGGTAACGCGGAGAAGCGCTGGTCGAGCTGGCGATAAAACGCGGGCAGCCGCTGGGGTGTATATCCGGCGCCGTGAAGATCGAAGAACACCACGTAGCGGTTGGATACGGAGATACCGAAGTCCTGGTGTTCGAGGTTGTAGAGCGAACGAGCCATGAGGAACGCTCCTGCCAACAGGACCACGGACAGCGCGACTTGAAAGACGACCAGCGATCTTTGCGGCAGCGAGGAGCGGTCGTGGGTGGAATGGTTGACCCCACGCAGAGCCTGGGCGGGCTGCGCCAGGGACGAAGCCCACGCCGGAGCCGCGCCAAACACGGTGCCCGTGAGCACCGAAACCGCGAAAGCAAATGCCAGCACCGGCAGGGATGGATTGCCATTCACCGGCATGGCCGTGGCTTGTGGAAAGGCGAGCGCCTGGATCATGCGCGACCCGACAAACGCAACCATGAGACCGGCCAGGCCGCCGATGAGGCTGAGCAACACGCTTTCAGTGAGGATCTGGCGAATCACGCGGCCGCGCGCGGCTCCCAGCGCCATCCGCATGGCCACGTCAGCGCGGTGCGCGGCGCCGCGCGCGAGCAGCAGGTTGGCTACGTTGGCGCAGGCGATCAGCAGAACGATGCTGGAGAGAATCATGAGCAGCCGCAGACCTTTGCCCGTCTGCTCCTGAAGCTTTTGAATGCCGCCTCCGGCCGGCGAGAGCACGACGTGCTGCCTGGGAATGACAGCGGCGCCTCCGTGATCGGTATATTGGGGGCGCGTCGAGAGCCACTGGCGCAGGGTGGCGGAGAGCCTGGCTTGCAGCGCGCCGGTGCTGGTCCCGGGGCGTACTCTTCCCAGAAGGTAGAGCCAGTCGAGGTCCTTCTGCTCCACGGAGGATTGGGGGCCTTCGATGAGCGCGTTGCTCGCCAGCGGCATCCACATGTCGGGTGGAAACGGGGTGATGCGATCGCCAAAGAATCCTGGAGGCGCAATGCCGGCGACCGTGAAGGGAAGGCGCTCGATGTAGATGGTGGAACCGACGAGGGACGGATCGCCGGCAAAGTCTGTTTGCCAGGATCGATAACTGAGCACGATGGCCGGGGCTGAGGCCTTGGTATCGTCGCTTTCGCTAAGCGGGCGGCCGGCATAGACGCCGACACCTAGCGTGGGGAAGTAGTTTCCCGAAACGTATTCCGCGCGCAGGGGCCGCGCCGGCGCATTTCCCCTGCGCACGCTGTAGCGGGCCCCGCCGGCTTCGACCGCGGCCAGCGGTTCGAATTCGGGCGCGGATTGCTTGAGTTGAAGATATAGATCGTAAGAGAAGAGATCGAAGTCGCCGTTTTCGTTTTGGAAGCTGTTGTAATAGCAGCAATCGGGTTTGTCGCCGATGCGATAGAGGTAGGACGGATCGGCGACCGGGAGGGAACGCAACAGGATTCCGTGCACCAGGGTGAAGATGGCGGTGTTGGCGCCGATGCCGAGCGCGAGCGTGACAATGGCGACCGCGGAGAAGCCGGGGTTCTTCACCAGCGCGCGCAAGCCATAGCGCAGGTCCTGCATCAGCCGGTCCAGGGAGATTCCCATGCGCGCATCGCGGACTGTCTGCTTCACGTGTTCCATTCCGCCCGTGCCGCGGCAGGCGGCGCGCAGGGCGGCTTCCGGTGTCATGCCGGTCTTCTGGTTTTCGGCCGAAGCAAGGTCCACGTAGGCGTGAAGCTCATCGTCGAGCTCGCGATCGAGTTGCGCGCGGCGAAAGATGTTTCTCCAAAGAGCGCGGAGCCGGCCGATCATGATGAACCTCCTGGGTGGTGCGCAACGCGGATTGTGGATTTGGCGCAGGGCAGAAAGTACATGCGGTTCTTTCGCCCCCTTCGGGGGCTCGGGAATTTCTTGGGCAGCATTCCCCAGGCTTGCGCCTGGGGCTACCCTCTGGCGCCCGCTCGGCGGGCTTTACGGTCGGTCCTCACGTAAATCGTTCTCGCCCGGTTCGCGGTTTTGCGCCTGGGGCTACCTTCTGGCGCCCGCTCGGCGGGCTTTACGTGGTGCGCAGAGCGCTTGCCATGGCGATGGAAATGCGCTCCCATCGCTCGGATTCGGCCTGAAGCTGCTTGCGGCCGGCGCGGGTGAGCGAATAGAACTTCGCGCGGCGGTTGGTTTCGGACTCTCCCCAGGAGGAGTCGAGCCAGCCGGCCTCCTCCATGCGGTGCAAGGCGGGGAACAGGGAGCCCGGCTTTACGTCGAATGTTGCATTGGTGATTTGTGCAATGCGGCGTGAAATGCCCATGCCGTGAAGTTGCTGAAGGGCGAGAGTTTTCAGGATCAAGAGATCCAGGGTCCCCTGGAGAAGGTCGGAGGGAGGGGCAGGCATCATGCGAGCTCCTATCGATTGTCTATAAGATGGTAGCGCTACTCTTATAGGCATTCAATGGGAGAGCCTGGATTTGTGACCAATGGAGACGGCGGCGATTTTCCTGGGGGGTCTCGGGGAGGATCAGGTCCGCTTATGTTGTTGAGAAGACGATGTATTATGAATGGGCGAGCCGGGCGGGTCCATTTCTGCCGGGTACCTTTTGGCTTTTTGAGTGCCAGAAAGTGAGATCCAATGAAGCTCTTAAGCGTTATCCTCCTGTCGATGACTACTGCTGCCGCTCATGCCGCCGTTACGCAAGCCAAGTTCGGCAATTTGCCGGATGGTTCGCCGGTCACGATCTACACCCTGAAATCGTCGCAGGTGGAAGTGCGGGTGATGACGTTCGGGGCGCGGGTGGTGTCGCTTTCGACTCCGGATCGCAAGGGCAAGATGGCCGATATCGTGCTGGGGTACGACAAGCTGGAGGACTACGTCAGGGACCCGAAGACGTTTTTCGGCGTGGTGGCGGGGCGTTATGCCAACCGCATCGCCGGGGGCAAGTTCACGCTGGAAGGGAAGGAGAACCAACTGAGCGTGAACGAGGGGACCAACACGCTTCACGGCGGCAAGGAAGGATTCGACCGGCGCAACTGGACGGCCAGGGAGGTTCCCGATGGGGTGGAGTTCACGCTGGTGAGCCCGGATGGGGACCAGGGGTTTCCGGGCGCGCTTACCGCGCACGTGCGGTATACGCTGCGGGGAAACAAGCTGGCGATCCATTACAGCGCCACGACCGACAAGCCCACGGTGGTGAACCTCACCAATCACACATACTTCAATTTGTCCGGTGCGGGCAGCGGCACCATTCTGAATGAGAAGCTGACGATATTTGCAGACAAATTTACGCCTGCGGACGCCAAACTGATCCCCACGGGAGAACTCAGGCCGGTTGCCGGCACGCCGTTCGACTTCACCAAGCCGGAAACCATCGGCGCCCGAATTAACGGCGACGACGAGCAACTGAAACTGGGCCACGGTTACGACCAGAATTGGGTGCTGCGCGGCGCGATGGGGCAGATGCATCCGGCGGCGCGCGTGGAGGACCCGGCGAGCGGGCGGGTGCTGGAAGTGGACACCACCGAGCCGGGCGTTCAGTTTTATACCGGCAACTTCCTTGACGGGAGTTTTTCGGGACCGAATGGCAAGTACGACTTCCGCACCGGTCTATGCCTGGAGACGCAGCACTTTCCTGACTCGCCCAATCATCCCTCGTTTCCGACCACGGAGTTGAAACCGGGACAAACGTATAGCAGCGAAACGACGTGGGCGTTCGCTATCGAGAAGTAGCAGGACTGAAACCGATTTTGGGTCCGTGGTCTCCCGCCTTCGCGCCAGAAAAAAGGCGCGAAGACGGGGCACGGAAGGATATTTACCTTCCCTCTCCCACACGCCTGTCAATCGCGGCGGAACCCGATCCAGGCGACCAGTGTGCCCGTCAGAACGCCAGCAGCAAAGACGATCCCCATTGCCTGGAGCGGGTTTTGCTTGACCGCGTGGCGGGCGTCGTCAATGGCGTCCTCGGCGGCCCGGCGGCCCTGTTTGATGGATTTGACCGCCGAGCGGACGCCCTCGTCGACGGCATCGGTGACTGCAGATTTGATTCGGGAGACTTCGCGAAGAACCTCTTCGGCGGTTGCCGTTTTTTCAAATATCTCAGCGGGCATAAGTTTTTCCTCATTTCATTGTTTTCTGCAGTTTGTGCAACCGCAGTGATCTGGAATCTATGGGAATGTGATGTGATCGGACCCGCGGTTGTTGTACGGGGGACATTGTGGCCGAGATTCTGCCAGCCTGGTAAGCCGTTTTGCCGGCGATTCGGGTCAGTTCGGAATGGGATTGGGGATGAATCTCAGGCCAGAATTGCTGCTAAAAGGCCACCCCGGGGGGGACGCTGGTAACGCGTGGAATGCATGATGGTTAACTGCACTCCACGGTTGCCATAGCCAGGTTGAGGGCCTTCGCTCACCACCTCAACCACGAGAGGTGCCGTTGCGGATCCCGGCGGTTTTCCGGCGAAGTTCCCGGCATCAGGGAATTGGTTGATACCATTCGGTGGTGTTCAGCTGATTTCCTCCGGAATCGACGCCATCTTCAACCAAGACCCAGCCATTTTCCGCGCATGACGAGCATTGAATGAGAGTTGCGGTGTGCGCGCTGCGTGGGGTGTTGAGTTGCGAAGGCGTGGCCGTAAAGGCCGAGCTGGTGGGATCGAAGAGCTCGGCCGTGTTGGCTGGGTCGGAACAACCGCCAGCGAGCAGGACCTTGCCGCCGGCCAGCAGGGTTGCGGTATGACTTGCGCGGCTGCAGGCCATCGATGCGGAGATGGGATTGAAGGCGCCACCCGACGGATCGTAGAGTTCGGCGCTGTTGATGGTGCCACCGGTGTCATCGATTCCGCCGGCCAGCAGAACCTGGCCGTTGCCGAGGGCAGTGGCTGAATGTTGCGCGCGCGCGCTGGTCATGGGAATTGTGGTGTTGCTGCTGTTGCAATGACAGCTGGCGGAAACGATCTCAGCCGAATTCACGGCGGCGCCGCCTGAGTATCCACCGGCGATCAGCACGTCCCCGGTGCTGAGCAGGGTCGCGGTATGCGAGTCGCGGGCGACAGCCAGGTTGTTGATGCTGGTGGTCCAGAATCCGGGAATGGAAGGATCATACACATCGATCGCCAGAACGCCGCCACCGGCGCCGGCGCCTCCGACGATCACGACCGTGCCGTCATTCAGCAAGGTGGCCGAGTGCTTCTGCCTGGCCACACTCAATGATGAAGAGGAGACCAGGGTAAAGGAATCGGCCACCGGATCGTAGATCTCGGCGGTTGCGAGCAAGTTCCCCTGGTCGTCCACTCCTCCCACGATGAGGACGGTCCCGTCGCCGAGCAGGGTAGCGGTGTGACCGGCGCGAGGCGTGTTCATGGATCCCACGGTGTAACGGGAGGAATTGGCGACCGGATCGTAGAGTTCTGCCGTATTCAGCGCCGTGCCATTGGAGCCAAATCCGCCGGCAATCAGGATGAGCCCGTTGTTGAGCAGGGTTGCGGTGTGCGGATCGCGGGCATCCACGGTATTCGCACCGCATGCAAATCCTCCGGGGATACTCACCATCAGGCCGGTGGAGGCGCTGACCGTTCCCGCCGTTGCCGTGACCGTGACGGGACCGCCGCACCTGGTATTGTCGGCGGTCGCCAATCCTCCGATGAGCGATGCGACGGCTCCTGCCGACGGAGGAGAGTTGGCGGCGAAACTCCACGTCACCAGGCTGGTTACGTCCTTGGTGCTGGAGTCGGCATAGGTGGCATTTGCCGCGAACTGCTGGGTACTATACAGCGGTATGGCCGGATTGGCAGGGGTCAGCGCGATGGACGCCGGGGTCTGGTTCACGGTGAGGGACGTGCTGGAATCGCTAGTCGGCAATAAATTGGAATCGCCGCCGTAGCTGTACGTCACCACATAGGGTGAAGAGGCAACGGTGAGGGCGGCGGTATTGACGGGCGCGGAGAATGCGCCGTTTGCCCCGACGATCGCCGTTGTCTGGGAGCCGTTGATGGAGATGGTTACGGTTTCCCCGGCCGGAACGGCTGCTCCCCCAGCGGCGATGGCGCCGCCGAGGTTAGTCGAGGCTGTTCCGGACCAGGTCGACTGAGAGGTAATGTTGCTGAAGTTCGGCATCGTCTGCAGGATGGTGAACACGGTGCTGCCGCTGCCGAAGAATTCTTCTTGAAAGTTGACCGTGGCAGTAACGTTGTAAGTCCCCACATTGATGGGCGCCGCGATGGAACCGTTAAAGGTGATGATGTAGGGAAGGTTGCCTACATTCGTAGTTACAGTGGGCGACTGGGCTAGACCGTTGTAGGGCACGGTGGTGTTCGAAAAGATGAGCGTGACGGGTTCTCTATTCACCAACTGAGCTACGTACCCCTGGGCGTTGGTGTAATGAAGAGTATCGGTGGGGGTGAATATGACAGAGAGGGTGGTGCTTCCGACGGGCAGGACGGTGCCGGCAATCGGCAGGTAGGAGTACGCGCCGGGCACAGGGACCCCATTGAAGGTGGCGACGGCATCGAGTTGCGTGCTGCTCAGCGGAGTTCCGTAGACAATAGCGGCCGGCGTCGCCCAGCTGATGACCGGGGTTACAGGGAGGACCACGGAAAGCGTTGTGCTTGCCGATTTGCCGGCATAAGTAGCCTTGATGGTGGCGGCGCCCGGTCCGGCGCCGGTCGCCAATCCCTGGCTGGTGATGGTTGCCACCCTGGTGGCAGACGACGACCACGTCGCCGAACTGGTCACATTCAATGCGATCGCGCCGGGGAAATTGGCCGTAGCGGAGAACTGCTGTGTGGCCTTGAGGAGAATGGAAGGGGTTGCGGGCGCGACCGTAACAGACAAGATGCTGGAGGTTGTGCCCGTGCCGATGACAGGCACGTTTTGGGAGCCGTTGCCGGCGCTGGTGCTGATGGTGAGGGTACCGGTTTGCGCGCCCAACTGGGTGGGCGTGAACGTCACGCCGACGGAACAATGGGCGCCGCCCGCAAGAGACGACCCGCACGAATTGGTGACGTTGCTATTGATGGTGAAAACGCCCGTGACGCTGGGGCTGCTGATGGATATCGCCGTCGTCAGGTTGTTGGTCAGGGTCACGCTGATGGTGCTGGCGACGCCCAGGCCGACGTTGCCGAAGCTGACGCTGGCAGGCGAGACCGTTGCCTGAGCTATGCTGGCGCCAGTGAGGCTGACTTTCAGAGAGTTGTAGGGAGCCGCGGCGGAGTCGTTGATGGTCAGCGTTCCGGTGCTCGTGCCGAGCGGCGTTGATGCCGTAAAGGTAACTCCGATGGAGCAGTGACCTCCAGCGGCGATTGAGGCTCCGCAGGCGCCGGTTACGGAGTTATTTACCGTATAAGCTCCGGTTGCCGTAACGCTGTTCAGCGACAGCGCGGTGGGTAGATTGTTGGTGACGGTTACGGTCGCGGTCTTGTTGGAACCGACCACAACATTGCCAAAGCTGAGAGTGGTGGCAGATACAGTTGCCTGGCCGACGCCCGTGCCGGAAACGTTAATCACCTGCGTGCTGCCGCTGGTCGCGTTGTCGGAAATAGTAATGGTCTCGCTTGCTGCTCCGGTCGCTGAGGGGCTGAATGTCGCAGTAATGGTGCAGAACGCATTCTGCGTCAGCGACCCAGGGCAGTTATTGCTCACGGTGAACGGCGGAAAGGCTTTGGAGGGGGTGATGCTGTTGATGAGCAGCGCTGTTGCGCTGGTGTTGGTAAGCTTCACCGTTTTCGCTGTGCTGGTGGTGCCAACCGCCTGGTTACCGAAGCTCATGCTGGTGGGGCTGAGCGAAGCTGTTTGTCCATGGACCAGCGAGCTTGCGCAGAGCGCGAGACTCGCGATGATCAGATGGACCTGCAATCCGTACGGGCGCATACATTCCTCCGTCGGTTCCAGGCGAGTTCGAGAATGTCGCAACGCAGCCCTGGCGGGGAACAGACGGGCGCCTGGCAGGCGCACGCAGGATCAGGTCGCAACCATGGGGCCCGGTGTCGTCGTTAATAACTGGGTGAATGACGGCAACATGCAGGGCAGCGGGGGAGTCAATTCACCTTATAGGGATCGGCTGAATCAAGACGCTACTTCTCGCGAGAGGAAAAGTCAAGGAGAATCACATCGTTTTCTCAGCAACTTGAAGCCAACAATTGGTTGCGAAATGTTTAGTTATAAATTGGCATTTCATTAGATAATGAGTAATAACTCAGATGGTATAACTTTCATGTTTGCAGGTTAGTTGGTGCACGATAAGTTAGTTACAAAAGCCCGATAACCCTTGTTTTCTCCTCATGGCTACTAACCATCAAATATTCCTGCGAGAGAATATCAGCGCAGCAGGTCCTCGAGGGTGGTGCTCAAGGTGGTTTTCTCGTCGCGGTATTTCACGATGGCCGGGGCGTAGAGGCTCAGTTCCCAAGTCTGGCTGTTGGGATGGCCCTTTGATTTGTTGACGGCGCGGGCTCCGGGAACGACGACGGCATTCTCAGGGATGATCAAGGGAGCGCTCTCGGTAGCCCTCAGCACCTCGCCTTTGACCACGTCGAATACGGGCGTTCCGCGGGTGAGGATCGTTCCCGCCGCGAGGACCGCGCCGGCGCGCACGATGGCTCCTTCGTACACGCCGCAATTGCCTCCCACCAGGACGTCGTCCTCGATGATGACGGGATTGGCGTTCACGGGCTCAAGCACGCCCCCGATCTGAGCGGCGGCGCTCAGGTGCACGCGTTTGCCGATCTGGGCGCAGGAGCCCACCAGGGCATGGGAATCCACCATGGTGCCCTCGTCGACCCACGCGCCGACGTTGATATACATGGGCGGCATGCATACCACGCCGCGCGCGAGATAGGCTCCCGCACGGACGGACGATCCTCCTGGCACCACGCGCACGCCGTCGCCTACTGCAAAGCGGCGGACAGGATAGGTGTCCTTGTCCACGAAAGAAAAGCCGGCGCTGGAGGCGTCAGTAAGGGCACCGAGGCGAAAGCCGAGCAGGATGCCCTGCTTGACCCAGACATTGACGCTCCAGCCTCCGGGCGCTGCGGGGTCGGGAGAGGCGGAGCGGACTTCGCCGGTTTCGAGAGCGCTGCGGAACCGCAAGAAAACGTCCATCGCGGATGGGTCGCCCACCGCGGCAGGGCCGGCGGCAAAGTAGCGCTCGATCAGCTTCTGCAGTTGGGAACTGTTCATGGTCCTGAGGAGAGTCTATCAATGCCGCGGGACGCGGCATTTCGGTGAGCCGAGTTCGTGGTCTCTGATAAACGCGGGAGAATAGAAGTTGCGGCAATCGCTTCTTACGCCCCCTGGGGGGCTGGGCGTTCGTAATTTGCGGTTTCCCCCAGGCTTGCGCCTGGGGCTACCATCTCGTGCCCGCTTCGCGGGCTGAACAGCATCAGGCGGGACGCGATCAGCGCGACAATTGATTCACTTCAGAGCCGGCGAGCAGGAATGCGCCCACTCCGAAGACATAGCTTGAACCGGGCGTGTAAGCGCCGGGGGCTGCGCCGATGGGCTGAATGCTGCCCAGCCGCCCATCTTCGTAAATGTGCTTGACGAGCCCACTCCAGCCGCGCTCGACGGCGGGACGATATTGCGATTTGTCGAGCAGGCCGTGGTGAATGCCCCACGCCATGGCGTACACGAAGAAGGCGGAACCTGAGACCTCGGGGTAAGGATAGCCGGCGGCATCGAGCAGGCCGGGACGCCACAGGCCGTCGTCTCCCTGGAGCGCGCGAATTTTCTCCGCCATTTGCCGGAACTTTTCGACGTAGAACGGGCGGCGCGGATCGTTGAGCGGCATCCAGGTGAGCACCTGCGCCAGCCCACCCATGACCCATCCGTTGCCGCGCGACCAGAAGATTTTCTGGCCATTCTTTTCGCGCTTGTCGAAGTACGATTGGTCGCGAAAAAAGAGGTGTTCCCCGGGGTCCCAGAGGAGATTGGCCGTGATGTGCCACTGGCGATCCATGTACGCGAGATATTTCTCGTCGGGCGTGGCGCCGGCCAGGCGGGTCCAGACAGGAGGCGCCATGAACAGGGCATCGCACCACCACCAGACGGGCTTCTCGGGATCGTCGGGTTGCTGCATCACTTCATCGATCTGCCGGCGCATGGGCGCGATGTGCTGCGGATCGGGACTGCGGCTGTAGAGCCAGAGGTACGACTGGCCGATGGCCTGGTCGTCAGCGTGGGTTTTGCGCGGGCCGAGGGTCCAGTGGTAATGATTGGCGACTCCCGTCACGTAGTTCATGTAGCGGGGATCGTGGAGTGTGTTCGATGCTTCGAGGAAGCCGAGGTACAGGGTGGCGAAGGTCCAGTCCTGGCTGGCCTGGTTCTCGATGCGCGCCAATTGCCAGCCGGCGACTTTGCGCATGGCGGCCTTGACGGCGTGGTGACGCAGGTTGGCGGAAAGATCGTGCGCCGGGGGGCCAGGTTCTTGTGGCGAGTCGCCGGCGGCGTGCTCATCGACTTCGCGCATGGTTTGGGCGAGGGCGATGGAACGACTGTGCACGATGGCGATGCAGGAAAGCGCGGAAAGGATGAGGCAGGCGCTCGGTTTGGAAAGGATTCGTTGCATGGGTTTGATCGTCTCGTTGTATTGCCGTCGCCGAAAAGCGTTGAAGAGCTTACGCATGCCACTGGGTTCGTGGTTTCCCGCCTTCGCGCCCAGAAAAAAGGCGCGAAGACGGGGCACGGAAGGTTTGTTTTTTCATTTGTCTGTGTTTTGAGCGCAGTCGAAGTTCTCTGCGGCGTTGGTGTCGCCCGCTCCTTTGTAATGAGCAACTGCGGGGTAGGCGCATAGGGGGCGGGTGATCGGCGTGCCTTCCTTCCCGGCTTTTGCATCGGCGCCGATTTTGCCGGTGGCGATGATTTTGTCCGGGGCTGCGCCCTGCGTCACCCAGCGGTCGAGCGCCAGGAGAATGTCGTGATCGGCATCGGCGGGGAAGTCCGTTCCAGACGCAAGCTCATCGTTGCCGAAGCTGGTTGGCCCCGGGCCGCCGGTGCAGTGCTGCATGGCTGGAACCATGAACAGCCGGTAGAACGGCTGAACGCCGGAAGGATTCGGTGAGCGCGGATCGGGGTAGTCTTTCAAAAATGCCGCGACGCTTTCGTAGAAGGCGATGGAGTCGCGGGGCGCGATGGCGCCATCGCCCCATCCGTGATACTGGATCAGTTTTCCGCCGTGATCGCGGAAGGTGCGCAGATCGGGGTTATACGAGTTGAGGATCGACGCGGTTTTCTCATCGGCAAGGCGCACGTCGCGGTCGAAGTCCATAGTGTGCCAATCCCATTTCGCCTGTTCATGCACGGCCTGGCCGAAGAAGGAATTGCCGAAGAGGGATTGAGCGGAGATGCCCAGGATCCAGAGCGCCCATCCACCCGGCTCGGCCTCGGTGCCGGGTTCGTAGCCGGGATAGATCGGTTCGCCGGTACGCGGATTTTTCGGTCCTGCGTAGATCTTCTTGAGCGCGTCGATTTGCGGCTGGGTGAGGCAATCGGCGGTCTCGGCGCCATGGCAAAGCAGAACCGAGGGATCGAAGCGGCACTGGCGCGGATCCTGAATCAGGCCGTCCTTCACTCCGTCGAGCTCATCACAGGCGGCGAGGGCAGCCTTCTCGATGGCCGGCAGTTTCTCCGGCGTGAGTTTGCCCTCGTTCACTGCCATCTCGTTCCACACGAAGCCGGCGAAATGGTGGGTCCAGTGGTTGGCCGGGGCGCCGGCGATAATGCCATCGAAATCTTCGGGATAGCGTTCGGCTTCCATCAGAGCTTCGCGGCCGCCGTCGGAGCATCCGGAAAAGTACGCATGGGCGGCGGGGTTGCCGTAGTACGCCTCCAGGATGGCTTTGGAAAACATGGCGGTCTGGTGCAGGGCGCGGTAACCGAAATCGATCAGCTTCTCCGGGTGGCCGATGGCCCAGCTCGCGTCGGGCATGATGCCTGCAGCCTTGTGCCCATCATCGGTGGCTGCCACGGCGTACCCACGCATAAGCGGGGCAACCAGCGCGGCCGGTAGAATCATCCCGGCCCAGCCGCCGCTGCCGCGCTGCATGTATTTGCCATTCCAGGATTCTTTAGGCGGCAGCCAGAGGGTGAAGTTGATTTCCGAGTCCGAGGTGGGACGTGCGACGGCTGTTACCTCGCAGTGGCGGGGGATGGTGACATCGGGGACTTTGAAGGGAACGCCCGGCGGCTGCTTCAGGGGACCGGGTTCCATTGCGGCCGCCGTGACCACGGTGGCGTGATCGAGCTTGAGGTTTTTCAGACCTTCGCAGGGCTGTTGGGCGAGGGTCGAGAGCGAAGTTGCGATGAGCAGCGCGCTTATTGCTGGGACCAGGCCATTGCGTATCGTCATGGTTTCTCCGGCCGTGTATCAGGAACCTCCGATTGTACCGGAATCCGGGGCCCCCACCCGCTGGCGGAATCGATCCCAGGAAACGAACGCAGCCAACATCGCTGATAGCAGAGAATGTGCACCCTTTTTTAACCTGGGGCTGTCTATAATTGTAGGAGCGGCTTCTCTCCAGACCGGACGGGAATTGTCTCCCAGGTCTCAAGAATTGAACGAGTTACCCTCAGTAGCGAACTCTCGAATGGCCACCGGCGACGGTCGCCCCGGATGGCCGTGTGGTTATCGCATCGGGCATGGGATCAGGCATATACCAGTTGGTTTTCTCGTTCTCATCGCCGCCATTGTGCTGTGGGGAACGGCATATAGGTTTTCTCTGTACCATCAGCATCCTGCGCCGTCGATGCGGGGTCAGGTGGCAAAGCTGTGGCTGGAGAATCGGTCAAGCTTCGCCGTTCCTCTTCGCGTAATTAAGCGAATACCGAACGATCACACCAGTCTTCAAGCCTTCGCTACGCTAAGGCAGCCAGCTATAAGTCTGGTGAGCGTTTCATGGTGTCCCGAAGATTTTCCTGAGAAGCAGCGCCCAACTGCGGGGTTTCCGATACCTTCGCGGTCTCCCCCTTCATTCCAACTCTGCCTGGACTAAGTTTCCTCAGACTTCGTTTCTTGTTGGTTTGCGCGAACGTGCGTGAACCCTTGGGATGAAGTTCTTGGGGTCCTCCTAAGCCCAGTGTTCAGTCCGATCCTCGAGAATTTGTCCAGAAGATCGCTTTTGAGACGAATTGCTTGGAAGACAGCATTGACGCAGTGATGGAGCCCTTCTTTCGTGGGGGAGTGCAGTTCGGTAGGTAGCTGGAGTTGGTCTAGTGTCAGCGCAATGTGCGCCTCAGGTTTATCGCTTTCTTAGCAGTTTCTGGTCCCGATCTTACCGTTCATCAAGGGACCCAAACTAGAGCACGTTTGATTCAGGAGCAGGAGCGAATGCGTAAGGGAATCTCCATAACAGTTGCCGCTTCGGTTTCAGTTTGCGTGATCTCCGCCATGTCGGCGTGCCATACGGGTGGTGCAGGTGGCGGAGACGCGCGAGCGGCATCTGTTCCATCGGCCCGCGTCGCCGTTGTCCAGCGCGGTGACATTTCGCACGTGTTGACGCTGGCCGGCCAGTTCCAGCCTTACCAGGTGGTCGACGTGCACCCCAAGGTCAGCGGATACATGAAAAAGATCAACGTGGACATCGGCGACATCGTGCAGGAGGGGCAAACGCTCGCGGTTCTCGAAGTTCCGGAACTCAAGGCGCAACTGCAGCAGACGGTGTTCGAAGTGGAACAAAGCAAGGAAGAGATCACCGGAGCGCAACACGAAATTGACCGCGCCGTGGCCACCCATTCCGCGCTTCACGCTGCCTTCCAGCGGCTGCAGGAGGCCGCCCAGGGCCACCCGGGGATGATTGCCCAGCAGGAACTGGACGATGCGCAGGCAAAAGACCTCTCCTCTGAAGCCCAGGTCGACGCTGCAAAAGCGGCAATGGCCGCAGCCAAACAGCACGCCGGCTCTGCCCAGTCCGACCACCAGCGCGTCCAGGCGCTGCACGATTACACCACCGTTCAGGCGCCGATCGCAGGTGTCGTCGTATGGCGCTACGCCGATACAGGCGCGCTAATCCAGGGTGGAACCAATTCCAATAACCAGGATCTTCCCATTGTCCGCCTTTCGCAGAGTACTCTCTTGCGCCTGCGTATACCTGTGCCCGAGAGCGATATTCAATATGTACGCGCCGGCGATGAGCTCGAAGTTCGAGTAGACGCTATAGGACGCTCGTTCACGGGCAAGATCGTTCGATTCACCCGTGACGTGAATTTCGAGACCCGCACCATGGAGACCGAAGTCGATCTACAGAATCGGGACCTGACGATCTCTCCGGGAATGTATGCGAACACCATGCTCCGGCTGGGACACACGGAGAACGTTGTCACCATCCCCATTGAAGCACTGGTGCTGAATGGGAACCAACGAGTGGTATACGCCGTGGACAGCGCCAACCACGTGCATCAATGCCCGGTCGAGGTTGGGATTCAGGGTTCCAAACTAGCCGAGATTAAGAGTGGCCTGAATCCAGGGGACCGGGTCATCGTCGGCGGCCAGGAGAAGTATCAGGAAAATGAAGAAATCCATCCCGAAATACAGCCGACGCAAGCCTCAGAAACCGTTCAGGAAACCGGCGGAATGATCGACCTTAAAGGGGAGAGTTCCCCCAGTGAGCCTGATCCTGAGACAGCGGCCGAACATCAGGCTGGGCAAGGCGATGTAGAGAACCACCGCACAAAACCGCCTGCTCCGCCGCAGCGTGACACGAAGAAAGACCGTGGAGGGCAGCACTGATGCCAAAGTTTGCTCTTCGGTTCCCGTTCTTCATCCTCATGCTTTGCCTGGTCGTAGCCCTGATCGGCACGGTGACCGTGGTGCGCATGCCGGTCGACCTGTTCCCCCGAATCGACATGCCCGTTGTCGTAGTCGCGACGTTTTACAACGGCATGCCACCGCGGCAGATCGAAGCGGATATTACGAACACGTTCGAGTCGGCGGCCTGGGCGCATCGGTCGCAGTCACCGTTTTCCTGGTTCCGGCCGTGTATCTGGTCATTCACGGCCGGCGAAAGGGAAACATCCCGCCGGCGCAAGGAGAAGCTCATGCCTGATCCGCGCCGAACAATACCCCTTCCCGTTGCGAACTTTCACCGGGCAATCCGAAACACTCGTCAGCTCGAACCTGAAGAAAACAGCGGAGGCGCGCGTTAAATGCCGAGGTTTGCACTCAAATTCCCATTCTTCATCATCATGATCTGCCTACTGGTGTCGCTCGTGGGTGTGGTCACGATCGTACGAATGCCAATCGACCTGTTCCCCAAGATCGACATGCCTGTGGTGGTCGTCGCCACGTTCTACAATGGCATGCCTCCCGAGCAGATCGAGGCCAATATTACCAACACCTTCGAGCGCTTCTTCACCCTGGCTGCCAACGTGGATCACAGCGAATCGCGCTCGTTGACCGGCGTGAGCCTGATCAAGATCTACTTCAAGCCCGGGACAGATGCCAACGCGGCACTGAGTAACGTCTCGAACCTTGCCATGGCCGACCTGCGCCGCCTTCCCCCAGGAACATTGCCGCCCGTCGTTCTCGGAATGGATGCATCTACGCAGCCGGTGTGCCTGGTTACTCTCAAAGGGCAGGGGCTGAACGAAACCAACCTCAAGGACCTCGCCCAGTTCCAGGTGCGCAACCAGATCTCCAACGTACAGGGTGCATCTGTGCCGCAGCCTTACGGAGGAACCTATCGACAGATTCAAATTTACGTCGATCCGCTGAAGCTCGAGGCGCGAAACCTGAGCCTCAACGATGTGGTCGCTTCGGTCGACAGTTCCAACCTGATCCTCCCCGCCGGCGACGTGCGCATCGGCTCCAAGGATTACAACATCTACGCCAACTCGCAGTTTCCAGACGCCAAGTCGATGAACGCCATGCCCCTCAAATCGGTGGGGAATTCATCCGTTTTGGTAGCGGACATCGGAAAAGCCGAGGACTCGGGCGCCTTGCAGTACAACATTGTGCGCATCGACGGCCAGCGCTCCGTCTATGTTCCCATCTTCAAGCAAGGCGGCGATAGCAACACCATTCGTATCGTTAACGGCATCAAGGACGCGATCAAGAAGCTCGTCGACATTCCCGAATCGCTCAAGACGGCGGTCGTCTTCGATCAGTCGGTGTTTGTGAAACTGGCCATCGGCAATGTAACCCGTGAAGCCACCATCGGACTGGTACTCACGGGAATGATGATTCTCATCTTTCTGGGTAGCCCGCGAGCCACGGTCGCCGTTTTGCTGGCCGTACCCCTTTCCATGGTGGTGTGCCTCCTGATCACCAATACTTTAGGTGGTTCGATCAACACCATGATCCTTGGCGGCCTGGCCTTGGTGTTCTCGCGCCTGATCGATAACGGCGTGATTGTGCTCGAGAACATCTTCCGCCACATGGAAATGGGGGAAAGCCCCTATGAAGCTTCCGACAAGGGAGGAACGGAGGTTTCCATGGCGGTGCTGGCCGCCACGTTCACCACGTCCATTGTGTTCTTCCCGGTCACTTTCTTCCAGGGCGTCAGCAAGTACATCTTTACGCCTCTGGCGTTAGGAGTAGTACTGTCCATCTTCGCCTCGTACTTCTTCGCGATGACGGTAGTTCCGCTCTATTGCGCCAAATTCATCTCTGTGCGCGACGACAGCGAACCTGGCGGCCAACGCAAGCTGGGCTTCTTCGCCCGGTTTGAACAGTGGTTCAATGGCAAGTTCCAGGCCATGCTCAATTGGTACGAAGGCTGGGCCAGGCGCGCCATGCAGAGGCCCGCATTTACGACCGCAATCATCTCCGCTGGCGTGGTGGTGCTGCTGTTGGTGACGGTCCCATTCATGGGCCGTGCCTACTTCCCACGCACCGATCCCGGACAATTCATTATCAATGTCCGCATGCCGAGCGGCACGCGTCTCGAAGTGGGCAACGAATACATCGCCAAGGTCGAGAAGGTGATTCGCAGCGTCGTGCCTCCCAGGGACCTTGACATGATCGTCTCGAACATCGGGGTGTATCCCGACCTTTCGGCTATCTACACCACCAACGCTTCCATGGATACGGCTTTCGTTCAGACCAGCCTGAAGGAGGATCACGGTACAGGCAGTTACGAATACATGCGCCAGGTGCAGGCAAAACTCTCGCGCGAGCTGCCGGAGTTGTCGACGTATTTCCAGGCCGGCGGACTGGTGGACTCAGTTATCAATCAGGGGCTGCCCGCGCCCATCGACATCCAGATCAAATCGCAGGACATGCAGAAGTCCTACGACCTGGCTCGCCAACTGGCCGCCCAGATCCAGTCCATACCTAATGTCAGTAATGTCTATATCCCGCAAAGAATCAATTACCCGGGTCTCGAATTGAACATCGATCGCGAACGCGCCAGCCTGATCGGACTCACGGCCAAGGATGTCGTTGACGACGTCATTACCGCCCTTACTTCCGACGGCATGGTGGCTCCCAGTTATTGGATCGATCCTCAGAGTGGCAATAACTACATGGTCGCTGTCCAATATTCCAACCGATGGATTAACAACATGTCCATGGAAGATCTGAAGAGCATTCCTCTGCGGGGTGTTCGGCCTCAGGGGTATGGCCCCATGGAACAGGGTGGCCAGGCCGCTCCGGTCTCCGATCAGTTCTTCATGGGTGCACACCGGACCGGGTACGTGTCGTTGGGCGAAGTTGCGGATATCCAGCAGATCAATACCCCAACGGAAGTCGATCACAGCCAGATTCGCCGGGTGATCGATATCTATGTTGCCCCCAAAACAGAGGCACTTCAGACCGTTGGTGCGCGCATCGATGATCTACTGGCCGGTACCAGGCACGATCGGAACACGGTGATCGATGTGCGTGGCGCAGTGGTCAGCATGAACCAGGCCTTTCACGATTTCGGAATCGGCCTGGTGATCGCTGTTTTGCTGGTCTACCTCATTCTTATGGCTCAGTTCACCTCGTTTATCGATCCGTTCATCATTCTGATGGCAATTCCGCCAGGGCTTGTCGGAGTGGTCCTGATCCTGATGCTTACAGGCAGCACGTTGAACATCATGTCTCTCATGGGCGTGATCATGATGGCCGGCATCGTGGTCTCCAACAGCATCCTGATCGTTGAATTCACCAATACTCTTCACGAGCAGGGACTAACGCTGCTCGAAGCCACGATCCAGGCCTGCAAGGTCCGGTTGCGTCCCATCCTCATGACATCGCTTGCCACTTTGCTGGGGATGATTCCAATGGCCCTGGGCCTCGAAGCAGGGAGCGAACAATATGCGCCTCTGGCCCGCGCCATCATCGGCGGGCTGGCTGTCTCGGTTGTAGTCACGATGTTCCTCGTGCCGGCGGTGTACCTGATCATTCACGAGCGGCGTGAACGACATACCGGAACTACTTCGGTCGCGGAGGGAAGGGCATGAACGTACGTTGTTCCATGAGAGCAACCTCCACCGCGCTGGCAAGTTTTCGATCCGGCAATCAGTGTCCGGCCGGAGCATCTCCTCCCGCTTTGAATCTGCGCACCGCAAAGACCAGCGGAATTGCCAGCAGATTCAGCCAGCCGATCACGCGGAAACAATCCATGAAAGCCAGGAAAGTGCTCTGCCGGATCAACTGCTGGTAGACGATGCCCAGCGAGGCGGGACCGGCATCGGCACCGGTCAACCCATGTTGCATCAGGAAAGTGACCAGCGGGTGAGCGGCCTGTTGCAGCGCTTGCGAAGCCGAGTGCAGAGACGAGCCTAGAACACTCTGGTGCAGGTTTTTCCGGCGGTCACTGGCCGTGGTGATAAAGGCGATCCCGAAACTTCCGCCCCAGTTGCGGAACAGATTGGTCAGGCTGGAGGCTTTGTTGTTCTGGTCCGGGCGCAGATGGGAATAGGCAATCAGATTCACCGGGACGAGAAACAGGCCGTAGCCGAGCCCCTGAAGAGCCCGGTTCCACGCATAATGGCCGCTATTGACGTCGAGCGTCATGTCGCTGAACACGAACATGGCCAGAGCAACGGTGCAGAAGCTGACCAGCACCATGGTCTTTGCGGAAATGAGGTGACGCTGGAGGAGCTGCGCCGAGAGCGGCGCAAGCAAAGTGATGACCAGCGCTCCCGGACCGAGAACCAGGCCGGCATCGATGGCGCGATAACCATAGAGCGATTGCAGCATCTGCGGGATGAGCGTAGTGGTTCCGAAGAGGCCGACGCCGAAAATAAAGAAGAGAACGCTGGCGATGGCGAAATTGCGCTGTTTGAGCAGGTGAAGGTCGATGATGGGACTCGGATTGCGCAGTTCCCAAATGACCGTGGCGGCCCAGCCGAGGACGGCGACGAGGATCATGGCGGTGATCAGCCGGCTGCCGAACCAGTCGTCAATCTGCCCGCGGTCGAGAGAGATTTCGAGGGCCGCAGAAGCCAGCGTGATGAGCACGATGCCCACGCCGTCAATGGACATTCTGCCTTCGGCTTTTGCCTGCATCCGCTCCCGGGTAAAGTCCTCGGGATCGTGAATGAGGCGGTTCGAGAGCCACATCGAAAGCAGGCCGATGGGCACATTGATGAAAAAGATCCAGCGCCAGTCGTAGTTATCGGTGATCCAGCCGCCGAGGACCGGGCCGACCGCCGGCGCGGTGACGATAACGATGGTATAGAGCGCGAAGGCTGCGGCGCGCTTGGCAGGCGGGAAGGTGTCGACCAGGATGGCCTGGGCGACGGGAGCGAGCCCCCCTCCGCCGACACCCTGAACGATGCGGAAGAGGAGCATGAAGCCGAGCGACGGAGCCAGTCCGCAGAACAGCGACGAAATCGTAAACAGCAGCACGCAGAGCAGGTAATAGTTCTTGCGCCCCAGCAAGCGGCTGAGCCACGCGGTCATCGGGAGGACAACGGCGTTGGCCACCAGATACGTCGTCAGGATCCACGTGACTTCGTCGTAGCTGCGTCCCAGGCCGCCCCCAATGTAGGGCAGAGCCACATTGGCAATGGAGGTGTCGAGCAACTCCATAAAGGCGGCGATCGTGACGGTGCCGGCGATGAGCCACGGGTTCACGGTTCGAACCATGGGCTGCGCGCCCGGCGACGAGATCGACATTTCGTAGGTATCACTCATGACAGGTCCTCGGTTCTCTTCTCAGCGAACCCGCACTTTGGCTTCGACCGACATGCCCGGACGGAGTTGATGCTGGCGATCCTGATCGGGATCGATGTGAATGCGGATGGGAAAACGCTGCACGATTTTCACGTAGTTGCCGCTGGCGTTTTCAGGAGGAAAGAGGCTGAAGAGCGGACCGGAAGCCCCGGCCATGTCTTCAACCGTGCCGCGATAGTCATGGCCGAAGCTGTCGACGTGGATGGTGACCGGCTCGCCGGGGTGCATGCGGCGGAGTTGCGTTTCTTTGAAGTTGGCGGTGATCCAGATATCGTCGATGGGAACGATGGAGAGCAGCGACTGGCCGGGCTGGATGCGATTGCCGGGCTCAACCGTTTTGTGTCCGACGACGCCGCTGACGGGAGCGTAGATGGTGGTGTAGCCGAGATTCAGTTCCGCGGTGCGAACATCGGCCCGCGCCTGCTCGAGCGAGCCATTGGCAGAGGCGGACTGGGCACGGGCGTCGGAGATCTGCTGCGGAGCGGTCTTCGCGCCATCGATTTCGGCCTGGCGCTGCGCGACGGTGCGCCGGGCTTCGGCAACCTTGCGTGCCGCCGCGGCCTCGGCAGCCTGGTCGGCCGCAAGGGCATCGGCTGCAGTTTTTGCGTCGGTATCACGCGCGTCGTAGAAGGAGCGCGAGACTTCACGCTTTTCGACCAGAGCCGCGTAGCGCAAACGATCGCGCTCGGCGTGCTCTGCGGTGGCCATGTCCTGATGTACGCGTTTGTGCGCTGCGTCCAACGCCGCTTCGGCTTCCGCAACCGTCTCCACCGCGGCCTTCTCTTCCGCCTCGGCCACGTGCAGCCTGCTGAACGCCGTTGCCTCCGTGATGGACACCTGCAGGCCGGCTGAGTGGGCCTCGGCTTCCTTGGTGTCGAGAATGGCCCGCGCATGATCCAGGTCTGCCTGGTAGTCGCGCGGGTCGAGCCGGACGAGCACCGTGCCGGCGGTGACGTAGCGATCGTTCTCAACCAGCGGATTCACGTAAAGAACGGTCCCATTGACGCGTGGACTGAGCTGGGCAAAGTGGCCGTCCACCTGCGCGTCGTCGGTGGTCTCAAACTTACGTGCATGCAGCCACCACGACAACCCGGTTGCCGCGGCAACCAGGAGCGCCGCCGCAACAACGATTCGTTTGAGGCTCCAGACTCGCCTGGAGGGGATGAATGTTTCGTCGAGAACTTCCGGACCGTTCGCGGGGCCGATGCTCACTGCTGTCGCCATGGTTTGCTCCTGTTGTTGCGGAAATCAATGCGCGGACTGGGGTGTGCCAAAGAACTCCGGGACGCGTGACTCGGCCGATCCGAGCGCGCGGGCCAGGGAGATTTTGGCTACGTTGAAGGAAAAGAGGCTGGCAATGTAGTTCTCGTTTGCGCCTACCAGCGCCTCCTGCGCCTCAAGCACTTCGAGGTAGTTGGTGACGCCGTTCTCGTATCGATCCTGCGATTGGGCAAGTGCGCGCTGCGCAAGAGAGCGATTCTCGGCGGCAACCTTTACGCCCGACTCGGAGGCCCGCGCGTCCAGCTGCGCGGTGCGCACGTCGTAGTCGGCGCGGCCTTGGAGGTCGGCCAGTTCCGCGCGCCGTTGCACCAGGTCGCTCTCCGCGGCGTGAATGTCGGAACGGATGCGCCCGCTGGTAAACAGGGGAACGGTGATGGCGCCGCGGACTTCGTCGACGCGGTTGTAATTTGCGGGATTCGTACCGCCTCCGCCGTAGCTGGCTTGGAACGATATCTCAGGAAGACGTTCCGCGCGGGCTGCCCGCACATTGAACTGCGCCGCGGTGAGTCCGGCTTTGGCGCTGGCCACATCGAAGCGGGTCGCGGCCGACTGGGCGCCGTTAGCCTCATCCGCAGGGAGCGCGATGTATCCGTCGTCTCCTGCGGGAGCCCACGCCTGGTCGAGGGGGATACCCGAAATACGATCGAGCGTCAGCTGGTCTTTTTGGAGGTCGTTGGCGGCGTCGGTAACGCGCTGCTCGGCGGTATGAAGTTCGACGTCGGCGCGCAGTCTGTCGATCTCCGGGGAGACTTCCGATTTATATTGATCGGCCACCTGGGTGTCGAGTTCGCGGGCCGAGGCCAGCGCGGCCTGCGCGGTTTCCAGGCGGGCCTGGCTGGAAACCACCTGGAAGTATGCCGCTCCGACGGCGAACACGACCACATCGCGCGCGTCCTTGGAGGCCAGCGATGAAGCTGCTTCGAAGGCTTTCTGCTGCCGATAGCGGTCGAGCAGCGCGAGGTTCAAGATCGGGGACTCCGCGGTGATCCGCGCCTCGGAGTATCCGAACTGGCCGGAAGTGGGCGGCAGATGAATTCCGGCTTGCGGCGGCAGGGTCAGATTGATCGACTTGAGGCTGAACTGCTGATAACTCTGTTCGGCGCGAGCAGCGATCTGGGGCAGCAGGACGGCGAGGGCGTGTTCCCGCTGGGCGCGCGCATCGGCGCTCGCCTGTTCGCTATCGATGAGGCCGAGGTTGTACTGGAGCCCGCGGGCGATGGCGTCCTGGAGGCTGAGGTGGAGCGTGTCGCTGGTGGCCACTCCGTGGGGCGTGCTGCCCAGGTACGGGTTGAGGTTCTGCGTGGCGCGCGCGCTGGGGTTGGTGGTGCCGGTGGCGGGATTGATGGGACGCGGCGTGTTGATGGAACCGAACCCGGCAGGAGCGCCGCTGTCCGCAATTGCCTGACCGTAGGCAGAGACGGAAAAGGCCAGCACGGATGCGAACAGAGCCAGGTACCGTAAGGGAGTTCGTGCGGGCTGATTTGCGGCGGACTGCATGGTGTTGCTCCTGACCTCAAAAAGGTGTAAACTCATTGAGACCGATCGGTCTCATTTGCATCTAGAGATTCCGGAGGGGAATCCGCGGATTCATTTTTCAGCGCGGCTCCAAGCGAGGTGAAGGTATGACGAAGGGTGAAACGACGCGGCAAAAGATCATTGCCCTGGCGGCTCCGCTATTCAATCGGCTCGGCTATGCCGGCTGCTCGATGCACGACATCATGGCCGCAACAGGCCTGGAGAAGGGTGGCCTTTATCGCCACTTCGGCAGCAAGGAGGAATTGGCGGAGGAGGCGTTTCGATATTCGCTGGCGCGGCTGACCGAGGCCCGGCAAGAGGGGATGGAGGAGATCGAAGGATCGGTAGAGCAACTGGATTTCATCATCCGCCAATTTGTGAAGATCCACTCCATCATTCCCGGCGGATGTCCGGTGATGAACACGGCGATCGACTCCGACGATGGCAATCCGGCGCTCAGGAAGCTGGTGCGGGAGGCTATGCAGCAGTGGAAGGCCAGGATCGTCAGGATTGTGAAAGCGGGCATTGAGCGGGGTGAAATCCGGGCGGAAGTTGAGCCGCGGAGCATAGCGAACAACATCATCGCCGCACTTGAAGGCGCGCTGATGATCAGCCGCCTCGAGGGCGATCGAGTCGCCGTACACGATGCCCAGTCGATGCTGGAAGACGTGCTGCGTGATATCCGATCCGCGCCACAAAGCAGGAAAGGCGCATAGCGGATTGGGCCGGCAAGCGTCCGCGCGCCCAGAGACCGGCCATCGTCCTTTATTGCGGCAACTCTTCGCCGGACTGCTCGCGCACCATGTGCTGCAGGCGCCTGCGAATCAGCCGCGCAGGATGGGAGCCCCGAAGGGAGCACCCGTCATTCCGCCGTCGACGACAAGCTCAATCGCGTTGACATACGACGAATCGTCCGAGGCCAGGAAAAGCACGGCTTTGGCCAGCTCTTCCGGTTCGCCAAATCGGCCCAGTGCAATGGTCGAGGATAACGAATCAGCCAGCCTGGCGGCCTGCTCAGCCGACCGCTTGCGGGTCCAGATGGGGGTTTTGGTCGCTCCGGGCGCGACCACATTCACCCGAATGCCGCGCGGCGCAAAATCGGCCGCGATCGCGCGCGCCATGGAGACAATCCCGCCCTTGGTCGCAGCATAGGCGGCCTGCCCGGCCTGGCCCAGATAGTTGTGCACCGACCCGTTGAAGATGATGCTGCCCTTGTCGTTCAACAGGGGCGCTGCCGCATTCACGGTAAAGAAAGCGCCGCTGAGATTGGTATGGATAATGTTTTCGAATTCGGCTTCGTCCGTTGCGCCGGTGGGTGTTCTGCCGGCAATACCGGCGTTGGCGAACACGATGTCGAGCTTGCCCAGGTCCCTGGCGATGGCTGAGAAAAGCTGCTTGCGGTCTTCAGCAACCGTCACGTCGGCGCGATAGCCGCGCGCTTTCGGTCCCAGTTCGCTGACCGCTTCGTCCAGTGTCTTTTGATCGCGGCCGGTGATAGCCACTTCAGCGCCTTCGGCGATGAAGAGGCGAGCGGTAGCCAGACCAATGCCGCTGTTGCCGCCGGTAATGAGAGCCTTTTTGCCTGCGAGTTTCATATGTTCCTCCTGTTGGTAATCCACCTGTCGGTTTTCCCGTATCGATCAAGCGCCATCGGCCGGCCTCAGGCTACACGAGCCTCTCGCGCTGCTCCGTTTCGGGCTTCAATGGCTTTGATGCTGTTCTCGAATGCTCTTGCCAGAACCTGTTTGCCGATGGTCCTCAGCACCAGGCCGAGCACGCGTCCCTTGAGGTTCTTGCCTTCACGCACCACCACCACGTCAACGTCGGTCAGGCCGTCGGGCCTGCGCGTAAAGGTGTAGGTGTGTCCGGAAGCCCCGCCCCACAGGTTGGAGTCGGTGGTCGTGAGGACCACGTGGTTGAGATCGGACCAGTCGTAGCGCAGACGCTCCCAGATTCCGCCCGAACCTTCGGTGACATCGGCCTGCGAGCCGCTCCGCTGATGTACCTTGAGGTATTCGTCCGCGCTGTTGCCGAATAGCTTCGATCGGCCTGGTCCGAAGTCGGTTAGCCCGGCAACGTACTGCTCAGCCGTGAGCCAAGTCGTCTGGTGAAGGTAAATTGTAGCCATGCTCTTACTCCTTTGCGCCGGATTGACCCGGCACCGGCCAATTATTATGACCGTCACACATGTGATATGATGAGCATCATAGATGGAGGATTCAGAAAAATGCGCTATCCCGCCGAAGAAACCGCCGCGAAACATGAGCGGATTGTGAAAGAGGCTTCCCGGCTCTTCCGCGAACGAGGATTTGAGAACGTAACCGTTGGCGAAGTGATGAAGGCCGCCGGTCTGACCCATGGCGCGTTCTACGCTCACTTCAACTCCAAGCAGGACCTGGAGAGGGCCGCGGTCGCTTACGGGCAAGAGCTTTCGGCAGGCCGCGCCCGTGGCCACGGCAACACTAAGAAGGACAGGCAAGCATACGCCGATCGTTATCTGAGCCCCCGCCACCGGGATAATCCAGGTGATGGCTGCACCATGGCGGCCCTGGCGCAGGAGGTGGCTCGCTCCACGCCTGAGATCAAGACGGCATTCGAAGCGGGCTTAAGGGAGATCCTCTCCGCGCAGGGTGGGGACCGAAGGGAAGCCATCTTTCAAACCGCCGCATTGATGGGCGCGGTAGCTCTGGCTCGCGCCGTGCATGACCCCGGCCTCTCGGACGAGATTCTTGAGGCTGTCCGGCGGAAGCTCAGCTGACAGCACGCAACTGGGCCGCTGATTCTCCAGTAAGCACGAATTACCGAAGTGAAGGATTTTTCTCTTGACAGCTTTTCAGTGACGGATGTACATGGTAATTCAAAGTGAACGAGCGCTCGCTTTGAATATCACCAACCCTGGCGGGTCAGACAACGATGCCTCGGCTTCCCCAAAGCGCGATCGAAAACAACAAGGGGCGGATTCTGAACGCGGCTCTGCGCCTGTTCACCCGCAAGGGCTTTCACGGCACGACGGTGCGCGAGATGGCGCAGAAGGCCGGAGTGTCCATGGGCAATCTTTATACCTATTACGGCACCAAAGAAGATATCTTTGTCGACCTGGTTCATCTCCAGGGGCGCCGCATGGAGGCCATCCGGCAGCGGGAGCTGATTCCCCTGATGGAATCGCTCGATCCGGAATCGCTGCGCAGGCTGGCCAAGGCGATTGGGCGCGTGGTTTCAAAGAATCTGGATTACTGGCGGCTGATGTATATCGATGTGGTCGAATTTCGTCATAAGCATTTCATTCATAGTTTTCGCGAGATCGCGGGCGGATTGCGGACCTATGCGGGAGCCGTGATTCACAGCGCCAAGGTGGCCTTTCCGCCGGGCGTGAATCCTTCCCTTGCTTACACGGCCATTTACCTGCAGTTTGTTACCTACTTCCTGACCGAAGAGCTGTTTGGCGCCAAGCGGCATCTGGGAATGGGCGATGACGATGTGATCGATCAACTCATTCTCCTCTACACGGGAGGCCGAATCATTCCGGATAGACGGGCCGGCGCAGTCAGGCAAAGGAGAAGGAAATGAGAGCTGGACAAGGTATCGCGGTCCTGGTAGCAGGAGGCATTTTCGGGCTGGCCCACATCGCCGCAGCGCAGACCCCAACCACCGGAGCCATCGCCGGAGTGGTGAAAGATCCGAGCGGGGCGATGGTGAACGGCGCGGCCGTCAAGCTCTCCAACTCTGAAGGCGTGGAGCGCCATGCCGCCAGCGACGCCTCCGGGCACTATGCGTTCCTGCTGCTTCCGCCGGGAAGTTATCGCGTGGTCGCCGGCAAGTCGGGATTCAGCGAGACGACGCTGGGCGATATCCCGGTGCGGATTACGGAAACCGAGAACGTTGACGTCACATTGCAGATCGCGCAGCAGAAAGAAGTGGTGGAGGTGCAGTCCACGCTGGCAGAGACGCCCACCGAGGGCACGGTGATCCAGCAGGACCAGATCCGGCAGCTGCCGCTCCCGACACGGAATTTTCAGCAACTGCTGACGCTCACGGCGGGAACGTCGGGGCCGGTGCAGAACTCCTCGGAACTGGGTCGCGGCGCGGCGCCCATATATGTGAACGGCAATCGCTCGACATCGAATTCCGTGGTGATCAACGGCGTGGACGCGAATTCAATCGGGACGGGATCGACGCCCAACCTGGCGGTTCCGGCCACCGACTCGCTGCAGGAGTTCATTGTCCAGACCAGCCAGTATGACGCGTCGCAGGGCCGCGTCTCCGGGGGCGTGGTCGCGGCGGTCACCAAGTCGGGGACAAACCAGTTCCACGGCAATCTGTACGAGTTCTTTCGCAACAACGATCTGAACGCCAACAACTTTTTCCTGAACCGCGCCGGGGTGCCGCGGCCGCCCTACAAGCGCAACCAGTTCGGCGGCACGGTCGGAGGGCCGATCAGCAAAGACCGGGTGTGGTTTTTCCTTTCCTACCAGGGCAGCCGGGAGGTGAATGGTACTTCGCTGCTGAATTCGATCGGCACGGTGTTTGTGCCGGAGAATCTCACCAACGACCGTTCCACAGCGGGGCTGGACGCGCTGGCAGCATCCTACTTCCTGGCGCCGTGCGCCGGAACTCCCACAGCGCTTACCTTTCCCCCGTGCTTCGACCCCACTGCACAATTCCTGCTGCAGGCCAAGCTTCCCAACGGATCCTATGTGATTCCATCGGCGCCCCACCCCACGGCGGTTGCATTCGGCACGGTGCCAGCGCCGGTAGCGGTGCCGGTGGTCGGCATTTCGCGGTTCCGCGAGAACCAGTTCAACGCCAATCTCGATTTCCAGCTTTCGGGCGCGAATCGTCTTTCCGCCAAGGTTTTCGCGGCCAGCAACCCCACCACGCAGGGATTGTTCGACCTGTTCGGGCTGGCGAACGCGCTGCCCGTTCCCGGCTTCGGGGGGACGGCGGACCTGAACCAGAGAGTCTGGTCGCTGGACGATATTCATGTCATCTCGCCGTCCATGGTCAACGACGCGCGCTTCGGACTGACGGAGATCACCACCGGTTCGATGCCGCAGGAGCCGTTCTCGGCATCGCAAGTGGGCATTGCATCGCCGCTAGGCGGTGCCTTCCCGGGAATGCCGGAAATCTCGGTGACGAACTACTTCGACCTGGGCGCGAACCCATTCTCTGACAACTCGGCGGTGGAAAAGACCTACACCGCGGGCGACACCCTGAGCTGGCACAAGGGAATGAATAATCTCAAGTTCGGCGCGGAGTACAAGCATCACAGCATTGACCTCGCTTTCAATCTCTACACCCGCGGCCAAATCTTCTTCCTCGGCCTGGCGCCGCCTCCATCGCCATTTGCCGGCAACGGATTCTTCGACTTTCTTGGCGGCCTCTTCGATCTGTCGGGCCTCACGATCATGGGCTCCGGCGTGAATAACCGCCAGATGCATGCCAACGACTGGGGCGGTTTCGTCAACGACGATCTCCGTCTGAATAATCGCCTGACCCTCACGCTGGGCTTGCGCTATGACTTCTACGGGCCGTTCAGCGAATCGCAGGGGCGCTTGATTTCCTTCGACCCGTCGCGGCTGACCACGGCAACCATTCCGGGATTCCCGGCCGGCGACAACGTGGCCATCACCGGCGGATTCGTGCAGGCATCGAATGCCAAGACTCAACTGCCCGGCGTCGCGGATGTGCAGTCCTCGCTGGTTTCTCCGCAGAAGGAAAACTTCTCCCCGCGCTTCGGTTTTGTATGGCAACCGTTGCCCAGTTCGACGCGGACGATGGTGCGCGGAGGATACGGAATCTACTTCGACCGCGGTAATGCGCGCCTGCTGAACAACCAGATCCTGGATTTCCCGTACTATACCCTGGCGCAGACGCTGGAGACGCCCATCGCCACGCCGTTCGTGGATGTGCCGCCGCCCAGCAGCTTCCCGCTCATGTTCAATAATGCGGCGGTGTTCCCGTTTGGCGGGCCGCCGGCGCTTTTGCCGCAGGCCCCAAGCCCGCTGTCGCCTTTGGGCATCGCGGTGGTTTCCGCTAACGGTATCTATCCCGACATTCACAACTTCCGCACGCCGTACACGGAGCAATTCAGCCTGGGAACGGAGACGGCGTTCGGGCGCAACTGGATTTTCGATCTCGGCTATGTGGGCTCGGTGGGGCGAAGGCTCTACCGGCTGATGGATCTGAACCAGGCGTTCGCGCCCGTGCCATTCGAGCCGGGGGTGCTGAGCCCGGGGCTGTCGAGCCTGGCGGTGCAGGGTTTCGGCGTTCACGTGATGCAAAGCTCCGCGGCTTCCAGTTACAACTCGCTGCAGGCCAGCGTGACCCGGCAAGTGACGCACGGACTGCAGATGATTGCGGCGTACACGTGGAGCCACTCGCTCGACGAGTATTCCGGCGATCTGACTGGGACCAGCGACGTGTCTGTGGTTCCCGGGAACCAGGCGAAGCTGAATAACTACGCCAATTCGGATTTTGACCGCCGCCATCGGCTGGTATTCAGCGGTATTTACGACCTGCCGGGATACAAGCACGGTTCGGCCTTGTTGCGGCAGATCGCGGACGGGTGGGAGCTTGCCACGGTGGTGACGTTGCAGTCGGGCACACCCTTCACCGTGCTGACCAACGCCACGGCCTTTGTGCAGGCGCGCGGCGACCTGGTGGCAGGTTGCGACCCGGCCAAAAGCGGCAGCGTGCAGTCGCGACTGAACGGCTACTTCAACGCCGCCTGCTTTACCCCGGCGACGTCGCTGGGCGACTTCGGCACCAGCGGGCGCAACATTCTGCGCGGGCCCGATCAGCGCAACGCCGACATCTCGCTGGTGAAGTTCTTTCCCATGGGAGAGCGCAAGGCGGAATTCCGCAGCGAGTTCTTCAACGCATTCAACACGGTGAGCTTCGCCAACCCCATCAACATCCTGGAATCGGGAAACGTGGGACAGATCGTTACCACCACAACCGGGCCGCGGGTAATTCAATTCGCCCTGAAATTCAACTTCTGACACACAGGATGGAAGAGACCCATGGCGGTGAAGAACCAGACAGGTATCAAAACCACGGAGCCGGCGCGCGGACGCGTATCGGGGAACGGCGTGGAACTCGCGTTCGGGCATTGGCCCGGGCGCGGCGCACCGCTGGTGGCGCTGCATGGGCTCACGGCTTCCTGGGTTTCCTTCTACGGGCTTGCGGAACGGCTCGCCGGGCGAAGGCCGGTGTTCGCGCTGGATCTGCGCGGCCGTGGCGACTCCGGCAAGCCCGCGGGGCCATACGGGATGAAGCAGCATGCCGCGGACGTAGCGGCGGCCATGCGCGCCATGGCTCTGGGGCCAAGCGTCATCGTCGGGCACTCCATGGGAGCGTTTGTGGCGGCCGCGCTGGCCGCGCTGGAACCGCAGCTTGTTTCCGGTCTGGTGCTGATCGACGGCGGATATGCTCCTGCCATTGCGGCGCCCAACTCGCAAACCGGACTGGACGCGGCGCTGGCGCTGCGCATCGCGATGCTGCGCCAGGCCTGGCCCTCGCGCCAGGCGTATCGCGCCTTCTGGCGGACCCAGCCGCATTTCCCGGCCGCGGAGTGGGGGCCGTGGATCGAGGCATTCCTCGACTACGAACTGGGCGGCGAGGAGCCGGAACTGCGTCCCAAGGCCGCCGAGGAGGCCGTCAAAGCCGACCTGATGGAAGGCTTGCAAAGCGAGCAGATCGCCGAGCGGCTGCGGTCAATTCACGTGCCCCTGCTGATGGTCCGCGCGCCGGCGGGTTTCATTCCCGGGCAGCCGCCGCTGTTTCCCGATGCGATGATCGCGCGGATGCGGGAGCTGGTTCCTCACATGGAAGATGTCCTGATTCCGGATACCACGCATTACACCTTGATTATGGGACAGCGGGGTGCGACCGCCATTGCCGAGCTGGTGAATGACTTTGCCGCGCAGTGCGAGTGTCGCGCCGGCGGCGCCGGAGATCTTGTCATGAGCCTTCCCCGGAAAGGAGAGTTGCGGTGAGGGGATCGGTCGCCGCGGTCACGGGTTCGACCTCGGGAATCGGGCTGGGCATTGCCGAAGCATTTGCGGGCGCGGGTTGCCACCTGGTCATCAATGGTATTGCCACCGCGGCGGAGGCCGAAGCGTTAACGGCGCGGCTGCGAGCCCGGCATGGCGTCGATGTGATGTTTCATCCGGCGGACCTGGCTGACGCCAATCAATGCGAGGCTCTCATCCGCCACGCGGAAGATCGCTTCGGAGCCGTGGACTTCCTGGTGAACAACGCGGGAATTCAGCATGTGGCTCCAGTGGAGAGCTTTCCGGTGGAGCGATGGAATGCGGTGATGGCAGTGAATCTTTCCGCCCCGTTTCACACCATCCGCACGGCCCTGCCGGGCATGCGTAAACGCAACCGTGGCCGCATCGTGAATGTCGCCTCCGTGCATGGGCTGGTGGCCTCGGTCCACAAGGCTGCTTACGTGGCAGCCAAGCATGGGATCATCGGACTCACAAAAGTGGTGGCCCTCGAAACCGCCGCCACCGGCATCACCTGTAATGCCATCTGCCCCGGCTGGGTGCTGACCGCGCTGGTGCGGAAACAAATTGACGATCGCGCCGCGCAGCGTAACATCCCGGTCGAAGAAGCGACGCGCGACTTGCTCCGCGAAAAACAACCCTCGGGCCGGTTTGTCAACGTGGAAGAGATTGCGGCGCTGGCCCAGTTTCTCTGTTCGTCGTCGGCCGCCAATATCACGGGGGCATGCTTCCCGATTGATGGCGGATGGACGGCCCAGTAGCCGGCTGGAAGTCCCAGGCCGCCGCGAAATCTCATTGCTGGCCGGTTTGGTACTTAACAACCGCAAGCGCGGTTTGATAAGTAAAGCGGGCGTTCGCAAGACCGATCTCAGCTTCTGTCTGCGCCAGTTGTGACTGGGTCAGATCGACGATGCCGCTGAGACCCACCTTGTAACGCGCCTGCGCCAGTTCCAGCGCGGTGTTGGCTTGACTCAGTAGTTCCTGCGTAACCGCGATGCGTTGAAAGGCAATCTGCGCATTCAGCACCGCGGTGCGTACATCGCGGGCAATATTGTCGCGCAGATTTCTGACTTGTTCCTGCGCCGCGCCGGCACGCAGGTCGGCCTCCCTGGCCCGGGCTGTGTATTCGAAACCGTTGAACAGCGGTATGCTCACGTTTGCCCCCGCCGCTCCATACCACGACGACAGTATCTGGTCGGCGCGTACTGGAGTACCTCCAGCTACGGCCAGAGCGGAGATGGTGGGTCGCAAAAGATCGTGCTCTGCGGAGCTGAACTGCCTGGCTGCGAGTGAATGGTCTTGGAGAGCAAGCAGGTCCGGCCGCGCACGAAAAGCGAGTTGAACCAGGTCCTCGGTGTTTGCCGGCGCGGGTTGCGGATTTGCAGGCGTCTCATCGACCAGGTTATATGGGGTATCGGCGTCGGAACCCAGGATTGCATTCAGGTTGGCCATGGCTGTGGCGAGCGCGTTTTGGGCATCGAGCACCAGCAGTTTTGCCTGTGACACCTGGACATTCGCCAGGCTCAAGTCCAGAGTCGACCGCAATTTCGAATTCGTCAGCGCACCGATCTCCTCGCCGGTGGTCTGCCGCGTACTCACTGTTTGTTGCGCAACTCTCAGGACTGACTGCGCGGTCAGAGCCTGGTAGAACGCCTGGTCAACCGCCAACGTGATGTCCTGCGCGGTGGCCTGTTCGTTTTCCAGCTGCGCTTTAGCGTTGGATTTCGCACTCTTGATCAGATTGTGGGTGCGTCCGAAGTCGGTAATGAGCTGATCTACTGTCAAGCCGCCGGCAGCGCGATCATAGACCGTTGAATTATTAATAGCGCCGGCAGTAATACGGCTGTTATCGTGCGCGCCTACGGCCGTAAGGTCGCCAATCGCCATTGGCAACTCAGCCGAACGGGTTTCCCGGACGACCTGTGCCTGGGCAAGCTGTAACAGGTGCGCGATGCTGACATCGGGATTGTGCTGAACGGCCGTGCGTTCTGCATCGGCGAGGGTCAACCGGGGCCCCGACGGCGTCGACGCCGGTTGAGCATTCGTCTGGACAGGTGTTTGCTGAGCGGCCGGCGGCTGCACCGGAGACACCGGCTGACTTGCTTGTGCCACAAGCTGGGGAACGGGAGCATTGGGCAGAACCGGACCCTCTCCGTAGAGCGCAGTGTTCAAGCAACAAAACTGAATTGCGGCCACTGTGAAAGCTGCTTTGAGCGAGCGATTGGCATAATATTTCAGAGCGAAGCGAGGCATTAGCGTGCACCTCCGCGGTTCGGGCCCGGGGAGCGTTGCCCCGGCCCGGGCGATTGGGATTTTGAGGACTCGAAGCCTGCATGGCCCGGCTTGTGCTCTTCGGCGCTGTCCGGCCCACCCTCGTTGGCGATGTCCTCTTCGCCTTTGAGGTCGATCATCCCGCCGGTCTCCTGGTAGGTCTCCGATGCCTGGATAGTCTCAACTTCCGGACTGACTTCCTGGTTCGCCTGGTACTTGTCCTGGCCGCCGGCGATCACGCGATCGCCGGCAGTCAGGCCGCTGCGGATCTCGGCCAGCTTCGATCCTTCTATGCCAACTTCCACCGGGCGAATGTGGACTTGATTGGCGCTGTCGACCACGTAGACCTCCCTTTGCGGTCCGTTCAACACGATGGCTTCGATGGGGATGGTGATCACGTCGTGGACATGCGCCAGCCGAAGCATCGTGTTCGCATACATTCCCGAAGAAATAGCCAGGTCGCGATTCTGGACATCGACTTCGGTCTCCATCGTGCGAGTCTCGAAGTTGACGTCACGGGTGAAACGAACGATCTTGCCGGTGAACGAGCGGCCTATCGCGTCCACTCGAACTTCGAGCTCATCCCCGTCATGCACATAACCAACATCGTTCTCAGGTACGGGAATGCGGAGGCGCAAGAGAGTGCTTTGCGAAAGGCGAACGATGGGGAGATCCTGGCTGTTCGAATTCGTTCCCCCCTGGATGAGCGCCCCTGTATCGGCATAGCGCCAAACCACCACCCCCGCGATCGGGGCCTGCACGGTGGTGTAGTCGTGCAGTGCCTGGACGCGCTGGTTGTCGGCCTGGGCTGAGCCGGCATGTTGTTTTGCCGCCGCCATGGCCGCCTTGGCGGCGTCGATCTGGGCTTCGGACGAGAGGTCTTTTGCCTGTGCATCGTCGAGTTCCTGCTGCGCAATCAGACCTGGATGCCCCTCGGAGGCTTCCTCCAGGCGCTGATAGGCAGAATGAAGCGCCGCGTGCGTTGCGACCGCCCGATTGACGTCGTGTTGCGCTCTCGTGATCTCTTCCTTGCTCTGTTCGACCTCAAAAACGGTCTGCTGCAATTGCGCCTTCAGTTCCGGTACTTCGAGAACGGCCAGGGTTTGTCCCGCGTAAACCATGTCTCCGATATCGACGTTGATCTTTTTCATATAGCCGCTGACCTTGGGGTGCACGTCCACCACCTGGTAGGGCTGGAACTGGCCGGCCAGCGTCAGGACGTGCGCAATGTCGCCGCGCTGGGCGACCGCAACCCGTGCCGATGGAACCGAAGCAGCTCTTGCTTCTCCGCCTCCAGAGTCCGAATGGCATGCCGCAATGGCGGAGATGACGCAGATTGAAACCGAGGCGGTAAACAAGATCGAGATTCCCTTGCGCATTCGCTAGTGCTCCTGAATGGCAGTTACGCCGGTTTGATTATTGGCGAGCAGAACGTAAGTGGACTGGCTTTCTGCAACGCACGGACCCGAAGCGATATAGATCCGGCGTCCCCGGTTAACGGTCCCGAATGAGATCGCAATATGCCAGGCTTCCTATGCGCCGGGAGAACATCCGTCGGCCGCGACACACGGGACGATTGCCAAATGCGGCCGCGGCTCATCATCGATGGCGATCACAAATGTGCAGATGCAATTTCCTTGTTCAGGAACCGCATGTCAGTGCAGAAACAGCGTCAGCTGTTGCCGGCTACGCTTTTCGGGCGAACCCTGGCATGGAATGTCTCCGGGCGGATCAGCCCAGGCAGGATGAGAAGGAAGGGGGAGATCGGGAAGGCATCGGGCCTGCGGCAGACAAGCTGTATTTCGCAGGCACATGATCGGGAGGCCCGGGAATGGCGATCAGGCCCGCCGGTGGCCGATCCTGCACTGCCAGGGCATGAAGATGGGTATGAAGGTCCGGTAAGCCCTTGATCTCGCGAAGAGAAACGGCATAGCTTGTCCGGGTTTCCAGCCACAACTTCGCCACCTGGGTTCGCATTGAGGGCGCGGGATGCGGATGGTAGAGAGAAAGCTTGCATGCCGTTCCCCACAGCACAACGGCGACAATCAGGCCCAGAAAACCAAGCGGAATGAGATGCGCCCATCTTCCACCGCGGTCGAAACAGACCCCACCGCAGCCACCGTCGCCGGTGGCCGCTCGACTCTTCGCGAATGAGCGCAACTCGTTCAAATTCAGGAGTTAATTACCGTCCAGTCCACAGCGGCCATCATCCACAATTATAGACCCAACAATGTTAAGGATGTTGCGGGTGCTGCCCCAGCTCCGAGTCGATACGAATCATTGAGACCCGGCCGCAAACAGACTGTAAGCCAGCACGGCAAGGACCACCAGGGTAAGCCCCACGTAGAGGCGATCCCGCTCCACCGCAAATGCAATGGCAGAAAACAGGACCCGCGCGACCGGGGTAGCAACCAGCAGCAGGAGACCCAATTGAATCATAGCCCTGGGACTTCCATGGAATGCTCCCGATACGATGCCAGGCGGACTCCGCAGCGACGCAACCTCGCCATGAAAGCTCCGGGTATCCATGGGATCGTGGCAATGGCCGAGCAGATAGAGAATGCCTCCGACGATCACCACCGAGGCGGCCGTCATGACCCCGCCTCGCAGCAGCAGTCCGATCATACGTTCCATCCGAAACTCAGCATGAGCCTGTTGGTTCATAGTTTTCCGGTAATGCCGTTGAAGATCATTTCGATTCCCAGAATGACAATAACAATGGCGAACACGATGCGCAGAGATCTGGGATGAGCTCTCACCAGGACGCGCGCTCCCAGCATGGACCCGGCCAGCACGCCCAGCATCACGGGCATGGCCACCACCGGTTGAATATACCCGCGGGCAAGATAGATTCCGGCGCTTGCCGCCGCGGTTACCCCGATCATGAAATTGCTGGTCGTGGTCGACACTTTGAAAGGAACCCGCATGGCCTGGTCCATGGCCACCACTTTGACCGCTCCCGAGCCGATTCCCAACAGCCCGGAGAGTGTTCCCGCCGCGAACATAAGGGCAAACCCTGCCGGAACGCGGCGCACCGAGTACGGTTTCGATCCCTCGCTGGTCGGATAACATCCGTTCAGTCGCAGCAGATCCGCGAGCCGGTTCGGGACGCCGCCCTCAACGGCTTCCGACTGGGTTCGAATGGACAGGTAAGCCGAATAGATGAGGACAAGGCCAAAGACGATCCCGATCGCTCCCGGGCTGGTTTTGGCTGCCAGGTACGCTCCGGCGATTGCCCCCGCGGTGGTGGCAATTTCCAGGAACATTCCCAGCCGGATATTGGTAAATCCCTCTCGCACGTATGCGGCGGCCGCCCCGGAGGAAGTTGCAATCACCGACACCAGCGAAGCTCCAATTGCATAGCGGATATCCACTCCAAACACCAGCGCCAGGAGAGGAACAATGACTACGCCGCCGCCCAAACCGGTAAGCGCGCCGAGGAACCCTGCCACGAGGGATCCAAGTCCAACCAGCAATACGAACAGGCATACCGTCATATCAAGAGTATCCAGTGGAATTCCACCACAAATGCGCCACGCCTCTGCCAACCTGGTGGCTTATTTCAGCCATTGAACTTGCCTGGCATCTTCTTTGATGGGTCGAAGCCATTCAAAGCGAATCCACCCGGCGAAAATCGACTCCGCGTCATTGATCTTCCTTGAGCGGGGAAAATCACCATTCGTATATACTTCTGCCACAACGTCATTGCCGGCGCGCGTCCCGTGCTTTCGAGCCGGCTTGTCCGTTCATTCTCGAAAGTCAGTGAATTTGCTGCATGGAAGACAGCCCCAAGGACAGCGGCGACCGTTCTACTCCTCGCGAGACGGTTGCTCCCGCTGTGTCTGAGGCCACCATCGTCGCCGGTCCGTCGTTTCGAGCAGACGCTGACAAGACCATCATCAACGGCGCTGACGGCGCCACCATCGTCAGGGGAACGGCCGTCCGCAGTCCCTCTCCCGGCCAGGCGAATGGATCCGCCGTGGCCGCTTCGCTCGAACCGGGAAGCCTTCTGGGAGATCGGTACGAGATTCTCGAGCTCCTCGGCGAAGGCGGCATGGGCGCCGTTTACAAGGCCGCGGACCGGGAGCTCGATCGAATGGTGGCGTTGAAGGTGATCCGCCCGGAACTGGCCTCCAATCCCGATATCCTGGCGCGCTTCAAGCAGGAGCTGCTCCTCTCGCACAAGGTCACGCACCGCAATGTGATCCGGATTTATGACCTGGCCGAAGCCCAGGGCATGAAGTTCATCACCATGGAGTACATCGAGGGCAACAACCTGCGCGCCGTCCTGCATGAGAGGACGAAGTTGCCCCCGGAGGAAGCCGTCGGCATCGCGCAGCAGGTCTGCCTGGCTCTGGAAGCGGCCCACAGCGCAGGAATCATCCATCGCGACCTGAAACCGCAGAACATCATGATCGATCCCCATGGGCGAGTCCTGGTCATGGATTTCGGCCTCGCCCGCACCCTGGCCGGCGACGGAATGACGCAGACGGGCGCCTTCGTCGGCACCATGGAATACATGTCGCCGGAGCAGGCCCTGGGCAAGGATCTCGATCAGCGCTCCGACATCTTCGCTCTGGGCTTGATCCTGTACGAACTCCTGGACGGAGAGCGTCCCTTTGTGGCCGAGAGCGCCCTGGCGAGCCTCATCAAGAGAACCCAGGAACCCGCCATCCCGGTCTCGGAGCGCAATGCGGAAATCCCCGGAGAGCTTGGCCGGATCGTGAGCAAATGCCTGGAGCGCGATCTGAACGCGAGATATCAAACCGTCGCGGAGATTCTGGCCGATCTGGACAACTGGAAGGAGCCGGCAAACCGGACCAAGATTCGCAAGCCGGTACGCCCCGCGAGGCGGCGAATCCCGACCCGCCCATGGATGCTGGTTGCCGGCGCAACGGTAGTTGCCGTGTTGGCGATAGCCGGGTATATTGAGCGCGGCCGCCTCTTCAGCCGGACGGGCGCCGGCGAATCCGTTCCGGCAGGTCCCACCGTATCCCTCGCTATCCTCCCTTTCCGAAACGCATCCGCTGATCCGTCGCTTGACTGGCTCGGCCCAAGTCTCGCCGACATGCTCACTACGGATGTCGGGCAATCGGCCAGCCTGCGCACCGTCAGCCCCAATATCCTTCACCAGATCCTCAGCGATTTGCGCCTCTCACCGGCGGCCGTGCTTGACCCGGCCACCATCAAGCGCGTGGCTGATTTCAGCAATGCGGACCGCGTCGTCTGGGGCCAGTACGCCCGGTTCGGAAACTCCATTCGCATCGATGCCACGCTCCAGGATCTGAAGAACAACCGCCTCGTTCCCCTCAAGGTGGATGTGGCCGGCGAGAAGGATATCCCCGGCGGGATTGATCGCCTGGCCGATTCCATCCGCCTCACATTGGCGCTTCCCCAGGACGTTTTGCGCGAGCTGCGCGCCAGCTCGTTTCAGCCCACTTCCAGTTCCGTCGAGGCCCTGCGCGATTACAACCAGGGCATCGAACTCCGGCGGGACGGCAAGAACCTTGAAGCCAGAAAACAATTTGAAGCGGCCAGCAAAGAAGATCCCAACTTCGCGTTGGCCTTTGCCCGGCTTGCCCAGGCGTACAGCACGCTGGGCTACGACAACGAGGCGGAACAATCCGCGAAGAAGGCTGTCCTTCTCAGTCAGAATCTTCCTGATGCCGAGAAATACCAGATCTCGGCGATCGAACTGCAGGTGGACAAGCATTTCCCCGAGGCGATCAAGGCTTATGAGAATCTGGCCCGGGTCCTGCCCGATAACTCCGATGTTCGCGCCGCGCTGGCCCGCCTTTACGAAGACTCCGGCGACCTCGCCAAAGCCCGCGAATACTACGAAAAGATCCTGACCGCCAATCCGAAAGACATTGGGGTGACCATCGACCTGGGCCGCATCCAGCTCAAGAGCGGCGACGCCCAGGCCAGCCTCGAGCCGCTGAGCCGGGCGTACAGCCTCGCCGTGCAGGTGGACAACCAGGAGCAGAAAGCCACCAGCCTGCATCTGATGGCCGTGGCCTACCGCATGCTGAGCAAGCCGCAAGAGGTTTTGCGCAGCGAGGGCGAAGCCCTGACCATCTGGCGGCAGATCGGACAGCAGCGCGGCCTCGCCTTCAGCCTGAACGAGATGGCAAGGGCGCAGGCGTCCCTGGGCAATGCCAAGGATGCGATGGCCAATTTCAGCGAAGCGCTGGAGATCCGCCGCACCATCGGCGACAAGCGCGGCCTGGGCGACACGCTGATCGACATGGGGAACCTGGCCGACGATCGGGGCGATCACGACGGCGCTCTCAAGATGTACAAGGAAGCCCTGCAACTGGAACGCGAGATCGGCAACGCCAGCCTGCTGGCCGTTTGTCTGAATAACATCGGCAGCGTGTATTCAGAGAAGGGACAGTACGAGGACGCGCTCACGTACCTTCAGCAAGTGCTGCAACTGCGGGAAAAATCGAAAGTGCCGCAGGATATTGTCGATGCCGAGCACAACCTCGGGCAGGCATTGACGAGCATGGGCGAGTACGACCAGGCCATTGCCTATTACATGAAGGCGCTGGAGCTGCGCCGCGGCATCAACGACCCGCGCGGGGCGGCTCTCGAATCCTACGGCCTGGGCGGGCTCTTCGATTACCAGGGGCGGTTCGGCGCCGCGGTGCACGGCAAAGAAGAGGCGCTCAAGACATTTCGAGACCTGAAGGATAAAACCTTCTGGATGGCGGAGATTCTCGGCGGCTACGGCCAGGCTCTGATTCTCGCCGGGCGCATCGACGAAGCGAAGAGCCCCCTGGACGAAGCGCTCAACCTTTCGCGCGAGTTGAAGAACGACGGTCTCATCGGCCAGACCCTGGGGTTCGAAGGCGATGCGTACTTCTATAAGGGCAATCTCGCAGCGGCGCACTCACTCTACGATCAGGCGCTGCAGGCCGCTACGCGCAGCAAGGAATCCGAGCGGGTTCTGCTGGCCCGCATCGGTCTGGCCGAAGTCCAGGTGCGCGAAAAGAAGGGGCCGGCGCTCATTTCAAATCTGCGCGCGCTCATGCAGCAGGCCGATGAGGCAGGCCTCAAGTATTCCTCCGTCGAGTGCCAGATCTTTATGGCGGAAGCGCTCTTGCAGGCGCACGATGCCGCGCATGCCCGGCAGGAACTGGAACGCGCTGTGCTGCGCTCCGACAAGCAGGGCCAGCAGGCGCTGAGCGCGCGCGCCCACTACCTGCTGGGAACCATCGCCCGTCAGGCACATCAGGATGCCGACGCCCGGGACCACTTCCGCGCCGCCATCAACTCCCTGGACACGATGAAAAAGGACCAGGGAGCGGAGAACCTGCTGGCACGCGACGACCTGAAATCGATCTACGACGACGCCGGCAACTGGCTCAAAGCGCCAGGGAGTTCATAGTCACACCTGTTGCTTCTGTCCGTCCACACGATTCCGCCCGGAATGTCGATTAAGCGGAATCAGTGTGTACCGCTTAAAACGTCGCGCATTGGCCCTGTTTCTTTGCGGCGGTGTTGCCGCCTCCGGTGATCGTCTTATCGCCGCTGCAATTCAAAGCTGCGCTGACGTGATTGGAGTAAACCTGGGTGGGCTGCGAATTGCCCTGGTCGAGAAGGCTGCCGCCAACGGTGTTGTCGAAGATGGACGTGGCGGCGAAGTTAAGGTCCACAACCAGGCTGCCGCCGATGGTGTTGCCCGGACAGACCGGCGAGTTCGAGCCGATCGCGACCGGCGAACCATTGGCAAGAAACGTCAGGCTGCCGCCGATGGAGGCGCCGCACACCTGGTTTTGCAACGCCGAGGCAGGCGTGGCCAGCACCGCCAGGTCGCCCTTGATGATGGTCGCCGGCCCGATGAAGTAGCTTCCCCCTATAATCCCGATGCCGCCGCCCACGGTGGCGTTGGCGAGAGAGAGACTGCCGCCGAACTCGGCGATACTGCCCGTCACGCCGCCGGAAATAAACGTGCAGCTCTGCCCCTTTAGAACGGTGATGTTGCCTTTGAAAGTGCCGTAATAGACGCCGTTGCACTTCGTGCCCGAAGCAGGCGCCGCGCCTGTGACCACGGTGTAGCTAACCGATTGCTGGTTGGTGTTGGTTGCCGAATCCTGCGCCTGCACCGTGAATGTGTGGGGCCCGGGCGTGGATGTATCGAACTGCTTTCCATTGGTCACCGCTCCGCCGGGAGAATCGGCCGCGGTGCAGGTGGGAACGGTCAGATAGGGTCCGACTGGAGAATTGGCCCCGGCATTCACCGCGGAGCACGCGAAATTAGCGGCGGTAGCCGATCCCTGCAGATAAAGCGCTCCATTCGCAGGCTGCGTGATCGAGACAGTCGGGATCTCGTTCGAGTTGGTCAGGTAGGTCATCGTCCAGCAGGATGTCGTCCCGCCGCTGCCGGCGTGGGCTCCGCCGCTGGTGTCGCCGAGGGCGAACGATTGAATCTGGTTACTCTGGAACAGCGCCGTGCCGTTGGTATAGGGTGTGCAGGGATGTGACGCGTCGGGGCCCTCGCCCTTCAGGAATCCAATTTCAGGCAAGAAGTCGGACGAGGTCAGATTGGGGAAGCCGAAACTGAAAGGCGATGGCGATGGCCCGCACTCCAGGGGAACATTCTCAGAGCAGTCGAAATTGAAGTCGGTGCCCAGGATGGCCTGGAACTGATTGTTGCTCGACCCGCACGAAGCGTTGGAACAGGTAACTTCAAACAGAACCGAGGCATCCTTATTCTGGCCTCCGCCGTTTTGATACACAAAGCACTGCGCCGTTTTGAAGTTCTGGTTGGCTTGGACCAGCGCGTTGCAGTCCGTCTGCTTCATCGGAATGGCGGTCACCACCATCTGCAGGTTCTGGCTGGTGGTGGTTTGCTGGGCGGTAAGATCGTAGCCGCTGGTCGAGCTACCGGCCTGAAATCCTCCATTGATATTGAAGGTGGTAGTGGTGCCGCTCGGTCCGACAATTCCGGAAGCACTCTGGCTCTCCACTGCAGGCGTAAAGGTCCAGTTGACGATGTCCTGTTCGTCATTATCGCCGCCGGTCCCAGCGGTGAAGCCGACATAAGCGGTACAGGCTGCGGGCGCGCTCGCACTGCAACTGCTGTTGAGGCCGATGGTGGTGATGTCGAACGGTACGCCGCCGGGGAACAGGTCGACGCCATCCACAAGCACGTCCAACGTACCGCAGCCCTGGGCAGTTGCGCAGCCGAATGCAGCCGTGGGGGTATAGGTGACGGTGGCTGTGTGCAGGTTGCCGTCACTCAAATTGATCGTGCTGCTAAGGTCCTTGGTCCCAAGACGGCACGTCTGGTCTACGCTGTTGGCGCCTGAGCCGCCGCAGTTTTGAATGGTGACGTCGTCGCTGCTTGGGTCAACTCCCTGGCCATTGTTGAAGGTATTGAACTCGATGGCGACGCTATTTGGAATGCCGCCGGTTGCGGGTGCGCAACCGCTGCCGCTCTGGCCGAATCCGATCCCGCAGCCGCCCGGTCCAAGGGCCGCCAGGCCGGTGTGCGTCCCGCCCGGGCTGTTTTGAATCAGAAATGCGATTCCATCGGCGTTCACGGCGCTGGTCTTGCCTCCAATCTGAAACGCAAATGTGGTCGAGAATCCACTGGCAACGGCCTGCGGTGTGAGATACCACGCCGATGTGGCCCAGCCGCCCTGGGCCGCTGTCAGGCTCAACACGTTCGTAACCGATTGCTGGGGTGTCGCGGGCGCTCGAAATGACGGAGAGCCGGAATCTGGAGGACTATTGGTGTTCACGCCGTTCAGCGCAAGGCAGGCCTGGTTATTGGTGAAATCCGTCGAGTAATTCGGTGAAGCCGGACATCCCTGCCCCCAGGCATGCGTGAGACCGCCGAAAGCCGCTAACCCCGCCAGGGTTGCCAATCTTATCGAATACTTGATTGCCGCTCTCATCGTTCTCCTTTGAATCGGTCGCCGCGATGAGCACACCTACAAGGCAGCCCGGCGCGCCTGGAACATGGGGTTTGTCTCACCGCTCGCAACCCGCCGTTCTAAAGAAACTGCATATTTGCGGATTCTCGCATCAGGCCGGAGGGGAATGGCACCGCTTCTCCAGGCAGGTCATGCCGAATTCCGCGAACTTCAGAATCATGCGGTTTCCGGCGCGTATCGGGAGGGAGGCCTGTGGGGACGGTGAATCCTCAAAGTATTGAAGCAACGCTGCCATTGTCAATCAATATCGTCGGCGTGTGATCTCTTCAGCCTCAAAGTCGGCATGATAGGATCGCTTGCTTTGCACGTGCCTCTGAAGAGATCATGCCGGCAAGCAATGTAACTGCTAAAATTCAGTACCTGAATCCTATGCCGGAGCCGTCCAATTCTGTTTATGCCTACCTCGAGGTGCTCTTTTCCAACCGTCCCCCGCAGACGGTTTCCATCAGCGAACTGCCGTTTCTGATCGGGCGCGGCACGGAGGTCGGCAATCATCTGGCGCTGGACGATTTGCGCGTCTCGCGCAGGTGCGCCGCCATTTCCGCGGCGCCCGGCGGCCTGCGCATCGAGGACCGCGGTCAGCTCAATGGAATCTTCGTCAACGGCGAACCGCTGACGGCAAAGAATCTCTACGATGGAGACCGCATCCGGCTGGGCATCGACGATGGATGCCAGCTGGTTTTTCGCATGCACGCGGAGCCATCGTCCCCCGAAGATCCGGCGACCCGGCTGCGCAGCCTGCTGGGGACGCTCAATGGCGATCCGGCCGGAGAGCTCAACGGGCTGCGTCTGCTCCTCGAGGCGACCTCGCTTTTGCATTCCCAGCTTCCATTGGAATCAGTGCTGGCAGCCATGCTGGATCACGCCATCGTGATTACCCACGCTGACCGGGGAATGCTGTTGGAGCCGGATGCATCCGGCGTGCTGCAGGTGAAGGTGGCGCGCCGGCGGGATGGCGAGAGCCTTGTCCCGGAAAAGATGAACCCCAGCCGTTCGGTTCTCAAGCAGGCAATCGAACTTGAAACCGCGATCATCAACGAAGACCTGCGCCTGGCCGACTTGAACCTGCAGGGTGCAAACAGCGTGGTGGCCCAGTTTCTGCGCTCGGCGGTAGTGCTCCCGCTTTATGGAATCAGGCAAGGGGCGCCGGACTCGACAGCGCCTCAGCGCCAGTTGCTGGGCGCGGTGTATCTCGATTCCAAGCGCACGGCCACTTTCTCGGCGCTCGACCGCCAAATCCTTGACGCGCTGGGCGCGCAGGCAGCCAGCATTCTGGATAACGCCCGCCTGGTCGAACGCGAGCGCGAACGCCAGCGCCTGGAGCAGGAGCTGAGTATCGCCCGCGAAATACAGCAGGCCCTGGTCCCCCAGGGCTTACAGGATTATCCCCATCTCGCCGTAGCCGGCGTTCACCACCCGTGCTACGAGGTGGGCGGAGATTACTTCGACGTCTTTCCATTGCCCGACGGCCGCACCGCCATCCTGATTGCCGACGTGTCCGGCAAAGGGCTGGGAGCGGCGCTGCTGACCACCATGCTGCAGGGAGCACTCTCGGGAATGACACTTGGTGTCGATCCGGTGAAGGTGTTCAACCACCTCAATAGCTTTCTCTGCGACCACGCGGTGGTTGGCCGCTACGCAACCATGTTCTTCGGCTTGGTCGATCCCGGCGGCGGCCTGGAGTATGTCCGCGCCAGCCATCCCTCGCCCCTGTTGCTGCGGCGCGGAGAAATAACCGAGCTATATACCGGCGGCTCTTTCCCCGTCGGCCTGATCGAGGAAGCCTCCTTCAAGGCGGCCCGTGTTCAGCTCGAACCGGGAGACACCCTGCTGCTCTACACCGACGGGGTGACGGAAGCCGAGGATAAGCACAAGAATTTCTTTGGAGCGGCGCGGCTCAGGCAGGCTTTTGCTCAGCACCCCGATTCGTCTCTCGCAGACCTTCAGTCTGCCATCCTCGAGACCATCGAAAGATTCCGGGAAGGAGCGGGGCAGTCTGACGACATCACCCTTTTGACGGTTCGCTACCGGCGGCCCGTGAACGGCTTCGAATCTTGAAGGCATCACGCCTGGCGCGGGCACAGTGCGCAGATGCACTTAGTGCGATGGGCGCCAGATCCAGCCGCCGGCTTGACCGACGGCTGTATCTGCGCGGCCACCAATTGAGAGAACCGGTGAACCGTTAGAACGTGAAGCGAACGGCCATTTGCAGTTGCCGTTCAGAGTATTGTCTGGTAGCGCTGATGCGCCCGAAGTTCCCGTCGCCCACGTTCGAGTCGGGATTGGTGAACTGCGGAGTGTTGGTGATGTTGAAAGCTTCCGCCCTAAGCTCGGTCTTGACGCGCTCCGTCAGAGATACATTCTTGAAGATTGAAAGATCTCCCTCTGCCAGTCCCGGTCCAAATACACCGTTCCTGCCCAGGTTGCCATCGCTCCCCAGCGGCGGTTTGTAGAAACCGGTGGGGTCAAACCAGTCGCCGGAGATGCTGTGCGGCAGGCCTACGCTGCCGTTGTGGCTGGCCCGGATACTGACGTTGCCGCCATACTGCGGATAGGTCACAGTAAAGGGCGTGCCGCCTTCGGCCTGCACGATGGTATTAAGTTGCCACCCGCCAAACGCGGTGTCGATGGCTCGATTCCAGTTGCTTCCGAATCTCCGTCCGTGACCAAAAGGCAGATCGTAGAGGGCACTGGCGACGAAGACATTGCGCTGATCGAGGGAGGAGTTGCCTTTGTTGAGGCTGGTATCGAATACGTACAGCGGGCTGACAGCGTAGTAACCCAGATATCCATCGCTGTCGTCAATGTTATGAGCCCATGTATAGGAGCCGGTCAGCGTCAAGCCCTGGTAGTAGCGCCGTTGGACGGAGACCTGGAGGCTGTTGTAGTACGAATAGCCGTTGTTGAATTGCGCCACGATCTGACCCAGATTAGGGAATAACTGCGGCCCGCCACTAAGTGTAGTGGTGTTGTAGTTATACCCCGTGGCGAGATGTTGGGTCTTGTTGCCCACATAGGCAACCGACAACAAGGTCTTCGGTCCGATTTGCTGCTCGACCTGCACGTTATACTGATGGACCATCGGGATCTGGTTGCTGCGATGAGTGGTGAAGATATTGATGCCCGCGGGAGGATGGTTGGGGTCGAAGTTAGGATAACCGGGGAGCGGAAGCGCGTTGTTCGCCAGCGTGTTATTGTTGTTGCCTTGCGGTCCCTGTCCCGTGAAGGTAATCCGGTAGCCGGCCGCCTGCGTATATTCCACGCTGCCGCCGAACGGCACCTGCTGACCGAACTGGTTGTCGATTCCTCCGCGGTCGAGGAAGTAGAAGGTTCCGTATCCGCCGCGAAGAACCGTCTTCCCGGTGCCAAACAGATCGTAAGAGAAACCAATGCGCGCAGCCACGTTGTCATAGTCGTTATCGACAATGCTCTGCGGCACGCCGTTGACGCCGGCCAGATCGATAGTCCCGGTGGCCGCGTTCAAAGCCGACTGCCGATTATGTTCCTCGGTGGGGTAGGTGATGATGTCATAGCGAATGCCGAGGTTAAGCGTAAGCCGCGGTGAGAACTTCCAGTCGTCCTGCGCATAGATGCCCCACTCATAATTGCGCGTCCCGAAGAAACCGCTCTGCGCGCCGATGCTGTAGTTGTCCACGAACCCGGCGAGCAGCTCCGACACCTCGTATCCGGTGAAGTCCCCGTTGCCAATCTGGAAATAGCCTTTTCCTGCGATGGGCCTGAAATAGGCTACGTCGCGCCGGATCGCGCTGCCTCCGAACTTGAAAGTGTGATTTCCGTGCGCCCAGGTGACCGCGTCGATAAATTGATAGGTATTCTCCGGAACCGCGTAAGTGCCGTAGTCGCCGGTGTATTCAAGCTGATTCTGGTAACCGCCGATCAGGGCCCCGCCCCCCAGGTTCGAGTTGCGGTTGGCGTTGACGATGCCCAGGTCGGCAGAGATCGGAAGGTTGCTGAACACCGGCGCATTGGTGAACGTGTACCGGTTATACCCGGCGCGAAACTCATTAAGCACGTTGGCCGTAAAGATATGCGTGTCGCCGGCGGCAACCCCGCGAGCGTGAACCGTGTTGGCTCCCGATGCGAAGCCCGCGGGCAGTGCTGTAAATTCCGAGGTGCGTGTGAAGTCGCTCTGGTCGTACGCGAATCGCGCGAACAGTTGATCTTTGGCCCCGATCGAACCGTCAACCCGCGTGTCGAAGGTGTTGTAGTGCGTGATCTGGCGTCGAATGGTACGGTAATTGTTTTGCGTACCGTTATCCGTCCCCGGCACGTTCGGCAATGGGTACGCGTTAAGATACTTCACCGCCGCGGAATTCTGCCGGCCGGTGGGAATCAGATTCCCGGCAAACGGCGTGCATGTAAGCGGATCGTAAATGGCGCCCACGTTCGGCGCGCTGCCCGCGCATGCGGGAACCGCGGTGGTTGCCTGGCCGGGATTGGCCGCCGCCCACGCGGTCAATTCACTGAAGTCGCCCGTGCGCATCAGGCCCGTCGGCACCGTCACAAATTGCGCGTTAAGGGGCGTATCCTCGCGGTATCCCTGGTAGTCTCCGAAAACAAACAGCTTGTTTTTGATGATCGGAAGCCCGACCGACCCGCCGAATTCGTTGCGCTTGAAGGGCTGAGCCGCCTGCGGGGACGCGCCAAAAAACGAATAATTCGGGTTGGCGTCGAAAAGACTGCTGCGCGCAAACTCGAACGCCGAGCCGTGTATCTCGTTGGTGCCTGATTTGATCGACGTTTGCACGATTGCTCCTCCGGCACGGCCGAACTCCGCCGGAGCGATGCTCGTGTTCACGCGAAATTCCTGGGTGGCATCGATATTGGGAAAGAACACCAGCGTGTTCACGAGCGCTTCATTGTTGTCGATGCCGTCCAGCAGGTAATTATTCGCCTGCTGCCGCAGTCCGTTGCTCGACACCGCGCCGCCGCCGCTCTCCTGGTTGCGGAAGGTCTCAGCATCTCCATTCACGCCGCTGGATGAGTTCCCGTATTGGCCGCGTGTGACCCCGGGCGTCAACAGGGCCAGGCTGGTGAAGTTCCTCCCATTCAGAGGCAGTTCCGTCACCTGGCGTCCCTGGATGACCTCGCCTTCGGACGATGTTGAGGTCTCAACCAGGGGCGCCGCGCCGGTTACGACCACCGAAGTGGCCACCGCTCCTGGAGTGAGCTTGAAGTTGATGGCCTGAACTTGCGACACATCCAGGGTCACGCCCTCGCTCTGTCCTTGAAATCCGTTTGCCGTAACCGACACGTTATAAGTGCCGCGGGGAAGCGCTGCAAAAGTAAAATTGCCGGTCCCGTCGGAAACCACGTTGTATACCGTGCCCTGCTCAACGTTGGTTGCTGTCACGGCAGCTCCCGGAATCACCGCCCCCGATGCGTCGGCAACTGATCCCGTGATGCGAGCCGTGTCTGTCTGTCCGTGAACCAGGGGTTGGATCAGCAACATCAGCAACACACAGATAAGAGTCATCCATCCGGCATTCCTGCCAGAGCGTGAGAATCCATGATCTTGCGAAACGGTTGAAGCGCAATCCAATGTCATAAAGCGATGTGACCTCCAAATCGTGCATTCATGAGATGCTCGCTGCGAAGGTCGGTTGCAGTCATCGCGATCGTATGGCGCATAGCGATACACAAGACATCGTTCGATACGGACGTGTGATGTGATGCTGCTCCACGCCCTCTCCCGCAAGTGCCGCCTCGAAGGGCGTTTTGCGCCATTGGCCCTCCGTGCGCGCCCCCGCGTCGCGTCCGCAGCAGGCCAGGCAGAGCCCGGCAGCGGCGCGGGAGAGCGCGGCTTAGGAACGGCGTCAGGTCCTCTTATTAAGGGCGAATAATCCACAACAGCAGAAGCGACGTGATCGCCATGGCAGCCAGGACAATCAATCCTCGGCGAAAGAATCGGCGATCATGACCGTTCAGCGTGATGATCCGCGGCGCTATCACGTCTTCGGGGCTGATTGCATGGCTCTCGGGCGCAGCCGGATCCGCCCCCGGCTTGGATCGACTACCGGGATAACGAAAGCTGTGTTCGAGGCGGGTGGCTGGAAACCACGTATTGGGTTTCAGGACAGTAAAGTATCCTGCAGTCCCCACACTGAAACCCCTGCGAGTCACGGAACGAAGAATCCTCATGACGCGCACCTCAATTTCCCGGGCGTGGCGGTTGATCCGGCGCCCGCATGTTCTCGGGCGGAGGTCAACCGGCCCCCAACCGATTATAGCTCCGGCGTGGATGCGAGGGTGTAGAGGACCCCCCAGGTCGCAGAATCGAGACCCTTCGACAGGCTCAGGGCAGGCTCCGGGGCGCGCGGTATGCAGTGGTGGTTTCCCCCGCCTTCGCGCCAGAAGAAAGGCGCGAAGACGGGGCACGGGAATTTTGTTGGTCAGGCCTTGGCCGAGGTGAGGGCGCCGAGATCGGCGGCCATCTTCTCCGTGGTGAAGGACTCGATGAAATCGCCTTCCTTGATGTCGCCGAAGTTGGCGATGCCGATGCCGCATTCCATGCCGTTGGTCACTTCACGGGCATCGTCCTTGAAGCGCTTCAGCGAGCCGACCTTGCCTTTGAAGACCTGTTCCCCGTCGCGCATGACCTTCACTTCCGAATCGCGGCGGATCACACCGTCGGTGACCCGGCAGCCGGCGATGGTGCCCACCTTGGGGATTCTGAAGATGTTCAGCACTTCGGCGCGGCCGATGTAGTTCTCCTTGAATGCGGGTTCGAGGAGTCCCATCATGGCGGCGTGGATTTCGTCCTGCAACTCGTAAATGATCGAGTGCAGGCGGATTTCCACGTCTTCCTGCGCGGCGAGCTCGGCGGCCTTGCGCTCGGGGCGCACGCTGAATCCGATGATGATGGCGTTCGACGCGGCGGCCAGGAGCACGTCGCTCTCGGTGATGGAGCCGACACCGGCGTGGATCACCTTGATGCGCACCTTCTCGGTGGACATTCGTGACAGAGAGTTCTCCAGCACTTCGACCGAGCCGGTGACGTCGGCCTTGATGATCAGGGCCAGGTCCTTGACGCCGGCCTGGCGGATCTGCTCGGCCAGACCCTCGAGGGTGGCGCGGGCGCTCTTGGCAAGCTGGGCTTCGCGCTCCTTCATCTTGCGGTACTGGGCGATGCCCTTGGCCTTGTCGCGATCGGCGACCACCAGGAAGGTGTCGCCGGCGTCGGGCATGGCTTCGAGTCCGAGCACCTCGACCGGAGTGGACGGGCCGGCTTCTTCCAACGGGCGTCCGCGGTCGTCGAACATGGCGCGGACCTTGCCGAAGGTGTTTCCGACGATATAGCTGTCGTTCAGCTTGAGGGTGCCGTCCTGAACGAGCACGGTGGCGACGGCGCCGCGGCCGCGATCGAGCTTGGCTTCGAGAACCGAGCCGACCGCTTTGCGTCCCGGGGTGGCCTTGGGCGCCTTGATGTCGGAGACCAGGCAGATCATCTCGAGCAGCAGATCGAGGTTCTGGCGCTTCTTGGCCGAGACTTCGACGAACACCGTGCCTTCGCCGCCGGCGGCCCATTCTTCGGGAATCAGGCCGCGGTCGGCAAGCTGCTTTTTTACTCGTTCCGGATTAGCTCCAGGCTTGTCGATTTTATTGACGGCCACGATGATGGGCACGTCGGCCGCCTTGGCGTGATCGATGGCCTCGAGGGTCTGCGGCATCACGCCGTCGTCCGCGGCCACCACGATGACCACAATGTCAGTGACCTTGGCGCCGCGGGCGCGCATGCGGGTGAAGGCCTCATGACCCGGGGTGTCGAGGAAGACGATCTCGCGGCCAGACGCCGGAGAGCCTTCCTTGGTGAAGCGGACCTTGTAGGCGCCGATGTGCTGGGTGATACCGCCGGCCTCGCCTGCCGCGACATCGGTTTCGCGGATGGCGTCGAGCAGCGAGGTCTTGCCGTGGTCGACGTGGCCCATGACGGTGACCACGGGCGCGCGCGGGACTTCGAGCTCGTCGGTGTTGGGAGCCTCGAGCACTTCTTCGATGGCCTGGTTCGCCAGTTCCTCTTCGTAGCTGATGACGGTGGCGGCGGCGCCGAACTTGGCGGCCACGTCCTTCACCATCTCGGCGTCGAGAGACTGGTTCACCGTGACGAAGATGCCGCGCATGAGCAGCGCCGCGATCAGGTCCTTGGCGCGGATTTCGAGCTTTTCGGCCAGGTCCTTGACGCTGATGCCCTCGGTGACGGTGATTTCGCGGGTGATGGGCAGCGGCTCGGTGGTGAAGTTGGCAGCCCCGCCAAAACGCCGCGGCGGAACAAAGCCCTTCATCGGGCCTTCCTTGGTCTTTGGATACTGCTGCTGGCCGCGTCCGCGGCCCTTGGCCGCAGCACTACGCTGGGCGCGCGGCGCTTCACCCGGAGGCGGAGTAGCCGTACCACCGGGGCCGAAACCGCCGGGGCGAGGGCCAAAGCCGCCCGGACGCTGTCCGCCGAATCCTGGACGCTGGCCGAAGCCGGGGCGGCCTCCGGGGGCGCCGCCGGGGCCTGCGCCGCCCGGGAAAGCTCCCGGCTGGGTACGGGTTGGATGCTTGGGCCGCGGTCCGCCCGGAAACTGTCCGGGTGCGGCGGCGCCGCGCTGGAATCCGCCCTGGCCCGGGGCACCGGCTGGCCGGCGATCGAAAATGGGGCGGCCACGCTGGACGCCTGCACCGGGGCCGGCGGCAGCAGCGGCGGCCGGGACCACGGGCGCCTTGTAGACAGGCCGGGGACCGGTCTGGGGCATCACCACGCGGCGCGGTGGAGCAGCGGGCGCAGCAGGCGCTTCGGGTTGAGCCTCCTCCGCCGCGGGTTGGGGCTCGGCCGGGGCGGCTGGTTCGGCCGCTATGGGGGCTTCGGGAGCTGATTCAACTTCCGGCGCGGCGGCCAGCGTCGCCACTTCAGCCGGAACGGCCGGGGTTGGTTCGGGGGCTGGGGGCGTTACGGCGACCGGCGGTGCGGCAGGTTCGACCGGCGGTGCGGCGGGAGGTGGGACGGGGTGAGGGGGCGCCGAGACTGCCGGCGCGCCAGCTGTCGCTGCCGCCACGGGCGGCGCTGGAGCCTGAGGCTGCGGCGGCACAGCGGCCGCTTTGGCCGGAGCTTCTGCCGGACGGGGATGGGCAGGCGGCGCAGCCGGGTGCTTGATGACCGCGACACCCTGCGGCGGAACTACCGCTACGGCGGGACGCGCCGATACAGCGGGGCCAGCCGGAGCCTTGGCGACCACTGGGGCCGCGGGAGGCCGGGAGGCGATGGCCGGCGGAGCGGCCGGAGGGGTCACGATCCTGGGTTCCTGGCGTACAGGAGGCACGATTCTGCGCGGCTCAGGACGTGCGGGGGCGGCAGGCGGATGCGCGACTGCGACCACCGGGGGAGCCGGCCGGGGTGGAGCCTGCGGCGCGGCCGCAGCGACTGCCGGCTTGGCTGGAGCATGGCTCCTGCGTGCCGCCTGCTCGTCTTCCTGTTTCTTCGCCAGGATGGCCTTCAGCGCATCGCCCGGCTTGGAAATATGCGACAGGTCGACTTTCGGCTGTAGAGTTTGCGGCCCGCGTGAAGACGCGGCCGACGAGTGTGCGGCCGGCCGGGCGCCATGGCCAAAATGAGTGCGCACCCGATCGGCTTCGTCCGCCTCCAGGGAGCTGGAGTGGGTCTTTGTCTCGGTTACGCCGAGTTCGGGAAGAACGTCGAGAATCGCGCGCGGCTTCACTTCCAGCTCGCGTGCGAGATCGTTAATTCGTACCTTGCTCATCCGCCTCTTTTCGATGTGTGCTACCAAAAGCCCTAAGTGCTCATACTCACCTCATGGCATTGGCCGCGTTCAAATTCATGGTTACGCGAGGTGCGATCTAAAGCGCGACGCCCGGCAGGCGCCGCGCTCCCATGCCGCCTCATTCCTTGCTGCCTGTTTCTTCTACCGCCGCCTCGTTCTCTTCCTCGGCTTCGGCGCTTTCTTCTACTGCCATCCGGGCTTCTTCGAGCACTTCGGATGCGTTCTCTTCTTCGGCTTCGGCGGTTGCGGCGACGGCCTCGGGCGTTTCCACTTCGGCTTCGCCGATGACGGCGTCTTCGCCGGTTTCCGCGGCCTCGGCAGCGGCTTCTTCGGATTCTTCCCCGGCCGCCGCTTCTTCGCCCTCTTCAAAGTGGCCAAAGTAGTGCCGGACGGCCACGCTGATGCGCTCCACCGTTTTTTCGCCGATGCCGGGGATTTCTTCGAGCTGTTCCGGCGTCATGTCGGCCAGGGCCTCGACGGTGGTGATGCCCGCCGCGACCAGCTTCTGGATGATGCCATCGCCCAGCTCGGTGACCTGTTCGATGGGGGTGGTGGGACCGCCGGACAGCGCCTGCATCTGCTGCTCCACTTCCTGGCGCTTCTCTTCTTCGCTCTTGATGTCGATCTTCCAGCCGAGAAGCTTGGCGGCGAGGCGCACGTTCTGGCCCTTCTTGCCGATGGCCAGCGAAAGCTGCGTGTCGTCGACGATGACTTCGAGCTGCTTTTCGCCGAGGTCGGTGATGGAGACGCGGCTGACCTTGGCGGGCTGCAGAGCCTTCTCCGCGAAGGTGGTGATCTCCTCGCTGAACTCGATGATGTCGATCTTCTCGCCGCGCAGCTCGCGGATGATGGACTGCACGCGCATGCCCTTCATGCCCACGCAGGCGCCGACCGGGTCCACGTCCTTGTCGCGGCTCATGACGGCGATCTTGGTGCGCTCGCCGGCTTCGCGGGCGATGGCGCGGATGACGACGGTGTTGTCGTAGATTTCGGGGACTTCGGACTGGAACAGGTTCTGCACCAGTTCCGGCGCGGCGCGGGAGACGATGACCTGCGGCCCCTTGGCGGCGCGGTCCACCTTGAGCAGGACAACGCGCACGCGCTCGCCCACCGAGAACTGCTCGAGCCGCGACTGCTCGCGCTTGGGGCAGCGGGCCTCGGCCTTGCCCAGGTCGAAGATGATGTCCTGGCCCTCGATCCGCTTGACGGTGGCATTGAGGACTTCCTTTTCGCGGTGCGCGTATTCCTGGAAGACCGTGTCGCGCTCGGCTTCGCGCACCTTCTGGAAAATGACCTGCTTGGCGAGTTGCGCGGCGATGCGGCCCAGGGGCGTGGTGTCGCGGTAAAGCCGGATCTCGCTGCCGACTTCGACGCCGGGGGCCATCTCCTTGGCCTCCTCCAGCGTGATCTGGTTCAGCGGATCTTCGACTTCGTCCTCGTCGGCCACGACGGTCTTGTAGATATAGGCCGTGATTTCGCCGGTGTCCTTGTTCAGCTCCCCGCGCATGTTTTCCTGGGTCTTGTAATACTTGCGCGTAGCCAGGGCGATCGCTTCTTCGACGGCACCGACGACGATGGAGGGCTCGATGCCCTTCTCCCGGCTCAAAAGCTCGATACTTTGGTACAAAGCGCTAGACATGCTTCTTGCTCTCTGTGTGCCTGTCTCGGCCCGGGCCTGCGGCCGGGGGCCGGTTGAAATTCCGATTAAAAACGTCCCTCAGGGGCTAAAGCCCAGGAATTTAAGGGGCGTTGGGCCGGCAAGACTCAAGTCTTGCCCGGTTACAAGCGCCAACCGTTCCCTGTTCCCTAATCTTCAGATTTCCGGGACCAGCTGCGCTTTTTCGATGTTGCTGAGCGCTATGTCCACGGTGCTGACGCCGGTCTTCCGGCTCTTGCTGTTCTGCCTCACGGCCGCCAAATCGAGCGTGACGGCAGGCTGGGAGCCGGACACGGTTGCGGCAATCAGCCGGCCCTGCCAATGGCGGTTATTGCGAATGGGCTCAAACGTCTGAACCTTGACCAGGCTGCCCCTGAATCTTTCAAAATCCTCCGGCTTGGTCAGCTTGCGGTCCAAGCCCGGGGAACTGGCTTCCAACGTGTACTCGCCGCCGGGAACCAGGTCTTCGACGTCCAGCAGAACGCCAAAGTCCCGGCTGAATTCGGCGCAATCTTCATGTGTGATGCCCGAAAGCTGTTCGGGGCTTAACGAACCCTCCACCAGCCGTTCCGGGAGACCCTCGGCGCCGGCGGCAATTTGAGCTTTCAGCCGCTCCCGCGCCGCGGCGTTTTTTTCCAGAAAGATGCGGAGCACGCGCTCCTTCGGAGAGCCGGCAAACTCCAAATCGACCACGTCCAGCCCGTGCGAGGCCGCCACGCGTTCCGCCGCCGCCCGAATTTCGTCCAGCCTCACTGCCATTGTTCCAAGTGCCGCCAATCGTGCGGCTTACCACCGCTTGATCGGCGGCATTCAGGCCGGAACCGGGGCCAAAAGCCGTCTTCTGCTGCGGCGATTTGTCGGCGGACGAGTTGGCACCAAATAAAAAGTGGGCTATCAGCCCACTCATCTCTCCGCCAGCCGTGTTCCCCTCAAAAACCTACATTTTGGGGCTGTCCATAGTTCACGGCACCTCAGGCGGACAAACTCGTTCGCCTTCTTAGAATACGGCCAAAGGCAGGGAAATATCAACGGGGGGCCGGGAGAACTCGCAAATCGTTGAATCCCGGGCGGGGCGGTTGAATCGCTGCCCTACCCTGGCGAGTCACGCAGCTGTGTGTGGGGTGTCACCCGGGATCGCCTTGCCGCTGCTGTACGATCTTGCTGAACCGAGAGAAGAACGATGAAGACGACTCCAGCCAAAATGATCCTCACGGGCCTTATTGTGGCGTTGGTGCAATACGGGCTCGCCATCCTCGCCTTTGGCGGGTGGAGTGCCTTTTTCAGCCATAGCGCCCTGATCGCGCTCACGTTCATCACGCTGGCCATGATGTTCGTGGCCCCGTTCAGCAGCGGGAACGTGAGCTCGGGCGAGAAAGAAGACCGCTCCAACCGCTGGGTTTTTGGCGCCTTCAGCCTGATCGTGCTGTTAAGCGCGGTGGTGCCGGCGTGGACCGATCGCGCGGGCCTGTGGACGATTGACGGCGAGCGAACCCGCTGGATCGGCGTCATCCTCTATACGCTGGGCGCCGCGCTGCGCCTGTGGCCGGTGTTCGTGCTCGGCAATCGCTTCAGCGGGCTGGTGGCCATCCAGAAGGGGCACACGCTGGAGACGCACGGACTTTACGGCCTGGTGCGCAATCCCAGCTACCTGGGCATGATGATCAACATGCTGGGCTGGGGACTGGCGTTCCGCGCCTGGTCTGGCGTGGCGATCGCCCTGCTGCTGCTGGTTCCTCTGGTGCCCCGCATTCGGGCCGAAGAGCGCCTGCTGCGCAGCCATTTTGGGGCCGAGTACGACGCATACGTGGCGCGGACGTGGCGCCTGGTCCCGGGAATTTATTGACCGGCGCCTTTCGCGCCCTCGACGACAGATACGCGAAGCGCAACGCCTATAAGGCTGCCGAAAAAGGTCGTGATGAGGGATGTTTCGTGCCGGGCACGACTTTAATTAGACCGCGCGGCCTGCGGCTGCGCCTGACGCCCACGCCCATTGAAAATTGAATCCGCCCAGGTGGCCGGTGACGTCGACCACTTCCCCGATAAAGTACAGTCCGGGTACGCTGCGGCACTCCATGGTTTGCGCGGAAAGCGCATCGGTGCTTACGCCGCCGGCGGTCACTTCGGCCTTGTCGTAGCCTTCGGTGCCGCTGGGCGCCACGCTCCAGGAGTGCAGCCGTTGATCCAGTTCATCCAGGGAATGATTCGTCCAGCTTCGAGGCGCGGCCACTTCCGCCAGCCGGTGGGCCAAACGAAGGGGGAGTTGGGAGCGCAGCCCGGCCTTCAGGGCAGACAGATCGCGGGGCGCGTTGGCTGCCCGCAACGGCGCGAGTATCGGCCGATCCGGCAGCCAGTCGATTTGAATCGTCTTTCCTTCGCTCCAGTACGACGAGATTTGCAGGATCGCCGGTCCGCTCAGCCCGCGATGCGTGACGAGCATCTTCTCCCGGAAGCTGCGCCTGCCGCAGGCCGCAATCACGGGCGCGGAAATGCCGGCCAGGTCAGAAAAATCTGCGTGCCCGGCGCCGGAAAGGGTCAGGGGCACCAGCGCCGGACGACATGGCTCGATGGGAACGCCAAACTGGCGGGCGATGTCGTAGCCGAACCCGGTCGCGCCCATCTTCGGAATGGACAGCCCGCCGGTGGCGACGATCAGCGCGGGCGAGGTGAAAACGTCGTTGCCGGCGGTGATGATGAACGCTGAATCATCGCGGCGCACATCGGTGACGGCCGCTGAAACAAGCACGCGCACCCCGGCATCCGTGCATTCGCGCATCAGCAGGTCGACGATTTGCTGCGCCGATCCATCGCAGAAAAGCTGGCCCAGCGTCTTCTCGTGCCAGGCGATCCGGTGGCGCTCGACGAGGCGGATGAACTCCGCGGGCGGGTAACGCGCCAATGCCGATTTGGCGAAGTGGGGATTGGCGCAAAGGAAATTGTCGGGCCGGGTATCCAGGTTGGTGAAGTTGCAGCGGCCGCCACCCGAGATAAGGATCTTCTTACCCGGCCGCTCGGCGCGCTCCAGCACCGCGACCCGGCGGCCGCGCCGGCCGGCTTCCATCGCGGCCATCAGGCCCGCGGCGCCCGCGCCCAGGACAAGGACATCGAACCGGTGCTGATTCACGGCGCCAATTTTTGCCGGGTGTTTGATGGCGTGAATTCGTCCTGAGGTATGGGGTTATCCCAGGTCCCAAAATCGGGGACCTGGGGCACCCAGTTCACATCGACGACGAGCTGAGCGACGCCGCCTGCTCGTGCGCATGATAGCTGGAGCGGACCAGGGGGCCGGACTCGACGTGGCGGAAGCCCATCTTCAGGGCTTCGGTCTTGAGCTCGGCGAATTCGCGGGGGGTGTAGAGACGGGCCATGGGAAGATGGTCGCGTGAGGGGCGGAGATACTGGCCAATGGTGAGGATATCGCAGCCGGCAGCGGCCAGGTCGCGGAAGACCTGGAGCAGCTCGCGAGTCTCTTCGCCGAGCCCAACCATGACGCCTGACTTGGTCACGCCGGCGGGATTCAGTTCCTTGGCGTACCCGAGCAAGCGCAGGGTCCTCTCATAGCGCGCTCCGGAGCGCACCACGCGATAGAGACGCGGGACCGACTCGATATTGTGGTTGAGCACCTCGGGGCGGGCATCGACCACGATGCGGATGGCTTGTTCGTGGCCCTGGAAGTCGGGGATGAGGACTTCCACGCGGCATCCCGGCGCCTGCCGGCGGATCTCGTCGATGACCATGGCGAATGCCCGCGCGCCTCCGATGAGGTCGTCGTCGCGGTTCACGCTGGTGATGACGGCATGCCGCAGGGCGAGGGCGGCCACGGCGGCGGCCACGCGGCGCGGCTCGTCGAAGTCGATAGGCTCGGGGCGGCCCTTGGGCACGGCGCAGAACCCGCAATGGCGCGTGCACAGGTTGCCGAGCATCATGAATGTGGCCGTCTTGTGATGCCAGCACTCGCCGATGTTGGGGCACTGGGCGCTCTCGCACACGGTGTGCAGTCCCAGCGAGCGCACCAGCCGCTTCAGATCGTGATAGTTTTCGCCCACCGGGGCGCGGGCCTTCAGCCACTCGGGCTTGGGCACCGGAGTTTTGCGCAGCGGCGCGATCTGCACCAGGTCCATGGGTTCATTGTACCGGGGGCGTAAACCCAGGTCCCAAAAGAGGGGACCTGGGGCACCCGATTACTGGCGGCGTTCTTCGGTGATGTGCACGGAGTGTTCCAGGGTGAAGGTGAGCAGGGTCTCGGCGGGCAATACGATTTCCTTGTTGCCGGTAAACGCGCTGCCGGCCGTGCCGGCGCCGGCCCCGGCGATGGCTCCGATGGCCGCGCCTTTTCCGCCGCCGGCCAGCCCGCCGATCAGCGCTCCCAGGCCGGCGCCTCCCCCGGCCATGATCCCGGTGCGCTTGCCTTTGCCCTTCTCGGCGCGCGCGATGCTGGATGTCTCCACCGGGTATGTGCCCCAGCGCGTGTGTACGCGGTCGAGCTTGACGGCCAGGGCAGCTCCGCCTTTGAAGCGGCCCAGGGGCTTGGCATCGATCACCTCGCCGTCGGCCCGCGCGCCCTTTTCGATCACGGTGGTGTCATTGACCTGGACGTCGTCGGCCACGGTGGCCTGGAAGGTGTCGCCGGTACTATTGATCTTCGATCCCAGCTCCTGGTCCAGCCGCACGCGGATCGCGGTTCCCCCGGGGAGCTGGATGACCGCGGGCGGGGGCGGTGTTACCGCCTGGGTTTGTGGTTGCGGAGCGCCGGCCTGGGGCTGGGGAGTGGCCTGGCTTGAGTTATCTGCAGTCTGGGGCTGATTCTGGGGGTTCTGGTTGGCAGCGTTGTTGGAGTGGCACGCGTTGAGCGGCAGTATGACGGCGATTGCCAGCGCGGCCAGGGGGAGGGACCTGCCATGCGTTTTCATGTCGACTGTTCCTCGTAAATATGGTTTCCGACCGTTGAAGGTAAGCGAACTACGAGACAGCACGACCATTGTATTTGGGCCGGGGAGGTGGAGAGGGGTTTTGCTCAAGACCGATTCCCGTGGCCGGCGTTTATGGTCTCCCACCTTAGGCGCAAAACAAACGCGCGCCGAAGGTGGGGCACCCGGCGGGAGGAACATAAAACAGTGCCCACCCAGGTCTCAGAATCGAGACCTGGGGCACCCAGTCAGTGGCGGAGCTACCTCGATCGCCGATAGCGCCGAATCAGGTTGTTGGTCGAGCTGTCGTGATGCAGGTCGGGCTCGGCGGGGTTCTCCAGCTCGGGAATAATGCGCTGCGCGAGCTGCTTGCCCAACTCGACACCCCACTGGTCGAACGAGTTGATCTGCCAGATCGTGCCCTGGGTGAACACGCTGTGCTCGTAGAGTGCTACCAGCTTGCCCAGAACCGCGGGCGTCAGGCGGTCAACCAGGATCACGTTCGACGGCCGGTTGCCTTCGAAGACGCGATGCGGCACCAGCCAGTCTGCCGTGCCTTCGGCCTTGACCTGTTCGGCGGTTTTTCCGAAGGCCAGCGCCTCGGCCTGCGCGAAGACATTCGCCATTAACATGTCGTGGTGGCGGCCCAGCTTGTTCAGCGTTTGTGAAAAGGCGATGAAATCGCAGGGAATCAGGTTCGTTCCCTGGTGGATGAGCTGGTAGAACGAGTGCTGCCCGTTGGTCCCCGGCTCGCCCCAGTAGATCGGCCCAGTCGAGTAGTTCACGGTGCGGCCGTCGAGCTTGACGTACTTGCCGTTGCTCTCCATGGTCAACTGCTGCAGGTACGCGGGGAAGCGCTTCAGATATTGCTCGTAGGGCAGCACGGCCACGGTGTGCGCGTCGAAGAAGTTGTTGTACCAGATTCCGAGCAGGCCCAAGAGCGCCGGCAGGTTGCGCTCGAAGGGCGCGGTGCGGAAATGCTCGTCCATCTCGTGGAAGCCGGCCAGCATTTCGCGGAAATGATCGGGGCCGATGGCCAGCATGGTGGAAAGGCCGATGGCGGAATCCATGGAATAGCGGCCGCCGACCCAGTCCCAGAACCCAAACATGTTGGCCGTGTCGATGCCGAACTTCGAAACTTCCGCGGCGTTGGTGGATACGGCGACGAAGTGCCTGGCGACACCGGACTGGTGACCGCCGATGCCTTGAAGCAGCCAGGTGCGCGCCGAATGCGCGTTGGTCATGGTCTCCAGCGTGGTGAACGTCTTGGAGGAGACGATGAACAGGGTTTCCACCGGATTCAGATCCTGAACCGCCTCGGCGAAATCGGTGCCGTCCACGTTGGAGACGAAGCGGAAGGTCAATTCGCGATCGCTGTAGTGTTTCAGCGCTTCGTAGGCCATGACCGGCCCCAGGTCGGAGCCGCCGATGCCGATGTTGACCACGTTGCGGATGCGCTCGCCGGTATACCCTGTCCATTGGCCGCTGCGCACACGGTTGGCGAAATCGGCCATCTTGTCGAGCACGGCGTGTACTTCGGGCACCACGTTCTTGCCGTCGACCATGATGGCCGCGTCTCTGGGCGCGCGCAGGGCGACGTGCAGGACAGCGCGTTTCTCGGTGATGTTGATCTTTTCGCCGCTGAACATCGCGTCGATGCGTTGCCGCAGTCCGGATTCCTCGGCCAGTTGCAACAGGAGCTTTAGGGTCTCGGCGGTGATGCGGTTCTTGGAGTAATCGAAGAACAGGCCCGCTCCTTCAACGGTGAGGCGCTCGCCGCGCTGCGGTTCCTGCTCGAAGAGGGTTCTCAGATGGGTGTCGCGGATTTCCTTGTAGTGGGTTTGCAGCGCTTTCCAGGCCGCCCGCCTGGCCAGGGGTTTAGGCTTTGGGGTCTTGGTCTTGGGGGCTCTGCGCACGATTGTGGTCGCCATGGTGTGCTCCTCTCACCCGAATTTCTTTAGAAGAGTGAATTCTCAGTCCTAAATAGAAAAAGATGCCCGGCCGATCGAGAGGTTTCAAGAGTACGCCATCGGGCGTGGTCTGTACCAGCCGGTGAAGAACCGGCCTGAAAGACGGATGAATCCGGCGGAATCGATGTACAGCCCGCGAAGCGGGCGCCGGATGACGGCCGGGAGCAAGCCTGGGGATTGCCAGTGAATTTCGATGTTTATCCCAGGACTGGCCGCTAAGCCCGCGAAGCGGGTGCCAGATGGTAGCCCCAGGCGTAAGCCTGGGGATTGCGGGTCAATGGAAACAGGTCGAGCCCCCGCAGGGGGCGGAAGAAGCCCATGCTGCCGTCACTTCAGCTCCGCCCGCGCGGCGTGCGGATTGCCGATTATGTTTGGCCTCTCGTCGATCGAAACATGAATCTCACGGCTATTGAGCGGCCTTCTGCGTGGTGCCATCCGCATTCGTGCATCCCTTAGCTACGACGATTTCCTATTTACACATTTCTTCACTTTCCCGGCTTGATGCGGCCATCGGAACTTAATGGTTTCGTAAGAGCGGGCTAATTCGAAATTTTTATAAGTGGCTTGCTTTGTAACATCAAAATCGTGTTATGCTAGTCAGCGAATAGGAGCAACTCCGTGCAACTAAGTTCACTCAGTTCGTACCTGTATTCCGATCTCGAAGGAGGCGGCTAAGGCTGGGTGTCTGCATTTTCGGTATTAACGGACCCCAGCCGAGATGGCTGGGGTTCTTGCTTTTGGGCTCAAGTTACGAAAGCGGAGACGCTCCCGCCTTCGCGGCCCGCCCTGCCTGACAGTTAATGGGGATGTGGTGGAACGGAAGACACGCTGGTCTTAGAAACCAGTGCTTCGGCGTGAGAGTTCGAGTCTCTCCATCCCCACCATTTGCGTGAGTGACGGGAAAGGGAATACCTGGATGGCTCAAACCCATCCGCTTGCCGGTTCGAGGCCGGCCTCACGCACCAAAGTTTAAGGAGAGTTGGCCGAGTGGTTTAAGGCACCGCATTGCTAACGCGGAGTGTCCTGGTGAAAGGCGCCATCCGTTCGAATCGGATACTCTCCTCCATTTTCGTTGCGCAGTGGCTTAGTCCATCTCAAGGGAGGTTAGAGCGGTTGTGTAAGTGAAGCAGGAACGTAAACCCGGCAGGGCCGGGGCTCCGTCGGAAGCGGATGCGATCTCACGGGATTGAGCTTCGAGTGCTCTGCGTTCCGCCAGTTAGTTTGGATGGCTCGGGCATGTGACAAGCCCACCTCGTTCGAAGCGAGACGTTCCTGAAAAGGACTTGAGCGTTTGACTCGCTCGCCATCCGCCAGTTTTTTACCTGGAGCGTACCGCCAACGGCGAGGCAATCCGGCCTGAACCCGGAGGCTCCCGCGAGGGATGACTGTTCAACTCAGTTGCGCTCCTCCGCGCATGTGTGGCTTCAGCGGCGACAGCAGCGGTCTGTAAAACCGCGACCCAGAGGGGTGAACACCGGAGGTTCGAGTCCTCCCACATGCACCAGTTTGAATAGGCAGGGAGGTCGGCACCAGAGCGGTCTCATAAGCCGTCTCGTTCACCAGGTTCAACTCCTGGCTCTGCACCCGCGGCCGTAGCTTAACGGCGAAAGCGCCTGATTGTCGATCAGGAAGATGCCGGTTCGAGACCGGTTGGCCGCGCCAGTTATCGGCGCGCTCTTCTAAACGGCAAGGATGCGAGACTTTCAATCTCGGGTCCTTCGGCTTCGCTCAGGATTTCGCCTGCGGGCTCCCGCTTCGCTCACGCCCGCAAAGCGGCTCAAGTTCAACTCCCTTGCGCGCCGCCACTTATGGCGCACTCGACTCTCGGCCAGGTCATCACTCTTTCAAGGTGGGGGAAGCGGTTCGAATCCGCTGTGCGCTACCAGGTTATTATTGACTTGCATTTGTAACTCAACCTGAGGTATGTTAGTGAGCGAGTGAGGAAGTAACATGCGAACCCTGATAGCCAATCACGGATTTAAACCAGCCAGCGTCGTCGCGATTCAGCCGACGCAGAAGCAGGGTATTGCCGTGTAGCCGGGGGAGGATTCCAAGTCTCATCGACCCCTGGCCAAGCGCCAGGGTTTTTAGTTATTGGCGGGTGTGCCGAATGGTAAGGCACGCGGCTGTTAACCGCGCGTTGCTACGTCAACATGTGGGTTCGATTCCCACCCCGTCAGCCAGTTATGCCCCACGAGAGGATACGTGTATCTTCCCGCAAGTTGCCCGCTCGTTCAACGGATGAGGACCCCTGATTCTGAATCAGGTGATGGAGGTTTAAATCCTCCGCGGGCAGAGGAGTTCGATCCGTCATCGGCTAATGGCAGGCCACGACGCTTTGAACGTCGGAATCCTCGTTCGAATCGAGGTGACGGAGCCATGCGAAGGTCGTCCAGCGGCCAGGACGTAAGAGCGCCTCTCTTACTACACGGGTTCGAGTCCCGTCCTTCGCTCCACTGTAATTGCTTCTACCACCCCGACGACGAAGACCTGTCGTCGGGGACCCCGGCTGTAGCTCAACAGGCAGAGCGCGGGATCCGTACTCCCGTGATTGGCGTTCAAGTCGTCACAGAAGCTCCAAGTTAGCAGGCAGGCCCTTGTAGCTCAGCTGACAGAGCGCTCCCATGGTAAGGGAGAGGCCGCGGCTTCCACCCCAAGAAGCAAAAGGCGCTTCTTGGGGACCGCGGGTTGAAGTCCTGCCTCGGGCTCCAGATAAGGTGATCGGGATGTTGACCAGAAGGCCAGTGCTCTTGTTGAACTCGTGCTTCGAGCCCATCCGGATCATTTCGGTCAGGCAGGCGCTCAAGATATTGACCAAGGGAAAGGTGGCTGTCGTCCTTTCGACGAAGCGCATGGTCTATCCGGGTGTCTATCAGCCAAGCGTGATCCGGCTGCTTGAGTATAAGTACATCCCGATGCGCATGCAGGTGCTTACGAAGAAGAATATCTATCTTCGCGATAACCACACCTGCCAGTACTGCAGCAGAAGGTTTCACGCGAGCGAGCTGACTCTCGACCACGTGCTGCCACGGTCGCGCGGCGGCCGCAACACCTGGGAGAACCTGGTCACGGCCTGCAGGAAGTGCAACCAGGCCAAGGACTCGAGGACGCCGGAAGAGGCCGGCATGAAACTGCTGCACCGCGTGATTCCGGCGACCGTGCACACCGCTCGCGGCTTGCTGCGATCGGTGGGCATGGCGGTGGAAGAGTGGGCGGAGTATCTGTTTGTCGACTCCGGCGGAGACAAGAGATTCGTAGCACTCGAAGCATAGGCCGACCACCCCAGCGACGAAGACCTGTCGCTGGGGACCCCGGTGGAGATGCTTTCGGCTTGTACCCGGGAGAACGCGGTTCGAATCCGCGCGAGTGCTCCAACAAGTGTGGCCGTGGCCGAAGGGCTCAGGCACTGGATTGTGGCTCCAGTCATGCGGGTTCAAGTCCCGCCGGTCACCCCAATCGTGGGGCGTGCCTACACTGGTACGCTCCACCAGGTTTGAAACGGGACCTTAGCTCATATGGGAGAGCATCCGCCTTGCAAGCGGGAGAGATCGGTTCAACTCCGATAGGTTCCACCAAGTTAGTAAGTGGCCGGGTAGCTAATGCGGTCTTAGCGCCTGTTTGAAAAGCAGGAGATGTCGGTTCGACTCCGACCCTGGCCACCATTCAAGTCGGGGTATGGTGTAACGCGTTGCATCCATGCCTTGGGAGCATGTGGTCTCAGTTCGATTCTGAGTACCCCGACCAGTTTTTCGTGCGCGGTTCGTTCAATGGAATAGGACACGAGATTACGAATCTCGATATAGGGGTTTGAATCCTCTACCGCGTACCAGAAATGGACACGATGACCTACATAGGCAAACCCGGCACTATGAGAATGACCAGGCGGGTCATTTGGGGAATCGTGTGACAGGGTCCGGTGGGAAAGTTCCACCGGACCCCGGCTTCGGCCGTCCACGAAGCGCAGGTGTTGCCGGCAGCATAGGTGGCTCTTACCCACTCGGACGGGGTTCGACTCCCCGGCGCTTCACCAATTTTTGGGGCTCGTGGCAGAAGGGAAGTGCACTCGCCTTTTAAGCGATGACCATGTCGGTTCGAGTCCGACCGGGCCCACCATGACCGCGTAGCTTAATGCAGAAAGCCGCCGGCTTCTACCCGGTTGAATGCGAGTTGAAGTCTCGCCGCGGTCCCCAAATGCGCCGCCCTGGCTCAATGCAGAGAGCGCTTCGGTCCTAACGAAGAGGATGCGGGTTGAAGTCCCGCGGGCGGCCCAGAAGTTGCGCGGATAGCTCAGTCGAATAGAGCGCGATCATCCGAAGGTCGAGGCCGCTGGTTTGATCCCAGCTCCGCGCGCCAGGTTTTATGCCGGGGTGGTGTGAGTGGTCGAAACCGCCTCTCTTACAAAGAGGAATCGCCGCAGGTTCGAATCCTGCCCCCGGCACCAAATGTTTTTTGCGGCCCATAGCTCAAGTGGCAGAGCACGTGATCGATAATCGCGAGGTTGGATCTTCGAGTGATCCTGGGCCGACCAAATTCGAGGCGGGCGTCATCCAAAGGCAGGATAGGATCCTTCCAAGTTCCTCATGCCGGTTCGAATCCGGCCGCCCGCTCCATCTCAGTTGCTCCAGTGGCGTGTCTGAATGAAATCGTTACTACGGTCCGACGTGGCCGAGATTCAGAATTCCAACTAAACCATCCCTCAGGGGCTAAAGCCCGATACATTTTGTTCGGCTTATCGGCACGACTAAAGTCGTGCCCTTTCAAAACAGCCCAACACGCGGCGTTTTTCCGCAGCCTGCTAGGCAGCTTCTCCAATCAAGGCGGGATTGTGGAAGAGGCTCAGGCGCGACTTGACCACTTCCTTTACAGACTCCACAACGGGAGGGAGAATCTTGTAAGGAACGACCTCTTCCGGCTTGGCGCGGAGACTGTCTTCCAGGCTGCGCCGCCAGGCAACACGCAACTCCGTATTGATGTGGATGATGGTGATGCCGGCGGTGATGGCCTTGCGAAAGTCGTCATCGTCGGTGCCTGAACCGCCGTGGAGCGTCAGGGGCACTCCGGCGGCTTTCCTGATGGCGGCGATCCGCTCAATATCCAGATGCTGTTTTGATTCGCCTCGCACCATGCTTCTTGACATGCCATGCATGCTCCCCACGGCCGGCGCCAGGATATCGATTTTTGTCTCTTCGACAAACTGGCGCGCCTCTTCCGGGGTTGTCAGCCTTCTGGAAGCAGGGGACATGGTTTCGTGAATTTCGGAGCCACTGCCGATATCGCCAATCTCTCCTTCCACCAAAATGGAAGGATGGATTGATTTGAGCGCGGCGACAGCTTCGCGCGTCTGGCGAACATTCTGTTCAATCGGCAAGGCCGACAGGTCGAAGACAATCGAGTCGAATCCCGCTCTGGCGACTTCCTCGGCGCCGGCGCGGGAGTGGGTGTGGTCGGCATTAAGAAAGACCGGAAAGCCGTATTGATCGCGCAGGCTCTTTACCACGGCCGCGATCTGGGCAACTCCCATGAAGGCCCGCTCCCCCTCGGACGCGCCAATAATCACGGGCACATTCAGCTCCTGCGCCGCGGTGAAGACCGCCTTCACCACGACCAGGTCAGACACATTGAAATGACCGACTGCGACGCCATGTTGTTGCGCCTGCTGTAAAACACTCTTTAGCTCATGCATGGAACTGCGCCTCCTTGGCGGTGAAGTTTCGCGAGACAATGTTCAGCGCTACAGGGGATGAGGGCGCCTCAATCGGGGAGAGGTTAAGCAGCCTGCTTCCCAGCCGGCATCTCTACGTGGCCGCCGAATTGGAATCGCATTGCGGACAGAAGCTTGTCCTCATAGGATGCCTCTCCGCGGGAGCTGAATCGCTGGTAAAGCGCGGCGGAAAGAACCGGAACCGGCACGCCTTCGTCGACGGCGGCGTTGATCGTCCAACGTCCCTCTCCGGAATCCGAGACCCGGCCCTCAAACTTGGACAAACCGGGATCATCAACCAGGGCGGCCGCCGTGAGGTCGAGGAGCCAGGATGCGACGACACTTCCACGGCGCCAGACTTCGGCGATGTCGCGCAGATTCAATTCATATTGATAACGCTCAGGATCACGCAGCGGTGTTGTCTCGGCGTTCACCTCGCCCTGCTGTTTGCCGATATTAGCGCGACGCAATATTCCCATTCCTTCGGCGTACGCCGCCATGAGTCCGTATTCGATCCCGTTATGGACCATTTTCACGAAGTGGCCGGCGCCGTTCGGGCCGCAATGCAGATATCCCAATTCAGCGGTGCCACCCAGTCCCTCGCGGCCCGGCGTGCGCGGAATATCGCCCACCCCTGGCGCCAACTGCTTGAAAATCGGGTCGAGCCGGCGAACAATATCCACCTCGCCGCCGATCATCATGCAGTAGCCCCTCTCCAACCCCCAGACGCCGCCACTCGTCCCCACATCCACGTAATGGATTCCCCGCGACGCCAGCATCTGCGCCCGCCGCTGATCGTCGACGTAGTAAGAGTTGCCTCCATCAATGAGTATGTCTCCTGCTTCGAGATAGGAAGTGAGGTCCGATATGGTCTTGTCCACGGCCGCCGCCGGTACCATAAGCCAAAGAGCACGTGGCTTTTCCAGTTTCTGTACGAGTTCCTGCAGAGAAGAAGCTCCCGTGGCCTTCTCCCGAACAAGCTCATCTACGGTCTTGCGCGACATGTCGAACACCACACAGTCGTGTCCGCCCTTAAGAAGTCTCCGCACCATGTTGGCGCCCATCCTGCCCAGACCGATCATTCCAAGTTGCATGTGGTCGCTCCTCTGCTGAAAGGATTCTTAAAGCGCGGCCAAGGTTTCACGTCAACGGCGCAAATTCTCAATATCTGAACAGAATCGCGAGCGCGTCACCCCTCCCGCGTATACCGGTCAATCCGGATTCGACGTAATCACCGGCTCCTCCAGCCCACGTGCTTCCAATGCTCCAAAAAAGCCGAACACCCCGCCGCCTTCTTCCGTCTTAGCGTATGAACAATGCAACTGGGCGCCCCAGGTCCGGTGTCCCCACGAACAGGTCTTCGTTCGTGGGGTGGTATGTCCCGGTCTCGGGGCCTGGGATCGAACAGACCCAACCATAGGCGCCGGAGCGGACCACGTCTTGACCACCGACGAAGAGGCGGAGTTTACCGCGCTGGTGCGGCGTCAGTCGCGCTTCGTCTTTCGCGTGGCCTATGCGGTGCTGCTCAACACCCACGATGCCGAAGACACGGTGCAGGAGATCTTTTTGAAGCTCTATCGCAATGGCGGATGGCGGGATGCGAAAAATGAACAGGCCTTCCTGGCGCGCGTGGCCTGGCGCGGGGCGGTCGATCGCCGCCGGTCCGCAAAGTCGGCCGAGCCCATTGCCGATTCGGCCTCCACGCTCGATCTTCCCTCGCCCCAGCCCGGCCCGGAAGAGGCGCTGGTAGAGGCCAATCAGCACGCCCTGATCCACGCGCTGATCGACGCCCTCCCCGAGGACCTTCGGCTGCCGCTGGTGCTTTCGGCCGCAAAGGATCTCAACTCCCGCGAAATCGGAATGATTCTCCGCATTCCCGAGGGTACGGTGCGCACCCGGCTGCAACGCGCACGGCACATTCTGCGCCAACGGCTGGCAAATCTCAATGCCCGCAACCAGGAGAACCAGCATGCCTGAAAACGACGAACTCGATCTCCTGCTCGATGCGGCGCTCTCCACCTACGCCGATCCCGGTCCGGATTCGGGCCTGGAGCAGCGTGTGCTCGCGGCGATCAGGATGGCGGGTGAGACTGAGGGCGCAGAAACCGTTAGAACGCAGCGCCGGCACTGGTTACCGTGGGCAATTGCTGTGCCCCTAGCGGCGGGAATGCTCATCCTTTGGTTGTCTTTTGGCAGGGTCGTACACGTGCCATCCACACAGCCGCAGCTAGCCCTCCATGCCAACACGCCGCTGAACGAGCCGCATACCGCGGAAATTCCGGTGCCTGCTCACCCAGAACACCCCTCAGCGGCTAAAGCCCACCACGAGTTTGCGGCGGTTTCGGCACGACTGAAGTCGTGCCCTTTCAAAACCACCGATGCCGCAAACTGCGCGCCATTACCTAAGCTTGATGTGTTCCCCACGCCCATCCCGCCCAGCGCAGAAGAACGGGCCCTGGTGGCTGTGGCGAACACCGGACCGGCATCGCAGCGCCAAGCGCTCATCGCGTCTCAACAACATACCGATGCGCCACTCAGCATCGCCGCACTCAACATTCCGCCGCTCGCTGTGCCCGGCGAGGGCAAGAACTGACCCGCGACACGCGGACAACCCCGCATCCGCGGACAAACCCGCAGATGCGGCCAAAGGAGAAGCCCCAATGCGCAAGACCGCCCAACTCGTGCTCACATGCTGCGTTCTCATCCTCGTCCCTGCCTCGGGTGGTAAGCTGCTGGCGCAGGAATCCACCGCGCCTCAGGAGCAAGCCAGAGCCCCCGAACCGCCGGCGCACTTCTATCACCTTGAATTCGTGGTGCAGGAAACTGGTTCCGATGGAAAACCAACCAACAGCCGGACCTACTCGGGTACCGTCAGCACCAGCCGGACGGACCGCGGCTTCTCGACGCGGACCGGATCGAGAGTGCCGGTTGCCACTGGCTCCTTCGGCGGCGGCGACAACAAAAACACCCAATTTCAATACATCGATGTGGGCGTGAACATCGATGCGCGCGATGCGCGCGAGAATGGTGACAAACTCGCCTTTTCGCTCACCGCCGACATCAGCAGCCTGGCGGGAACTCAGAATATCAGTGGCGAGAACGAACCCGTGGTTCGCCAGAACAAATGGCAGGCATCGGTGCTGGTGCCGATCGGCAAGCCGACGGTGGTGTTTACGTCTGACGTGCTTGACAGTAAAGGTGGAATGCAACTGGTGGTGACCGTCACGCCGGTGAAATAGCTGCTCAGGACACGGGTTTCCCATCTTCGCGGACAAAAGGCGTCCGCGAAGATGGGGCACGGACATTTGTATGAATTTGTCCGCCGCGGGCCACGCCTTCAATGAGTATTCGAAAACAGCGCCGTCATGCTGCGTGAGCCTTTCAGCGCTTCTGTCAATTCATTGCTATCCCAGTAATAAGATTCGATCAATTGCGCGGCGCAATTCCTTATAACATCCTTATTCGAATCCCACATGGATGTACAAACTTAGTTGTAAGTCATTGATAACTAGATTAACCTGACTTACTCGTTGACAGTTGTTACTAAGTCAATCAACACTGGTGACGGTAACTATCAACGCAAAGGAGGTCATCCATGCGCCGTATCCTTGCTGTATCCCTGCTTTCTTCCCTTTGTCTTAGCGCGGCGGCAGCCACGGGTCCTTCCGTTGAAGTCTCTGCCTCCACCGCTCCGGCCGGAGTCACCAGTCCCCGTCTCGTCGTTTCGAGGGCCATCACCATCTCGTCCGACGAACTTCCCAAGGTCTACCCCAACCCGGCTCGCGTCGTCCTCAAGTTCGATCTCGACGAGACCGGCAGCCCCCGAAAGATCCGCGTCGCCGAGCCATTGACCCCGGCGGTCGATGCCCGCGTGATGGCGGCCGTTCACGACTTCCGCTGGTCGCCCGCGGTCATCAACAACCATGCGGTGCCCATCGAAATGACCCTGATCGTAAACGTACAGCACTAACTCACCACCACTGCTTACCCGTGCGGCACGGCACAGGCACTGTCACTGGCGTTCAGTTACCCGTCAAGTGCAGCGCTGGCCACTCCTGCGTCTCGACGCAATTTGTCTGCCGTGTCCGCCCGGACACCTTCTCGTCCCATGGAGGTCCAGATCCGCGGGTGCCCCAGGTCCCCGGTTTTGGGACCTGGACTTGGCCGGGTGCCCCAGGTCCCCGGTTTTGGGACCTGGGAGTGGAATGTCAGCGCTCCGCCACGCTCTCTCCGCTCACCACCTTGTGCGCGTGGCTCACCTCGGGCAGGCTGGCATCCGCCGCCGGCCAGGCCTTCAGGAATGCCCCATACGCCTCCCGCGCCCCCGCCGCATCGCCGTTCAGTTCCTTCACCCGCGCCAGCCCGTACAGTCCAAAACCCGAGTTCGGCCGCTCCTTCAGCGCCGCCTCGTACGCCGCCTTCGCGCCCTCATAATCTTTTGCGCCCAGCAGCGCCGCCGCCTCGGTCTCTCCTACCGGCCGGATATACATCGGCGGCTCATGATAGCCGAGCTTCTTCTCCTCCGCCGCGGCCTCCGCATAAATTTTCTTCGCCTCGTCCAGCTTTCCTTTGGCGACCAGGATCCCGGCGCGCAGTTCCAGCGACTCGATGCTCAGGCCCTTCAGCAGCGGCTCGCTCAGCGCGTCGGGGTTGACCGGCATCATGGGTGGCTCGTCCTTCTTCGCATCTTCGTTCTTCTTTCCTTCCTTGGCCTTCCTGACAGCGGCCTCCTCTTTTTGCCGTTGCTGGATGCGCCAAAGACCCGCGTCCATGCGCTGGCTCGCGGCCTCCGCGCGGGAAACATCGCCGCTATCCAGCGCCTTCATGCCCGTCGCATAATCCGTCAGTTCGTCGGTCAGCGCCCGCAGGTTCAGCGTCTTGTCGCCCTCCAGTTTCACCTGCCCCAGCATGGTCAGCACGGCATCCCAGTCGGCCACGCGCAGCGCCACCGGCAGCCTGTAACTCACTCGCGCCACCTGGTCGCGCGCCGACCAGATATACAGCGAGTTCGACAGCTTGCCGCGCGCTCCGGCCAGGTGATCGCTCAACCCATTGGCATCGTTCAGCCGCCCCTGCTCCATCAAGTTGGCGATGGCGTACATCATGTTGTGGGCGTAATTCCAGTCGTTGTCCGGGCTCACCTGCTGTTCGCGCATGTACTTCTCGTCCGCGTTCATCGACGCCGCAAACCAGCGCTCCGCCTCGGAATAATTGCCCACCCGGTAATAGATATGCCCCGGCATGTGCACCATGTGGCCCGACGTCGGCGCCAGGCTCGCCAGTAGTGCGGCGCTGTTCAACGCCCGCTCCGGATGACTGCCCGGCTCGATGGCATGAATCCAGTAATGATTGGCGGCCGAATCGTTAGGCGCATCTTTCAGCACGCCTTCCAGGATCGCGACGCATTCCTTCTGCCCCGGCTTGGGCTCGCCGCTATCGTCGTACCCATCGTCCACCGATTCAGCCAGGAAGATGCGCGCCTGCGTATCGCGCGGATACTTCTTCACCAGCTTGCGATAAATGGCTACCGCCGGCTTGCTGTCGTCGTCCTTGGTATCCTCCTCGGCCTGGGCCGCCTCGATGTACAGCCGGTCGGAGGCGCTGGCTTTACTCTTCAGGCGGACCGCTTCGGCCAGGGCCTTCTTGCCATACACTGCCGCGTCGCTGTGGCGGAAACCCTCGGCTTGCGCCAGCCCCCACCAGCACATGGCGCAATTGGGATCCACGCGAATCCCCTGCTCGAATGCCTTGGCCGACTCGTAATCCCAAAAATCGTGCATCAGGTTCAAGCCCTGGTCGAACCATGCCTGCGCCTCGGGAGTGGCCTTGATGGTGATGTGGCTGTTGCCGATGCCATCCATCTTCACCGGCACGGGGAGTTGTTCCGGCGGAGGAATCATTTCCATGTCCGCCATGTTGTGCTGCTGGGCCGCGGCCGGGCGCACGGCGCAACAAAGGCTTCCGCAAAACAGAATCAGAAACGGCAGCCGGGGAAGACCCAAAACAGAGCTTCGCATGGGGCGACTATAGCTCAACAAAGCTTCCCCGGGCACCTGAAATGTGGCGTAAAGTGTTTGCGTGAGAACTGGATCTTCGCGCTAACCTGCTAACTCGCCATGCCGCGCAGCGGCGCTGACTTGCTGTTTTTTGTCATCAAAAATCGTGGGCTCTATGCCCAAAACGAGTTCTCACGCACACTCTAAAGCCCGTCCATTCCTAATCCCTAATGCCTGATCCCTAACCCTAACCCCTAACCCCCGCTCCTCTGAACGGAAAGCATCCCCTGTGCCGGCCCATCCATCTGATCCCCCGGGGAGGAGGGGACCCACATGCCTGACAAGGACACTCAACACCCCGCTATGCGCCTCCCCTGGGTTTCACCGTTCACAGCAGCAAGCGGTCCAGCGAATACGCACGCGAACGAGGCTGGGGAATCAACGAAGAGGAACGCACCAAGGCGCCGCAGCAGAAGCAGAATTACAACGGCGGTCTGGAATTTGACTACCACCCCCGGAATTTCGGCGGCAGGGCAGTGGACACGAGTTCGGCGAAGCCTCCGGCGGATCGGAGCACGACGCAGCCCATCCGCCAGAAGAGGCCCGCAGCCTGAGAACAGGGGCCGAGGGAACAGTTGGTCACGGACCGGTTTGCGGGAAGGAGAATTGAACCCGCGACGGGTAGGTTACCCATTCGTTCCTTTGCGCGCCTGGTGTCTCGTTCTCTTGTTCCCTTGTTCCCTCGGTCCCTCGGTCCCTGTCTTTCTCACATCGGATACTTTTCCGCCTCGATGCACTTCTTCGCCACCGCGCGGCTCAGGGCCACGCTATCTGCGGGAGTGGACCGCGCCAGCCGCCGCAAAATGGCCAGCTGGGTGCGCAGCTCGTCCCCTTCGCCGCACGCCGCCAGCACACGGCGCGCGGCCTGTTCCGCGAAGGCCAGGGTTTCGCCGGCCAGAAGGCCCGTCATGGCCGCGGCAACGCCGGAAGTTCCTTTCCCTGAAGCCGCCAGCTTCCGGGCGCGCACCAATGCCGACTCCAGGGCATACACCTGCATAATCATGTCGGCCAGGTCGCCCATGATCTCCTGCTGCTCCTCGAGCGCGGCCATGAATCGCTGGCTGGCCACGCCGGCAGCAAACAAGCCGATCTTCCGCGATGCCGCCAGCAGCTCCCCTTCGCGCTCCAGGATTTCGTTCACCGCACCGTTGCCGTCCAGTGAGGGCGGTTGCGTGACCTCGTCCATGAGGCTGCGAATGGCCTTCAGCAGCGGAAGCTCGCCGCTCGAAGCGCGCTTCAGCAGCCAGCCGGTGATGATCAGCCGGTTGATCTCGTTGGTCCCTTCGAAGATGCGGTTGATGCGCGCATCGCGATAGAAGCGCTCCGCGGGATATTCCTCCACGTAGCCATACCCGCCCATGATGGCCACCCATTCATCGGCGATGTAGCTGATCATCTCCGAGCCATAGACCTTCAGGATCGAACACTCCACGGCATATTCCTGGATGCCCTTTTGAATCTCACGCGAGTCGTGCGCCAGGTCGGGGCCGAGGTGAGCCAGCGCGGCGTCGATCATACCCACGGTGCGATAGGCCATGCTTTCCGCGGCATAGAGCCGGGCGGCGCTGGTGGCGATTTTGTTCTGGATGAGTCCGAATTCGGCGATGGATTTGCCGAATGCCTTGCGCTCCTTGGCGTATCTCACCATGGCGGCCACGGCCTGGCGCGCTCCGCCCACGCAGGCCACGCCCAGCTTGAAGCGCCCGACGTTGAGCACGTTGAAGGCAATATGGTGGCCCTTGCCGGCCTCGCCCAGCAGGTTGGCCGCCGGCACCTGGCAGTTTTCGAGCACCAGCGGACAGGTCGAGGACCCCCGGATGCCCAGCTTGTGCTCCTCGGCGCCGATCTTTACGCCCGGGAAGGTGCGCTCCACCAGAAAAGCGGAGAACCGGGCTCCGTCGATTTTGGCAAATACGGTAAACAGATCGGCGAATCCGCAGTTGGTGATCCACATCTTTTCGCCGTTGAGCACGTAATGTGTCCCGTCGGGCGAAAGGGTGGCCCGGGTGCGGATATTCATCGCGTCCGAGCCGGAGCTGGCCTCGGAGAGCGCGTACGCCGCCATCCACTCTCCGCTGGCCAGCCTGGGCAGGTATTTCCGTTTCTGTTCCTCGGTCCCGTACCAGACCAGGGGCAGGATGCCGATGCCTGTCTGGGCGCCAAAAGCCGTGGAGAAGCTGGCCAGGACGGCAATGTGATCGGTGACCACGGTGGACGAAACCTTGTCCATGCCCATCCCGCCGTATTCTTCCGGGATCTCGACCGAGGTAAATCCCAGCCCCGCGGCCTTGGCGAGCAGTCCGCGCATGACGCCGGGCTGCTTGGCTTCGATGGCGTCGGTATGGGATAACACCTCGTCGCGCGCGAACTCGGCGGCCGTGGCCGCGATCTGGCGCTGCTCGGCGCTCAGGTCCTCGGGCGTGAACACCTCCGCCGGGGTCCGGGTTTCAAGCAGGAAACTGCCGCCCTTGGCGGCGGCGATGGGGGAAGGAGCAATGGTAGACATCAGGAGTTCTCCAAACGTTGGACGGCGCAGGAAATGAACTGGGGTAATCTTACGCTGTGGGCAGTCAAGGAAGCATCTTCAACTCGCTAAAGGGATTCGATGCGATTTCCTGCCCGGCGCATCCGTACGCGCTGGTCCGGATTCCCTGAGCGGTTCGGGCCCGAAGTTGACCCAGGGGCCGGGTGCTGAACAAACGTTATCGCTTGTTGGGCCGGGCGAACAGAAGGCATAGGGAAGAGTCGCCCACAACACAACCGCAACTGTAGTACCTGGCGCAAACATTCAAACAAATCGGGAAGTACCAGGAAAGGGCGCGAAATGCACACCAAATTGCATTCCAGCGATAAAGCGATTGTTTCCTGGTGCGCGAAGGATGTAGTATCCGTGAGCTAGGTTCGTCGCGGATATTACTCCAAGCTTCCCCCGACTGCTCTCTGGAATAGACTCCCTGACTGCCAGCAACGTTGGACAAGCAAGGAGGCTATTGACATGCCTAAGTTCGTTGACCCAAGGATTGAAAAGAGGATGAAACTCATTGTTGCCGAGCTGCAGACTTGCGAAAAGGCACTCAGCAACATATCCAGCAGGGTTATGTCAGCGAGGCAGGAAATCAAGACGCTGATCGAAGGGCCCTGTGTAAAAACATTTGAAGGCGACATGAGCTGGACGGATTTCAAGCTAGAAGCGAAAAAGCTAAACATCGGACTGCAGGTGACAACCCACGAAGGCTACATTCTGTCAACGCGATGGAACGACTTTTTGATCCTTTCAGACCAGGTAGTGAAGGAAAAGGCGGAGAATGAGAAGCGACATTACAAAGGTGCTGTGGAGAATTTGGATCTCCCCGCGCCCACCCCGCCAAGACCCGTGACAGCCGCGCCTTGGTACAGATTTCCAAGAAGCGGTTGAGTATTTCTCCATCCCCTTGGATGGTTGCGGTCGGATTACCGCCAATGGGGAAGTTTGGCGGTCAGGCCAGGTCTGGGTGATTTGGCTCACTTGAAACTTCCCCATTGTCCACGACTCGGGAACAATCGCCGTGGCAAAATCACTGTATGGATGATCGCGATAAACCGTTGCCTCCAGAGATTGAGGCAGAGGCGGGCGAACTGATCTCAGAATTGGGTTCGGCGGGATGGACCGTTATTGCCTCCGATTTCGACAAGAATTTCTTTGGCAATTGGTACGTAGACTGGTGCCGAGACGATCAGACCCTGCGAATTGTAAAGGATCGAAGCCAATACATGATTGCCGGGCCGCCGCCGCAAAGAGTGAAAGATGCCGGTCTGTGGAGAGCATTCGATACGTTCGAGGAGTTTCACCACGTCGTTAAAATATGGATGCTAACCGACAGGTGATCACACCTCGTGGTGAGGACCCAAGGTCGGCGAACAAAAGTCAAAGGTCCGAGTCGCCCACGATCCGACTGCAAATCCGGTTATGCGCGCGTTCGGCCACTCAAAACGCGCTGTCATTCTGACGCTGAGCGCAGCGAAGCGGAAGAATCTGCGGTTGCCTTTGTCACTGCGTCCCAAACAAGGCCATCGCACGGGAGAAAGAATTGAAGGGCTGGAAGCGAGTGCGCAAGATTACCCTTATTGAGTCTGTGAACCCGGCCTGGGTAGATTTGAGTCGCGAATGGTACGACTGCGAGCCTGCCGACTATCGTCGTACTCTGGACCGAATGAATTCCTGAAAACAACCGCAGATCCTTCCCCTTCGCGTTGCTCAGGGTCAGGATGACAACGCGTTGGTGGTTTGAAGCGGGAGGATCACCGCCTATTCGGAAATTACTAATTGATCAACAGCCCTGCCGATCAAGTGAAGGCGAACATAGGGCAAACCTCAGCCGTTCTGTCAAAAAGTTCTTCGTCTAAAACAAACATTGCTGTAAACTCTTGATTCTATGCTGGTGTGCGGCATCGGCCCTTTTTGAATGCCGCAGCTTCCCCAGGAGTTCACATGGCGCGTCCCTATTGGTCCGGACAGATCCAGATTTCGCTCGTGCAGTTCGGCGTCAGCCTCTTCACGGCCACCGAAAGCAAAGCCCAGGTCAGCTTCCACCAGATCAGCCGCTCCACCGGCGAGCGCATCCGTCACCAGAAAGTGCTGCAAAGCTCGGTCGAAAGCGACGAGTCGGCGCCCGCGGTGGGCAAGGACGACATCGTCAAGGGCTACGAATATTCGAAGGGCCAGTACGTCATCATCGAGCCCAGCGAGCTCGATAACCTGCGCGTCCCATCGAAACACACCATCGCCGTCTCCCAGTTCATCGACCTGAAGGAGCTGAACCCGGAATACGTGGAGAAGCCGTATTACGTGACGCCCGAAAACGACGCCCAGGCGGAGGCGTTCGCGGTGGTGCGCGAGGCGCTGCTCAAGACCGGCAAGGCCGCGGTGGGCAAGGTCGCCTTCTCCGGACGCGAGCACATCGTGGTCATCGCCCCGGCCGGGCCTGACAGCCGCGGCATGATGGCCTATGCGCTGCGCTATCAGAACGAGCTGCGCAACGCCGCCGACTACTTCCGCGACATCAAGCAGACCGAGATCAACGAAGACGCGCTGGAGATGGCCGAGGCGCTGATCGCCAAGAAGACCGCGAAATTCGACCCCGCCAAATTCGAGGACGGCTACGAAAAGGCGGTTCGGGAACTGGTGGAAGCCAAGGTCAAGAATGCGCCCATTCCCCAGGAAGAGCCCGAGAGGCCGCAGCCGGCCAAGGTCGTCAACCTCATGGATGCGCTGCGCAAGAGCATCAGCGCCGAAGCTGCAACGGCGCGGGGCGGAAAGAAGCCGCCGGTCAGCGAGAAGGAGCCCGCGGCGAAGGGCATCGGCCTGGTGAAAGCGCCGGCCAAAAGCGCCGGGAGACGCAAGACGGCGTAGGCCGGATTGGCCGATCAAGATTCTCGCGATCCCACGTCTCAGAATCGAGACCCTTCGACGAGCTCAGGGCAGGCTGTGGGGCACCCGCAATTTAAACGACAGGAGGTTGGAGTGAACAAGAGATTGTGTGCCGTTTTCGCCGGATGCATTGGTCTTCCGGTGCTTTTGCTTGGACAACAGGCGCCCCAGGCGGCGCCGGCCACCCCGCCAGCCAATCCGATCACCGTAAGCGAAAAGGGCTTCTATGGATTTGTGAGCAACGCGGTCATCGGCGCGGCGCAAAAAATGCCGGAAGAGGATTATTCCTTCAAACCGACGCCGGAGGTTCGCACGTTTGGCCAGCTTGTGGGCCATGTGGCCGACGCGAATTACATGTTCTGCTCGCAGGTTGCCGGGGAAGCCAATCCATCGAAGGGTAGCATCGAGAAAACCAAGACTTCCAAGGCGGACCTGGTCGCGGCATTGAAAGATGCGGTGGCCTACTGCAACAAGGCATTCGACGGCATGACCGATGCCAAGGGCGGCGAAATGGCGCAGTTCCGCAGCTTTCACCTGGCGAAGATGACCCTGTTTTCCCTAAACACGGCCCACACAGATGAGCACTACGGGAACATGGTGACGTATCTGCGTATAAAAGGAATCGTGCCGCCTACGAGCGAGAACCAACCTCCCGCCCAAGGGTCGAAGTAGAAACTACCGTGCTCACGCCGCCCGCGCCAGCCGCTTCGGCCGGCTGACGCGCATGAAGATGTACACCAGCAATTGCAGGGTGACCGCGCCGCAGCAGTCGAGCAACACATCCCACGGCGAAGAGGTGCGGTTGGGCAGGAACGACTGGTGGAATTCGTCCAGGGTGGCGATCAGCGTGGTTCCCAGCAGGGCCAGAAGCGCATCGGGCAGAAAATGCGACTGCGGCAGGGTCATCCACCAGGCGCGCAGCCATGCCAGCCCGATCAGTCCATAGCCGATGAAGTGGCCGGACTTGCGAATGAGGTGATGGATCAGTTCCCACTGCATGTCGCTGACCTCACCGAAAATCCCCTGGTAGAGGAGGCGCAGGGGCCCGTCGGTGTGGTCGGCGCCCAGCCACTCGGTGGATTCCAAGACGATCATGAGGATTCCGAGCAGCACAGGCAGCCAGGCGCTGACCCAGAACCAGGCGTCGCGGCGCCGGGCGCAGGCGCGATTATTCGACATGATAGTTGGGCGCTTCGCGGGTGATGATGACGTCGTGCACGTGGCTCTCGCGCAGGCCGGCGCCGGAGATGCGCACGAATTGTGCCTTTTCCTGGAGGTCCCCGATGGTGCCGCAGCCCAGGTATCCCATGCCGGAGCGCAGGCCCCCGACCAGCTGGTACACCATCGACTCCAGGGGCCCGCGGTAGGGCACGCGCCCTTCGATGCCTTCGGGCACATACTTCGCCAGCCGGTTCTGACCGTTGCGCTCGCGCTGCACCACGCCTTCGCCGCCCGATTCCGGTTCGGTCAGGTCGGCGGATCCCTGGAAGTAGCGCTCTCCCGATCCCTGGCTCATGGCGCTCAGCGAGCCCATACCGCGATAGGTCTTGAAGCTGCGGCCCTGGTAGAGGATGGTTTCGCCGGGGCTCTCGTCCACGCCTGCGAACAGGGATCCGATCATCACGGTACTGGCGCCGGCGGCGATGGCCTTGGTGATTTCGCCGGAGTACTTGATGCCCCCATCGGCGATCAGCGGAATGTCGTGCTCGCGCGCCGCGCGGTACGACTCGGAGATGGCCGTGATCTGGGGCATCCCCGCGCCGGTAACCATGCGGGTGGTGCAGATGGACCCCGGCCCGATACCGACCTTGATGGCGTCCGCGCCGGCGTCGATGAGGGCCTTGGCTCCCTCGTAGGTGGCCACGTTGCCGGCCAGCAATCCTACCCCGGGGAAGCGCTTCTTCACGTCGCGCACCGCTTCGAGAACGCGCGAAGAGTGGCCATGCGCCGAATCGATGGCCAGCACGTCGACCCGCGCCTTGATCAGTTCCGCGGCGCGTTCAAGGTAATCTCCCGTGGCGCCGATCGCCCCGCCCACCCTCAGCCGGCCCTTTTCGTCCTTGCTGGCATTGGGGTATTTCAGCTTCTTCTGGATGTCCTTGACGGTGATCAGGCCCTTCAACTCGTACTCATTGTTGACGACCAGGAGCTTTTCGACGCGATGTTCATGGAGGATTTGCTCCGCTTCTTCGAGGGTGGTTCCGACCGGCACAGTGATGAGGTTTTTGCTGGTCATCACTTCGCTGATGGGGATGTCGGTGCGGGTCTCAAAGCGCAGATCGCGGTTGGTGAGAATGCCCACCAGCTTTGCGCCCTGGGTGACCGGGACGCCGGAGATGCGGTAGCGGCGCATGACATCGAGCGCATCGGAGATCAACTGGTCGGGCCCGATGGTTACCGGGTCAACGATCATGCCGCTCTCAGAGCGCTTCACCTTGTCGATTTCGCCGGCCTGGGCGGCGATGCTGAGGTTGCGATGCACAATGCCGATGCCGCCCTGCTGCGCCATGGCGATGGCCATGCGCGACTCGGTGACGGTGTCCATGGCCGAGGAGAGCAGCGGCGTATTGAGGGTGATGTCGCGGGTAAGCTGGGTCTGGGTGCTCACCTGCGTGGGCACCACATCGCTGTAGGCAGGCACAAGCAGGACGTCGTCGAACGTGAGGGCTTCCGGGAGGTTTTTGGCTAGCATAATGCTCAGATGCACCCGGGCGACCAGGGGATCCAGTCACTGGCTCGGCGGGTGCTTTTGTCTATTGTAGCGGAGGGGGCTAGTGTAGGCCGCCGCTAATAGCGTCATTTACTAATGCCCCCCAGTTGGGTCGAATTTGAAGAAGAGGCGTCCCTCAGGGGCTAAAACCCGGCTCATTTCGGGGCGTTTCACGGCACGACTGAAGTCGTGCCCTTTCAAAACATAAACGACCATCTGCGCGGCGGATACCACTATGGCGTCGACGAAAGCGCCGCGATGCGCGCCACCACATGTTCGCGGATGAGTCGGACGGTCTCGATGAGATCGGCTCGATTCGGGATTGCATGTTGAAAAAGAAGGTCGTATCGATAGTCCACGGCAAAGTCGTTCAGTTCGGAGAGGGGCAGCGGTGTCGTGGGGAGAGACTCGCCAAGCCCCTGCAGTGCTTTCACGAGACGTGCAAGATCATGGGTCAGTTCAAATTGAGCCAAGCGAGCCGAAATGAGGGCTTTTATCAGTTTTTCGACCGCTTGCTGGGCGTGAAAGCCAACCACAGCGTCGGGATTCCCAACCGCCTGGAGCGCGGTCTCATCTTCCGCAGCCTTAATAAGAAGGACCTGCGCTTGCGTGCTCGGGCCGCTGCTCATAGGCTACCTGACCCTCTAACAGAATCCTGTGATAAATCGAGTTGATCTCATTTCGAAAGCGGTTCGCAAATCCCTCCGTAGCCATGACAAGATCGATCGTCATGGGAACGTCGTCAAGTCTGCGCCGGAGCGCGCGGCGAATCTCGAGCAGTTTCGACTCGGCCGCATCTGGCAGGAATACAGCCATATCGAGGTCGCTGTCCCAGCGGGCTTCCCTCTGTGCCCAGGAACCGAAGAGGATCACGCGCGACGGCTTGGCAACCTCGACTGCAGCCTTCACCGCAAGATCGACCTTCTCTTGGGTGGGAGCGAGCGCCTCAAGCGCAGCGCGGACCTTTTCGGCAGTCGTCATAGGTGCCTCGCTCGAGCCTCCCACCCGCAAGAAAAACCAGGGTTCGGCTCACTGGCTCGGCGGGTGCTTTTGTCTATTGTAGCGGAGGGGGCTAGTGTAGGCCGCCGCTAATAGCGTCATTTACTAATGCCCCCCCAGTTGGGTCGAATTTGAAGAAGAGGCGTCCCTCAGGGGCTAAAGCCCGGCTCATTTCGGGCCGTTTTATGGCACGACTGAAGTCGTGCCCTTTCAAAACAGCCCAACACACGGCGTTTTTCCGCAGCCTGTGAAGTCGTGCCCTTTCAAAACATAAACGACCATCTACGCGGCGGACACCACTAGGGCGCATTGTGTCCTCGTACTTGCGTGACGGCATCTTGCGCGGCAAATGGTTTCCTATACGCCCACCGGGAACGGCTTGGGGCTGGACTCGTCGGTGTTCACTCCGCCGCCGCGCCAGCGCTCGAACCGGCCCTGCAACAGGCTCATCAGCCCCGTATACCAGTAGCCGACCACGAACAGGACCAGGAACGGCGCGGTGAAATAGTTGTGGTTGGCGAGCGCGTACAGAATCGCCAGCGCAAACCAGCAGCCGATCAGCAATTCGATCCACGGAGCGAGCTTCAGGCGCTTGCGGTACTTGGCGGCCTGCGACTTCTGGCCCTTCTTTTCGACGCGGTACTTGGGGGTGCGCGCGAACGCGCTCTTGATCCCGAACAGCGCCTCCATGACCGCCTTGGAGTTGGTTACCGTAAGCCCGATCCCCAGGGCCATCAGCAGCGGCAGGTAAAGAAACGTCTTCATCCAGGTCTTGGGGAACAGCACCCGCTGGCTCATCAGGTAGAACACCGCGATCGACAAGCTGGAGGCGGTGAACAGGGGGAAATCGATAATCAGCATCTGGAACCAGCCCTGGTAGAAACGCACAATCATGCAGGGGATCAGCAGCGCCGTCATCACGATCATCAGCGGGTAGCTGACGTTGGCTGTCAAGTGATACACCGCCTCCACCTTCACGCGCCGCGGCACGTTGGAGCGGAAGAGCATGGGCAGCACTTTTTTGCTGGTCTGGATCAGCCCTTTGGCCCAGCGGGCCTGCTGGGTCTTGAAGGCGGTCATTTCGATGGGCAGCTCGGCCGGGCACTCGATCTCCGGGATGTACTTGAACTTCCAGCCGGCCATCTGGGAGCGATAGCTGAGGTCGGTGTCTTCGGTGAGGGTGTCGTGCTGCCAGCCGCCCGCGTCCACGATGGCCTGGCGGCGCCACATGCCTGCCGTGCCATTGAAATTGAAGAACTGATGGGCGCGGGCACGCGCCCCGTGTTCCAGGACAAAGTGCCCGTCGAGAAGGATGGCCTCGACCTGGGTGAGCAGGCTGTAGTCGCGGTTCAGGTGGGTCCAGCGGGTCTGGACCATGCCGATCTCCGGCTCCGCGAAGTGATCGATGACGCGCATCAGCCAATCGGGCGGGGGGACAAAATCGGCGTCAAAGATGGCGATGAATTCGCCTATGGCCACTTTTAAACCCGCGTCCAGGGCGCCGGCCTTGAAGCCGTGGCGGTTCTCCCGGTGGATGTAGACGATGGGATGGCCGAGGGCGGCATACCGTTCCACGATCGCCGACGCCACCTGCCGGGTCTCGTCGGTCGAGTCGTCCAGGACCTGGATTTCGAGTTTCTCGCGCGGGTACTCCATGGCGCAGACGGCCTCGAGCAGCCGGTCGATGACGAACTGCTCGTTGAAGATGGGAAGCTGCACGGTGACGCGGGGAAGCTCGGAAAAGCGCCGGGGCGGTTCGGGATTGTGCCGCTTGCGGTACTTGAAGTAGTGATAACACATGGTGTAGCGGTGAATGCCGTACACCGCGAGCACGATCATGACTATGAAATAGGGAATCAGCAGCGCCGCATCGAACCCGTTCCAGTGGTAGAGGCCCTTGAAGGTCTGATCCGCGTACTGCATTTTCAGGTAGTGCTTCAGGCCCTTGTCGGCGGCAAACGCCATTCCATGAAGCGGATCCACGAGCATGAAGGCGGCAAAAGACACAGAGAACAGGACAAGCCTCCCGGGAGCGGCTAAGTGCCATTGTAACGAATTTCCTAACTCCGACACTCTTCAACAGATCGAGCAAGGTCTAAAGCGATCGGACATCGCGGACGACTCTGGGATCCGGGCGAAGGAGACAACTATGGGCGGCGGAAGAAGCAATATCCTCTCGGTAGATTTTTATACCCAACCCACGGGCAACACCTGCCAATCCACCTGCCTCAAGATGATGTCCTCGTACCTTGCGGGGAGCGACGGCACCAACCCCGGTCCGGCAGCATCGCTTAACCCGGTCGACATCTACCAGACCATCAACCATGATTCAGGGCGTCCAGACAAGATGAACACGAACGCCCACCAGAACATGATCTGGTGGCTCAAAAAGCGCTTCCCCAACCTGAAGTTCAAGGAAATCATCACCAAGGATGACACCCAGGCCACGGAAGTGATCGTCAACTCCATCGACCGCGACTCGCCGGTCATGGTCGGGGTGAGCCACGCGCGTGTGCCCGGTCATATCATCCTCGTAATTGGGTACATGAACTATCGCCCGTTCGAATGCAGCGCGGACTTTGCCGTGGTTGTCCATGATCCCTACGGTAGATTCGACCCGTCACTTTCATCGCAACTGTACGGAGCCCGGCGCTTCGACGGCGGCGCAAGCCTGGTACAGGGCGGGGAGGCCGGTGCGGGGAAGTCGGTAGTGCTTCCCATCGCGGGCATCAGCCGGCACCGTGCCGGGGACGCTTCGCGGGGAACCTATTTCCTGATCTTTGCGGATCGGTAGTTCCCCACGCATCCCAAGCTGTAGAGTTACAACTCAAGAACCCACGGGTTTCTTGGCGCGAGCTTAATCGCGCACTGTTTGAAGCGGTAGGCAATCTATACGACAATACGGCGGTGATTAGAACCCTCATCGATGCGGGTGCAGACGTCAACGTTCACGGTCCGGACGGGGTTACTCCCCTTTTGAGTGCGGTAGCCCGCCCCTGCAACGTTCGTCCTCTGTTAAATGCGGGGCCGACGTAAGTGCCCGTGACAAATGGGGCCGGGATGCACTTCAGCTTGCACGTGAGGCGAAGCAGCCCATTTCTGTTCGCCTGTTGCAGGAGGCGGCAGCCAACCGACAGCACTGACGGTTGGCATTTGCCACCGTGTCGGGTGCTACTCCCGAATTGTCGCCGACTCCCTCGAAAATCACTCAGGATGCCGATTCATGCATGAGCGGATTCGTGGTCGTGACACGGAGGTCATAACCAAACTTGCGAAGTTGCTTGGCCAGGGATTGAGCCCGATAGATGAGTAGCTTCGGTTGGTACGAGATGCCCTGCTCGATGTAACGGACTCCTTCGTGGAGGATCTTCCAGACGAGGCGACAGAGTCGATGGGCGATGGCCCAGATTGCAGATTGATACCCCAGCCGGGGCAACAAACGCCGGAAAACCGCCTGAAAATGGGTGCCCTTGCTTCGGGCTGCGGCGTGGGCGACTTGATTGAGTATTCGCCGCATGTACTTGTTGCCTTTCGCGGAGCGACTGCTGCGGTTCTCCCCGGCGCTCTCTTCTTTCCCGGGACAGGTTCCAACCCAGGAAGTAAATTCCGCCGCAGATGGAAAGGTTTCGGCTGTTACCCCTACCTCAGCGATGATTTGCTGTGCGGAGTCGATGCCGAAACCGGGTACTTCGGCCAGGCGGACGACCGCATCCTGATGTGGTCTCATGGCTTGGGCGATCATCGTGTTGAGTACGGCGATCTGATCATTGATCTGGCGTAGCCGTTCAAGCTGCAAGCCGAGCATTTGCCGATGCACAGGATGAGATTCACCCGTCAGAGCTTCGATCAGTTGTTCCTCGCTGCACTTCAGCCGTTCGTCACCCAACGACGCAAGGTTCTTCGGATCGGTCTCGTTTAACGCCAGGGCATGCAGAATGCGAAGGCCGCTCGCCCCGAAAAGATCGGCCACCACGACCGACAGCTTGATGCGCATCTCTTCCAAGAGGCACTCGATCTGGCTATGCAGGCGCACCCGGTCCCGTATCAACTGCAGTTTCATTCGGGCCAGGTTGCGCCACATGCGCTGTTCTCCTCCGGGCACGAAACTCAGGATCAACTCCTCGGCGATGAACCGTCGCGCCAACCGCTCCGCATCCTTGAAGTCATGCTTTCGCCCTCGCGGAGCGCGGTTCGAAAATGCTTGCGCCAGGTGCAAACTCATGTGCGGCTCTAGTTCCAGCCACACCGATCGCCAGTATTGCGCGGTCGATTCCATTACCGCCTCCACCACACCGCGTTCCCGCAGCCATGTCGCCAGATGGTGCAACTCCGTGGGCATGGTGGAAAATCGCCGCCGCTCTGGCTTCTGCCCAGGTGCGGCTCCATCCAGCACCACTACCATCAAAACCTTCTTGTGAACGTCGATCCCTGCAATCTTGTCTGACATCGCTTCCTCCGGGCGTGGAGCGGCAGGAAGCGTGAACGAAGACATGACACACCCTCACGTGCTACCAGTCCATTCCGAGATGGCCGGCGTCACACAAATTGGTCCATAACACGCAACCCAGACCAAACTCTTCCACGGCCTCAACTAATCCAGAGTCGGCTCGGCCTTTGCCGTCCAGCGCCCGTTCGATGGTAACGCTTCGGCTCTAGCCGATTTTCATCCATATAGGTGGGTCGAAGACCCATGCATAACTCTTCCATAGTCTGGCTATGGACGAGCCGGGGTAATTCGCTTGGAACGCCGTTCGGACGGAAAGCCAAAGGTAGAAGCACGAAACGCCCCTCCCCTCGGAATGGAAACCTGGATTTACTGGATTACGCCGAGTTGCTTTAGCATCTCCCCTTCTCAGCCGTTTCTACCACTTCTCCAAAAATCTCGTCGAATTCGTGAGCCGAATTTCTCTAGGATTTCGCCTTCCTCAGTAGAGCGCGGCTTTCCACCGAATCGTTCCACGAGGCGCCGCCCTCATGAGGAGGAGACATGATCACGATACTACTGCTTTTCACCGCGATGCTTAACACCGGATCGGGCGGGTTCTATCAGCCCAGCTCGTCTCGTTCGGTTGGATCGGCTCCGGTACAGGTTCATCCCATCAACAACCCCACACCAATGTTAAAACGACGCTGCATTATTTGCAGGTGAATTGTAGTTAGCCGTCCAAATCGAGATCTTCAAGCCGGTGGGGATGCGAGAGGGAAACTGCCTTGGGTTGTACGCACCGGGCGCAATCCATGCATTTCCCTCTCGTCAACCAATCCTCACCCTTTCGAGACGGCTCTTACGTTGCAGGACACAGTCCCAACTTTGATAATTGATCGCGTTTCGGTCACAAAAGATTTCTTTGCACGAAAGCGTATCCGCTCCGAATGCGGCGTCTCAACTACCGTGCCTTTTCATCCGCATATGGGGCAGCCCGTGCTGTGACGGGGCTGTTTCACGGCAAGGAAGCAGTTAGGGACTCCCCGAATTGGAACGCGCCAAGTATAGTGATCAGAATTGCGAGTTCCGGACGTATCGTGGACTACTCGTCCCTAGGTGAGTAGGCCCAGGGAATTTCACCCTGAGCCTCTCGTAGAACCGTGCGTAAACCTCTCGATTACACGGCTCCCATTATCCAACCCGATTCCCAAGAACACTCCAGTGGAGGAACAGCCCGGGAGATTCTCTTTTAGTCCGGGAGAGCCAGTCCACACTGCACCGCTTGCGCCGCAACAGTGTTTTGTACTTGCGCCTAGCCCACTGCTCAAGCTTCAGATCGATGTATTGAAAAAGCCTGTGCATCGCCGAACGATAGAAAGCCCCGAAGTAATTCCACCAACCTCGTATCTTGGGATTGTATTGCTGCGCCAGTTCGACGAGTGTCCCCGACGTCTGACGATGAATGCGCCAGCCCCTTACCTCTTTCCGCATACGCTTCAACGCATCGGCGCTCACTGCCGGCAGAAAATTAGTAAATGCCGTTTTCTGACGGTCAATCGCCTTCCTCGGCCGAAACGTAAAGCCAAGGAACGTGAAGCTTACCTGTGGAAAGGATGCGGTTCGGTTGCCGTCCTTGCAGTACACCACTTTCGACTTTTCCGGATGCATCGTCAACCCACATTCCGCCAGCCGTAATGCGATGGACCGCATTACCTCTTCGGCCTGCTTCCGAGTGCGGCAGTGGACTACCGCATCGTCAGCGTAGCGGGCAAACGGACAGGATGGATTGGTACGCTTCATCCAGGCATCGAACGTGTAATGCATGAACAGGTTCATCAAAATCGGGCTGACCACCCCGCCTTGAGGCGTGCCGCGCTCGCGCGGCAGCCGCTCGCCGTCTGTGGTCTCAAACGGGGCGGTTAGCCACCGTTCGACATACAGCAGTATCCAGCCCTCTCCGATGTGACTGCGGACCGCTTTTATCAAGAGACCATGATCGATTTGATCCAAAGCCGACTTGATGTCAAACTCCACCACCCAGTCGAATCGCCAGCACCGCTTTCTGGTGACGGCGATTGCCTGTTTCGCCGAACACCCCGGCCGATATCCATACGAACGGCCCGGAAGTGGAAGCGCTGAGCAAGCTGGAGATCGACACCTCGAGTGCACACGCGACCCAGGGTGGCGCGTGCGGCAACCAGTAATGGAGCGTGCACCGTGAGTTATTGCGCCGAGGTCTTCGCCAGAGCGCCCAGGAATTTGCCGTAGATGGCGAACAATTTCGCCTGGTCCAGCGGCGCGCTGTCATTCCAGGTTGCCACCACGCAGTAGTGCTTTCCGTTCTTGCCGGTCAGCGCGGTGGTGAGGTTCAGCACGCCGCCCTCCGAGCCGCCCTTGAAGGCGACCCGCTTCCACTGCGCGGCGTTGGCGAGGCCGGGATTGATGCGCATGGCCTCGGCATCGGCGACCTTGGAAATCAGCGCGCACAGTTCGTTGGCGCTGAAGAACCATTCGATATCCGTCGCCGTCACGGCGTCGCTGAACTGTCCCAGGTCAGGCAGGGGCAACCCATCGATTTCGGCAAGCATGGCGCGGCGTCCGCTCTCGTCCGCCTTGCGGTAGCGATCGAGCAACGCCTGATTGGCCGTGGCCTTGAGCGCAAACGCCTCGCGCGTGTTCAGGAACGGCTTGTTCCTCGGTGCAAATTTCTCCGCCTCGGTCCGGCCGACGATGGAGAGCAGGGCGTTCGCGGCGGTGTTGTCGCTGATGGAAATCATCTGGTTCTCGATAGTCGCCAGCGTCAGCGGCGTCCCATCCGGCCAGATCTGCAGAACGCCGGAGGGCAGCGATTTCCATTCCTTTTGCAAAGGATGGACTTCGTCCAGGCGGCGCTTTCCCCCGGCGACCTGTTCCTGCGCGGCTGCCAGGACGGCCAATTTGAACGTCGACCCGATAGCCAGCGCGTCATCGGGGTGCAGGGACGCCAGCGGCTTTCCCTCTTCGAGCACCAGGGCCGATACCTTGCCCGGAAGCGCGGCCAGTTCCTTCATCGTGTCATCGGGACTGGCGGGTTTGTCCGATTGCGGCGCACCGAACCACAGGCCGTCAATGCGCCCCTGCGGGTCGAGGTGAATCCTGGCCGGGGCCGTGCCGTGTTCCATCACCACCGTGAATCCATCCGGGGTGGCCTCGGCGCGCTGATATGCGCCCAGGGTGCCGGTGTACTGCTTGACGACCGCGTCGATTCGCGCCACCGGAATCTGGGCCAGAAAGCTGGGCGCAAACCAGTCGGCCTGCGCCGGCGTCTGCTGGAGAACCCGCGCCAGAGCCTGTTGCGGAGTGATGGCCTGCTGCGCCCCGCCGAACGGAGCAAAGGAACACAGTAGGACGGCGAGACCAATGTTCGTCAAACGCATGAAGACACTCCCGGAATGTACAAGTCTGAGAAGGTCTAAGGATACGGCGGCCAAGCCGCCAAAACAACAACGGGCCTCCGCTGAGCGGACGCCCGTTGTCGCGTTTCAGGTTGATATGAGGTCAGGCCGCCTGTTCGCCGCCCGGTTCTTCTTCCTTCTTGGCTTCCTCGAGCTGCTTTTCGAGTTCGGCGCGCTTCTTGGCCTTGCTCTCCTCGCGCTTCTTGGCCTTGGCTTCCAGTTCCTTCTCCGCTCCCAGCAGTTCGATGAACGCCGTTTCGCCGCCGTCGCCCTTGCGGAAACCGGTGCGCACGATGCGCAGATAGCCGCCCTGGCGATCGCCGTAGCGCGGGGCCACGGTTTCAAAAAGCCGGGTGACCGCGTCGTCGGTCTGGAGGAAGCTGAGCGCCTGGCGGCGCGAGTGCAGATCGCCCTTCTTGCCCAGGGTGATCATCTTTTCCACATGCGGGCGGACCGCCTTGGCCTTGGCCACGGTGGTTTCCACCCGGTCTCGTTCGATAACGGACGTGACCAGGCTGCGCAACAGCGCGCGGCGGTGGCTGGTGTTGCGTCCGAGCTTGAATCCTGCATTGCGATGGCGCATGGCGAAATCTTTCTAGGGACTTAGGGACTAGGGACTAGGGACTAGTCATTTGCGTGGTGCGACTTAGTCCCTTGGTCCCTTAGTCCCTTAGTCCCTGTTTTTAGAAGTTCTCCGTCTCTGTCGGCAGCTGGAGGTCGACCGAATCCAGCGGCTCGTCTTCTTCGTCGTAACGGTTGTAGCTGGCGGCCAGCGCGGCGGCCGGAGGAATGCTGGTCGGACCCGGAACCGCGTTGCCGCTCTCGTCGATCTTCATGCCCAGCGAGAGGCCCATCTGGGCCAAAATTTCCTTGATCTCGTTGAGGCTCTTGCGGCCGAAGTTCTTGGTCTTCAGCATCTCGGCTTCGGTCTTCTGCACCAGCTCGCCGATGGTCTGAATGTTGGCGTTCTTCAGGCAGTTGTAGCTGCGGACCGACAGCTCCAGCTCTTCGACAGAACGATTGAGATTGTCGTTGCGCAGCAGGACGCGTCCTTCCTCGCCGCGCGCTTCGGTCTCGATCTCCTCTTCGAAGTTGATGAAGATGTTCATGTGGTCTTTGAGCAGCTTGGCAGCCAGGCCGACCGCGTCGGCGGGCAGCACCGCTCCATTGGTCCACACTTCGAGCGTGAGCTTGTCGTAGTCGGTGATCTGGCCCAGGCGGGCGGCGTCGACCACGTAGTTAACGCGGCGCACCGGCGAGTGGACCGAATCGACGGGGATGAAGCCCAGGCCCAGGTCGGCGTCGAAATTCTTGTCGGCCGAAACATAGCCGCGGCCGCGCTTGAGACGCATCTCCATTTCCAGCTTGCCGCCTTCGGAGACGGTGGCGATGTAGACGTTCTTATCCAGGATCTCGACGTCGCCGTCGGCTTCGATCATGCCGGAGGTGACCACGCCGGGCTGATCGGCGCGCAGGTAGAGCGCCTTGGGGCCTTCGCCCGCGAGCTTGAAGGGAACCTGCTTGAGATTCAGGATGATGTCGGTCGCGTCTTCGACCACGCCGGCGATGGACTGGAACTCGTGCAGCACGCCCTCGATGCGGATGGCGGTGACCGCCGCGCCTTCGATCGAACTGAGAAGGGTGCGGCGCAGGGCGTTGCCGATGGTGGTGCCGAAGCCCCGTTCAAAGGGCTGGGCGCTGAACTTGCCGAAAGTCTCGGTGAGCGACTCGGCATCGACTGCCAGGCGCTTCGGCTTCTGGAATCCTCTCCACAACATATGTCTCGTCTCTTTTCCCGCGCGGCATGTACGTCGCGATGCATTTTGCGGCGGCCGCGCAAGTCTCCTTGGTGAATTGAGTTAATAGTTCTTAGTTCACAGTTCTTAGTTACAGACGGCAGCCGCTGGGGCGTCCAACTGTGAACTACGAACTGTGAACTTGGTTTACTTCGAGTACAACTCCACAATCAACTGCTCGTTGATCGGCAGATTGACGTCGGCGCGCTTGGGCAACTGCAGCACGCGCCCCGACATATTTTCGAAATTCGCTTCCAGCCACGCGGGCACGGGATTCGCCGCGGCGTACTGGGTGCCCTGCTCGATGATGACGTGTTTCTTGGCGTGGTCGCGAATGGAAATCTCGTCGCCCACGTTCACCTGGAACGACGGGATGTTCACCTTCCTGCCGTTGACCTGCACGTGGCCGTGACGGACCACCTGGCGGGCCTGGCGGCGCGAGATTGCAAATCCGAGCCGGTAGGCAACATTGTCGAGGCGGCGCTCCAATTGCTGGATCAGCAACTCGCCGGTGACGCCTTGCGAACGGCTGGCCTTCTCGTAGTACTCGCGGAATTGCCCTTCGAGGGTGAAGTACATGCGCTTGGCCTTCTGCTTCTCATGCAGTTGCAGGCCGTAGCCCACGATCTTGGCCTTGCGATCCTTGCCGTGCTGGCCCGGGGGGAAGTTGCGCTTCTCCAGGGGGCAGCGGTCCGACGTGCATTTAGTGCCCTTCAAAAAGAGCTTGGTGCCTTCGCGACGGCAAAGGCGGCAGACTGCTCCGGTATAACGAGCCATTCTTTTCCTTCTTCTCCTGACTTCGGATGACGGCCGGTTTACGCGTGAAGCAGCTTTTAGCTATTAGCTCTTAGCTGTTAGCTCGTTTGTGGCGCAGCGAAGTGAATCGCCATTTCCACAGGTTTGCTGCTTTTGGGACGCTTCGTCCCGGCCCTGTTTCATTTAACTGTTAACCCTTAGCAGTTAGCTTTTAGCTCCCTGTGTCTGGTTGAAATCGTCAACTCAGCACGGAAAAGCTAAAGGCTAATCGCTAAAAGCTAATAGCTGCTTCTTACACCCTCCGCCGCTTCGGCGGTCGGCAGCCGTTATGCGGCACCGGGGTCACGTCGCGGATGGACTTGACTTCGATGCCCGCGGCGGCCAGCGCGCGAATGGCCGACTCGCGGCCCGATCCCGGACCGGCGACGCGCACGTCGACCGTACGCAGGCCGTGATCGCGGGCCATGCCGGCGGCATTCGAGGCCGCCTGCTGCGCCGCGAACGGCGTGCCCTTGCGCGATCCCCGGAATCCCAGCGACCCCGCGCTCTTCCACGAGAGCGTGTTGCCCATCTGGTCGGTGATGGTCACAATCGTGTTGTTGAACGAAGCCTGAATGTGCGCCACGCCGTAGGGCACATTCTTGCGCTCGCGCTTCTTGAACTTCTTCCCCTTGCCAGCCTTGGCGCCGGCCTTCGGTTTTTGCTCTGCCATTAGGTCTTCGCCGTCGCTTTCTTCTTGCCTGCGATTGTGCCCTTACGGGGCCCCTTGCGGGTGCGGGCATTGGTGTGGGTTCGCTGGCCGCGAACGGGGAGCGACCGGCGATGGCGGCTGCCGCGATAGCTCTGGATATCGATGAGGCGCTTGATGTGCATCTGGACGTCCTTGCGCAGGTCGCCCTCGACGTCACCCTCGTCCTCGATCACCTGGCGGATGCGGTTCACCTCTTCCTCGCCCAGGTCCTGGACTTTCTTGAAGCCGTCAACGTTGGCCTTTTCCAGGATCTTGAGCGCACGCGGATTCCCGATGCCGAAAATGTAAGTAAGCGCGATCCGGGCCTGCTTCTGGCGGGGCAGATCGACGCCGGCGATACGTGCCATGCTGAATCCTTTTCAGAGATAAGAGACAAGCGATAAGAGATAAGTTCTCATGCGAATACCACCGCACTTGCTGTTCTCTTTTCTCTTCTCTCTTTTCTTTCACTGTTGTGTGCCTCCGGCAATGCGCCGGTTCGCACGGTTATCTGGAAACCCTCCGGGGTTCATCGCAAGCCTTGTGCGGCTAACTAGCCCCTGAAACTAGTGGTTAGCGATTAGTGGTTCGTTCGACTTCAGGCTTACTAATCACTAACTACTAATCACTATCCACTGTTTCTGGAGGTTTCCGTTCCTGCCAGGCTGCCTAGCCCTGGCGCTGCTTGTGCTTTGCGTTTTCACAGATCACCCGAACCACCCCGCGGCGGTTGATGACCTTGCACTTCACGCAAATCTTCTTTACCGATGCACGGACCTTCATATTGCTACCCTTCTCCGCGCATCTGCTGACGACGCGGAACATTTCAAGCCTGTAGCTTGTAGCCGGTAGCCTGTAGCTAGGTCGAAGCTGCTACAGGCTGCGAGCTACTGGCTACCGGCTGCTTCACTTGTACCGGTACACGATGCGGCCGCGGTTGAGGTCATAGGGGCTCAATTCCACGGCCACTCGATCTCCGGGGAGAATCCGGATGAAATTCTTGCGCATCCTGCCCGAAACATGCGCCAACACTTCGTGGTTGGTTTCGAGCTTCACCTTGAACATGGCGTTGGGCAACGTCTCTACGACGGTCGCCATTACCTCAATCGCATCTTCCTTCGACAAACAGTGTACCCTTCTGCCGGCTCCCGGCCGGCTGGTCAACCGAACGCAAGCTATTAGCTTTTAGCTGTTAGCTCCATCCTGGATCAGAACCTGCCTCAGCACGAAAAGCTAAAAGCTAATGGCTAAGAGCTAAAAGCTGCTTCATTCCGTCAAAATCGCCGCTCCGTTTGCGGTGACCGCAACCGTGTGCTCGAAATGAGCACTCATACTTCCATCGCCGGTGACTGCCGTCCAGCCGTCGCCGAGAACCCGGACATCCGGCCCGCCGGCGTTGACCATGGGCTCGATGGCAAGCACCATGCCGGCGCGCAGCTTCATGCCGTGCCCGGCTTCACCAAAGTTCGGCACCTGCGGATCCTCGTGCATGTGCACGCCGATCCCGTGCCCGACAAAATCCCGTACCACCGAGAACCCCTCGGCTTCGACCACTTTCTGTACCGCCGCGCCGATGTCGCCCAGCGTGGCGCCCGGCTTCACCGCGGCGATGCCGGACTGCAGCGACGCCTCGGTGACCTTCAGCAGGCGCACCGTGTCCGGGTGGATCCTTTCGCCCACCGGAACGGTGATGGCCGCATCCCCGTAATAGCCGTCGACGATCGCCCCGCAGTCCACCGAAACGATATCCCCGTCCTTGAGGACCCGCTTCGATGAAGGGATGCCGTGCACAACCTCGCTGTTGACTGACGTGCAAAGCACGCACGGGTAGCCGTGATACCCCTTGAAAGCCGGCCTGGCGCCGAGTTCGACGATCCGCTTCTCCGCCGCTCTCTCCAACTCAAGGGTGGTGGCTCCCGGCCGCACCATGCCGCGCACCAGCTCGAGCACCTCGCGCACCACCCGGCCCGCGCGGCGCATCTTCTCGATTTCCTGCGACGACTTGAGTACGACCGCCAATCAAACCTCAGTTCACAGTTCGTAGTTCTTAGTTCTCAGTTCCAAAGCGCCGGCAAGCGGCCACTGTGAACTGCGAACTATGAACTGAGAACTGCCTTTCAAACGCACAATCCGCCGCGCGGTTGCGTCAGTGTGTCCGCAACTCTTCGACGGCATAAACTATCCCGGCTGCGACCTCGGTGATCGGCCGGTCTCCATCCACTTCCGCGAAACGTCCCAAATCCCGGTAGTGCTCGATCACCGGCGTCGTCAGGGCGTCATAAGCGCGCATGCGCTCGACGAATGCCTCCTCGGTATCGTCCGCCCGGCGAACCAGGGCAGCCCCCTCTATATCGCAGATTTCATCCACTTTAGGCGGATGGGAATAGACGTTATAGATGGTCTGGCAGACAGGGCAAATCCTGCGCCCCGTAATACGGCGCAGTAACTGATTATAGTCCACCTGGATACTGACCGCAACCAGCGGCAGCGACAGGGGTTGCGCCATAAGACGGGTATCCAGCCAGCCGGCCTGCGGGAGCGTCCGCGGGAAACCATCCAGAATGTAGCCCTTGATCGTGTCCGGCTCCTGCAGCCGGGCCGCAACCATATCATTCACCAGGGAATCAGGAACCAGCTCACCGCGGTCCATGGTTGCCTTGGCGATCTTGCCGAGGGGCGTCCCCTGGGACACGTTGGCGCGAAGCAGGTCTCCGGTGGAAATCTGTGGGATGCCCCAGAGCTTGACCAGTTCCTTGGCCTGGGTTCCTTTTCCTACCCCCGGCGCGCCCAACAAAAGAATCGGTCCCGGGATGACTTTTGACGATATTTCCCGGTGCGTTTCTACTTGCATTGCACTCGTTTGCATTTACCAGGTTTTCCTTCCGCGGATACGACCGGACCGCGGGGAAAAGCCGTCATAATGGCGCATGATCAGCTGCGATTCAATCTGGTTAACAGTGTCCATGGCCACGCCAACCACGATCAGCAGCGATGTTCCGCCGAAGTAGAAGTTGACGCCGACGCCACGTGTCATCCAGTTCGGCAGGTTTTCGAAGACCCGACCGATCAGCCAAAGCTTGTCGAAACGGATGCCGGAGATAAGGGCCGTGGGGACCATTTGCACGACGATGAGGTAAAGCGCGCCCACCAGGGTGATGCGGGTAAGAATGTCGTTGATGAAATCCGACGTGCGCTTTCCGGGCCGGATTCCGGGAATAAACGAACCCGACTTGCGGAAATTATCCGCGATGTCATCCGGCCTCATCACGATGGAAACGTAGAAATAGGCGAAAAAGATGATGGCCAGGACATTCAGCACCTCGTACCACGGATAGCCGGGGGTGATGGCCTGGATGATGGGCTGTACCAGCCTGCTGTTCTGCGCCCATTGCATCTGTCCGAACAGCAGCGGCGCCGAGAGAATCGAACTGGCGAAGATAATGGGCATGACGCCGCCGGAGTTGACCTTGAGCGGCAGATGGCTGGATTGCCCGCCCATCATGCGGCGGCCGACGATGCGACGGGCGCTCTGGATGGGAATACGGCGCTCCGACCGCTCCACCAGCACGATGAACCCCACCACCAGGGCCATGGCCGCCAGCAGAAGAACCACCGCCGGGAACGTGAACGAACCCCAGGCATTGGTGCGGATCTTGGTGATCAGCTCACCGGCGCCGCGAGGCAGGCCGGCAATGATGCCGGCAAAGATCAGCAGGCTCATGCCGTTGCCGATGCCGCGATCGGTAATCTGTTCGCCCAGCCACATAATGAAGGCCGTGCCGGTGGTCAGGGTCAGTACCGTCATGAGGTTGAAGCCCATGCCGGGATGCAGAACCAGCCCCTGCCGGGAGAGAATCGCCGCAATGCCGATGGACTGCAAAGCGCCCAAAACCACCGTCACGTAGCGGGTCCACTGGGTGATCTTGCGGCGGCCCAGTTCGCCTTCCTTTTGGATGCGCGCCAGCGGCTCGTAAACCACCGTGAGCAGCTGAAAAATAATGGACGCCGTAATATACGGCATGATCCCCAGGGCGAAGATGGTCATGCGCCGCAGGTTTCCGCCACCGAACAGGTCCATCAGGCCGAGCGCCGAGCCGTTCTGCATGTTGAACAGCAGGGCGAGCTTGTTGGTGTCCACGCCGGGGGTGGGGATGAACGCCCCCAGGCGGTAGACGGCCAGGATGCCGAGGGTGAAGAGAACCCGCTTGCGCAGGTCGGGAATCCGGAAGATGTTCAGAAACTTCTCAAGCATGTTGGGTAATCCGCTCAGGCGAAGTCGCCGTTCGAAAAGGTGTTCTTCTATCTTATGCCATCTCCCGGTTTCCCACAGATTACGAAGATCAAGGAAGCGAAGATGTGAGGCAGCGCACAGCGCTTCAGCAATCCGGGTGCCCCAGGTCTCCGGTTTTGAGACCTGGGATGGAACCCTATGCCGGGTGCCCCAGGTCTCGATTTTGAGACCTGGGAAACCACAAAACTACGCCTTCTCCGCCACCGCCCCGCCCAGCACCAAGGCCTTCCCTCCCGCCTTCTGGATCTTCTCCGCGGCAGATTTGGAGAACTTGTGGGCATGGACCGTGACGGCCGAAGTCAGCTCGCCCGAACCGAGAATCTTGACCAGGGCATTCTTGCCGGAAACCAGGCCCAGCTTCCTGTAGTCCTCGAGAGCAATCTCGGAGAGGTTGAGCTCGGCGAGCCGGTCCAGGTTGATGACCGTGTACTCGGTGCGGAAGATGTTGGTGAATCCGCGCTTGGGCAGGCGGCGGTGAAGCGGCATCTGGCCGCCTTCAAAGCCGCGCATCAGGCTGGAGCCGGAACGGGACCCCTGGCCCTTGTGGCCCCGGGTGGATGTCTTGCCCATGCCCGAGCCCATACCGCGGCCGACACGCTTGCGCCCGGTGTTTGCCTTCTTGGGAGCGCGCAAATTGGAGAGATTGGTTGGCATGTTTTCCTCGCTGTAGCGCCGGCTGGAGTGGCCCCGGCCGACTCGCGTTGTAAAGCAGCTTTTAGCTGTTAGCCATTAGCTTTTAGCTTGACTCATGGGAACTTATGCTGCCAGTTCCACATCGACAAAGCTAAGAGCTAATAGCTAAAAGCTATTAGCTGTCGGGCCTCGGCCCGGTTAGCTTTCGACAATCCTCACCAGATGCGGAATGGCCTTCACCATCCCGCGGATGGATTCGTTGTCGACCCGCTCGACGATCTGGTTCAGACGCGTGAAGCCCAGCCCCTTGACGATGAGCTTGTGCTTCTCCGGCGTGTTGTTCTTGGAGCGGAAGTACTGGATGCGAATCTTCTTGGTCTCGGCCATGATTTACATCTCCTCAAGCTGCTTGCCGCGCATTGAGGCGACCTCGTTCTTGTCGCGCAACTGCACCAGGGCGTCAAACGTGGCCTTGATGACATTGTGTGGATTGGCGGAGCCCAGACTCTTGGTGAGTACGTTCTGCACGCCGGCCGAGGTCATCACCGCGCGCACCGCCCCGCCGGCGATCACGCCCGTGCCTTCCGGTGCCGGCTTGAGCAGCACCTGGCCCGAACCGTAGCGCCCCAGCACCTGGTGTGGAATGGTGGTATTGGTCAGGTTCACCTTGAACAGGTTCTTCTTGGCCGATTCGATCCCCTTGCGGATGGCCTGGGGCACTTCCTTGGCCTTGCCCGAACCGTAGCCCACCACCCCCGAGGCCGCATCGCCCACCACCACCAGCGCCGCGAACGACATGTTCTTGCCGCCCTTCACCACCTTGGTCACGCGATTGATGGCCACCACCTGGTCCTTCAGGTTGTACTGGTTGGCATCGAGTTTCTTCTTCAACATCGTCATTGCTCTCACGTCCTAGCTGTTAGCTATTAGCTTTTAGCTATTAGCTTTTCTCGTGCTCTCCGAAACGGCTTGCCCTCTATGCGAAAAAGCTAAAAGCTAACGGCTAATAGCTAATAGCTGCTTCTAGAATTCCAGCCCCGCTTCGCGCGCCGCATCGGCCAGTGCCTTGATGCGCCCGTGATACAGGAAGCCGCCGCGGTCGAAGACCACGCGCTTGATGCCCTTGGCCACCGCCTTTTCGGCGATGGTCTTGCCGATCTCCTTGGCCGACGCAACATTGCCGCCCGTCTTGAGCTTCATGCCCAGCGACGAGGCCGAAACGATGGTCTCGCCCTTCTGGTCATTGATCACCTGCGCATAAATGTGATTCAGCGAACGGTACACGTTGAGCCGCGGCCGTTCACTGGTCCCGCTCAACTTCTCGCGAATGCGCGAATGGATCCTCTGCCGGATTGCGTTTCTCTTGTTCTGCGTTATCATCTTCGTCTCTTCCTATCGGCGGCGCCGCCCTGCGGCGCCGTTCGGTGAAATGCAGCTATTAGCCATTAGCTATTAGCCGTTAGCTAGTTCCATTCCAATTGAAGCTACCGTACTCGGCACGACAGAGCTAACAGCTAAAAGCTAACGGCTAATAGCTGTCTTACTTCGCTCCCGTCTTTCCGGCCTTCTTCTTCAGCTTCTCGCCGGTGTAACGCACACCCTTGTTCTTGTACGGATCGGGCTTGCGCAGCGAGCGCATGTCCGCCGCCACCTGGCCCACCTTCTGGCGGTCGATGCCGGTGATGGTCAGGTGCGTCTGCTTGGGATCGACCGCGACTTCAATACCTGAGGGCAGCGGGAATTCGATCGGATGCGAGTAGCCCAGCGTGAAGACGACCGTGCCCTTGCCCTTCATTTCGGCGCGGTAGCCGATGCCCACGATGTCCAGTTCCTTGGTCCAGCCCTTGGTCACGCCCTGCACCGCGTTGAACACCAGCGCCCGGGTCAGCCCGTGATAGGCCGCGAACTTGTCGTCCGACCGCGTGAGGTGCAACTGCCCGTCCTTGGTCTCCAGGGAGATCCCTTCGGCCACCAGCGCCGAGACCTTGCCCTTCGGCCCTTCCACCAGGACGGTGTTGCCGTCCACCTTGTACTTCACACCCGAGGGCAGCGGGATGGGTTTCTTTCCAATTCGCGACATCTGATTCAATCCTTTGTTGGCTTGCGAGTCCCGATGATTCAGTGGTCAGTGATCAGTGGTCAGTGATCAGCTTGGCCCATCTTCATCATCGTTCCACTGCAGCCGGGAAAACAGGGACTAGGGACATAGGGACTAGGGACCGAGAAAAACGACCTGCAACACCAATTTGCCTCGGTACGCCGGGACTTAGTCCCTAGTCCCTTAGTCCCTTAGTCCCTGCCTTTACCACACCTCGCACAGCACTTCCCCGCCCACGCCTTCGCGGCGCGCCTGGCGGCCGGTCATGACGCCCTTGGGCGTGGTCATGATGGAAATGCCCAGTCCGCCCTGGACGCGCTTGATCTCGTCCCGGCCCACGTATACGCGGCAGCCGGGACGCGATATCCGCGCCAGGTCGCGGATCGCCGCATCCGTGCCGCCGTACTTCAAGTACACGCGCAGGATCAGCTTGCCGTCCTCTTCCTGGGTCTTGTAGTTCGAAATGTAGCCCTCTTCCTTCAGAATGCGGGCGATCTCGGTCTTCAGCTTCGAAGCCGGCACGTCCAGCTTCTGATGGCGGGCCCGAATGGCATTCCGGATGCGGGCCAGAAAATCTGCTACTGGGTCGGTCAGACTCATTCCTTCTCCTTCATTCCCCGTTCGTCCGCCTAAATGCGGAAACCAGCGAGAATGGGTTACTACAGCTTGTAGCTCGTAGCCGGTAGCTCTTGCTACAAGCTACTGGCTCCAGGCTACAGGCTGAACTTTTACCAGCTCGACTTGAGCACACCCGGGATTTCGCCCTTGAGCGCGAGGCCGCGAAAGCACAGACGGCATACCCCGAACTTGCGCAGGTAACCGCGCGGCCGCCCGCAGATCTTGCACCGGTTGTGCTTGCGGGAGCTGAACTTCGGCTTCCGCGCGTCCTTTACTCTCTTTGCAGTGGTTGCCATGATTCCTCGGTACGGCAGCTATTAGCTCTTAGCTCTTAGCTGTTAGCTTGTTCCGCGCGCAACGCATGCATCTGGAACAAACCATAAATTCTGTTTCGCCTTAGACGCCGGTTCTTCCGATCCCGAAGCTAATAGCTAATAGCTAAGAGCTAATAGCTGTCTTTACGCTCCCTGCCGGAACGGCATTCCGAAGTGGCGCAGCAGCGCGCGCGCGGAATTGTCGTCCTTGGCCGTGGTCACGATGGTGATGTTCATGCCCTTCAGCTTCTCCACCTTCGCGTAGTCGATCTCCGGGAAGATGAGCTGATCTCTCATGCCGATGGTGTAATTGCCGCGCCCGTCGAAACTCTTGGTCGACACGCCGCGGAAGTCGCGCACGCGGGGCAGGGCAATCGAAATCAGCCGGTCCAGGAACTCATACGCCTTGTCGTTGCGCAGCGTGACCATGGCCCCGATCGACATGCCCGCGCGCACCTTGAACGCGGCGATCGACTTCTTGGCCTTGGTGGTCACCGGCTTTTGCCCGGCGATCTGCGTCAGATCGTTGACCAGCGGATCGAGCAGCTTGGTATTCTGCGTGGCCTCGCCCAGCCCCATGTTGAGCACGATCTTTTCCAGCCTCGGCACCGCCATGGGGTTCTCGAGCTTGAGCTCCTTCTGCAGAGCCTGCTTGATTTCCTTGTTGTACTTCTCTCTCAACCTTGCCGCCATCTTTTCTCTGCTCTCTTTCTCCCGGTCTCGGAGTGGATCGAAATCCGTATACCGTTGCGGGAGGATCTAAGACCAGCTATTAGCCGTTAGCTTTTAGCTGTTAGCTCGTTCCGTGCCCGGATGGGCGCTGGAGCAAGCTCAATCTGGTTTGCCTCGGATGCAGATCCCGCCGCCTTCGAAGCTAAGAGCTAATAGCTAAAAGCTAATAGCTGCCTTCCTACTTCTTCGTGCTCAGCTCCGACCCGCACGTTTTGCAGATTCGGATCTTGCCGTCGCCTTCCACCTTGTAGCCCACCTTGGCCACTCCGTCATTGGGGCAAACCAGCACCACGTTGGACACGTCGATGGGCGACTCCTGCTCCGCGATGCCCCCCTTGGTCCGCTGTCTCCCCTTGGTGGAAACCGTCTTCTTGACCACCCGCACATGCTCGACCAGCACCGTGCCCTTATCGGGAAACACGCGCAGCACGCGGCCGGTCTTGCCCGCATCGGCGCCCGTCAGCACCTTCACCATATCGTTGCGACGAATATTCAAACTCGGCATGAAAAACTCCAAAACAGCTCGTAGCTGGTAGCTCGTAGCCTGTAGCTACCGGCTACAAGCTAACGGCTCCCTGCCGCACTTACACCACTTCCGGCGCCAGGGACACAATCTTCAAAAACTTCTTCTCGCGCAGTTCGCGGGCCACCGGGCCGAAGACGCGCGTGCCTACCGGCTCGTGCGCATCGTCGATCACCACCGCCGCATTCTCGTCGAAGCGGATGTAGGTGCCGTCGCGGCGGCGATGCTCCTTGCGCGTGCGGACGATGACCGCCTTCACCACCTTGCCCTTCTTCACCGTACCGTCGGGCGAGGCTTCCTTCACCGCCGCGGTGATCACATCCCCCAGCGAAGCCGTTTTGCCCAACCCGCCGCCCAGGGGCAGGATCATCTGCAGCTTGCGCGCGCCGGAGTTGTCGGCAACCGCGAGCATGGTTCTCATTTGCACTGCCATCGTCTTCTCTCCCTACCAGAAACCTTCCGTGCCCCATCTTCGCGACTTTTTTCTGTCGCGAAGGTGGGATACCCCGCACTTAACCGGCCACCTGCGGCGCTTCCAGCTCTTCAATCTGGCCCAGCGACGAGCGGCGCACGATCTCTTCCAGGTTCCACCGCTTCAGCTTGCTCAACGGCCTCGTCTCGCGGATGCGCACCACGTCACCCACGCGCGCCGAGTTCTGCTCGTCGTGGGCATAAAACTTCTTCGAGTGCTTCACGATCCGCTTGTACTTGGCATGCGCCTTGCGCATTTCCACCTCGACCACGATGGTCTTCTGCATCTTGGTCGAGACCACGTTGCCGACTTTTTCGTTGCGCCGCGAAGCGGGCGCCTGTGCCGTATCCGCCGTCATTTAGCCCCCTTCTTGGCCGTGCTCGCGATCGCCTGCGCATCGGCATCCTTCGTCGCGCCGCGGATGCCCAAGTCGCGCTCGCGCGCAACGGTCTTGATCTGAGCGATCTCCTTGCGCAACTGGCGAAGCTTCTTCACTCCGTCGTTCTGCCCCATGGCCACCTGAAAGCGCAGGCGGAACAGCTGCTCCGCGGAGGTCTTCTCCTGGGCGCGAAGCTCGTCATCGCTCAAGTTACGAATCTTGTTGAGTTCCATCGTTATAGCTCCTGGCTATTAGCTGTTAGCTGTTAGCTTCATCCTGCCCGCGCATCACTCTTCAACCTGCCGCGAAGAGCTAAAAGCTAATGGCTAATAGCTAAAAGCTGCTTTTGTTATGCCGCCGGCCGGTTCTCCGCCGACGCCGATACGTTCTTATCCGCGCCCGGCCGTTGCACGAACTTGGTCTTCAAGGGAAGCTTGTTCGATGCCAGGCGCATGGCTTCCTGTGCCAGTTCGGGCGACACGCCTTCCATCTCGAACAGAATCTTGCCCGGCCGCACCACCGCCACCCAGTGGTCGAGCGCGCCCTTGCCGGATCCCATACGGACTTCGGCGGGCTTCTTGGTGATCGGCTTATCGGGGAACAGCCGCAGCCAGATCTTGCCCCCGCGCTTGATGAAGCGGGTCATGGCAATACGGCTGGCTTCGATCTGACGGTCAGTGATGTAACCGCACTCCATGACCTTCAAACCGTACTCGCCGAACGCCAGCGACGACCCGCGCCACGCCTTGCCACGGCGCTTGCCCTTCTGCTGCTTGCGAAACTTCACCTTCTTTGGCATCAACATAGCGAAAACCTCAAAACAGCTATTAGCTCTTAGCTATTAGCCTTTAGCTTCATCTCGCTCCATCCAGCTTTTTCGGTCAGCACGAAAAGCTAAGAGCTAATGGCTAAAAGCTAAAAGCTGCTTTTAAAACACTCCCGACGCACCCACCGACACCGGTTCGCGGCGCCGCTTCTGCTCGTAGATGTCGCCGCGGTAGATCCACGTCTTCACGCCGATCACGCCGTAGGTGGTGTGGGCTTCGGCGAAGCCGTAGTCGATATCCGCACGAAGCGTGTGCAGCGGCAAACGGCCCTGCAGATACCACTCGGAACGCGCGATTTCGTTGCCGTTCAACCGGCCCGACACCCGCACCTTGATTCCCTTGCAGCCGAAGCGCAGCGCCGAATCGACACTCTTGCGCATCGCGCGGCGGAAGCTGACGCGCTTCTCCAACTGCAGCGCGATGTTCTCGGCCACCAGCTGCGCATCCAGCTCCGGCTTGTTCACCTCGATGATGTCGATGAACACGTCGCGGTTGGTGCGCTTTCCGAGCTCCGTCTTGAGCTTCTCGATCTCCGCGCCCTTGCGGCCAATCACGATGCCCGGACGCGCGGTGCGGATCAGGAAGCGCAGCTTGTTGCCCGGACGCTCGATCTCCACCGAACTGACGCCCGCCGCCTTCAGCTTCTCGCGCAGCTCCTTCTTGAGCTTCACGTCTTCGACCAGGAGCTTGTCATAGTCGCGCTCCGAATACCAGCGCGAACGCCACGGCTTGTTCACTCCCAGCCGGAATCCGTACGGATGGACTTTCTGTCCCATACTGTTTCCTCAAACCTCTCTACAAACCCTTGTCAACCGGACCAAAATCAAATGATTGTCATCCTGAGCGAAGGTCGCGAAGCGGCCGCAGTCGAAGGATCTGCAGTTGCTTCCAACCGACGCTAACTCTTCTTCGCCGCCTTCTTCTTCGCCGCCGCCTTCTTGGCCGGCGCAGGCGCCGTCTCTTCCACGCGCGTCACCAGGTGAGAGCCGCTACCCTCCTCGCGCTCGGCCACCGACAGCACGATGTGCGTGAGCCGGCGCTGGTAGCGATAGGCACGGCCCATGGGGGCGGGGCGGATGCGCTTCATACGCGGCCCGTCGTTGGCCAGCGCCTGCTTGACGTAGAGCCGGTCCACGTCCACATCGGCGCCCTGCTCGCCGGAGACATACTTGGCGTTGTCGATTGCCGACACCAGCAGCTTGTGGATGACCGGCGCGATGCGCTTCTTGGTGAAGGCCGCCGTCTCCAGCGCCTCCTGGACTCCGCGGCCCTTGATCAGTTCGAGCACCAACCGCGCCTTCTGCGGCGATACGCGCTGGAACCTGGCTTCGGCCCGATACTCTTTTGTCTCGACTGCCATTGGTCTCTTCCTCAATCAGCTATTAGCTTGTAGCCATTAGCTATTAGCTTGCCTGTTTCAACCTCAGCCTCAGCCTGCTCCACGAAAGCTAAAAGCTAATAGCTAAAGGCTGCTTTTACCGCGGCGCCGGCTTGGCCGCAGCCTCGGTGGAAGCCTTGCTGCCGCCGGTGTGGCCCTTGAACACGCGCGTGGGCGCGAACTCGCCCAGCTTGTGGCCCACCATGTTCTCCGTCACGTACACGGGAACGAACTTCTTGCCGTTGTGCACCGCGATGGTGTGGCCCACAAACTCGGGAAAGATCGTCGAGCGCCGCGACCAGGTCTTCACGACCTTCTTGTCGTTGGCGGCATTCAACACCTCGATCTTCACGTGCAGGTGCGCGTCTACAAACGGACCCTTCTTGGTCGAACGTGCCATAACTTCTCAGCTCCTGGCTATTAGCTCTTAGCTGTTAGCTTTTAGCTCTTTCCGTGCTAACCGCGAGCTATTACTCAAATTCTCGATGCCGCATTCAGCTAATAGCTAAGAGCTAATAGCTAAAAGCTGCTTTTACTTGCTCCGCCGCTGCACGATGAATGCATCGGTCCGCTTGTTGTTGCGCGTCTTGTAACCGCGTGTCGGCTGGCCCCACGGAGTCACCGGGTGACGTCCGCCGGAAGTCTTGCCTTCGCCGCCGCCGTGAGGATGGTCGACAGGGTTCATCGCGACGCCGCGGTTGGTGGGCCGAATCCCCAGCCAGCGCGTTCGCCCCGCCTTGCCGATCGAAATGTTCTCGTGATCGGTGTTGCCTACCTGGCCGATGGTGGCCATGCATTCCACCAGCACCCGGCGGGTCTCGCCCGAGGGCAGCTTCAGCAGCGCGTACTCGCCTTCCTTGGCGATCAACTGCGCCTGTGCGCCGGCCGAGCGGGCCATCTGCGCGCCCTTGCCCGGCCGCAGTTCGATGGCATGTACCGTGGTGCCGGCGGGAATGTTCTTGAGCGGCAGCGCGTTCCCCACCAGGATGTCGGCGTCGGAACCCGAGGTCACCGTGGCGCCCACCTTCAACCCCACCGGCTGCAGGATGTAACGCTTCTCTCCGTCGGCATAGTGCACCAACGCGATCCGCGCCGACCGGTTAGGATCGTACTCGATCGTCGCCACTTTGCCCGGAACGCCCGCCTTGTCCCGCTTGAAGTCGATAATTCGGATCTTCTGCTTGTGCCCGCCTCCGTGGTGCCGGATGGTCAGGTCGCCGGAGTTGCGCCGCCCGCCGGTACGCTTGCGCGTTACCAGCAGCGGCTTGTGCGGCTGATCCGTGGTCAGATCGTCGTTCACCTGCGTGGTCTTGAATCGCAGGGTCGGTGTGATCGGTCTGTATGTCTTGATTGCCATCGTCTTTGTCCTTGACGAGCTATTAGCTTTTAGCTATTAGCTTTTAGCCATTAGCTTTTAGCTCGTCCTGCTGCAACAAACTTCCCAGACTTACTTCGGGTTCCTAACTTCGTGTCCGCACTTCCGGAGCTAACAGCTAAGAGCTAACAGCTAAAAGCTGCTTTAAAGATTGCTCACATACTCGGGCATCTTCTCGCCCGCCTTCAGCCGCACGTATGCCTTCTTCCAATCGGGGCGGAAACCCGCATACCGTCCGCGCCGCCGTTCCTTGCCGGCCACGTTGGCGGTGCGCACCTCGGCCACCTTCACCTTGAAGAGCGCTTCCACCGCATGCTTGACCTCGGTCTTGGTGGCCTCCGGAGCAACGTCGAACACCAGCGTCCCCTCGGTCTCCTTCACGCTCAGGCCCTTTTCGGTGATCAGCGGGCGCCGGATGGTTGTGTACATGGTCGGCATTATGCAGCCTCCGTTGCGCCGATCCCGGCGGTTGCGGCCAGCTGCCGCTTCGAAACGCTCTTGATCAGCGACTCGCTCAATTGCTCGATCGCAGCTTTGGAAAAGATTGCCCGGTCGTAGCGCAGCAGGTCGTAGGGGTGCACCTCGTTGTTCAGCACCAGTTCCACGCCCTTCAGATTGCGCGCTCCCAGGATCAGGCCCTGGCCCAGCGTTTTTCCGTTTTCAACCAGCAGCGCCGTGCGCTCCACGCCCAGCTTGTCCAGCGCGGCGCGATAGAGCTTGGTCTTGGCTTCCTTCATCTCCAGCGAATCCACCACGGTGAGCTTCCCGTCGGCCAGTTTCGAGGCCAGCGCCGAGCGCAGCGCGCCCAGCAGCTTCTTGCGCGGGAACGCATACTCATAGCTGCGCGGCTGGGGCCCGTGCACCGTGCCGCCGTGGCGCCACAGGGGCGAACGCACTGAGCCGATACGCGCCCGGCCCGTGCCCTTCTGCTTCCACAGCTTCTTGCCGGAGCCCGCGACCAGTTTGCGGTTCTTGGTGGCGTGCGTGCCCTGGCGCAGCGAGGCGCGATAGTGCTTCACCGCCTCCCACAGCAGGGCCTCGTTGATCTGCCCGAATACCGCATCGGCCAGATCGAGCGATCCCACCTTTTCCCCACTCAGATTCACTACGTCTACTTGTGCCATCGTATTCTTCCTACGAGCTATTAGCTGTTAGCTTTTAGCTCTTGGCTTCCCCGATTCGTCGGTAGAAGCCTTGATCCTTATTGCGAAACCAAATCAGCTAAAAGCTAATGGCTAATAGCTAAGAGCTCGCTTACTTCCGCTTCGTCGCCGCCTTCTTCGCCGCCTTTAGCGGATCGACTGTGCCGGTGCCGGCAAATCCACGGCGCTCGCGCGGCGGAGCCTTGGCCTTCGAGATGTACACATAACCATCCCGAGGTCCGGGAACCGCGCCTTCCACCATCAGCAGGTTCTCGTCGAGATCGATCCCGCGAATGCGCAGGTTGCGCACCGTCACCTGGTCAGTGCCCATGTGGCCGGGCATGCGCTGCCCCGGAAACACGCGCGACGGGAACGACGAAGCGCCGATCGAGCCCTGCACCTGAAACATGTGTCCGTGCGATTTGGGGCCGCCGCCAAAGTGATGCCGCCGAACCACGCCCGCGAAACCGCGGCCCTTCGAAGTGCCGATTATGTCCACGAACTTCGCATCCTGGAAGATATCCACCAGCACCCGGTCGCCGGGCTTTACGCCGTCCGAGCCCTCCGTGGCGGCCTCAATATCCACTTCCTTGATGTACTTCACCGGGGGCGCTTCGGTCTTGGCAAGATGGCCCTGCTGCGGCTTGGTCATCCGCGAGGCCTTCACAAACTCCACCAGCCCGATCTGCGCCGCCTCGTAGCCGTCTTTCGTCGCGGTCTTCAACTGCGTCACCACGCAAGGGCCCGCCTGCAGCACCGTAATGGGGTGCACATCGCCCTTTTCGTCGAAGACCTGCGTCATGCCGATCTTTTTACCCAGAATTCCCGTAACTGCCATGTTCCCCTCACCTCATCATGCGAAGCCGAGTCAAGTTCGCACTGCCGGAATTGTTTTGAGCCGGTAGCCGGCAGCTTGTAGCCGGTAGCTCAACTCACGTCTTAGTAAACTTTGCTTTGTCGTTAGCGTTCGCCTCGCTCGGATCGAGCTACGAGCTACTGGCTACCGGCTACGAGCTACTTTTCGAACGCCTTGATCTCCACATCCACGCCCGCCGGCAGGTCGAGCTTCATCAGCGCGTCCACCGTCTGCTGGGTCGGCTCGAGGATGTCGATCAGCCGCTTGTGGGTGCGGATCTCGAAGGCCTCGCGCGATTTCTTGTCCACGTGCGGCGAACGCAGCACGCAATACTTGTTCTTGATCGTCGGCAAGGGAATCGGACCCGCCACTGTGGCTCCGGTGCGCTTGGCCGTCTCCACGATCTCGCCGGTCGAGGTATCCAGCACGCGATAGTCGTATGCCTTCAACCGGATGCGTATTCTCTGTCCTACCATGTGTTCCCCTTCGGGTAACTCCAGAGATCAGGGTTCAGAGAAAAGAGATAAGAGATAAGGTGAATCCTGATCTCTTTTCTCTGATCTCTTTTCTCTAACCTCTGTTCTCTGTCCTTACTTGATAATCTCGCTGATCGTGCCCGCGCCCACCGTCCGCCCGCCTTCGCGGATGGCGAAGCGCAGGCCCTTCTCCATGGCCACAGGGGTGATCAGGTCTACTTCCAGCTCCACGTTGTCGCCCGGCATCACCATCTCCGTGCCCGCCGGCAACTCCGCAACTCCCGTCACGTCGGTGGTACGGAAGTAGAACTGCGGACGATAGCCCTTGAAGAACGGCGTATGACGACCGCCCTCTTCCTTGCTCAATACGTACACCGTTCCCCTGAAGTGGGTGTGCGGCGTGATCGACGCCGGCTTGGCCAGCACCATCCCGCGCTCCACGTCTTCCTTGGGAATGCCGCGCAGCAGGATGCCCGCGTTATCCCCCGCCAGGCCTTCATCGAGCTGCTTCTTGAACATCTCCACGCCCGTGCAAACCGACTTGCGCGTTTCGCGGAAGCCCACGATCTCCACGTCCTCGCCGACCTTCACCTTGCCCCGCTCGATTCTTCCCGTAACCACCGTCCCGCGTCCGGAGATAGAGAAAATATCCTCGATCGGCATCAGGAACGGCAGCTCAATCGACCGCTGCGGCTGGGGCACGAACTTGTCCACCGCCTCCATCAGCTCGTCGATCTTGGCTTCCCACTGCGCCTCGCCGTTCAACGCCCCCAAAGCCGACCCGCGCACCACCGGCACGTCGTCGCCCGGGAACTGGTACTTGGTCAGCAGTTCGCGCACTTCCATCTCGACGAGATCGATGAGTTCCGTGTCCTCCACCGCGTCGCACTTGTTCAGAAACACCACGATGTAGGGCACGCCCACCTGGCGGGCCAAAAGCACGTGCTCCTTGGTCTGCGGCATCGGACCGTCGGTGGCCGCCACCACCAGAATGGCCCCGTCCATCTGCGCCGCCCCGGTGATCATGTTCTTGATGTAGTCGGCGTGCCCGGGGCAGTCCACGTGCGCGTAGTGCCGGTTCTTGGTCTCGTACTCCACGTGCGCCGTGGCGATGGTGATGCCCCGCTCCCGCTCTTCCGGAGCGTTGTCAATCGAGTCGAACGAACGAAACTGAATCTTGGGGTTGTTCTTGGCCAACACCTTGGTGATCGCCGCCGTCAGCGTCGTCTTGCCGTGATCGATGTGTCCGATCGTCCCCACGTTACAGTGGGGCTTGGAACGATCAAATTTTTCCTTCGCCATTCTTCTGTCCTCTTCGTAGCTTGTACTGCTCGTTGCCACCCGGGGCGCCGGCATTCCGGCTCCAGCCCCAAAAACCAGCTCTTAGCTTTTAACCATTAGCTCTTAGCTCTTTCGTGCCAGAGCCGATGGCCTCAGCCGTTGCGAGATGAAGCTAATAGCTAAAAGCTAAGAGCTAAAAGCTCGCTTTACTTCCCCTGCGCCCGCCCGATGATCTCATCGGCGATCATCCGCGGCGCCTCTTCGTAGCGCGCGAACTGCATCGAGTACGACGCGCGGCCCTGCGTGGACGAACGAATATCGTTCACGTAGCCGAACATCTCCTTGAGCGGCACGATCGCCTTGATGACTTGCGATCCAGCCGCGTGCTCCATGCCCTCGATCCTGCCCCGGCGCGAGTTGATGTCTCCAATAATGGTTCCCATGAACTCCTCGGGAACCGTGACTTCGACCGCCATCACCGGCTCCAGCAACACCGGAGAAGCCCTCCTGGCCGCTTCCTTGAAGGCGATCGAGCCGGCAAACTTGAACGCCATTTCGTTGGAGTCGACTTCGTGGTAGCTGCCGTCGTACAGCGTGACCTTGACATCGACGATCGGGTAGCCGGCCAGGATGCCCAGTTCGAGCGCACCCTGCACGCCCTGGTCGATCGGCTTGATGTATTCCTTGGGCACCGCGCCGCCCTTGATGTCGTTGATGAACTCGTAGCCCTTGCCCGGCTCGTTGGGCTCGACGCGAAGCTTGCAGTGGCCGTAGTTGCCCGAGCCGCCGGTCTGGCGGATGTACTTGCCTTCTGCCTCGGCATGCTTGCGGATGGTTTCGCGGAACGCCACCTTGGGCTCGCCCACGTTGGCCTCGACCTTGTGTTCGCGCTTCATCCGGTCCACAAGAATCTCGAGGTGCAGTTCGCCCATCCCGCTGATGATGGTCTGGCCCGAATCTTCGTCGGTGCGCACCTTGAAAGTGGGATCTTCGTCGGCCAGCCGCGCCAGCGCGATCGCCATCTTCTCCTGGTCGGCCTTGGTCTTGGGCTCGATGGCGACAGAAATAACCGGCTCGGGAAAAGTGATAGCGCCCAGCGCGATCGGATGATGCGGCGCGCATAGCGTGTCGCCGGTCTTCAGATCTTTCAAGCCCACGCACGCGCAAATATCGCCGGCCAGAATCTCAGTTACATCTTCACGCTTGTTGGCGTGCATCTTCACCAGGCGGCCGATGCGCTCCGTCCTGCCGGTGCGCGGATTGAGTATCGTATCGCCGGTCTTGAGAGAGCCCGAATAGACGCGAACGAACGAAAGCTTGCCGAAAGGATCGTTGATCAGCTTGAAGACCAGCGCCGACAGCGGCTCGTTGTCTTCCGGCTTACGAATTTCTTTCTGCTCCGGATGATGAGGGTTGATGCCTTCCACCGGAGGCTTATCCAGAGGCGAGGGCAGGTAATCGACCACCGCGTCGAGTAGCGTCTGGACACCTTTGTTCTTAAAGGCCGAGCCGCAAATGACGGGGAATACCTTCAGGTCGATGGTCGCCTGGCGGATGCCGGCTTTGAGCTCGGCAATCGTCGGCGTTTCACCTTCGAGGAATTTTTCGAGCAGAACGTCGTCGGTCTCGGCGATGACTTCGATGAGTTGCATGCGGAAGGCCTCGGCCTTCTTCTGCAGGTTGGCCGGAATGGGCTCTTCGGAGAATTCGGCGCCCAGGGTCTCGTCGTGCCAGACGATGGCCTTCATCTCGATCAGGTCGACGACGCCCTTGAAATTGGCTTCCGCGCCGATGGGAATCTGCAGGGCCACCGGACGCGCGCCCAGCCGCTTGCGGATGCTGTCGAGCACGTACTCGAAGTCCGCCCCGTTCTTGTCCATCTTGTTGACGAAGCAGATACGGGGAACCTTGTACTTATCGCCCTGCCGCCATACGGTCTCGGTCTGGGGCTGCACGCCGCTGACGGAGTCGAACAACGCCACCGCGCCATCGAGTACGCGCAGCGAACGCTCCACCTCGGCCGTGAAATCCACGTGGCCCGGGGTGTCGATGATATTGATGCGATAGTCGCGCCACGTACAGGTGGTGGCGGCCGACGTAATCGTAATGCCGCGTTCCTGTTCCTGCTCCATGTAATCCATGGTCGCAGTGCCCTCATGCACTTCGCCGATGCGGTGCGTGATGCCGGTGTAGAACAGGATGCGCTCTGTCGCTGTCGTCTTCCCGGCGTCGATGTGCGCCATGATACCGATGTTCCGGCAACGATTCAGAGGGATGGTGCGTGCCACGGTCCAATTCCTTTCGCGGGCGGGGAAGCCCGCGGTTGCTACCAGTGATCAGTGGTCAGTGATCAGTGGTCAGTAAATACCCCAAAACTGCTTCCGAACTTTTTACGAATCAGCAACCCTGAGCACGGTTCACTGATTCTTCCTTGAACGACTTATCTGATCACTGATCACTGACCACTGATCACTGCCTTGCTACCACCGGTAATGCGCAAACGCCTTGTTGGCCTCGGCCATGCGGTGCACGTCTTCCTTCTTCTTCATCGCCGCGCCGCGCCCGTTGGCCGCATCCAGCAGCTCGTTCGACAGCTTGTCGATCATGCCCTTCTCGCCCCGGGCGCGCCCATAAGTGATCAACCAGCGGATAGCCAGCGAGGTGCGCCGGTCCGGGTTGACCTCGATGGGCACCTGGTAGTTAGCGCCACCCACACGCCGGGTCTTCACCTCCAGCAGCGGCTTGCAGTTTTCCACGGCCTTCTTGAACAGCTTGAGCGCGTCGTCGCCCCCGCCCTTCTCTTCCAGGTTTTTCATGGACTGGTAGAAGATGCCCTGCGCGGTCGACTTCTTGCCGCCCCACATCATGGAGTTCACAAACTTGGTCACCAGCGTCGACCCGTAGACCGGATCCGCCGCCACTTCCCGCTTCGCAATGTGCCCTTTTCTCGGCATAATTCCTCAAAAACCAGCTATTAGCTATTAGCTGTTAGCTCGATCCTCCCCGGACCGGCCGCAATCTGCTCAACTCACCACTGTCGTAGCTAAAAGCTAAGAGCTAATAGCTAAAAGCTAGCTTTACTTCTTACCCTTCGCCGGCGCCGCTCCGCCCTTGGCCCGCTTGGCTCCGTACTTGGATCGGCCCTGCTTGCGATTGGCCACGCCGACCGAATCCAGCGTGCCCCGCACCACGTGATACCGCACACCCGGCAGGTCCTTCACACGCCCCCCGCGGATGAGCACGATCGAGTGCTCCTGCAGGTTGTGGCCGATGCCGGGGATATAGGTCGTTACCTCAATGCCGTTGGTCAGCCGCACGCGGGCCACCTTGCGCAGCGCAGAATTCGGCTTCTTGGGCGTCTGGGTGTACACGCGGGTGCAAACGCCGCGCCGCTGGGGCGATGCCTGCAAGGCGGGAGACGCCGTCTTGTAACGGGGGGCCGTACGCCCCTTGCGGACAAGCTGATTAAAAGTAGGCAAACCAAACTCCTTCGAGCGAAACCGTTAACCCATGCGCCAGCCGCGCGCTCGCCGGTAGGGTCCGCGGCGGTTTTGAGCACGCGCACGGAAGCCCACTTGCTGCTTCGCGTCTGCCTTCTACCGTTCTCAGACGAGAACCGGGACGGTGGCTGCACGCCCAACCTTGCGGGGTCAACTCCGTTTCCGGGTTCCGGCTCGCATAGCCCTCCCAGGTGGAGAACGCGCGAGCGCCGTAGCGATCCAATGCGATCAACCCGCTCCCCCGGAACTCCTTCGTCCGGTTCGCCTTCCGCGGATTTTTCGCTTGTCCCTGCCCTCTGCAAGAGGAGTGCTCCGGGACCTGTCCGGCGGGCCCAAACCTCGCCCAGCCTGCGAACCCGGCCGGCTACTCTCTATTTCCGGCCTGAAGTTCGTACATCCCTGTTAAGACACACAGAAAGGGATGTTCTTGCGAACCTTTTGAAGAATAACAAGAAACCCCGGAGGGGTCAACGATTTGACCGCCGTTCAATCGATTTTCAAGGGAACCTGCTCCTGGCGCGCCTTAAATCGGCCCGTCAGCCTCAGGGAACCGAGATGAAAAGTGAGTCGTCAGCCTCTCTCAGCGGATATCGTGCACCTTCCAGGTCTTGCCGTCCAGCACGAACTCCGCGGTGTGCCTCCCGGTCAGGATGTTGCCGGTATCGTGGGCCATCTGCTTGACCGTGTCTGGCATGCCGTCAAGATTGGCGGCGGCGGTGAATTTGCAGCTCTTAGCGGTGTCCGCGCCGGGGACCAAGTCATCCTGCGGGTCGCTCACTTCGCTGATTTTGGGGTGCATGGTCTGGACGGTGTCGACGTAGAAATGTCCCTTGTTCTGCTCGTCGGGCCGCCAGTGAATTGTGGTCGTGCCGTCCTCCAGCTTGTACGCTTTCTTGCCCGCATCCGTAAGGTCCAGATCGCCCCAGTACTTATTGGCGGGGAACTGCTTGCTCACTTTCCAGTATTTGGCATCCACGCCCTGCTTCAGGCCGGTGTAGTCCACATAAATGTGAACCGAGATCGGCGGCTGCTGGTCGTTATACGCCTGGATGAGCTTCTGCGCGTCCTCCTGCGACAGCGGCGGTGTCGATTTGCAACCGCTCACCGCAAGGCCCGCTCCCAACAACAAAAGCGCGCCCCAAACTTGCAATTTCATCACACTCTTCACTCGTCCTCCTCAAAATACGCTCACTTGAAATCAAAACAGATTTGCAGCGCCATTTTTCACCTCAGTCTGCCGGATGTCAATGAGAATGAAGGTGATCTTGGACACACCTGTCGGTTTAAAGCGGAAATGTGTACCGGCAACGAGTTTGAGCAAGGACCAAGCTGGCTGCCGGAGTCCCCCTCACTTCGGCGCTGACGCCGGCGCCAGGCGGCTCAACAGCAGGTTGAGGAAGCCCTGTTCGTCCGACTTCAGGCAGACCTGGGCGTTGGGCTTCCCCTCGACAAGCCGGGTAAAGCCCTTGTCGTCCACCTCGATCCGCATAGGCTTCGCCGGGCACAGGTCGGGACGGATGGCATAGGTGACCGCCACCGGATCGAACAGGGTGGGCGTGGGCGAGTGGTGATCGGTCCCGCCCACCCACTGGTGATAGAGCAGCGTCAACTGGTCAGTCAGCGGCGACCCAAAAGCGAAGATTTTCTCCCGCTCGGCCGTTTCCAGGTGGATCTGGGTGGAATCAAGGGGCATGAAAAAGAGCGGCACGCCTGAAGCCACCAGCGCCTGCGCCGCCTTGGGGTCACGATTGATATTCCACTCGGCATCCGGCGGGCGGCGCTCGCCGTGGTCGCCGTCGTAGCCGCGGTCGATGCTGCCCCCCATCAGCACCACCCGTTTCACCTTGCGGAAGGTGGCCGCATCCCGCTCGATGGCGGCCGCCAGGTTTCGCTCCGGCCCGATGGCGATGATGGTGATCTCGCCGGGATGCTTGCGAATCTCCTCAAGCAGGAATCGGACTCCGTCTTCATGCTTGCGAGCCGGCTCGCGCTGGGCGTAAGCGGCCTGGGTGAAGACGTTGTCGTGCGGCGTCGCCACGCCGGCCGCCACCGGGGTGTCCTTTCGTCCCACCGCCGCCAGGTACCGGTCCACCAGCCGTGCCCGCAACTCGGTGTCGCCGAAGGCAGTGGTGATGCCGAGAATCTTCAGCTCCGGACTCTCGAGCGCCAGGGCCACGGCAAACGCGTCGTCGATGTCATCGCCGATATCGGTATCGATGATGACCAGCTGGGGCGATGTCGTCGCAGACGAGACTTGCGCAAGTCCGGAATGAATCGGGCCGAAAGAAAGAACCGCAGCGGCAAATAGAACCGGAAGAAACCGAAAGATTTTCATTTCCACCACTTTAATGGCCCAACCAGCCTCCGTGCCCCATCTTCGCGCCTTTTATCCGGGGTCCCCAGCGACAGGTCTTCATCGCTGGGGTGGTGACGCGAAGGTGGGAGACCACGATCTCCGCCTCGTCCCCGGCATCTTCATCTCTCGCCGGTTTCCAATTTCTCGATAATCCGATCCGCATCGTACACACACCCTCCCCACACCCCCCCGCTGGCATGTACCAGCGCGGCCCAGAGGCGCGTGTCGTCGGGCAGATCGGGATGCGGGCGCAGGTCGGCCCGCGGCGCACGTTCGGCCAGCCTTCGCCCGCCCTCCTCGGCTCCAAAAAGTCCAGAAAAATCGCCGACCAGATGCACCGATCCCATCAGCTTCTCGCGATCGATCACGATCTCGATCTGGTCGCCGTCGAGCACCTTGCCCACCGGCCCGCCCGCCAGCGCCTCCGGCGAAACATGCCCGATGCAGGCCCCTGTCGAAACCCCGCTGAAGCGCGCATCGGTGATGACCGCGACATGCTTGCAATGCGGCAGCATCTTCAGCGCCGACGTAACCTGATAAGTCTCTTGCATGCCCGCGCCCCTGGGCCCGCCGCAGATGAGAACCACCACGTCCCCGTGCGCCACGTCGCCGGCCTTGATGGCGAGAATGGCGCCTTCTTCCGTGGTGAACACCCGCGCCGGCCCGCGATGGCGGTAGACGTTCTTCCCATCAATAAGCGACGGATCGATGGCCGTGCTCTTGATCACCGAGCCTTCCGGAGCGAGGTTCCCCACCGGGAAGCATACCGTCGATGTCAGTCCCCGCGACCGCGCCCGATCGGGCGTCATGATAACGTCCTCGGGATCGATGCCGTCCTGTTTTTTCAGATTCTCGCGCAAGGTTTGCCTGCGTGGGCATTGTTCCCACCAGTCGAGGCAGGCGCCCAGGCTTTCCCCGCTTACAGTTTTGACGCTCTCGTCCAAAAGTCGCGCCGCACGCAAGTGCAGCATGACTTCAGGCACGCCGCCGGCCAGAAACACCTGCACGGTGGCAAAGTTCCGCGGCCCGTTGGGCAGCGCATCCACTAGCCGCGGAACCTCGCGATTGACTTCGGCCCATTCGTCAACCGAGGGCCGGCGCAGGCCGGCGTGAAAAGCCACCGCCGGCAAATGGATAAGCAGGTTGGTCGATCCTCCGAACGCGGCGTGCAGCACCATGGCATTACGGACCGCGGCATCGGTCAGAACATCGGCCACCCCTGTGCCCAGCTCATGCATCCGCATCAGCGCCCGCGCCGATCGCCGCGCCGCATCCAGCCAGAGGGGATGTCCTGAAGGAGCCAGCGCCGTATGCGGCAGCGAAAGCCCGAGGGCTTCGCCCACCACCTGCGCGGTAGCCGCCGTGCCCAGGAACTGGCAGCCGCCTCCGGGGCTGGCGCAGGCGCGGCAGCCCACGTCGGCCGCATATTCCAGCGTGATCTGTTGCTGGGCGAAGCGCGCGCCGATCGTCTGCACCTTGCCCGCATCCTCGCCTTCCTCGGGCAGCAGCGTCACCCCGCCCGGAACCAGCACCGCCGGCAGCGCGCCGGACGAGGCCAGCGCCATCATCATTGCCGGCAGGCCCTTGTCGCAGGTGGCCACGCCCAGCACGCCCTTGCGCGTGGGCAGCGAACGCATCAACCGCCGCAGCACCGTGGCCGCATCGTTGCGGTAGGGCAGCGAGTCCATCATGCCCGCGGTGCCCTGGGTGCGGCCGTCGCAGGGATCGGTGCACGCTCCGGCGAACGGCACGGCGTGCAGCGCTTTCAATTCCCGCGCTGCTTCAGCCACCAGCAGCCCCACTTCCCAGTGACCGGTATGAAATCCGAGCGCGATGGGCCGCCCGTCCTCGGCGCGCAACCCGCCGTGGGTGCTGAGGATCAGGAATTCCGGATCGAGCAGCCGGGCCGGCTCCCACCCCATGCCCGCGCTCTGCGACAGACCGAACAGATTGCCCGACGGCTGATTGAGCAGCATCTCCGCAGTGATCGGCAAATGACCCGCCGGCCCCGCCGCGCGCGTGCGCACCTCCGCGACCCCGCCCGGCGACTCCAGAACAGATTGAAGAGAAATAGAAGATCTGCCTGCATCATCCACCGCCCCAGTATAGGAGCGCCACCCATGAAATCTGGGTGCCCCACCTTCGCGACGTTTTTGTTTTTGTCGCTAAGGTGGGAGACCAGGATGTGCGCTACTCACTTCTCCACCGGCGGCTCCGACTCCGGTCCCAGCAGGGTCAGCGTGAATACATGCGGCTTTGGCACTGCTGCCTCGTAAATTGAGTCCTCCAGCGAATTTTCGAACGCCTGCAGCTTGTCGCCCTCGCCCGACTGCGCGCCCGTATCCGCGTTGCGCACCCGCATCCGCAAATGAATGTAATGCGCCTCGTCGCGGTCCCGCACCATCCAGCTCACCCTCTGCGCCTGCCGCAGCATGGGCGTCGCATATTCTGCGAGATTGATGCCTGCGGCCAGCGTGCTCGCCGCGAACGTGCCGATCACGGCGTCGTCGATCGTGAGTTTGTACTGGCCGGCGGCGAGCCCGGTCACCCGCAGCGGTTCCTGGTTCAGTGCCTGCTGAATGTCGGTGAGTTGCATCAGCAGCGCCTGCGTGGCGTTGCTGCTCAGCAGCGGAAGCGGCAGGCCGTTTTCGGTTTCGCTCCAGCGCAGTGCATCCCCGTCTTTGGTCACCGGCTCCACGGTTGCGTTTTGCGCATCCGTCACCTTGAGCGCCGGGGCATCGATGCTGACCGACGAGACCAGCGCCGGCGCATGCCACGCCTTCAGCAACGCCTCGGCCATAATCCAGTGCGCCAGCGGATCGGGATGAACGCGATCCGGCACCAGCAGCTTCGCCACTCGCGGGTCCATCGCCTGCGCCTTCTCCACCGACGCCACCACCGCCGGATTGAAATCTGCGAATTCTCCGCCATGCTTCTCGGCCAGGTCCTTGTCGATATCCGCAAAGTGACGCATCACCGCGTTATAGCCGCCGGGAAACGTCGGCGGCGCCGTCACGTCGTCGTACGGCGAAGGACCGATCAGCGTCACACGCGCGGCCGGGGCATGTTCGTGAATCGAATCGAGAATGTGCTCGTAGCCTTTGACATAGGTGGTCTCGATGTCCGGCGTAGTGGCGCGATAGCCGCCGTCATTCATGCCCAGCATGATGGTGACCACCGTCGGCTTCTCAGAGAACACATCGCGCGCGAGCCGCTGATCGATCGGGCCTCCCCCGCCGCCGGTCACGCGATCCCCGCCCACCCCGGCGTCAAAGAAATGCACCCGCATGTGCGGGAAGCGCGTGGCCGTATACAGCTCCACGTACTGGTTGTAGAAGTTCTGTTCCGTGATGCTGTCGCCGTAGAAGACGACCGTGTCGCCCCCCTTGAGATAAAAGCCCGAACCGGCGCCCGGCGCCGTGACCACGGCCACCAGCGAGTCGGCGCAGCCGTAGTAGAGGAACCATTGGTCGTGAAACCACACCAGCCCCTCGGCAAATGTGGTTCCCGCCGCATATTGCCCCGTCTTCTCGTACGGCAGCTCGGGCTTGAGCACCGGCGCATCGGTCTGCTCGATAAGCTTTTTTGGATTCTTTGGATCGAACAGCGCTTCGCCCGCAGCGTACGCGCTCGGACCCATCGACGGATCGCCGCCGACCGGGGTCCCCGTGGACGGGTTTTTGTCCGCGGGGTGGACGCTCTCGGCATTTTTTCCGTTGTACAAAACCACGATGCCCTTCTCGGTCAGCACCGGCGGCGGGCCGGTCTCCGGAAACGTGCTGTCGAAGTGGCCCGCGCGCGGGCGCAGCAACTCGATGGGCGCGCCGTTGCCATCCTCCACCGGCGTCCAGTGAACCAGGTCGTCGGACGTGGCAATGTGAATCGCTCCCTCGCCCCAGTACATCCAGTATTTGCCCTCGATCCTGGCGGCGATGAGCCGGTTTTTCCCAGGGTCGAGATGCGTCACGATCCCCGCCGACTTGTATTGCAGGTGTGCGTACTTGCCGCCTGCCGCGGTGAAGAACGCCGGTCCGTGCTTGGTCCAATGCACCAGGTCGCCGGACGTGGCAATGCCCACCGAGTACGTCTTCCGGTTCCACTGCGTGTAGGTCAGCACGTACGTGCCGTCGTCGCTCTCGACGATGCGCGGGTCCTCCACCCCCCCGGGCCACTCGCGCGCCTTCTGGTCATCGGGCGCCGGATAGAACACTGGATCGCTCCGCCGCGTGAAATGAATCCCGTCCTCGCTCTCGGCCAGTCCCAGCCGCGACGTGTGCATGCCGATCTGCATCTTCCCCGAGTTGTCCTCGGCGCGGTAGAGCACGTACACCTTGCCCTCGCGCACCACCGCCGCCGGGTTAAAGGTGTGCAGCGCCTCCCACTGCACGGGCTTTTTGAGAATCGGATCAGTGAACCTGGATGCCGGGTTAGGCGTGACCACCGGATTGCCGCTCGCCGGGCGCGTGAACGGGCCGATGACCCATGGCGGCAAGGTTTGCCCAGACAGCGAAATTGCGCTGAGAAGGACGAGCAGCAGAGCGGTCCGTGAGAACCATCCCTCAAGTGCCATTGACCACCGCAAAAGTAATGTACTGTCATCCTGAGCGAAGCGCCGCGAAGCGGCGCGCAGTCGAAGGATCTGTGGTTGCTTTTCCCCATCGCGGCAGGACATCTGTTTTGCCGGAACCGATAGAGCCCGGTTTGATTTTCCGGCTTTGTCGCCATCACTCAAGGCGCGCCCTGACGCACTACGTCTCATCCTGCCCATTCTCACCATCCGTTTCTGTCGCCGCATAAAAGCTTAGCGCCGCGTCACCCTGCTGGAGCAAACGCGTTCGCCGCAGCGAGCCGTATTGTTCCTCGAGTTTCTCTTTTCGGCGGTGCTCGGCAATGACGAGGGCGCGTTCAGAGAGCAGCCTCGCCGCATCTCGACCCAGTGAGCCCAGAACCACCTTGTACTCGCCCGTCGCATCGTAAGGCGGATCGAGAAACACTACATCGAACCCCGCGCCCACATCCGGCCGGCCGAGGAACCCGCCCACACTCCCGGCCGCGATCCGAACGCGCTCCTTCAATCCCAGCCGGTCCAGGTTGGCGCGCAACACCTTCAGGGCCGCCGCCGCTCGTTCCACAAACATCACTTCGGCCGCGCCCCGGCTCAGCGCTTCGATCCCCACTGCCCCCGACCCCGCGTACAAATCCAGAAAACGGGTCCCCTCGATCCGCGGCGCCAGCACGTTGAACAGCGTTCCCCGTAGCCGGTCGCTGGTGGGCCGCGTGCCCGGCCCGGCGGGAGCCTGCAAGGTCCGGGAACGAAATGATCCGGCGATCACGCGCATACACAGGTGACTGGGGTTTCTGCCTCAGCAAGCATACTTCACACGCTCGGCTCGGGAGCCTCTACAATAATGCGTATGCGCGGATGGTCAATCCCCCTGGGCCGATGGATGGGTGTGGAGATTCGTATCCACACATTCTTCCTCTTGCTGGCGGTCGTGTGCCTGGCCCTCGGGGCATCCGACGGCTTGGGTCGCGGGATGAGCCTGTTCCTGACCCTCGTGCTCGCCGTGCTCGCGCGCGAGATCGCGCGCCTGCTGGTCGCGGCCTGGCTGGGATTGCAGTTGCGCGCCATCCTGCTGCTTCCCATCGGCGGCATGTTCGCCTACGCCAACCCCGAAAGCCAGGAAATCGCCACCCAGGGAGGAGGCCAGTTCGCGCTGGCGCTGGCGGGGCCGCTCGCCAATGGCGCTGCGGCGCTCGTCCTGGCGGCCACCTTCATCGGCGCGGGCGGCAACATCAATCTTGTCAGCCAGCCATGGATCTCTTCCGCCCACCTGCTGCGCAGCATGGTGTGGATGCAAGCCGGCCTGGGCTTACTTCACCTGCTGCCGGCTTATCCCCTCGATTGCGGGCGGATTGTTCGCGGCAGCTTCGCCCGCACCCACGGTATCGCTCCGGCGGGACGCGCCGCCACCGGACTCGGCCAGTTGCTGGCCCTGGCTGCCATGATCAGCGGAATGCTCTTCCACAGCCCCTGGCTGATCATCGCCGGGTTCTTCATCATGATCGGAGCCCAGATCGAGGACCAGGGCGTGTTCTTCCAGTCGGTGGTAGATACGGTGTGCATGCGCGAAGTGATGCTCACCGATTTCGCCACTTTGTCTCCCTCCGACACTCTGGCCGATGCACTCTCGCGCTGCGTCCATTCGCTGCAGGAGGATTTTCCCGTGGTGCGCGGGCCGCAGCTGGTGGGAATTGTGTCGCGCCAGCGGATCGTCGACGCCCTGCGCAGCGAGGGCAACGGCTACGTGCAGTCGGTGATGTCGCGGGCGTTCCAGGTGGCCCGGCCCGAGGACACGCTGGGCGCCACTATCCGGCGCATCACCGCCGGCCGCGGCCTTTCCCTCATCCCCGTCACCGAGAGCGGGCGCGTGGTGGGCATCGTCAGCGTACAGAACCTGATGAGTTCCATGACCCTGCTGGCCGAGCAACGGCGCCTGGAAAAGGAAGACGCGGCAGAGTAGCTCGTAGCCGGTAGCTCTTAGCCGGTATGTTGTAGCTGGCTGTTGGTAGCTACAAGCTACCGGCTACTGGCTACCGGCTCTTAGGATGTTCGAGAGTGCCAGATTCGCCTGATTCCCTCGCGCCGCAACCTCCCCTCGCCCCCGGCCTCTATCTTGTCGCTACCCCCATCGGCAATCTCGGCGATATCACCCTCCGGGCGCTCGATGTGCTGCGGCGCGTGGATCGCATCGCTTGTGAAGACACCCGCCTGACACAGAAACTCCTCAACCACTTCGCCATCTCCAAGCCCACCGAAAGCCTTCACGAGCACAACGAGCATGAGCGCACCGCCGGCCTCATTGAGGCGCTGAAGGCGGGCGCGCGCATCGCCGTGGTCACCGACGCGGGCATGCCCGGGATCAGCGATCCGGGAAGCTGGCTCACCGCTGCCGCCATTGCGGCCGGGATTCCTGTCTACCCCATCCCCGGTCCCAACGCGGCCCTCAGCGCGCTGGTGGCTTCGGGCCTGCCGGCAGACGAATTCCACTTCCTTGGCTTTCTCCCGGAAAAGGCTGGCGCCCGCCGCACGCGCATCGAAGAATTGACCGCCGCCGGCACCCAGGGCACGCTGGTTTTCTACGAAGCCCCGCACCGCATCCTCGACGCATTGGCCGATCTTGAAGCGGTATTCGGTCCGCATCTGCGCGTCGTGGTGGCGCGCGAACTGACCAAGGTTCATGAGGAGTTCCTGCGCGGCACGGTGGCCGGGGTGCGCGCTGAGCTGGCCCGGCGCGACCGGGTGCGCGGCGAGATCACCCTCCTGGTGCGCGTCCCGGCGGTTGATGCCGCTCGCGCCGCTTCCGCCGGGCCGGTGCAAAACATCGCCCAGAGCGTGGCGCGCCTCGAAGCCGAGGAGGGCATCGACGAAAAGGAAGCGCTGAAGCGCCTCGCCCGCCAGCTCGGCCGATCGAAGAGCGAACTCTATCGCGAACTGCAGCGGGAGCGAGCCGGTGCCCAGAGAAGGAAGTAAGCCTCTACTGAATACGGTGGAGCTGCGCGAATTTTTCCGCCCGGGCGCACTTCAGATCCTCGACCACCAATGCCAGCGCCTCCTTTCGACGAGGACTCACATCGACGAATTCGATTCCCATCGTGCCTTCGAAGTCGGTCCACTTGATGATTCCGCTGAAGCGCAGCGGAAATCCGCAGATTTTGAACGTCACTTCCACCGGAATGCGTTTCCGGGCCGGGAATGGCTGTTCGGCGAAAAGCCTGCACCCCCCCAGGCTGATGTCGAGTACGCTGCACACCGCGGTGGTCGGGGAGTTCAACACCATGATGCGAGCCTTCTCATGAACCGCGTGCCGCGGGCTGGCCCGCAATTCTTCATGAGCCGAGTTGTCCGAGTCGGATTCCCAGGCCACCACCGTTTCCTCGTCTTTCTACCTCAGAAACATGACCCTGCGGCACCGCTGTCGAGCGTTGCTTAAGCTCTTACCGCGCAACTCACATGAACGGACCGGCAGCCGCGTTTGGCCGCGGTTCCATGCCTCTTCCGGATTTTTCGGAAGTTTTTTTGTTTTCTTTAGGGAAGAGTGACCAGCGGCCACGCGGATTCGGTCCCCTCGGCGCCTGGTTAATAGTCCACGACTTTAGAGGCTGCCGAAAACCTAGCTGGACACCGTGTTTTGTAACAGGGCACGACTTTAGAGGCTGCGGAAAACCTCGTTACGGGATGTGCTTTGCAAAAGGGCACGACTTCAGTCGGGCCGCAAATGGCCCAAAAATCAACGCGGGCTTTAGCCCCTGCTGGATTCACCAACCGTGGAACGGCTCTAGTGCCCGTCTCCCAGTTCCCACGGCCTCGCCGGCTCAGGCCCGGGCGCTTCGCGGCCCCGGAGCCGGTCGTAGTGGTACACGTCGCTGGTGGTGCCCAGCGCTTCGTTGTAGAGCCCCATGGCCCCCGTGGCCTGGTTCAGCTCTTCGGTGAACTGGTGGATGGCGTGCAACTGCGCCGCGGTGGCGGGCAGTTCGTATTGCGCGGTCTTGATGAACTTCTGGAAGCCGCGGTCGAGCAGCCGGGAGATTTCGCCCCTGATAAGCACCCCGGGCGTGACTGCCAGCCGCGCCCCACCGCTTTCCCCGCGGGCGCCGGTCTCGCCGGGAACCAGCACCGCCGCCACTCCGCCCTTCGACACCATCATCCCATTGGCGACTCCCTTGTCGGCTGTGACATCGAACGAGTGAGCGCGCAGGACATCAAGCATCTGCTCAAAACTCGGAGTTTGAGACTTTCGGGCCATCGATCCATTCCAATCTGCGAGGATGAGAGAAAGCGGCGCCTCGCATCTTCAATCTCGCATAATTGGATGCGCGCCGCAATTTCCAGTGTCCACCGCGACCACCCAAACCCGCCTGGGATCCTCGCTCCCCGAGCGCATCGGGAACACGCCCCTGATCCGCCTGGAGCGGCCGGCGCGCGACTTGGACGGCATCACCCTGCTCGCCAAGGCGGAGTGGACCAATCCCGGCGGCAGCGTGAAAGATCGCGCCGCAGCCAACATGGTGCGCGATGCCCGGGCGCGCGGTCTGCTCACCCAAGGCAAGACGCTGCTCGACGCCACCAGCGGCAATACCGGCATCGCCTTCGCCATGCTGGGAGCGGCGCTCGGCTTTCCCGTCCACCTGGCCATGCCCACCAGCGTCTCGGCGGAACGGAAACGCATTCTGCGGGCCTATGGAGCCGTTGTCGATTGGACCGACCCCGGCCAGGGCTCGGACGGCGCCATCCGGCGCGCGCGCGAGCTGGCCGGCAATGATCCGGCAAAGTTCTTCTACGCCGATCAGTACTCCAATGACGCCAACTGGCTGGCGCACTATCACACCACCGGCCCGGAGATCTGGCGTCAAACGGGCGGGCAGGTCACCCATTTCGTGGCCGGCCTGGGCACCAGCGGCACATTCATGGGCGCCAGCCGGTATCTCAAGCAGCAGAACCCGGCCATCCAGGTGATCAGCTTCCAGCCCGACTCGCCGTTTCACGGCCTCGAAGGCATGAAGCACATGGCCACCGCCATTGTCCCGGCCATCTACAACCCCCACCTGGCCGACCGCGATCTGGCGGTGGAGACCGAGGCCGCCTACGGCATGGCCAAGTGGCTGGCGCGCCAGGAAGGCCTCCTGGTGGGAATCTCGGCGGCCGCCGCGGTCGTTGCCAGTTTGCAAGTCGCGCGCGAGCAGGCCGCCGCCGGCCGCCAGGCGGTCATCGTCACCGTGCTCCCCGACTCGGCCGACAAGTACTTAAGCGAACGCTTCTGGGAGGAGGAAGGGTGGGCGTACGACATTTAACGGCTGCGGAGAATCTCGCGCCGAAGGGAGTTTTGTGTCAGGGCACGACTTTAGAGGCTGCGGAAGAACTCGTTACGGGATGTGCTTTGTAACAGGGCACGACTTTAGAGGCTGCGGAAGAACTCGTTACGGGATGTGCTTTGTAACAGGGCACGACTTCAGTCGTGCCGCAAGTGGCCCAAAATCAACGCGGGCTTTAGCCCCTGCTATGCTTGCCCGCGCAATTTCGCTGCACAATCCCCGTTTTTCCGCAGCCTGTTCCAGTCGTGCCGCAAATTCCGCAAAAAAACTTGAGAGCTTTAGCCCCTGAGGGAAGTCTTTCGTCCGCCTCGCCGCTGCCTCTTGAGTCGTGCCCGCAGCCGCCAGAAGAATCCGGGGCCTTAGCCCTGACATCGAGAGTAGGACTGAAGACAATGAGCTTGTTGCACATATCCAAATCCGTTTATGACGCCATCCGCGCCCATGGCGAGGAGACCTATCCTCACGAGTGCTGCGGCGTGCTGCTGGGCAATCCGGGGCCTGAAGGCTGGCGCGTCCAGTCGGCGGTGCGGGCGGGCAATACGCGCACCGATTCGGCCCACAACCGCTACCACATCGCCCCCCTCGAGCTGGTGAAGATCCAGCGCCAAGCCACCCGGCAGGGTCTCGACATCGCCGGCTTCTATCACTCCCATCCCGACCACCCGGCCCAATGGTCGCCGACCGACTTTGCCGAGGCCCACTGGATCGGCTGCAGCTACGTGATCACCGAAGTTGCGCACGGAAAGGCCGCGGTCACCAATTCGTTCCTGCTGACAGGAACAACCGAAGACAACAAGCGGTTCGAAAACCAGGAGATTGTGGCGGAAGATTTCGCGGGCGGCTGAACGGTCCGCGCACACATTGAACTCATCTGCGATCGCCTTGAACTCATCTGCGATCGCCCCCATCGCGCGCATACATGGTGTGAAACGGAGAGACACGCTAGAATGATCACGCCATGGATTATCGTGACCACATCGTCCGTGACCAGCAAATCGTCGGTGGCGAACCCGTGTTCAAGGGTACGCGCGTGACCCTAAGGACGGTACTTGCCAGCCTGGCCGAAGGCGCCACGACGAATGATATCCTGGCTGACTTCCCTACCATTTCTGAAGCCGACGTGCGGGCTGCAATCGCGTTTGCCGCCACATCTGCTCAAGAAGACCTCCCTCTCGCCGAACTACCGATTAAAAGGTGAAGATCAAGCTCGACGAGAATCTCCCGGAGCGATTGGTCCCCGAACTCCAGTCGCTGGGACACGACGTTGATTCTGTTCACTCCGAGCACTTATCCGGAAAACCCGACGACGTAATCTGGCAAGCAGCTCAGCTTTTCCAGGCGGTTTCTTGTTACACAAGATCTGGACTTCTCCGATATGCGCCGCTATATACCCGGAACGCATGCCGGATTGCTGCTGGTGCGCCTCGCACAGCCCGGCCGGGATGCTCTGACACGCCGCATCGTGACACTCTTTGCAACCGAGAACATTGACCAGTGGCAGGGGTGCCTCATTGTGGCCACTGATCACAAAATGCGAATCAAGCGTCCGGAATGAGCATCGCGATTCCAATCAGGCCGCGTATCTCTCCGTGGAAGGATCTCCATTCTCAGTTGGCTGGCTTGACGCCCCACCATGCGTAAAGAGCCGCAGTACGTCCAGCAACGCATTCATGTAGCCATGCGCCCAGTACGCGCGCTCCTGGCTGCCCTCCTGCAAATGCTTCTGTTCGGTAAGGCACTGCGGCCCTTTTTCTGAGATCCACTGCTTCAGCTCGCTGCAACGATTTTCTATCTTTCGGAATTCTATGCACTCATCCGCCATTGCAGCTTTAGATGCACCCCCGCGCCCGCGGTTCCGCCCCATCCTCCTTCACCAGTCCCTATGTTCCTGATTCTCCGCTGCTAGAATCCTTGAGAGCACGCAGCAATGTCCGTGAAAGCCCTCTATCCCGGCACCTTCGATCCGCCCACCAACGGTCACCTCGATCTCATCCAGCGCGGCGCGAAAATCTTTGCTCATCTTACGGTTGCGGTCCTTAACAATCCGGGCAAGAATCCCCTGTTCTCGGTCGCCGAACGGGTGGAAATGCTGGCAGAGGTGGTACGCCCCCTGGGCAATGTATCGGTGGCCACTTTCGACGGGCTGATGGTGGAGTTTGCCCGCCGCCAGGGGGCTACCGCGGTGCTGCGCGGCATCCGCGCCATCTCCGATTACGAATACGAGTTCCAGATGGCCCTGATGAACCGGCGGCTGGCCCCCGAGATTGAGACCGTCTTCCTCCAGCCGGCTGGCCGTTACTCCTTCATCAGCTCCCGCATGTTGAAGGAAGTATTCAGCTTCGGCGGCGACGTCACCGGCCTTGTCCCGCCCAACGTTCTCAAACGCCTCCGCGGCCGGATCAACAGTAAACCATGACGCTTCTAGCTAATAGCTTCTAGACTAGACCGCATTCTGAGTTGATCTGTCCGCACGTTCGCTCACCCCACGCTTGTCAACTGCCCGAAATCCGCCGGGGCGCCTCAGTGATTGAAAAATAAGCCCAAATTCCCCGCGTCCCTTTGCATGTTCATGTCTTCGGGAAGCGCACAATGGAAGCAGATTTGATTCTGGGCCGGCGGAAGAACTCATTTCCGGGATGTGCTTTGTAAGAGGGCACGACTTGCCGGGGTCCCAGCGACCGGTCTTCGTCGCCGGGGTGGCATGAGTCGGGCCGCAAGGTCTTGCGGAACGATTCATTCCGGGGTGTGCATTGTAAAAAGGGCACGACTTTAGAGGCTGCGGAAAAACGCGGCCTGTTGGGCTGTTTTGAAAGGGCACGACTTCAGTCGTGCCGATAAGCCGAACAAAATGTATTGGGCTTTAGCCCCTGAGGGATGTTTTTTACCTCGATTGCTCGTCCGTTAACTGTTTTTCGCAGCCTCTTTAGTCGGGCCGCAGAACGCACGAATCAACCTGGGCTTTTAGTTCCTGCTATGCTCGCCCGCGCAATTTCGCTGCACATTCCCGTTTTTCCGCAGCCCCTTTAGCCCTTGCCGGGCTGCACCAACCCCGGATTTAACGATTACTTGCGGAGGAACAACTCCGTCTTTTGCGAGGTTCGCTGTAAACAGGGAGAGCGCCTCACCCGCGATTGCGGGATTGCCGGCCGAAACAATCGCCCCTGTGGTGGAGTGCCAGATTGCGCCCTGTCCCTGGCCATCGCCCGATAGGGAGAACAGAACGGGCCCCGGAACTACCGAGGCCGGCGTATAGAGTTCGGCGCTGGAATTGGTGAGTGGACCGTAGGCCTGCTCAATGAATCCTCCCGCGATGAGGACCTTGCCGTTATTGAGCAGCGTGGCAGTGTGGAGATAACGGGGTGCAGCCATGTCGGCAGCGCGGGTAAACGTTTGGGCTGCCGGGTCGTAGAGCTCCGTGCGGTTCAGAGTTACGGGAATATCTCCGGTATCACCCCCTGCGATCAGGACTGTTCCGTCGGGGAGGAGTGTAGCAGTGTGATAAGTCCTTGCTGCCGTCATGCTCCCGGTCTGCCGAAATATTTGAGTCAAGGGGTCGTAGACATCCGCGAGGGCAGACTGCGCGCCCGATGACTCATCGAAGCCCCCGGCCGCCAGAACGTGACCGTTCAGGAGCAGCGTCGCCGGTCCCTGAACCCACGGCTCACGAGGCCAGTCAGTTACGCTAAATGAATTGGTGCGGGGATCGTACAGCTCGCCTCTAAGTTCATTTCCCTGAGTGATCAAGACTCGTCCGTCCGGGAGCGAGGTGGCGTAGCCGTCCCCATAGGGATCCGCGAACGGGCTGGCCGTAGGCGCGAACGTGCCCGTGGACGGATCGTAAACCTGGGCCCCGGATCCACCGTATTCTTCAGCGACGAAAAGAACTCTTCCATCCGGTAGCAACGTGGCCGTGTGGAAATAACTGCCGTCGACGATCATGTTGCCCGTAGGGGAAAAGGTTCCGGTCGACGGATCGTAAAGCTCTGCGGTGCCTAACGGGGTGATGCCGTCGCTCCCGGCGATCAGGACCTTGCCATTGGGCAGCAGAGTCGCCGTGAACTGCGCTCTCGCTACACTCATATTGCCGGTCGCGGTGAATATCCCGGTAGATGGATCGTAGAGTTCCGCGCTTGCGAGGGTCACCTGTAAGCCGGTCGGGGTTGGGGAGACGCCGCCCGCGATCAGGACGTGGCCATCAGTCAGCAGCGTGGCAGTGTGCTAATCCCGTGTCGTCGTCATGTTGCCCGTCGCCGTGAATGTGCCTGCCGATTGCGCGTGGCCGGATACTCCCGCCACGAACAACAGTAGAGCGAGCCTCGTCTTCATTTCTCACCTCCGAAGAATTACTGCACGCCGATGGTCACTGCGTTACTCGGTCGGCCGATGTACGTCAATCGAACCGGAACGGCGGATCCCGGCGCGACGCCGTTCGGCACTCGGAAGTTCACCTGAAAATATCCCGGATATCCGGGAGCGTCGCCGAAAAACAGAATCTGGGCGAGCTTGCCGCCGATTGCTACCTGCGGGGGAATGACTCCACCCTCAAACAGGCTGGTGGTATACATCGACAGCACTTCGCCAGCGGTAGCCGGGTTAGCGACGGAAGCGATCTGTCCGGTTTGTGAGTTCCAGATCGCGCCCTGCCCCGTACCGTCGCCGGACACAGAAAATAACGTTGGCGCGGGAATCAGAACTGCGGGAGTGTAGAGTTCGGCGCTCGAGCTGCCCGTAAAGGTGCGAGATGGCCCCTCCGGCGGGCTAGATAGCTGCCCCCCTGTGACCAAAACTTGACCATTGTTGAGGAGCACCACAGCATGGGAAAGTCGCGGTGTTGTCATCGATCCGGTCGGAGAGAAGCTGCCGCCCGCTGGATCGAAGAGTTCCGCGCTGGCAGTCAGGAGTGTTATCTTCGTCGCTGAGTTGAAGATGTTTGTCCCACCGCCCGCAATCAGCACGGTGCCGTCTGGCAGAAGATTCGCCGTATGGCCGTCCCTCGCCGAGGACATGCTCCCGGTCGCAATGAAGACTCCGGCCGCGGGGTCAAGCAGTTCGGCCCAGTTCACGTTGCCGCAGCAATCCGTGTTGCCGCCGGTAATCAATACTTGGCCGTCCGGTAGCAAGGCTGCGGGAGGGATGTCATTAAACGCCCATTCCGAAAATCTGGTAAACACGCCGGCGACCGGATCGTAAAGCGCCATAGAGTCGGCCGTTGCGAGCAGAACTCGACCATCCGGGAGCAACAGGACAAGGTAGGGGACAAACCCAGAGTCCGGCGGCCAGTCGTCGACAGGACTGAAGGTTTCTGCGACGGGATCATAGATTTCGGCTCCGCCCCCATGGTTGGACCACCCGATCAGCAGGACTCTACCGTCGTTGAGCAGCGTCGCCGAATCCAGAGCCGCGAGCGTGGCGGCATTGCCGGCGCTGTTGAAAACCCCGTCGGTTGGATCGTAAAGCTCTACGCTCGCAAGCACTCCGGTGACGTTGTAGTTTTCAGCGAATAGAACCTTGCCATTCGGGAGCAGAATGCCGCCTATCGGTCGGATTATGTTCATGGATCCTGTAGCGGTGAACACGCCTGTGCTCGGATCGTACAGTTCGGCGCTGTTTGGGCCTATACAAGGTTGGGATTGGAGAAAACAGATCGTAATACCTCCGGCAATCAGAACCTTGCCGTTCGGCAGCAAAGTTGCCATGTGGCCGAAACGAGGAGTAATCATGCTGCCGGTTGCTGAGAACGTCCCTGCGGATTGCGCCAGCGCCACGACAGAGAAGAGCAAAGTAGGAATCAAAAGGGGTTTCACTGCACACCGATCGTGACTTGATTGCTCGGGCGACTCAAGTAGGTCAAGCGAACGGGGACCGCAGATCCAGAAGCAACACCACTCGGCACGCGAAAGTTCACCTGGTTGAAACCGGGGTATCCGGGAGCCTTGCCAAAGAACAGAATCTCGGCGAGCCGGCCGCCGACGGACACTTGAGGAGGAACCACGCCGCCCTCGACCAGGCTGTTGGTATACATCGAAAGCGCCTCGCCGGCGATGGCGGGGTGATCGGCCGATGCTACCTGTCCCGTTACGCCGTCCCAAATGGCGCCCTGCCCGAGCCCGTCATCCGAAAGCGTGAACAGGAAGGGCCCGGCAACCGGCGCTGACGGCTTATAAAGTTCCGCGGTCACCGTGGGGGCGGCCCGGGCCGCCGACCACGTCATCGAGATCGGACCCGAGCCCGGCGCCCGCGGCGGCAACGTCGTCTTCCAGGGCACGGTGGAGCGGATGCTGCGCGACCCGGAGAGCATCACCGGGGCCTATTTTTCCGGGAGAAGGAGGATCGCCGGCCCCGGGGCGCGGCGCGCCGTGCCCCGGGCGCATCCGACCCTGGACTTCGACGGCGCGTCCAAGCACAACCTGCGCTCGCTTGACGTGAGGCTCCCGCTGCGGCGCTTCGTCTGCCTGAGCGGCGTGTCGGGCTCCGGCAAGTCGACGCTCCTGGACAACGTCCTCTACCAGGGCCTCCTTTCCCACCGGGGGCGCCCCGCCGAGGACCCGGCGTCCTTCACCTCGATAAGGGGGGCGGAGGCCGTCTCCGAGGCGGTGCTCGTCGACCAGGGGCCGATCTCCCGAACCCCCCGCTCGAACCCCGCGCTCTACGTGGAGGCGTGGGATCCCATCCGGGAGCTCTTCGCGGCGACCCCCGGCGCCCAGCAGGCCGGCATGGGGCCGTCCAGCTTCTCCTTCAACAGCGGAGACGGCCGCTGCGACCAATGCCAGGGGCTCGGCGACCGAGCGCGTCGAGATGCAGTTCCTGTCGGACGTCTTCGTCCCCTGTCCCGTCTGCGAGGGCCGGCGGTTCAAGCCCGAGGTCCTGGCGATCGAGTGGAACGGGGACGAGCGTGGCCGACATCCTCGGGATGAGCGTCGCCGAGGCCCTGCGCGTTCGAGGACGCGGCGCAGATCCGCCACCGGCTCGCCTCGCTCGATTCCGTCGGCCTGGGCTATCTCTCGGTCGGCCAGCCGCTGAGCACGCTGAGCGGCGGCGAGTCGCAAGAGGCTCAAGCTCGTGCGCTTTCTGGGAGACCTGCCCGGCGAGGTGGAGCGCTCCTGCTGCTTGACGAGCCGACGACGGGGCTCCACCGGCACGACGTCGGCAGGCTCGCCCGAGGCCGCACTTCGTCGGGCTGCCGACAGCCTCTCTCGTCGTGATCGAG
>CAVREL010000106.1:0-14793 GCA_963720105.1 uncultured Acidobacteriota bacterium | reverse complement strand
TCAGCCCGCGCCAAGTGATCGAGGACTACGAGGGCGGCATCAACGCGTTCCTCGACCCCAGCAAGCGCGTCAAGGGCATCAGCACCGGCTTCACCAAGCTCGACGAGAAGACCGGCGGCCTGCACGCCGGCGACCTGTTCATTCTGGCGGCGCGGCCCTCGATGGGCAAGACGGCGCTGGCGCTGAACATCGCGCACCACGTGGCGCAGCAAGGCTGAAGCGGACCGTGGCGGTCTTCTCGCTCGAAATGTCGAAGGAGTCGCTGCTGACTCGTATGCTGTGCGCCACGGCGCGCGTGGACAGCCAGAAGTTCCGCGCCGGCTACCTGAGCGCCGACGAGCGCAAGCGGCTGCAGGCCGCTGCATCGAGCCTGGTGGAGGCGCCGCTGTTCATCGACGACACGGCGGGCGATTCACCTGATGGATATGCACGCCAAGCTGCGGCGCATGCAAAGCGGAGCACGGACTCGGCCTGGTGATCGTCGACTATCTGCAATTGATGTCCGGCCGCGGCCGCTTCGAGAATCGCAACCAGGAGATCAGCGCGATCTCGCGCGGCATGAAGCTGCTGGCCAAAGAGCTGAACGTGCCGATGATCGTGCTATCGCAGCTCAACCGCGCGCCCGAAACGCGGCAGGGCGATCACCGCCCGCAGCTGAGCGATCTGCGCGAAAGCGGATCGATCGAGCAGGACGCCGACCTGGTGGCATTCATCTTCCGGGAAGAGGTCTACCGGCCGCAGGACGAGAGCTTGCGCGGGCAGGCGGAGCTGATTCTGGCCAAGCAGCGCAACGGCCCGGTGGGGAAGGTCGAACTGGTGTTCCTGCACGAGTTCACCAAGTTCGAAAATCGGGCGGCGGATTTGGGCGAGGCGGAGGAATAACTCCGGCTTTTCTGAGCACCGTCGACGCGCGACCCCATTTTAAGAGACTTTGAGAAATGCCGAGGCTTACCTTTTACGCGGATGAGAGCGGTACCGATAGCGACTCTCCCATAGCCGTCGTGGGAGGGCTGTTGCTGCGTCCCGAGGACTTTTGCTGGCTTGACCTGGAATGGAGACGGGCCCAATCGAAACCTGGAATTACCGAACCCATTCACATGAAAGAATTCGGTCCTCACGGCGTTTTCAAGGAAATTTCTGTGGACGCAAAACGTCGTCTATTCGCCGATTTGGTGTGCATCATCAATGAGCACAAGCTTGCCAGTGTGGCCGCTACTCTCGTCACCGAGACGTACCGTAAGGTATTCGCGGGGACAACCAAGCTGAGCATGTATGGGGCGTGTTTTGCTCAGCTGGCAATCATGAATGACGTTGAGTCGCGGCTGAACGACTATCATGAGCCGATCTCGTATGTGCTGGATGACGGGAATAGCTATAAGAAGGACATTATTGAAGCAAAAAGCGCACTAGCATTACCCAGCCTCAAAACGATTGTGTTTAGCAGCGATAGGTCCCTATGTGCCCTCCAAGCGGCGGACGTAGTTACCTGGAGCGTTCGGAGGCAGTTGGCGGGATACTTTCCGAGCGGATTCGAGCCGCTCCAAGGACTGTTCGACAAACATCACTTGGATCTCGATTATAGAGACGAATGGATGGCTGGAGTAGCGGATTCAATTCGCAAGGCCGCCGGCCCCGAGACAAACGGGTAGGCCTGGTTCCGGTCGCTTATTAGGAATGGTTCGACCACATCCTATCAGGGGATTTCAAGACGAATAAGACAATTCTCCCTCGCTGCGCAAATACGGCTGTTTGCGAAGCGCTGGCGCCATCGCACACAATCGGTATACTAAGGGCTGACGCAACAATAGATTCACATCGGAGCAATCGTATAGTTCCAGGCGGGCAGAGTCGAATGTCGTTTGAGGCAAAGACGGCGGACCTGCTCTGGATCGGGTGAGGTGCCGGTTGGATACTGCCGTCGGTCGAGGTAGGCCGAGACTGTGAGGCCGGTTCGGGTGCAGGTGTTGCGGATGAAGTTGAGGACTTTGGGGTAACTGTCGAGCGGCTCGGCGGCCCAGTTTTTGGAGATCTCGGAGAACAGGCGGTGCTCGATGGGATTCCATTTGGAAGCGCCGGTAGGGTAATGAGCAACGGTTACGGTGAGCCCAAAGCTGTTGCAGAGTTGGCTTTGAAGTTCGGTTTTCCAGGCGCCGGTGCGGCAGCTGTTGCTGCCGCCGGTATCGGCAAGGATGAGCAACTGCCGGCGGCGACGGTAGCGATCAGCGCCGTCGCGCTTCCACCAACCGGCGATGGAGTGGGCGGCGAAGGCTGCCGTGTCATGCGAGACGCCTACGAAGACCGAGCCTCGGTTGGCGAGCAGGTCATAGATACCGTAAGGGATCGCGACGCCGATGGCATCGGAACGGAAATCGTGATCATTGACGCGCACGGGCGTGCGATCCCACTTGACGCCATTGTTCTTGAAGTTGCCGACCAGTTCTCGTTTTTTGGTATCGACGCTGATGATGGGAAGCCCCTGACGCTCAAAGCGGGTACGTAATGACGAGATGTAACGGAACTGTTGGTCGCGGTCCGGGCTCGAGTCGGTGGCAATGGCTTTGCGATTCACGCGAAGGGAAAAATCCATATCGTGAAGCAGTCGCGCCACGGTATTGGCTGAGATTTCGATATCGAGTTGCCGCAGCAGTTCGGCGATTCCGGCAGGCGTCTTGTGGGTCCAGCGAATACCGGTGATGGGATCGCCGGCGGTGTCGTGTTCCAGCAGGATTTCGATGGCCTCGATTACTTCGGGCGTTTTTTTTCCACCGGTTTGCGCCCGGCGCCGGACTGTCGGATCCGGCCGACCTCGACATCCTGATCCAGCAACTGGCGGCGGCCGCGGGCGATGGTGTGCGGATCGAGGCCAAGAAATTCGGCCAGCACGCTGTCGCCGCCGTGGCCGAGTTTCATGGATTCCAGACCGGCGTACAAGCGGCGCTGCTGCTCGTCCAGCAGACTGTAGAACAAGATGATGGCGGCTTTCATTTCATCGGGAGACACTTCCAGACGGGTGGCATCGACAACCGTGGGAACCGACTGGTTGCTACGACGTGTCAGACGTTGTCGCTGGCGGTCGCTGGATCGATGGAAGTATAGAGGAACAGGCCGGAGATCAACTCCCGGGCGATCCTCTTCTGCTGGACGAGGTGGCGTAAGACATCTTGCGCTCCTACATGCAGGATCGCAGACAGTTCTTCCGCAAAATATCCCGCGACCGAGCTACGGATGAACGCCTCGGCGGTGGCCAGCAGGGTGCCGTAGCGGGAGAACCAGGCCGGCGCGCAGGACCACAGACCATCGGCACCGAAACGGGCGATCTCGCGAAGAGTGTAGAAACGGCCGCCATGAGAATAGCTGGTCAGGTAGTCGAGTTCTTTGAGCTTTCGGAAAACGGTGAGGTCGACGTCCGTGCCGAGGGCACGTTTCAGATCGGGAAGGGTTGCGATTTTGTCGTGGAGCAGCAGCTTTCGCAAGGAATCAGGCGAGAAGGCGAGAGGTCTCATAATGTTATAGTTGCGACTGAACGAGCAGTACAATCGACACTATAACATAACCAGCGGCGAGTTGGCGAAAGGGTCCGATCGATTCCGATGCCCATCAATATTGGGGAAGTCGACTACTGCGAGGGGAATGAAGCGGAATGGACAGCCGTAGGTAATGTGGCTGTCACGACTACTGGTGAATGGTTATTTTTGCGTGGGCCCTAAGTACATCCGTTATGGTCGAAGGCGGTACAGAGCGCTTCTAGATGAGGCCGCGCTGCATGGCGTGCATCACGGCCTCCAGGCGGTTATGAGTGCGGAGCTTCTCGTTAATGCTGTGCAGATGATTCCGCAGCGTGGGCAGAGTGATACCTAGTTCGCGGGCGATCTCGGAAGAGTTTTTGGCTTTCGCGAATAAGCGAAGGATTCGCTGCTCTTGTTCGGTAAGCGGCGAGACGGGCGCTGCCCGAATGTTGTGGTCAGAAACGGCCACCATTTCTTTGGAGATCTCCAGCATCTTGGCAAGCAACTCTTCGCTCCTCCGACGACGCGAAATGTCTCGAGCCAGGTGAACAACCAGGCGGCGGTTGCGCCGGGGTTCTTCAAAAACGAGGGTGGAAACGTTCACCCACAGCCTCTCGCCGGAACGTGTTTTGACCTCGAGGTCAAAATCCGGAATTCCCAGCTTCTGCGCAGCGCATTGCTGAACGCTGCAGTCCCCGACGCAGACCTGCGTGCCGAGGGCGCCGTGACCGTCTAGAACTTCATAGCACGCCCGGTTCAGCACGTCCGCCGATGAGTATCCAAACAGCCGTTCCGCCGCCTGGTTCCACGAGCAGATCTGACCTTCCCTGGTTACAGCAAACGCGGCATCTGCCGTCCTCTCCAAGAATGCGAACAGCTCCGCCTCCAGCATCCCGGCCTTCCCGCCTCCGTATCGAGGCCTTCAATTCCATTATGCGTCAAATGCGCCGACGCCTTCTCCGGCGAAAAGCCACGAATTCTGCGGCGCCGTGACTTAAGCCCATCCGCGGCGGCCGGCCGGCGGCATTCTCAAAACATGAAGCAACTGGACATCAACACATTTCACGATTTCAGCGACGAAGAGATCTCCCGCCGGATCCTGATGGAGGATCCCATCATGCGCGTAGTGCTCGTTTCGCCACGCGCCGGGCAGGCTCTGCCCGAGCGTGCGGCGAACGGGCTGGTGACGGTCTATTCCGTCGGTGGTCGCGTTCTCTCCTATGAGGGGACGAAGTGCTGCGACATGGTTCCGGGTACACTAATCCGCCTGGCGCCTGGCGAAGGAGGACTCGCGCCTGCTGGTCACCATGATCAAGCAGAGCGACACTTCGGCCTGGAACGCCCTGGCTCCCAGAGGTCGGACGCTGGATCTGCGGCCGACCCCACGCGAACGTCGCCACAACACCGTGTTTTACGCCTTCGACAACCTTACAGTCGGCGAGTCGTTTCTCTTCGTCAACGATCACGATCCGCAACCCCTGCACGCGCAGATGGAACAACTGCGCCCTGGCGAACTGGCTTGGGAATACGAGGTTCAGGGTCCTTACGAATTCCGCACCAAAGTCTCGCGGATTGCATCGTCGTCAGTGCCGTTGCAGGAGACGGTCCTGGCCAGTTCAGCCCATTGACCTGTGAGCGGCTCAGACGACCTGCTTCAGCACGCCGGTCGCCGGTTGTGATCGTGCGCTATTGATCAGAGCGGCACCTCCGGCGAGTCCTCGGCGTGACTCCAGTCACTGGCCGCGCTGTCGGAGTGCTCTATCATCGAATCAGAGGGGCTGAAACACCCATGGCAACATCCACTCAGAGGCTGCAACCCACTGATAACGTGATCGTTCCGCATCCGGTCACGCTGGAGCTCTATCGCAAGATGCTGACCGTCTTCTACATTGAAGAGCGGATGAAGGCCTTTGTGCGCCAGGGCAAGTGCGGTTTCCAGGCGTCCACGCGTGGCCACGAGAAACTCCAGATTGGCATGACGATGTTGCTGAAGCCGGGACACGACTGGTTCTTCACCTACTACCGGTCGAAAGCCGTCGCCGTGGGTCTGGGCATGCCCATCAAGGACATCTTCCTCGGCATGCTGGGGCGCGAGGGCGATCCGAACTCCAACGGCCGCAACATGCCGGAGCAGTGGTCGTCCCGCAAGCTGCGGCTGGTGTCGCAAACGGCCGTAACCAGCACTCAGTACCTCAACGCCGTGGGGATGGCCCGAGCCATCAAAATGGACGGCGGTGACGAGATCGTCCACGTATCGTCTGGGGAGGGCGCCACCAGTGAAGGCGAGTTCTTCGAAGCGCTTGAACTGGGCTTCGCGCGAAAAACTGCCGGTCCTGTTCACGGTCCAGAACAACGGCTACGCGATCAGCGTACCGCAGACCAGCCAAACAGGCTCCGAGATACATCGCATCGCACAGGGCTTCGGCATGCCCACATTTCACCTGGACGGCACCTGGTTTGAGCAACTCTACGAGACGCTGCCACCCGTAATAGACGCGATGCGGCACGGGGCGGGGCCTGCACTGGTCGAAGCGAAAGTCGTGCGGCTCGATCCCCACTCCTCGTCGGACGACCACCGCAAGTATCGTGGCGAAGCCGAGTTGCAGGCGATCAGCGGTCGCGATCCGATCCTCCAGACCGAACGGTACCTGTTGCGGAATGGTGTCGTCACAGATGAAGAAGTGGCTTCGCTGCGCGCGGAACTCAAGGCCGAGGTAGATCGTGCCGCGGAAGAGGCGGATCGCCATCCGCAGCCCGATGAATCCACCGTTATGGCTCATATCTATTCCGATGACGCCGCGTTGCTGGGAGAGGCCCAGCCGCCGCGCTGCCTCTCCGGCCAGGAAGTCACGATGATCGACGCCATCAACCACGGCCTGCGGGAGGAAATGGAGCGCAACCCCAAGATCGTAATGTGGGGCGAAGACGTGGCCGACCCTAAGGGCGGAGTATTTGGCGTGACGCGCGGATTGAGCAACGCCTTCCCAGGTCGCGTTTCGAACTCACCGCTGGCCGAGGCCAGCATTGCGGGTGTGGCCGGCGGGTATGGCGATCGGCGGCTATAAACCCATTGTGGAAATGCAGTTCGGCGACTATCTCTGGCCCGCGGCCCTTCAGCTTCGCGACGAGATCCCCACCGTCCGTTGGCGCAGCCAGGGCGAATGGGAATGCCCTGTGGTGGTGCGAATCGCCGTGGGCGGGTATATCAAAGGTGGCCCCTGGCATTCCGCGAATGTGGAATCGTTCTTCGCGCACATTCCCGGGTGGTACGTGGTGTATCCGAGTTGCGCGGAAGATGCAAAAGGCCTGATCAAAGCTGCCGCACGATCCAAGGATCCCGTGATCTTCCTGGAGCATAAGGGGCTCTATCGGCGCGTGCAAGCTAAAACGTTCGAGCCGGACGCCGACTACATCGTGCCATTCGGCAAGGGAGTGATCCGCCGCGAAGGCAAGGACCTGACCGTCATCACCTGGGGCAGCACGGTCTATATGGCACTCGAATTAGCCCGCCAGATGGAGAAGGATGGCGTATCTCTGGAGGTCATCGACTTGCGGTCTATAGTGCCTCTGGACGAAGACCTGATCTACCAGAGCGTGCGCAAAACCAGCCGCGTCATGATCGCCCATGAAGATACGCTCAGTGCCGGCTTCGGCGCGGAAGTGGCGGCACGGATCGCGGAGAACTGCATCGGTTCGCTGGACGGGCCGATGGTACGGGTCGCCGCAAAGGACACGTTCGTGCCGTCGGCGCCGAATCTCGAGTTGGCTGTGCTTCCTTCGGTCGCCAGCTTGCGGTTTGGGGCTGAAAAGGCATCTGGCCTTTTGAACTGAGGCCGCAACCTGCACCTGTGACGGAAGTGTTGATTGCCGTGACAAACAGACCATTGCCTGGTACCGCCAATGGGACCACAGTAGGAATAGATGGAAGGCCAAAAAGAGAGAAGAATACGTTCGCCTGGGACAGGGCCGTTGGCTCATAGGCAAACTCCCGTCCATCACGCCATGGCCTATATCTGTGAATGTGGAGAAAAGTTGGTTTTCACCCGGGAAGAGGTGGCGACCAAGCAAGCGCGCACCTTGAGATGTGCCTGCGGTAGAACGATCGTAATCCAGTGCGGCATTGTCTACGGCGAGGTCATCCCCACTCCGGTTCCCGCGAGCAGCCGGTCTGACGCCACCAAGTACACTACGTGCTGGCAGGGCGGTATAGCTTTTGCTCCACGGGGCAAAAGTGGGCTGAGCGCCCGCTGGCCCTGATCCGGTCCACCACGTGTCCCTTAGGACAAAGTTTTTGGTGGTACACCATCCGAACCTTGTCGTACCCGGCTGGGGAACCCCGAAAGCCTTCTATTCCCGTGCCCCGCAGTCTGATGGCCTTCCGCAGTACGGATTTCATGCTGCGGTAAAGGGACCGCAACCGAGGTTCCGTCAGTTGATCGACTCGGCCCAGGGGATGAATTCTGGCCGCATACAGGATCTCATCGGAGTAAATATTTCCGATGCCCGCGATGAAGTTGGGATTCATGAGGAGCGGCTTGATCCGTCCTGTTCTGCCCTCGAACAGTCTTTTGAAATCTGAAAATATAAACCGTGGATCCAATGGCTCTGGCCCCAGGCGACGGATCTCGTCCAGGTTCAAGACGGCATCCCTTGGCCCGCAGAGTACCTTAGCGAATTTGCGGAGATCGGATAATGCGAGCTGGCGTCCGTCATCCAGTTCGAACACGAGGTGAATGAAGCGGCCCGCGGGTTGGTGTGTCGACGCGGCCGAGGTGACAGGTTGCCACGGCTATGAGTTGAACCAATTAGGCGCTTTGTGCGTTCCCAGTTTCCGACCATCAGACGGCCGGATATTTTCTGGTGCACCAGGAGGAGATGCCCATCCTCAAGATGGATCAGCACATTCTTTGCCCGACGGTCTACACCCGTAATGACTCTTCCGATGACGCACGTTCTGAATGCTGCTTCCGACTTGGGAAGTTGAAAATACTTGGGCCAGTCGGTCTAGCGACGTCGCTGAATCTTCCGCTCCTATGAGGTCACACCGGAGGTCATCCTCACCAATGATCTCGACTTCCGGCCGCCACGTGATGGTACCTAATCGCGCTCGCCGCGGTGTGCTAGCACCAGAGCTCACACGCTCACAACCGGACAGGGCGATTCGCGGATAATGCCGAATGCGTTAGTGCGCAAACGCGCGTTATCAGCGTCGCCGCGGCCAATAACCACTAAGTCGGAATTCAGGCGGCCGGCGGCAGTGCGTACGGCTTTGGAAACATCACCTGATTCCACTACAGCTTCGACGTGGATGCCCGCGCTTTGCTGAACTTTCGCGATTACCTCGCTGGCGTCTGCAAGCAAACGCCGGCGCCATTCGTCCGCATAGTGGCCCTCCCCCGGCGAGTCCAGCCGTGGAACGACGTGCAGCAGAGTCAGCTTGGAACTGAATTCTGAAGCCAAGCCGGCAGCCCAGCGTAGGACACTCGCGCTATGCGGCCCCAAGTCGACTGCGCATACGATGTGACTCAGTTTGATCCATTCCGCGGGAGGGCCCTGCGCAACGTGTGCTCCGGTCCACACCGCACACGCGGTGTCGTGCAGAACCTTTGAAGTCGTTGAGCCCAACAGGAGGCGCCGGAAAGGACTGTAACCGTGGGTGGGCATCATGATCAGGTCCGAGCGGTCTTGGACTGCCTGGTCCGCGATGACCTCGGCAGGATCGCCCTCACGCAGTATTCGTCGAGTGTTGAGATGATTCAGTGCTGCACAGAGAAAATCGTCCAGTTCTTTTGACGCTTTCTTTCGGCGATCCTCGTTGAATGTCTGTACCTCTGGAGAGAGGTAATCCATCGGGGAGATCACGTGCAGCAGTGTCAACTCTGAGTGAAAGTGTTCCACCAGAGGAATCGCGTAGCGGGCTCCACCAAGGCAGCGCTCGGAGAAATCAATCGGTAACAGAATCTTCTTAAGTGGAAACATCGTTTTTCCCTCTCAAGCCAACCCGGCCAGCGCATTACGAATGAGACTCAGCAACGGTCCGGGGAACACGCCAAACCAGACTAAGAGTGCGGCCAGCAGCTGCGAGAACCAGGCTTCCTGCCGGCGCGAGCCTCGACACGCTAGCCGGGCTCTCGGACGGCTGCCCGTACATCACAACAATAATGCGCAGGTAGTAGAAGAGCCCGATCGCGCTTGTGATCACCAGGATGACAATCAGCGCCCACATGGCCGAGGAAGCTCCGGCCGCCACAACGTAGAATTTGCCGATGAAGCCGGCGGTGATCGGAATGCCGGCCAGCGACAGCAGCATCGCGGTGAAGACCGCCGCCAGCGCCGGGCGGCGCCAGAACAAGCCCCGGTAATCCTCCATGTCCTCGGCTTCACTGGAGCCGTCCGATAGGACCGTGACCACGCCGAACGCGCCCATGGTGGTCACAAAGTACGAAACCAGATAGAAGGTGACGGCGGTGGGGCCGAGATCGCCGGCGGCCTGAAATGCCACCAGCAGATATCCCAGGTGCGCAATGGAGGAGTATGCCAGGATGCGCTTCACGTTGTTCTGCAGCAGCGCCAGAAGGTTGCCCACGATCATGGAAGCGATCGCGATGATGCTGAACACAATGAAGACGGGCGCGAGATCGTGCGCGCCGGAGCTATAGAAGAAGCGCAGCAGCAGCGCGAACATGGCGCCTTTTGAAACGGTGGCGATATATGCCGTAACGGGTGCTGGCGCACCTTGGTACACATCAGGCGTCCAGAGGTGAAAGGGAACCACCGCGAGCTTGAATCCGAAGCCCGTGACGATCAGAGCCAGGCCGGGCAAAACGAGCCAGCGGTCGAAGTCCGCACGCGCCAGCCGGACTACGATCTCCCCAAATTGCATGGTGCCGAGAGCGCCGTAGATAAGTGCCATTCCGAACAGGAGGAAGGCCGCGGAAGCCGCAGCCAGCACGAGGTACTTGATGCCGGCTTCGAGAGGGAGCGGCCGAGTGTGACGGTAGGCGATCATCCCGTACAACGCCACGCTGAGTAGTTCGAGTCCCAGAAATAGCGAGACAAAATGGCTGCTGGCCACCAGTACCGTCGAACCGAGCGTGGCCACGAGCAACAGGATGTAGAGTTCGTCGTGGTCACCTTCGCATCGTTCAAAATATCCGTACGACAGCAGCACGAACGCCATGCTGGCGGCCACGATGAGCCCGATGTAAAACAGGGCATAGCGGTCGAGCATCAGCAGCGGCGTGACCTGGAGCGGTGCTGCTGGCGCGGCGATCCACAAGGACGCGAAGGCCGCTGCCAGGCCGATGAAGGTCAGCGAGGCAGAGAGCCGATGGTCGCGATGTACCGCGACCGCAAGCATGACCACGATCGACGTACCGGCGACGATGAGCAACGGAAGCAGTGCGATCAGTTCATTTCCCGTCACGCTCATCTCTCCGAAGCCAGTTGCTCCAACCGCGCCATGGCCGGCTGGAAGGTATCGAGCACCGGCCGCGGGTACAGGCCCAACCAGAGCAGGGTCACGACCATCAGCGCTACTACCAGACCCTCACGCGGCACCAGGTCCGCAATCCGCCAGTCGTGCGTATTGGGTCCCTGGAAGGCCCGCTGTACCAGCCGCAATGCGTAAAATGTGGCGAACAGGACCCCCACCGTGGCCAGCGCCGCCAAGACGATGCTCACCTTATAGGTACCCAGCAGAACCAGAAACTCCCCGACGAAATCGCCAAGGCCGGGAAGCCCCAGGGAAGCGAGCGCAAAAAACAGCGCCGCGCCGCTCAGACGGGGAGCGGTACTCCACAGTCCGCCCATGCGGTCCATTTCCCGCGTGTGAATGCGCTCCTGCAGCGCGCCGACCAGAATGAACAGCGCGCCCGTGCTGATGCCGTGGCAGATCATGGTCATCACGGCTCCCTGAAGTGCGAGATCATTCCAGGCGAAGATGCCCAGCAGCACGAAGCCCAGGTGGCTCACGCTGGTGTAAGCGACCAGGCGCTTCAGGTCGGTCTGGCCGAAGGCCAGGATGGCGCCATAGAGGATTCCGGCCACTCCCAGCGCCATCGCAACGGGAGCAAACGTGCGGGCGGCATGCGGGGAAGAGCGGCACGACGAAGCGCAGCATCCCGTAAGCACCGGTCTTCAGCAGCAGCCCGGCCAGGATCACGCTGCCCGCCGTGGGCGCTTCGGTGTGCGCATCGGGCAGCCAGGTGTGCAGCACCACCACCGGTAGTTTGACCGCGAAGGCGACGAAGAAGCCGAGCATGATCCACATTTCGGCGGTCGGAGACATTGCCGTGCCCAGCAAGTCCTCGTACTCGAACGTGTAAACGCCGGTGGCGTGGTAATGCAGGAAAAACAGGGCCAGGATGGCAATCAGCATCAACAGCCCGCTGAGTTGCGTGAAGAGGAAAAACTTCACGGCGGCGTAGACGCGGTTCTCGTGTCCCCAGATGGAGATCAGGAAGTACATCGGGACCAGCATCAGTTCCCAAGCGAAATAGAACAGGAACAGATTGACGGCCAGAAACACGCCGGCGATGCCGGCCAGTATCCAGAGCAGATTCAGATGGAAGAAGCCGACAGCCTCCGTGATTTCGTTCCAGGAAGCCAGCACGGAGAGGATGCCAAGGAAGAACGTGAGCATCAGGAGCAGGAGGCTCAGGCCGTCGAGGGCGAGGTGAAAGCGAATGCCGAACTGCGGGATCCAGGCCCAATCCGCCTGCTCGAACCAGGTATGGAGGCCCGCGTGGAAATTGCCTATCCACAGCGACAACGCGAGGACGAAATCGATCAGCACGGCGATCAGTGCGATCCAGCGGGTGGCTGAAGCGCTCCAGCGTGCCGCGGCCCACGCCAGGACGCCGGCGATCAGCGGAATCAGGATGAGCCAGAGCAAAATCATAAGAACATCACGATCGCGACAAATGACACGGTGCCGCCGGCAATCCATGCGGCATACCAACGCAGTTTGCCCGTTTCCGTCAGGCTGAGAACGCGATAGCAGACGGTGGTCAGGCTCGCCAGGCCATCGTAAATGGAATCGACCACGTCCGCTTTGTTCACGCGCGCGATCCAAACCACCGGCCGCACGAAGAGCCGATCGTAGAGCCAGTCCATTCCCCAATCGGAGAACCAAAAGCGGTGTAACACCCGCCCCACCGGGTTTTCAACCATCGCCGTGGCCATCGCGGGATTGCGCTGATAGACAAACCACGCGCCCAGGAGACCGCATACAAAAGCGAGGGCCGCGGCCACGCTTGATAAGGTTTCCGTGATGCCACCGATTCCTTCCTGAAAGCCGGGGAGCGCCGTCGCCATGAACCCTGCGAACGGCGCTTTATCGAAGCCGCCGACGATCGACAGGACCGCCAGCACGCAGACCGGAATCGTCATGGCGAGGCCCGGCCGCCTGGTGACGGGAGTGCGCACCGGCCCGAAGAAGACCAGGAAGATGAGCCGGAACGTGTACAGTGACGTCAATACGACGCCGGCGACACCCGCCGCCCAAAGGCCAGTGCTGCCGGCGGCGGAACTGCCGGCGCTCCACAGGATGAGGTCCTTGCTGTAGTAGCCGGCGGTGATCAGCGGGAGGCCGGCCAGAGAGCATCCGGCGATGAGGAAAGTCCAGAAGGCGACTGGAAGCTCCTTGCGAAGTCCGCCCATACGAAAGATGTTGTGCTCGTGGTGCAGCGATTCGATGATGATGCCGGCTGCCAGGAACAGCAGGGCCTTGAAGAACGCGTGCGTCATGAAGTGGAAGATGGCGGCGCCCCATGCGCCAACGCCCAGCGCCAGAAACATATAACCGATCTGGCTTACCGTGGAATACGCGAGGACGCGCTTGATGTCGTTCTGCGTCAGCGCGCTGAAACCGGCCATCAGAAGAGTGGCGGCGCCGATCACGGCGACCGCGAACTGGACAGGCGGCGCCAGTTCGAAAAGGACATGCGTGCGCGCGATGAGATAAACGCCCGCCGTCACCATGGTGGCCGCGTGAATCAGCGCGCTGGTCGGTGTGGGACCGGCCATCGCGTCCGGCAGCCAGGTTTGCAACGGGAGTTGCGCCGATTTTCCCACCGCCCCGCCCAGCAGCAGCGCCGCCGCCGCGATCGCGTATGCCGATCCAGTGGACCACTGGACTTGCGCCGCGTGCAGCAGATCCTGGATGCGGAGCGTCCCCAGGCTATGGAACAACAGAAACAGCCCGATTGCCATGGCGGTATCGCCCACGCGTGTCACGATGAAGGCTTTTCGCCCCGCGAGCCCGTTCACCGGATCCTGGTACCAGAAACCGATCAGCAGATAACTGCACAGCCCGACGCCCTCCCAACCGAGGTACAGGAGCAGGAGGTTGTCTGCCAGCAGCAGCGTCACCATGCAGGCCACGAACAGGTTCATGTAGGCGAAGAAGCGGCTGTAACCCTCGTCGGTTCGCATGAATTCGGCGGAATACAGGTGGATCAGGAAGCTCACGAACGTGACTACCAGCATCATCACCAGTGACAGCGCGTCCAGATAGAAGGCGATCTGCGGGCGGAAGGAGCCGACGTCGATCCACGTCCAGAGGGTTTGCGTGTACATTCCGCTCGCCGGTAGAGAGCTCAGAAACTCGGCGGCGATGAGGATGGAAATGAAGGCAGACGCGGCGACGCTCCCTACACCGACCATGGTGACGCGTCTTGTGAGACATCCGAGCCCCGAGTACTGCGAGCACCAAAGCGCCCGCGAAGGGGATTGCCGGGACCAACCAGAGCAATTCGAGCATTCTCAACCCTTCATCCTGCTGATAGCGTCCGTATCCAACGACTTGTACTGGCGATGGAGTTCCAGCACCAACGCCAGGCCCACCGACACCTCCGCCGCGGCCATCGCCAGAATGAACAGGAACACAACCTGGCCATCCGGCTGGCCCCAGCGCGCGCCTGCCACAACAAAGGCCAGCCCGGCGGCATTTAGCATGACCTCTATCGACATCAAAATGAAAATCACATTCCTCCGCACCAGAACCCCGATCAGGCCCAATGCAAAGAGGGCTGCGGCGAGTATGAAACCATCACGCATGGGCACCAGTTCCATCACCTGACCTCCCGGCTGGAGGGTGGTCGCCATCCCAGGTGATACGCTCCCACGAGCCCACCCAGCAGCAGCATCGATGCCAACTCAACACCGATCAGGTACGGTCCGAACAGCGACGCTCCCACTGCGCGTGGGCCGATCATTGCCCGTCCGGAACCCCCTCCGGAACTCGCGGCCAGCAGATAGACGAACTCAGCCATCAGGATGGCCG
>CAVREL010000105.1:0-18087 GCA_963720105.1 uncultured Acidobacteriota bacterium | reverse complement strand
ATCGGACTACATCCATTTCCTGGTGAACCAGGGGAAGACAGACGAGGCGCTGGCGGCAGCGGATCAAAGCCGGGCGCGGACGCTGGCCCAGGGTCTGGGATCAGGGGCCAATCAGGCGTCGCTCAGGCCGGCGGCGCTGCGCACGGGCGAGATCGCGCGCAAGAGCGGCGCCACCGTCCTCTTCTACTGGCTGGGAGAAAAGGAATCGTATCTTTGGGCGATGACCCCGAGCCGGACCACGCTGTTTCGCCTTCCGGCGCAGCGCGAGATAGCGCCGGTGGTCGAGCGATATCGCAAGGCGCTGCTGGAACCGGGCGTTGCGGACGATGCGGCGACTTCCGACGGCATGACGCTCTATCGCATGCTGGTGGAACCGGCGGCCGGTCTCATGGCGCCCGACGGAAATGTGATCGTGCTCTGCGACGGCCGGCTGAGCTTGCTGAATTTCGAGACGCTCGTGGTTCCCCCGGCCGCCTCAAGCGGCAAGCCGCATTACTGGATCGAAGATGCCGATGTGGTTTCCGCTCCGTCGCTCTACATGCTGGCCGCCGCCCGGCCCGCGCGCAGTGACCATCGCAATCTGTTGCTGATGGGCGATGCCAAATCGCCCAGTGCGGATTACCCGGAACTGCCCATGGCCGCCGCGGAGATGGAGAAGATCGAGAAGCATTTCGCGCCCGCCGAGGAGACGGTGTTTGCGGGCCAGGCGGCCAATGCGGGCGCCTATCTCCATAGCCCGCTGCGGGGCTATGCCTATATCCACTTCGTCGCGCATGGAGTCGCCAGCCGGACTGATCCGCTGGATTCGTCGATTATTCTCTCGCCCGCGGGAGCCGCCGAGGGCTCGTTCAAGCTGCACGCGAGAGAGATTATTCAGCATCCTATCGACGCGCGGCTGGTGACCATCTCGGCCTGCTATGGCAGCGGGACGCGGTCTTACGCGGGAGAAGGACTGGTGGGGCTCTCGTGGGCGTTTCTGCGCGCGGGGGCGCATAACGTGATTGGCGCGTTATGGGAGGCGAGCGACGATTCGACACCGCTGCTGATGGACAAGCTCTATGCCGGCCTGGCCGACGGCATGAGCCCCAGCGCCGCGCTGCGCCAGGCCAAGCTGACGCTGTTGCATTCGCAAGGTAAGTTTCGTGAGCCCTTTTACTGGGCTCCGTTCCAGCTGTATGCCGGGATGTGACGAAGACAGCCCAACACTTTGACCGGCGCAAAGCCCGCGAAGCGGGCGCGAGATGGTAGCCCAAGGCGCAAGCCTTGGGAATGCCGGCGAGAGTTCAGATCAGCCCCCGCAGGGGGCGGAAGAAGCACACGCAATCAGCGAGGCTACCAGCCGGCCGGCGGGGTGGGCTGCACGCCGGTGAATGGCGCGCAGCATGGGTCCTTCACCAGCTTGTATTCCGTGAACTCGACGCGCGTGCCGTCGGGATCGGTGATATCGAACTGGATTTTGCCGTCGGCGCCGAGCAGTTGCGGATCGTGTCCCGGGGCCGGTTTCCAGCCGCGCTGTTCGAGTTTTTGCCGGAGCTCGGCCGCGCTGGTGATGCCCGGCGCGAAATGGTTGGCGCCGCCCAGTTGCGCCAGCGACGGGTGCGCGGGCAGATAGAGCATGTACTCGATCCAGTCGGCGCCGTCGGGAACCTGCATCATCACCCAGTCCACGCGATCCACTGGATCGCCGCCCTGCCAATAGAGATGGAAGCCAAGCAGGTCTTTGTAGAAGTGGTCCAGCTCCGCGCGGTTACGCACCATGTATCCGGCGTGCAGGATGTGCGAGCTGAGGCGGAGGCTCGCGGAAGCGGGCTCGGCGGGCGGATGCGCGCCGTCCTGCTGAAAGACCACTTTGTTGCCCTCGGGATCGTGTATCGCGAAGCTGCGGTTGCCCTCCGCATCGATCTCGATCGACGGTGGAACCGCGATGCCGTTTGCGCGCAGATAGCGGCGCATTGCCTCAACGTCCGTGGTGGAAAAAGCGACACTTTCGAGGCGGTCGAGCTGGCCGGTGATTGGCGGGTTCACCAGTTCCACATACTGGGCGTGGTTGGCGTAGAAGCGGACGCCGGGCCGGGCCTGGCCGGCAGGCGCCTGGTCCCAGCCGAGCAGGTCGGCATAGAAGTGCTGCGACTTTGCAAAGTCGTCGGCGAACATGGTCACGTGCGAAATGCCGGTGATGGTGGGCCGTTCGACCATCTCGGTCAGGGTGGTCGCGTTGCCGCGCGCGATGGTCGGATCCATGGAGACAATGTCGGCGCGATAGCTGACCGTTTCCGCGGTGGGGAAGGAGGCCGGCGGCTTTTGCGTCACGTCGCCGGTGGCGGCCCATTCAGTACCGCGCTGAAACGTGGCGATGAAGCCGACGCAACCGAGCCCCGTGGCATCGTGCCCGAGCACAGTATGAAAAACTCTTCCCTTCCCGTAGCTGAGCGCTATCAGAATGGGCTCGTCGTGGCCCGTGCCTGCGTTCTGTGGATCGGAGTGCGCCGTCGCGAGCACGGTCATATTCATGCCGGGGCCGCGCAGCGTGGCGTAGAGCTCGTCGGGCGCGTGCATCCACACCGGCGGCAGGCCTTTCAGGATCGGGTGTTCCGGCTCGCGCGCCGTGACTTGGAAGGGACGGCGCATTCCGTGCGATCCGGCATGGCCCGGCGACGGATCGGAGATAAGCTTGCCGTCTTTGAAGTACCACATGGGCCCGGCCTTCTCCGTGCGGTTGCGCCAGCCGCCGATCCCGATCATCTCGTTGTAGGCCGGCCAATCTGGGAACGCGTTGTCGGCGGCGTGCACCACCACCAGGCCGCCTCCATTGCGGATGTATTGCTCGAACTGCGCGCGCAGGCTTTCGGGCCACGAGGGCGAATCAAGATTGGAAACGATGACCTGGTATTTGCCGAAGTCGGGATGGAAGCCGCTGAAGTCGCCATCGGAAGGCGGCGCGGTGAGGACCGTGACCGTGAAGATGCCGGTCTCCTCCAGTTCCTTTTTGAGGATAGGGGTGGTGAGCTTCCAGTTGTGGTAGGGTCCGCCGCTCTGGCCATCGATGAGCAAGACCTGGATGGGGGCGGAGCCGGCGGATGCGATTTCGATGAGAAACATGGCGCTGAAGAGAATGATGACGAACCGCTTCATAGATGATCTCCAAGGCATAGCCGAAGCTAACCCGCAATTATCTATTGCGAGCCGGCGCAGTGGAAAAACTATTTGGGCAAATAAAAGGCGAATAGGCTAAAATCACCCATGGCCTTCCCCGCCGTGGTTTCTTCCCCAGCCGAACTCTCGTGGGCTCACCCCGTCACGGCTGAATGGTTTGTAAGAAAATTCGGAACTCCCACTGAGCCGCAGGTGTTCGGGTGGCCCAGCATCCTTGCCGGCAAGCCGACGCTGATCTCCGCCCCCACCGGCTCGGGCAAGACGCTGGCGGCGTTTCTGGTCTGCATTGACCGGCTCTTGCGGCAATCCATTGAAGGCTCGCTGCCGGCGACAACGCAGGTGGTCTACGTCTCGCCGCTCAAAGCGCTGTCGAACGATATCCAGAAAAACCTCGAAGGGCCGCTGGCGGAGATCCAGCAGTTGGCGCTGGAACGCGGCTACTTGTCGATGGGGATTCGGACCGGCGTCCGCACCGGCGACACGCTGCCCGGCGAGCGCGCCGCCATGCTGCGCAATCCGCCGCACATCCTGGTGACGACGCCCGAGTCGCTCTACATCCTGCTGACCGCCGGAAAGAGCCGCGAGCATTTGCGCCATGTCCACACGGTGATCGTGGACGAGATTCACGCCGTGGCCGACGACAAGCGTGGAGCGCACCTCGCGCTGTCGCTGGAACGGCTTGAAGCGCTGGTGTGCGGCGAGAATCGGCTTGCGCCCGGCGCCCTGCTTACCGGCCTCATGCCTCCTCCCCAGCGGATCGGGCTTTCGGCCACGCAAAATCCAATCGAGCTCGTGGCGAGCTATCTCACGGGAGTGGATCCGCGCCGCGAGCCGGCGACGATTGTGCAGGTCGGGCAGCGCCGTGCCATCGATCTGGCCATCGAAGTGCCTGGCGATGAGCTCAGCTCGGTGACGACCTATCCCATGTGGGAAGAGATCTTCGACAAGCTGGCCGCGTACACGGAACATCACCGCTCGACACTGGTGTTCGTAAATACGCGCAAGCTGGTGGAACGGGTTGCATTCGCGCTGGGCCAGCGCCTGGGCGCAGAAAATGTCGCGGCGCACCATGGATCGCTGTCGCGCACCCTGCGGCTCGATGCCGAGCAGCGCCTGAAGCGCGGCGAAATCAAGATTCTGGTTGCCACGGCATCGCTCGAACTCGGCATTGACATTGGCGATGTCGACCTGGTCTGCCAAATCTCGACCACGCGCGCGGTTGCGGTGGCCATGCAGCGCGTGGGGCGCGCGGGCCACTGGAGGGGCGCCATTCCCAAGGGAAGGCTGTTTGCCACCACGCGCGACGATCTGCTGGAACAGGCCGCGCTGGTGCGCAAGATGCGCGCCGGCGTGCTCGACAAGCTGGAGATTCCGCCCCAGCCCATCGATGTGCTGATGCAGCAGATGGTGGCTGCCTGCGGCGCCGAATCGTGGGAGGTGGATGGGCTTTACGAAGTGTTCCGGCGCGCGTATTCGTATCGCGGCCTGACGCGCGCGCAGTTTCAGGAGTTGGCCGAGATTTTGTGCAATGGGATCGAGTCGAGCCGGGGGCGGTACGGCGCGTACCTGATGCACGACGGGGTGCACGGGCGGCTCCACGCGCGGCGCGGGGCGCGCATGATCGCGATCTCCAATGGCGGCGCGATTCCCGACGTGGGACAGTTCAACGTGATCCTGCAGCCCGAAGGCGTGCAGATCGCCACGCTGGATGAGCATTTCGCCGTGGATTCGAGTCCCGGCGATGTGATCCTGCTGGGGAACACAAGCTGGCGCATTCAACGCATCGAGGCTGCCGGCCAGGTGCTGGTAGAGGATGCGCATGGCGCGCCGCCCAGCGTGCCGTTCTGGTTTGGCGAAGCGCCGCAGAGGACGAGCGTTCTTTGCGATGGCGTGAGCGAACTTCGCGAAGAGATCTCGGCGCGCACAGCGAGCGTGGCGCCCGGTTATATTTCGCCCGCCCAGCCGGAGGTGGCGGCGGCGAGCGCGTGGCTGATGGAGGAGTGCGGGGTGTGCGCATCGGGCGCGCAGCAACTCATTTCCTATATCGTGACCGGGCGCGCGGTGCTGGGATCGGTGCCGTCGAAGCGGACCATCATCGCGGAGCGGTTCTTCGACGAAGGCGGCGGAATGCAGCTGGTGTTGCATGCTCCCTTCGGTGGGCGCATCAACAAGGCCTGGGGACTGGCGCTTCGCAAGCGCTTCTGCCGCGGATTCAATTTCGAGTTGCAGGCGGCGGCCACCGACAATGGGATCAACATTTCGCTGGCCGAGCAGCACAGTTTTCCGCTCTCGGACGTGTTCCAGTTTTTGACCGAAGTCACGACCAGGAACCTGCTGGAACAGGCCTCGCTGGCCTCGCCGATCTTCAAGGCGCGATGGCGCTGGGCGGCGAACCGCAGTTTGCAACTGCTGCGATTCTGGAAAGGCAAGCGGATTCCGCCGCAGATCCAGCGCACGCGCTCCGACGACCTGATGGCCAGCGTGTTTCCGCAGGCCGCGGCATGCTTCGAGAACATCGAAGGCGACATCCAGATTCCCGATCATCCCCTGGTGCGCGAGGTGATGCAGGACGTGCTGCAGGAGGCGATGGACCTGGAGGGTTTGCTCGACGTTTTGCGGGGCATCAACGACCGAAGCCTTCGTTGTCTCGCGGTCGATACGCCGGTGCCGTCGCAGTTCGCGCATGAGCTGATGAACGCCAATCCGTACGCGTTTCTGGATGAGGCCGGACTGGAAGAGCGGCGGACGCGCGCGGTTTCGCTGCGCAGCGAGATTCCGGCCAGCGTACTGGAGCGGGCGGGCAAGCTGGACCAGCAGGCGATCGATACGGTGCGCGCGCAGTGCTGGCCTGATATTCGCGATGAGCATGAACTGCATGATTTGCTGATGGGCTTGGTCGTCCTGCCAACGGCAGGGAACAAGGGAACAAGGGAACAAGGGAACGAGAAAGAACGGCCTCCTGGCGCTCACTGGATTGAGCTGTATCAGCGCCTGGAGCGCGCCGGGCGCGCACAGAGCATCGTTCACGACGAAAGATCGCACTGGATCGCAACCGAGCGGGTCGATTCTGCGCGCGCATTGTGGCAACCGGCAGCAGACGCAAACAAAGAGAACGCCCTGAAGAAATGTGTGCAGGGGTGGGTGCAGATCCTGGGTCCGGTCACGGCCAAACGATTCGGGCAGATGCTCGGCGTGGAGCCGGCCCTGGTCTTCCAGGCGTTTATCGCCATGGAAGTGCAGGGGCTGCTGATGCGCGGGAGCTTCGAGAAACCCGCCACCAGCGAGGATCACGAAATCGAGTGGTGCGAGCGGCGCATCCTGCAGCGGATTCACAAGTTGACGATCGGGATGCGGCGCAAGGAAGTGGAACCGGTTGCGCCCGCGGCATTCATGCGCTGGCTGCTGCGCTGGCAGCACGTGGCGCCGCAAACGCAGTTGGCAGGAGAAGAAGGCCTGCTGGAGGTGCTCACGAAACTGGAGGGCTTCGAAGCGCCGGCCACCGAATGGGAACGCTCGCTTCTACCCGCGCGCGTAGCGAATTATGATCCGGCCTGGCTGGACCGCCTGTGTCTTTCGGGTGCGGCGGGCTGGGGACGCGTTTCGCCGCACCCGGCCTTTGCGGCCGGCGATGGAAACGGTCCGCGGCGCGTGATTCCGTCGAACGCTGCGCCCATCACGTTTTATGTGCGCGATTCGTCCCAGTGGCTCGCCCCGGCGCTCGAAGAACAGAGCGTGGACGAATCCACCCTCAGCCAGGCGTTGACTCCCGATGGGTTGCGCACCTGGGAATTGCTCAAGGCGAGAGGCGCATGCTTCCTTGAGGATGTGCAGCGGTTGCTGGTCCTCACGCGGCAACAGGCGCAGAACGCGTTGTGGGAGCTGGCTGCGGCGGGCCTGGCGGCGGCCGACGGATTTGATCCGTTGCGCGCCATGATCGATCCCGATCGCAAGCCCGCGATGATCGCCACCCACAAGAAAATGCGCAGCGCCACGGGACGATGGTCGCTCTTCAGCGCGGATATTCCCGCCCCTGTGGATGCGCTCGAGAAAGCGCGGCGCAACGATGCGGCTATCGAATCGGCGGCGCGCATGCTGCTGGCGCGCTATGGCGTGGTGTTTCGCGACCTGGTCGCGCGCGAGTCGAACATTCCCCGGTGGGGCGCGATGCTGCGCATGCTGCGGCGGCTTGAGGATCGCGGCGAAGTACGCGGCGGGCGCTTCGTAACGGGGTTTGGCGGCGAGCAGTTCGCGCTGCCGGAAGCCGTAGAGAGCCTGCGGGCGTCGCGGCATCGCGAGGCCGGCGAAACGGTCACGGTAGCCGCCGCCGATCCGATGAACCTGGCCGGCATCGTGATTCCGGGAGAGCGCGTGGCGGCCGTTCCGGGGCGCACGGTCACATATCGCGATGGATTGATTGCGGGCGATGAGAGCGCCGCTTCCTCACTGCACAATCCGCGTGCGCAGCGGAGGAGGCCGGTGGTGCATCAGCCGGCGCCGGTGCGGATCAGTGAGCCGGCGGCGCTGCGGCTGTTTTGAGGCGGCTCCCAGGTCGCAAACCTGAACTGTTTGGGTTCGTGGCTTCCCGCCTTCGCGCCCGACCACCCCAGCGACGAAGATCTGTCGCTGGGGACCCCGGTAAGGCGCGAAGACGGGGCACGGGCATTTGGTGGAATTATCAGCAGGAGCCGCTGGGTTTCGGCGCGGTTCCGGATTCCTGCGTGGGCATGGTCTGCGGCGTCGGAAGCGTGTAGGGCGTGAACCCGGCAAGGTTGTTCTGGCACTGCTGGATGACGCTTGAAGCCGGAGCCGTCGGCGTGGGCAGCGAGGGAATCGAAATGTCAGGTTTGCTGAAGTTGAAAGCGCTGGTCAAGTCGCCGACCGTCGCCCGGCGCCAGGCCGACAAGTTGGGCACCTCGGCGCCGAATCGCGTTTCCAGAAAGCGCAGCACCGAGGTGTGATCAAAGAGATCCGACGAAACGAATCCTCCGCGGCTGCAGGGCGAAATCACCAGCATGGGCACACGGAACCCGAGGCCAATCGGCCCGGAGATCGGCGGATTGCCGGCCACCGTGGGATCGGGAACCGCGGGCACCGTCACGTATTCGCCGGGCGTGCCGGGCGGCGCGGTCACCGGAGCAACGTGATCGAAGAAACCGCCGTTTTCATCATAGGTGACGAACAGAACAGTTTTCGCCCATGCCGCAGGATTGGCCATCAGCGCCGCCAGGATGACCGCGAGCGTCAGCTCTCCAAAAAGCGCGGGCGCGGGCGGATGATCGGAGGTCACAACCGACGGCACAAGCCACGACACCTGCGGCAGGTTCCCGGCAACGGCATCGGCGACAAAGTCGGTTGGAAACACCGGCCCGAATGCATTGTGGTACAGGGTCGACGAGGGATCCTGATAGTTCTTGAAATAGGCAAGGACATTGTCGATCGCCAGTCCGCTCGAGAGCGTTTCGTCGGGCGACGTGTAGATCTTCCAGGAGATATTGCTCGCCTGGAGTTGCTCCGGCATGGTGGTGTAGGTGAGCTTTCCGAAAAATGACGTTCGCTGCGCAACCAGTGTCTGCAGCAGCGGCCCGCCGTTCTTGCCGTCCGGGTCGATGGACGCGGCCAAGGAGTAGAGCCGGTTGGGATCTGTGGGACCGATCACCGAACAGAAATAGTTGTCGCAGAGCGTAAAGGCGTCGGCCACTGCGTAGTAAAAGGGCAGATCGGCGCGCGTGTAATACCCCATGGTGAGCACAGCGTCACCGGCGTTGATGGCCAGGCGGGAGGTGACAAAACCATCCATGGCGCCGTTGTTCCAGCTCTGGTGCTGCGGCACCCAGTCGTGGGTGATGTCGTGAGTGCAGGCAGCGTTGAGCTGGGTCGTGTCGAGGTGGAACGGCAGCAGCACCCCCGAAGGCGCATTCGCTGTGTTGCCGGGATCAGGCTGCTGAAAGGCCGCGCTCTGATCGTTGAATCCATGTACGCCGCGGTAGCTCCCGAAGTAATGATCGAAGGAGCGGTTTTCCTGGATAAGGATTACGACATGATCGATGTCGGTGATTTTGGCGCAGGACGACGATCCGGAACCGGGGGAGAGGATGCCGTGGCCGCCACAGCCGGGCATGACACTGGCGAAGACTTCCGCGGCGCCGGCCGCCGCTCCGGCCTTTAGCAGTTCGCGACGCGAGAAGTGGTTGGAGGGCATGAACGCGCTTCGACTCAAAGAGTTCGATGCAGAACTCAGTTTGGATATTGCCTTGCCTCGAAAACCGCTTCCTGTGCGGATGGGGGGCTCACGATGCGGTACGGCCAGGGGGATGACGCAGAGACTCAAAAAGTCACCGCCAGCCGCGCCGGTATGGCAAACTGATGGGTTCCGGTTCTGCGGGCCTGCGCTCCTTTCCTCGGCGTCGGCTGGTTCCTGAACAATAGACTTGAATCTGTCGTATGCCTCGTCTATTTTGCTCATAAGCTAACGGGAAGCACTTAGGCGAAGAGGAGCTTCCTCCTGGGGTCCGCAAGACATTTCGCCGAAAGCGAGCAAGGAAGTTCGGCCGCCCCGCGGGAACCGCGGCGGGATCGGGTGGGATGATTGTTGTTCTTTTGGAGATGAGGTGGTGATGCTGGAGATTTGGCCTGAGGACGTTCAGCCCTCGAACAGGTTCCTTGCATACCTGGCTGCGGCCCAACATCGAAAGGAAACCCTGGAGGCGGCCGGTCAAGAGTGCCCGACCCTATTGGTGGTGGACGACGAAGAGACGGTGGCAAACACCACCGTCGAAATCCTGAATATGGCAGGGTTCTGCGCGTTCGTGGCCTACGACGGGCAAACGGCCCTGGAGCTGGCGGCAAAATTCCATCCCGACATCCTGTTGACGGACGTGGTCATGCCGGACATGAACGGCGTGGAACTCGCTGTTGCCATCAGCAACCTGCTTCCCCGGACACAAATCCTTCTCATTTCCGGCCAGGCAGGAACCATCGACCTCCTGGAGAAGGCGCGCAGCGAGGGCCATGCGTTTGAGCTCGTCGCCAAGCCCATACACCCGCTGAAGCTGATTGAACGCCTGAAGAGCCTGGGAAAAAAGTAGGCCGGCGGGTTTGGCGCACGTTCCGGATTCCGATCACGTCTTGCGGAGGCGTTGCAGAAGTCTCTCCGGATGCACCGGTTTGGCGATCAGTTCAAACCAGTAGCCTTCCTGACGTCCACGGTCGAGAATCTCAGTCACGCCGGCCTGGCCCGATAACAGAAGTATCTCGGTCCCCGGCAGCGCCTTTCTTAGGGCGATGGCGAGCTGTACGCCGTTCATGTTGGGCATCACTACGTCGCTGAGAACGAAATCGGGACTGAGCCGGATTGCCAGTTCCAGGGCCGACTGGCCGTCGTACGCACAGTGGGCATCGAATCCGGACCGCTTGAGGATTTCCTTGGTTGTATCTGCGATCACGCGTTCGTCGTCGACTACAAGTACCGTAGGCTTCTTTCGTTTAGACTTACCGATTTCGAATTTTTTTGTGCGCGATTGGGCCGGATGCGGACCGGGAGGTTCCGCCGCCCCAATCTGCTGCCAGGGATCGAACATTCAATGTCCTCCATCTATATTCCGATTGACCGAGTGGCTGCATTTTGAAAAGCGCGCTCCTCTCCCCCGACTTTAGGTTTGGAATGGAATAAAGACGGACACGGTTGTCCCATTTTCCGGGATTTTTGTTTCGCTCCGCAGACTGATGGAGCCGCCGCGTTTTTCCAGTAACTGCCGGGCAACCCACAGGCCAATCCCTGTTCCGCGCTGGCCCTTGGTGGAGAAGAAGGGCTCGAATACCCGGTCGAGATTTTCCGCGCTGATACCGATTCCATAATCGCGGACGTGGATTTCCACGCCTTGACCGCGGATCTCCCTTGTTTTGATGGTCAGCACTCCGCCCCCGGGCATAGCGTCGATGGCATTGATGACCAGGTTGGAGAAGATCTGCATCAGCTCATCCTCGCTGGCATGGACAGGACGATGATGAGTGAACGCGCAATCGACAGCCACGTTTCCGGCCAGCAGCCGGACGCGATAAACCGACAGGACTTCCTCGAGCAGTTTGTCGAGCTGAATCTCGGAAGGCGGGCCCGGATCGCGATAGTATCCCAGCGTCTGGCGCGCGATATGCGACACCCGCTCCAGTTCCCTCTCCGCGCTGACCAGGTAGGCAAGGGCTTTGCTGTTGCCCGGCAGCATGGTCCTGGCCAGGTAGACGAGGTTCATGACCGAATCGAGCGGGTTGTTGATTTCGTGGGCAATGGTGGCAGCCATGCGGCCGGTGGCGGCCAATTTTTCCGACTGGATCAACAAGCGCTCCATGCTTTTTCGCTGCGAGATTTCGCGCGCGATCTTGGATGCTCCCACCACGTTTCCCGCGCGGTCTTTGACCGGCGAAATGGTCAGCGAGACATCGACGAATTCGCCGTCTTTCCGGACCCGCCGGGTTTCGAAATGTTCCACTCGCTCACCGCCGCGAATCTTTCTCAGGATCGCCGCTTCCTCCGATTGCAAATCATGGGGAATGATTTTGAGGATGGGTTGTCCGATCATTTCTTCCGCGGTGTAGCCGAGCAGACGTTCGGCGCCCTGGTTCCAACTGGTGATAATTCCGTCAAGGTTCTTGCTGATAATCGCGTCGTCGGACGATTCGACGATCGCCGCGAGACGGGAGTGCGCCTCATCCACTTCCTGCTTGAGGATTTCACGCTCAATGCGTAGCGCGCCGATCACGGCGCCGGCGTCGTCGTGGATGGGCGAAATCGAGGTGAGAACCCGCAGTGATCCGGTGGTTGAGAGCCGCGTACACTCGTAGCGCCGGATCTGGCCGGAGGAGAGGCTGTTCAGGATGTCGGTTTCCCGTGCATGGCAATCTTGGGGAACAATGCGGGAAAAGGCCGCTCCCATCATCTCCCCGGCTGAGAAGCCGAAAATGCGTTCGGCGCTTTCGTTCCAGAAGGTGACGATGCCCGCGGGGTCAGTACAGATGAGCGCGTCACAGCAAGAGCGGGCCAGCGCGGAGAACAGCCGTTGATGGTCTGCGCCGGAACGGGAACGCCGCTTGCCGCCGGATTGCGAGCGAGTATGATCACTCACGCGACCCGTCTCCACGAGAAAAAACTCGGCGCCGGAGGCTTGCCGGGTGTGTCGCGCAACAGGTCGGCTTGACCGATCGATTCCGAAGCCCCTGCATTCCGCCGGCTCGTCCCGGGCCCTCACGCCCATGATATTCACGGAGAACGTTTCTCGGCAAAGGCGCCGCCTGTGGAACAAGCCGCGGGGCTGGGACTAGGGCGCATCGGACCGGCATTACGCTTTTAGTTTTCCACCGGCGTTGCCGGCCCGCGAGAGATGAAACGGACTCGGAGAAAGCCAACGTTCGTCGTCTCCCACCCTCGCGACAGAAAAAAGTCGCGAGGATGGGGCACGGGAAGTTGTTTCTTTTTAGACGCTGGTCCGCCGAAGTTTCTCGCCATCCATCCACCTGAGTATCATTCCATAACAAGCGGCGAAGCCGGCCGCCAGGAGAACGATCCCCATGCTCAAACTGCTGCTTCACTGGATATTGAGCGCCATCGCCCTGATCCTTGTTTCCCAGCTGGTTCCCGGGTTCGTGGTGCGCGGCCTGGGACCGGCGCTGATTGCGGCGCTGGTGATTGGCCTGCTGAACGCCACCCTGGGGCTGCTGCTCAAGATCGTCACTTTCCCCCTCACCATCCTCACGCTCGGCATTTTCCTGCTGGTGATCAACGGGATGATGATCCTGCTGGCCTCCAGCGTCGTACCCGGATTCAGGGTCTACGGAATCGTGCCGGCGTTCTGGGGAGCGGTGGTGCTGGCCATCCTGGGGATGCTGTTCCGAGCAATAACCAAGGAAACGAAGTAAGCCCCGCGCCTGGGGGTCCCCCAAGGATCCCGGTTAAGCGGGACCTCGGCTGGCGGGGCGGAGCGTGTTCACAGTGCCGATACCCCCCTCCCCGGACTCTGTACGGAAGTTTCCTGGATTCAGTGGCTTACGGCAGGAATTTTGCTGCCACTTCCTCTTATGAAAGGACTTACCCGCAGAGTCCTCTCAGGAAATGACTTACGGCAACATTTGAAGCGGAGAAGCCGGAAACAGAGGACCCAGGAATCGAGGTCACGCTACTTTCATTGTGCGCTTTTGGGGGAACAAACATGCAAAGGGCGCGGAGGAGTTTTGGCTGATTCTTCAATGACTTAAGGAGCCAGGCGGGTGTTGGGGCACTTGACAAACCAACACCGCGGCTTTGGTTGAAGAATCATTTTCCGGACCGGTCTGCCTTTTGGCCCACAGAGCACACACATTCGCAGCCGTTCCGGGGCTATCACTCCCAACTGGGAGATGAGCTCGAGGTTATGTCCGGGTTAAGCATGGGTCTTCGACCCCATATGAATGAAACCATGAGTTTCGAGGGAGTCGGGGACAATCCGCCCACAAATCCGGTTATGCGCGCGTTCGGCCACTCAAAAACGCGCTGTCATTCTGACGCTGAGCGCAGCGAAGCGGAAGAATCTGCGGTTGCCTTTGTCACTGCGTCTCAAATCCAGGTGCGTTAGCATGCGTTGGTGCACGAAGGCTCTTATTTCACTTACATCATGGCTAGTCGCAGCCATACCCTCTACATCGGAGTGTCAGGTGACCTGCACAAACGCGTGTTCCAGCACAAATGGAAAGAGCACGACGGTTTTACGGCCCGATACAACTGCGACCGTCTGGTGTGGTTCGAAGGGCACGACGATGTCTCCAAGGCCATCGCACGGGAGAAAGAATTGAAGGGCTGGAAGCGAGTGCGCAAGGTTACGCTTATTGAGTCTGTGAACCCGGCCTGGGTAGATTTGAGTCGCGAATGGTACGACTACGAGCCTGCTGACTATCGTCGCGCTCTGGACCGAATGAATTCCTGAAAACAACCGCAGATCCTTCCGCTTCCCCTTCACTACGTTCAGGGTCAGCGTCAGGATGACAGCGCGAGTGAATTTTAAGCGGGCGTATCACCCGCCTATCAGAAAGTTTCGAACGACAACCGCAGATGCTTCGCTTCGCTCAGCATGACAGGCCTTCAATGAAGGTCGAAGCGAGCCAATTACCGCCTACTCGTACATGACCTTGGGGTCATGTACGTGTTGGCGATTTCTGGGGACCTAAGGGCTGTCTATCCTGCAAATGGTAGACTGCGATTAAATCCTGCCTGAGGTCCTTTATCGATGAAGCGCTGGTTGCTTTCCGCTTGCTTGTTTTTTTCGCGCTTTCCAGCTTGGCTCAACCTCAATCGCCGACCGATGGGCAGGTTCAAAAGACTTCCTACGAAAACACGTACTTTAAATTCTCATATTCTTGGCCGAGTTTTCTGCAACCGTATGACGTGAGCGCGCTGCAGTTTCCGAAAAAAACGCCTTCAAATAACGAGTTTCTGCTGTTTTCCGCGCGCCAGGGTGACGAGCCGTACGGGATCGTCGTAGTCGCGGAACGTATGAATGTGCCTAGCCAGCATTCGGGCGGACTGAAAACCAGCTCGGACCTCATCGACAGGATTGCCCGCTTCCGACCAGAACAGCATGTGGTCATGCAGCCGCGCAAGCACTTTACGAATACCGATGGAATCGTGATCGACGAACTCGACTACACGGAAGATGGTGCGCCCTCCTCAGCCGTTGTGATCCAAGTCAGAGATTTCCTGATCGTCTTTAAGTGCAATGCGAAATCGGGCGGGGATCTCGATGCCATGAATCGATCCATCGCTCAGATCCGTCGCGTGAAATAAAGGGATTCCGTTTCAAAACCTCGACCAGGCGGGCGCCAGATTTAGCATTCCGTTCGAATAACCGCCTTTTTGAAGTTACGAGAGACAACCGCGGATCCTTCCGCTTCCCCTTCACTACGTTCAGGGTCAGCGTCAGGATGACAGCACAGGAGGATGGTGTGAAGTGGGAGGAAGACCGCCTAACCTCCGGTCAAATGACCCGCCAACTCGCACATAACCTCGGAGTCATGCGCGTATGGGCGACTTGGTAACTCACCTTGGTAATGCTTCGGAAGTGTTATGCCGTTCGCGCTATCGGGTGACGCAAATCACATCTAACTTGGATACATTGAAAGCAAATCAATTGATATCGCAGTATTGATTACATTTATCGAATGCTGTCGAGGTGAACGTAGTGGCAACGCAAGTTATACCTGGACGGGAGCGGCCTTCTGTGCCCGGCTTCGCCTACTGTACAAAAATAAGACTAGTCGAGGATTCAGAAACCCAGGATTCTCCACCTGCAATCTTCGCGGAACTCTCCAAAGACGAATTGACCAACATTCTCTCCTGTGCCCGGATGCGCACCTTCGGCCGCGACGAGTTACTTTTTTCCCAGGGCCAGACAGCGCGAAATCTTATCGTGCTGCAGTCGGGCAGTGTAAAGCACACCCAACTTAGCTCAAATGGGGACGAAGTGTTGCTCCGCGTCAGCGGTCCCGGCGATCCGGTCAATCTCCAGATGGACCTGAATACCTGCAATCATTCTTGTACGGCGAGAGCCAAGGAGGAGAGCAGGGCGTGGATCTGGGAAACCAGGAGGCTGCAGGAGCTACTGGACCGATACCCCCGATTTCGATCGAACATGACTCATTTGCTCGCCTTCCGCCTGAATGAGTTAGAAGAACGGTTTCGAGAAATTGCCACCGAAAAAGTCCCGCGGCGGTTGGCTCTAGTTCTCCTTCGACTTATGAAGCAGGTCGGCAAATGCTCCGCCGACGGCACCCGGATCATACTGAGTCGCGGGGAATTGGCTCAGATGACAGGCGCGACCCTGTTTACGGTCAGCCGGCTGTTGTCGAGTTGGGCGGAACTGGGATTGGTCGGTCCAAGGCGCAGGGGGGTTATCATACGCGATGCATTGCGCCTGGAGACACTGAACGAAGATTTGATTTGATCCTCGACGATTCGCGGTGCTGTGGCCCCGCGGCCGGTCCACAACGGCTGGAATACCCGCTCAGTAAGCTGCCGGGCTATTGGACTGGCGCGGCGGCAAGTGGCAGGTGAGCCTTCTTCTTTTTGCCCGTCGCGCCTCCCGGGACAGCTTTGCGTTGAGCGGGAACTTTCTCCATCACGTTCACTTCCAAAGCGGGCGCAACCGGGTGGGTAAGCACGGGGCCCTGGAGCGTGTCCGGAACCCGGGTGGCGCCGGCGTGTGAGAACCCCTTCGCGCCCGGCGAACCAGGAGCGGGCATGATCACCATCTTGGCTGTAGGGGGCTGTACATGGGAATAGATGCGCCATCCGCCGCCCGCCACGACGCACACAATGGCCGCTGCCGCCGCGCCGCGCACCATGGCGCTGTGCATCCAGCCGTATGGAGCCAGCAGCGGGCCGCGACCCATCAGAATCCGCTCTGCCTGGGGAGCGGCATGCAGTCCGTCATGCACGCGATCGGCCAGCCCGGGAGGGGCGGGAAGGCTGGCGATGAGCCGCAGCGTATCTTCGCCCGGGCCGAAAGCCTCGCGCCGCGGGGGACCGGGGAGAGAGCCGTTGTTGGGGGTATTCATCGCACACTCCTTGGATGCTGGAGCAGGCCAGCCATCAGGTTGCGGGCCCGGAAGAGCCGCGAACGAACACTGGATTCGGTAATGCCCAGGACCAGGGCAATCTCCACGCTGGAAAGTTCCTCGAAGGCCGACAGCATCAGCACCTCGCGCTCCTTGGCGGGAAGCCGGTCAACGCAGGCCAGCACGTGGGCGTGGTGCTGGGCGGCGGCGGCGCACTGCTCCGCGCTCAGGCCGTTGGCGGGCAGCACGCGCGCCAGTTCCTCCACGTCATCGGTTTCGGGACGGGTCTTGGCGCGGCGCTTGCGGTCCAGCACGATGTTCCAGACGATGCGAATGAGCCAGACGCGCTGATCGCGCACCTCGTCCAGGGTGTCGCGGTGGCGGAGCACGCGCAGAAACGCCTCCTGCACGGCGTCTTCAGCGTCGGAGGGGTTGCGAAGGACGGAGAACGCCACGCGGTAGAGCGTCGAGGCGTATTGATCGACGAGGGCCGCAAGCGCTTTATCGTTCGCGTGCTGGCGGGCTTCGTCTTGCACGGCGCGATCGGCGATCTCCATCCAAAATGGAATGAGGGTCTGGCTGGCGCTCATACGCCTACCAGACGCAGGTGAGGGGTAAAGTGCTCAGGGCCAGTGCGGCAACTTCCCACCCAAGCAGAGCTTGGATGGGGCACCCACATCTGACAAACTATTTGCCGCCGAGCTTCTGGGAGGCGATGGACCCGGCCATGCCGTCCTTGTCGGAGTCCTTCACCTTGGCCCAGATGGCGCGGGCCTGGTCCTGCTTGCCGGACGCGGCATAAAGGTCGGCCAGATCAAGCTGTGCGGCCGTGGCCGGAACGGTGGTGGAAGGCTTGGCGGCAACCTGGTTGTAAATCTCGATGGCCTGGGCGTCGCGCCCTGTCTGGTGATAGAGCCCGGCAAGAGCGATTTTGGCCAGGTTGGCAACGTCACGATCCCAGGCTCCGGCGGCGTTCTTCAGTTCGCTTTCCGCCGAGGCGGTCTGGCCCAATTCCTGGTAGCTAACCCCCGCAAAATAGTGCGCCTTGGTGCCCTGGGGCAGCCAGCCGAAGTCCTTGGCGATGGCGACAAACTCGCGATTGGCCTCCTTGGCGCGGTCGGCGGCGTTGGTATAGACGTTCTTTTCCGCCGGAACTCCCGGGGTGGCCAGCGGCGTGGAGTAGAGGTCGATGGCAGAGCCCAGCGCCTGGTCGGCCGCGCTGGTCTTGATGCTCCAGAACACGATCGCTCCGATGATCACCGCCAGAACCACGGCGACACTGATGGCCCAGCGCAGGATGCCGGAGCGGTGACCAGTGAGCCAATCCACGCTGCTTTTGGTGGCCACAACGAACTTATCCTG